>CACZOA010000019.1 GCA_902782665.1 uncultured Bacteroidales bacterium
AAAAAAAACGGTTTGAATTTCCATCCAAACCGTTCTTATTATTTTAGAAGCGAACATTCACGTCGCCACTAATTATTCCCAATACAATTCCCTTCTTTGCACACTTCCATCTTCATATTGCATTTTTACAGGATAACCATCTTTATCAAGCACCCACTGATATTGAAGCTCTTCCTCAGCATCTAAATCATCCCATTCAACACTGCCGCCACTTCCATTTGATACTACAGTTTCATACAAAGAGACCAGAATGTTTTTGCTTGGTTCTCCTAACAGAAAATCATAAAAACCATCAAAACTACTGTATGGATCAAAAAAATGGAATCTTGATTTATTCTCAATAGGCGAAGAGTAATTGCTATTGGTGTATTTATAAAAAAACACATACATGTCATCATACTTTTTTACAAGATTTCCATTCTCCCACTCATACTTTATTGTATCGACACTACCATCTGTATTATGATGATATTCTGCAATTAAATGACCCTGATCATCATATTCATATTTGAACTTACCACTCAAAAATTCTCTTGATTCCAGATATCCTTTTGAGTTAAGAGTCACTGTTGTTATGTTAGGATCTTTAGCATTTTTAGTATAATATGATTCTATCCTTATCGTATTTCCATCATACTTGTGTATACCCTTGTAATATAACTCTTCTTTTTCATTTATATATGAATAAAGAGAGACACACCTTCCGTCATTGTCATAATTAAACTCATAAGTAAAAATATTATCAACAACCTTTACCAATTTCTTCTGATGGTCATTCTCGTCATCTTTATTTTCTTCCTCTTTGCACGACGTTGCAAATCCCGCAACCAACGCGATGACACCAAAAAAATTAAGCAATTTCTTCATAATTTTCTTTTATTGTTTTTTTACATTGCAAAATTACACAATATCTTTTGGATATATAATTTCAATTGTATTTTTCAAAAACATACAGAAGATTATAACTGTTGCCAGCCTTCATCACTTTTCATAATATCTCGTCAGCGTCTTCGCCAATTCCCTCATTGTCTCTCTCACAGACTCTGGTTCAAGCACCTCAATTTTATCGCCCTGCTCCATTACATGCTGCATGAAATCATACGTTGTCTTCACATACATCTCAAACACCGACGACTTATTATCGCTTGAAATCAAACGTTGTGAATCATGAAATGGCAGCGTCTCCATATAATTTCTTGCTTCTCCATATGCACGTATTACGACGCGCTGTTTCTCCTCTTCACTGTGCATCACTCCAACACAACCGTCATAAAACTCTTCCGCATTGAAATTTTTGTCGATTTTGAATGTCTTGTCCGTTATCTCGACATTTACGATTCTATCGAGAGCGTATACACGAATCTCATCCTCATGCGTATTGTTCTCTCTGTTTTTCTCCACATAATGCAAAGCACGCACAATCACATACCAACGTCTGTTTGCCACTTTCATAAAGTAAGGCTCAGCATCAAACGTCTTTCCTTCTTCGTCGCTAAACTTTTTATACGTGATCTTCACCACCTTGTTTTCGCGCATAGCCTGCATAAAGGTTGACAACCAGGTATTTCCCGACGGGATTTTTTCAAACTGTACTCTATTTTCCAACTTTTTGTCGGCAAGCACCTGATTCAACACGGAATATGAATCCATCACCCATGACCTTACAGATTTGTTTCCATCCAAAGATGAGTCGACAACATGATAGTAATAACCCGTTTTGCTTTTGTCAATCTCTATATCTATACCCAACGAATCAGCGATACCAGCTCTGAAATTATGGAACGTGCGAAGAGACAACAGCTCCCCGTCGCCGAATCCCGAATACCTCCATTTCTCACTTATCTGCTTAAAAGTAAGATGTTTGTATTGACGTAGGATATCTACAAGCCATACGTATTTTGCCAACTGATTGCCTGCCATAACTAACACTTTTTATTTTACAAATGTAGGAATAAGATATGAAAAAAAACAGCATATTTGAGGAATGTTGGGACTGATGATGATGGAGAAAAATAAAAGAAACGGTTTGAATTTTCATCCAAACCGTTCTTATAATTATAGAAGCGAACATTCACGTCGCCACTGATTATTCCCAGACGAACTCAAGAGTGTCTACATCAAAAACATTCTTTGATACGACTTTTACAGGATAGCCATCTCCATCAAATGTCCACGTCAATGTCTGTACGTCATTTCGTTCCTCTCCTTCATATTTTATTGCGACAGGCAAGTTTTTCAAAGTTTTTCCTGTAGCGTTCAAATATTGAGAAATGAAACCATCTTCCATCTGCGACCAATTAAAACCTACTTTATTCTCCAAAGCTGTGGCATAAGTACTATTAGTATATTCCAAAGACATTGATTCGTTATACTCATCGCCATTATAGTTTGCACGAACTTCGATTTTCGAGACATTTCCATTCTCCCATGTATATGTTGTAACGCTAGTCTCACCAGATTCTTCATCTGAATAGCTTTCAGAAATCAACTGTCCTTGATTGTCATAAGCATATACAGTTTTGTCAAAAGATCCACCGTTTTCACAAGTTTCCGACTCGATTTTTCCATTAGAATCAAGAATGATTGTTATGGTTGATCTTACAGTTCCGTCAAGAAGGCAACTCTCCTCTATAATCTTATTGCTCTCATACTTGTAATTGATTTTTTCAACAGGTTGATTATGATCAAACTCTGTGTAAGACGTGCATCTTCCATCCTTGTCATAAACATACTCCCAGGATTCATTTCCATCAACAAGCTTTTTCAACTTTTTCTGAGAAACAGTTTTGCCACCTGGAGTTCCATTTCCATCATCATCATCGTCGTCATCTCCACATGATGTCACGAATCCTGCGATCAACGCAAAGATTCCAAAAAAACAAAGAAATTTCTTCATTTAATTAAAACTTATTTTGCCATTGGCGACGCAGGTAGGCAAAAAACATTAAAAATTGAAAGTGTGGGTCGCCAATACTTACGTCCATAATCTGAAGACTAAAGTATAACACTTTCTTTCGCATTTTTTAAGTTAATATTGATCTCTTTTTATTTCGCTCTGCAAAATTAAACATTTTTTCGGCTTTTATTTATAGGCATAAAAATATTTTTTTTGACAATATTGCAAACCGCCATATCAATTTCCCCTTCGTTTTAAAACTAAAACCGCCAGACCTTTGCCTGGCGTTTTTAAGTAGTAGTTTATAAATCCATAATATTTTCTCATTAATCAAAGGTTTAGTCATTTCATACTCAAATTCTACTCTTTTCTCAATTTTCTACATTCAAATCCTAATCAGTCCAAATAATGTGCCCTTTTCCAAATCCTTTTACGTCCCTCCAATTCCCTAAAGAGATTAAAATAAAAACGTCAGCGTGGGAATTGCGCCTAAATGCAACGCTGTCTTTTTAACGTTTTTAACAAAATTAAATCAAAAACTAAATAATTGTTTATAAAAACGTATGTCCTTTAACATCTAATTTTGGATGTGTTTATATATAATTGATAATCAGCGTTTTATCATCTATTGCAAAAACATGTTGTACAAAAGTGTTTTTGATTAAACATAGCACTTTCTAAATTTTGAAGGGGAAAAATAGAAATATCCATAAATATATCCTATTTTTGGACATTGGAAAACCAAAATTAAAGACTACAAAATGAAAAGAATCAAATTATTCAGTTTGCTTTGCCTAGGTCTTATGCTAGGAAGCACATCATGTTCTAAAGACGACGATGATGAAAACAACAACCAAAACAACAATAATAATGAGGTGGTGACTCCTTCAGACGAAGAGGATAAGGAAGAGACTGCCAAATACAATTTCTTTGGTGCAGAGTTATACTCAACAGAAACTTTCACTTATGGTAAGTTTGAAGTCAAAATGAAGATGGCTTACGCACCTGGCTGTATCAGCTCTATGTTCCTATACTACAATGATTCCTACAAAGGTAATGGTGAAGTTTGGAACGAAATTGACATTGAGGTCATTGGTAAAGAGCCAAACGGATTCCAGTCGAACCTTATCACCGGCAAATTGGAGAACAAGGTCACATCAGAAAAGGTTCACAAGATTGATTCTCCAGTCGCAGACAACTTCCACATCTACACTATAGAGTGGACTCCAGATTATGTGGCTTGGTACTTAGACGGCAAAGAGATTAGAAGAAGTGATGCGTCAAGCGACACAAAGAAACAGGTCTCTGCATTGGTTAAGCCACAGAGTCTACGCTTCAATATCTGGTCAAGCGAAAACACAGCGTGGGTAGGCACACTCTACCAGAAATACATCCCTATCACACAGGAGATTGACTATATCAAGGTTTACGACTATAACGAGGATGGAACCTTCACAGAAAAGTGGACCGACGATTTCGATTCTTTCGACAGCAAACGTTGGAGCAAAGGTAACTGGAATATGGGAATCGTGCGAGAGCGTCAAAACAACGTTGTTGTAGAAGATGGAATCTTGAAACTTAAACTTACTAAGGAGCTTAAGTAAAGACACAGTGATACGCTTGTGAAGACGCCGTAATACGACGTCTATAAAAGGTGATACACCTCCGTCTTTAAAATATACGGCATGGATTTGTCTGATGACAGATTCATGCCGTAATTTTTTCCATAATATATTGGCTTATTATAATCCATCATTTTCAATCCATTCTTAAATCCATGCAAAATAAAATTAAGCAGACAACCATAAAATAAAAAATCCGTCGAACTTTCGTCCGACGGATTTTAATATAAATCAGTTAGTATAACTTATCTGATGAACAATAGTTCACGATACTTAGGCAATGTCCACATCTCATCGTCAACAATCATCTCTAGCTTATCGATCTCGTAACGGATCTTATCGAAGAATGGAACAACAGTGTCGTGGTATGCGACTGCCTTCTCACGCTCTGCCTCGATCTTGTTAGCAACCTTTCTTGCCTCCACTAGTTCAGCTGTCAAACTCTTGATCTTAGCGATACGCTCTGAAATCTCACGGATAAGATCAGAATCTGTACCTGCAAGCTTCAATGCCTCGTCCTTACCGTAAACCTGAGTCATCTTGTAGACGTTGTCAAGAAGAAGCGACTGGTAGCGTGTTGCTACTGGGATGATATTGTTGATTGCCATATCGCCAAGCACACGTGCCTCGATCTGGATCTTCTTTGTATATGTCTCCCACTTGATCTCGTTTCTTGCCTCAAGCTCTCTCTTGCTGAATACACCTAGGCTCTCGAACATCTTGACAGACTCTGGAGTTGTGTAAGCATCGTAGATTACTGGAACAGAAGTCTCGCAGTTCAAACCACGCTTAGCAGCCTCAGCCTTCCACTCATCAGAGTAACCATTACCGTCGAAACGGATAGCCTTACTCTCCTTGATATACTGCTTGATAACCTCGAACAATGCCTTGCTCTTGCTCTCTCCAGCAGCGATCTTAGCGTCGACAGCAGCCTTGAAATCCTTCAACTGAGCAGCCATAGCTGAGTTCAAAGCGATCATTGCGCAAGCACAGTTTGCTGATGAACCTACAGCACGGAACTCAAATCTGTTTCCTGTGAATGCGAATGGTGAAGTACGGTTACGGTCAGTGTTATCGATAAGCAACTCTGGGATTGTAGCTACTGCAAGCTTCATCTTCTTCTTAGAGTCCATGATGATAGCCTCTTCTGAAGTAGCATTCTCTAGTTTGTCAAGCACTGCAGAGATCTGGCTTCCTAGGAATACAGAGATGATTGCAGGAGGTGCCTCATTTGCTCCAAGACGGTGAGCATTCTGAGCTGTCATTACAGATGCCTTTAGAAGAGCATTGTTCTTGTATACAGCCATCAAAGCGTTGACTACGAATGTCACGAACTGTAGGTTCTCCTCTGGAGTCTTACCTGGAGTGAACAAACCAACACCTGTGTTTGTTCCAAGTGACCAGTTGTTGTGCTTACCAGAACCGTTGATTCCTGCGAATGGCTTCTCGTGAAGAAGAACGCGGAAACCGTGCTTGCGGGCAATCTTCTCCATGATTGTCATGATAAGAAGGTTCTGGTCGTTAGCGAAGTTAGTCTCATTGAAGATTGGAGCCAACTCAAACTGGTTTGGAGCAACCTCGTTGTGACGAGTCTTCAAAGGAATATTATATTTGTAACCCTCAAACTCAAGATCACGCATGAAAGCCTGAACTCTCTGAGGAATAGCACCGAAGTAGTGGTCATCAAGCTGCTGGTTCTTAGCAGACTCATGTCCGATCAATGTACGGCCTGTAAGTAGCAAGTCTGGACGTGCTGCGTAAAGACCCTCGTCAACCAAGAAATACTCCTGCTCCCAACCTAGGTAAGAGAACACTTTCTTTACTGAAGCGTCGAAGTAGTGGCAAACATCAACAGCTGCCTTGTCTACTGCTCCAAGAGCCTTCAAAAGAGGAGTCTTATAGTCAAGCTGCTCACCTGTGTATGAGATGAACACAGTAGGGATACAAAGAGTATCGTCTACGATGAATGCAGGTGACGATGGATCCCAAGCTGTATATCCACGAGCCTCAAATGTTGAACGGATACCTCCTGATGGGAAAGACGATGCGTCTGGCTCAGCCTGTGCAAGAAGTTTTCCTGAGAACTCCTCAATAACTGGACCACCAGGCATACCAGCGTATTCAATAAATGAATCATGCTTTTCAGCTGTACCCTCTGTTAGAGGCTGGAACCAGTGTGTATAGTGAGTTGCACCCATTTCCATTGCCCAGCTCTTCATACCTGCTGCAACACCATTCGCGATTGTACGGTCTAGAGTTTCGCCATTGTCGATTGCCTTTGTAAGAGTTTTGTAAGTCTCCTTTGAAAGATACTTAATCATCTTCTCACGGTTGAATACATACTTACCGTAGTATTCTGATGTCATCCCACCTGGAGATGTAACTGCAAGTGCTTTCTTCTTGAAAGCCTCGCTAACAACTTTGAATCTTAAGTTTGACATAATGATTCTCGTTTTATAATGTTATTACTATTTTTCAAATTTCCATTGGAAGCAAAAATTGGCGTTTATCGGCCACAAAGGTCATTTTTTACTTCCATTGGAAGCAGAAATACCTCTTTTTCCTTCCGACATTGCAAATTTAAGCAAGAATTTGCTCCACACTTACTATTTTTTGTTAAAATCGACACTTTTTTTAGTCAAAATTCAATTTGTCATAAAAACTAACAAAATATCTTCAAATTGTAAGGTTCAAAAACTCCACCGCTTACAATTTGTAATACTAATTTTCGTCTTTTACCTCACGTCTTTTCACAATGTTATTTTTTGACGGAATTAATTTCCATACTGTCACTTTTTAATGGAATTGTAATACTTTTTGCTTCAATTTGAAGAAAAAACCGTTATGACATTTTGCAAAGGGATGTTCATCATAAAACCTATCATATTTGTATATCATTTGCATTTTCTATTATAAAATTCTATTTTTGCTATATACATATTTAAAATAAAACACATGAATAAACTTTTTACTCTTTCGGCTATTACGCTGTTCTCCATTTCGATGGCGAACGCGGCCTCTTATATCTCGAACGGATTTTTCGAGCAGAATGTCGACGGATGGGCCATGTGGAATGGTGGCGACGACGGTGCATCTTTCGAACGTGAAAGCGGAACACAGTTTGACGGTGTCGGCTGCATGAAGGTTGTCAACCCTATAAGCGACCCTGAAAACCAATGGAAAGTGCAAATCCATACTAGTTTTGAAGTAGACGGTGATGGTCTTCCAGCTGGCGAATATGAACTGTCCTACTACATCCGCACTCAAAGCGGCACAGGTTCTGTACGCGTCTCAACTTCTGGAGAGGAGACTTACCAAGCCGACCAGGAAGTGACCGCTTCATACTCCCAGAAGACACACACTTTCACTTCTAAAGGAGAAGTGGATGGTTTCAATTTCGATATCGCCCACACTGCTAACACCTATTTTATAGACAATGTGACACTGAAAGCTTTGTCTGTCGAGCAACAGGATCCAGACAATGGTGAATACACAAAAGCATCTGTTGGCATGGACATCAACGACAAACAGCAGGAAGTGCTTGGTATAGGTGGTGGTATTGTATACTACCAAAGCTGGTTTACTGACCATCCAAACAAAGAAGCTATCTTCGACACTATCTACACAGGTCTGGGATTATCCGCTCTTCGTATAGGAAACTGGAAACAGGACATCGACAACCACGACGTCAAAGACGAATTGACGATCTATAACGAAGCTGTGAAACGTCTTGGAAGAGAAAACTTCATCGTGGAAATGTCTTCATGGGCTGCTCCAGGATCATTGAAGGAGAATGGCCAAACGGATGGCCCTTACTCTTTGAAAAAAGGTTCTGATGGCAATTTCGTCTACAATGAATATGCAGAGTGGTGGAAGAAATCATTGGCTAAATATCAAGAGGAAGGAATCCACCCAGACTACATCTCAATGCAGAACGAACCCGACATGGAAGCGACTTACGCAGCCACTCTATTCGATGCGACAGAACATTACGTCGACTACACAGGCAAACAGTTCGACCGCGCAGGATACGACAAAGCACTTCCTATCTTCGTCTCTAAAATCAAGGAATTGAACGAAGTGCCAAAAATCCTTGGTCCAGAAGTGCTTGGTATCGGATATGGCAACACACAGAAATATATGGATGCTCTCGACGCTTCCTTGCTAGACGGTTTGGCCTTCCACTATTATCACAGTGGCGAGAATGCCGACGACAGATATTCCAAACCAAACGCATATATAAATGCCATGAAAGAGTTGGCAACTAAATATGGCAACATGCCACAGTTTATGACAGAGAACTGTGCGATGCGTGCGGAGAAGAGTGGCAACGATGTTCACACAGCATGGATCATTGCAAACAGTTTCAACTACAATCACGTCGGCTCATATATGTATTGGAACCTATTATGGGGAACAAGTGACAAAGACGGATGTGTCGCAGTCAACAACCCATGGGAAAAAGGACAATGGAAATCAGACGAGGGATACCAGGTATGCCTTGACTATCACGGTCTACGCCACTTCTCTAAGTTTGCGCCAAAAGGATATTTCTGCGTAGGCAGCACAACTGATAATTCTGACTTGGTCTGCACATCATTCGTAAGTCCAGACGGAAACAAAGCGACAATCGTTGTGATCAACAAAGGAGGCAACCATGCAGTAAAGGTGAACGCCCCATTCACTAACTGCACTGCACGTCTTACAATGACCGCCACTTCAAAAGATGAGAGAAGCAAGGATTACGGTGTGATCGATTTGGCAAACGAAATAGAAATGCCAAAGATGAGTATCGCCACAATCACATTTGAGAATAATGGTTCACTTGATGATGTAAAGCAGTATACTGCAGACGAAACATTCATAGCCACATTTGCTAACGACAATTTGCAGATTATCACATCAGAGGCTGCAAATGCCAATGTTGAGGTTTGGGATGTCACAGGTAAGGTTTGGATGAAAGACTCTGTCTCTTTGAATGCTGGAGTAAACACAGTTGAGACAAACATTCCTTCTGGAGTTTACTTCGTCAAGGTTACAGCAAACGGCAAGCAGTCGGTTGTAAAATGTATGAAATAATCTGATACTACAGAGACGCGACAAAATCCATCTCTATACGATTCAACATAAAAATAGACGCAGTGAAACTTGCGTCTATTTTTTTCTATCAGTTTATACTTGGATTAATCAAAATTCCTATTGAAAATACCTTAATGCATATTCCGAATTTATGAAAAAGGCAAAAATACATTTTCTCTCTCCTACCTAAAAAAGATCAGAATGACTACCTGTTCTAATTAGAGTTATAATCTGTACTGATTCATCATCACTCTTGCTGTATATCAAAAGCCAATCTGGTGAAATATGACACTCCCTTGTCCCTTCATAATCCCCATGTAATGCATGGTCTTTATTGGCTTCAGGCAATGTTTCATCGTTAGCAAGTTTGATAATTATTTGATTTAATTTTTCTTCGGGCAGATTACGTTTACGTGCTAATCTTAAATCTTTTTTGTACTGTCCAGTAATATCAATACGTCTCATTAATCCTCTACTGCTTTTAAATATTCCTCAAATGAATTACAATGAGTTATGTCTTCCCCTTTTTTTACAGATTCAATGGCTTTTAATGTTTTCTTTTTTGCAGAAGTTTCCACCACCTCATGCACTTTAAATATGCCTAAGGACAAAAGAAAATCAATAGTTTTCTTTGCCATTGCGTTCTTCTCATTGTATGATATTTGTATTGTTGTCATAGTCTACACGTTTTTGCAAAGGTATATTTTATTTCTTTTCATAAACGAAAAAAGCGTGGAATTTTCATTCCACGCCTATTCCTTTGCCTTTCCTTCAAATTATCTCTTCAAAGCTGGCTCGTCAGACACTGTAAGCTTCTTTCTTCCGTGAGCTCTACGTGCTGCAAGTACACGACGTCCATTTGGAGTCTCCATTCTTGAACGAAAACCATGCTTATTTCTTCTCTTTGTGTTCGAAGGTTGATAAGTTCTTTTCATCTTATTTTACTTTTTTAATTATTTTCTAAAATCTGCTTTTCAAATTCCTTGAAAATCGGAATGCAAAATTATAGTTTTTAGAGGATAAAACAAATATTTCCTCTCTTTTTTTCTGCATTTGTTAATAACTCACACGTTGAGGTTCAAATCACTCAAGGCTTTCTGCATTTTTTCAATTGCCTTACGTCTGTGAGAAATGCCGTTTTTCACCTCATCATCCAATTCCGCAAGTGTTTTGTCGTAGCCTTCAGGAATGAACACTGGGTCATATCCGAATCCGTTTGTACCTCTGCGTCCTCTTGTGATTTCACCGTCAAGAGTGCCCTCACAATGGATCTCATAGTTCTCCATCACTAAAGTGATATGGGCAACAAACCTTGCCTTACGGTTTTCCTCCTCATCAAGCACAGCAAGCAGTTTATCGATGTTTGTGCTATCAGTCGCTCCTTCGCCGGCAAAACGAGCAGTGTAGACGCCGGGAGCACCGTCGAGAGCATCACACTCAAGACCACTGTCATCGGCCATTGTAGGCAACCCTGTTTTCTCAAAGATGAATTTTGCCTTAAGACGTGAGTTTTCAGCATAAGTGGTCCCGTTTTCTTCCGCAGACTCTGTGATTCCAGCCTCTGCCTGAGTGATCAGTTCAAACTTGTTTCCCAAAATAGAAGCAAACTCAGCCGCCTTGCCTTTGTTCTTTGTCGCCAAAACTATCTTCATCGCCAACAAGAATTATTTTATTTTTGTGCCTCCACTTAGAATATGATTAGCAGAAGTGATCACCACTTCCTTCACTCCCTTGCTTATAGCAGTAAACGCATTGTCAAGTTTAGGAATCATACCTCCACTGATAGTACCGTCTGCCTTATATGCCTCAAAATCAGACTTTGTGATCAACGGAATAACCGACGAATCATCATTTTCATCCTTCAACACGCCATCCTTTTCAAAGCAGTAGATCAGAGAGACATCAAATCTCTTTGCCAAAGCGACGGCAGCCTCCTGAGCGATCGTGTCGGCATTAGTATTCAAAAGATTGCCTTTGCCATCATGAGTGATTGGAGAAAGCACAGGAACGATTCCACGAGCGATAAGGTCAGCAAGAATATCTGTGTTCACCTCCTTCACGTCGCCCACAAATCCATAATCAATTGGATTAGGCTTACGTTTGTCGCTTCTCATGTAATTGATATCAGCACCTGTCAATCCAAGGGAGTTGATTCCATTAGCCTGTAGCTGAGCCACTATATTTTTGTTTACAAGTCCAGCGTATACCATAGTCACCACCTTAAGCATAGCCTCATCAGTGATGCGTCGGCCCTCGACCATCTTTGTCTCGATACCAAGCTGACCTGCCACTTGTGTGGCGCTGCGTCCACCGCCATGTACCAATACCTTGTTTCCTGGAATTTTAGAGAACTGTTCCAATAGGCTTTTAAGTGTAGACGCTTCCTCTACGATCTTTCCACCTACCTTTATCAATGTTAGTTTTTCCATCTTATCTGATAATTGCGAATTTCAAATTTTTAGTCTCAGTCAAACCTTCATCATCTGCAGCAGTAGTGATAAATACATTATATACGCCTGTAGGTAGACGGGAGCCATCACTTCTGCGAGCAGAGAATCGATATGTTCCTCCCTTGCTGACTCCGTTCTCGATCACCATTCCTCGTTGGTCAGTGATTCTGACATTACTCTCTTCCATCAGACCCTTTATCTCTACATCTCCATCATAATCTGAACGGACTGGATTAGGATATATAGTGACATTATTGAAGTTGTCTTCTGGGAATGAAGAATCTGTAGCATATACCAACAAACCACTATCTGTCAATATATATAAATGTCCTGTCTCCTTCTCATAAACAATATCCATCACAGCATTAGAAGATAGAGGTGAATTCTTGGTTGTGAAGTTCTCTAAAATCTTATCACCATTAGAAGAGACCAAGAAGATTCCGTTTCCTTCAGTGGCAATCCATTTTCTGTTCTTTCCATCCACCTGGATCTTTCTTACCTTGTCGGAAGCTAACAAATAATCTGCATATCTGCTATCATCCTCACGTGTGATTTTCGGACGTACGTATGTCTCCTTGTCATCAAACACACCCTTGGCATTCTTCATGACAAGCGGACCCTGATCTGTAGCAATCCAGATATCCCCTTTAAGATCCTCCTCTACGCTGAAAACATATGACGGCTGAAAAGTTTCCATCACTCCATCCTCCGCATATTTGAATGAGCTCACCAATTTAGTTTTATCATCACTCGCATCAAAAGTTGTTCCATTCATATCTACGAAACCAAGACCTATCGGCTTATATTCAAACACCACAATATCGATACCCGATTTTGTCTTAAGATGACGACGTGCATATCTCTGGCCTAGAAGATTATTATGCTTCAACGCTGTCCACTCCCCATCCTTATTCATAGCATGAAGCAAGTAACCAGTGGAACTTGGATTCGTCGCAATAACGTTGTTATCTTCATCAAACCACACACACTCCACATACGAACAGTTTGTACCGGATGTCTCAAAGAACGAAGCGTTTTCTTTATCATGTATACGAATAAGACTATCCTTATAAAACTCATAGATACCCCACCATGTTGGCACCATAACGTGGTCCTTGTCTTTAGGATCGATAGCTATGACATGACCAGATTTGAAATATGCAAGATTATCTCCATCCAAAAGATCTCTCAGATTATACCACTTTCCTTCCTTTGAATAATCAACCACAACAGGTGTACTATAACCATCATTTCCTGTCAGATATATCTCCCCATCTGCAACTTCCAAAGAATAATAATTATTCTGACTTGGACCTTCAAATTTAATTGGTTCGGATACTGTTGCCTTCAACTCATCTTTAGACAAATCTGCCATTCTCAAACCATCGTTGTCATGCCAAACGACATCTTCGTCTACATCATAAACGGCTAATTTTGACCAGCACTCTCGGTATTTCATGTCACCAAGGTTATCCTTATGAAAAGCCATAACCTGCCAATTTGTAATGGCAGTCAATCTGTCTTTATAAACCTGTATTGTATCAGGGACAATTCCTTTTGGACTTACATCAACCCACGTTCCATCTCCAAGACGTGCATAAAGGCCTTTATTTGTCAAAACAAGTACATGGCCAGATGAACAATCCATCTGCTTGACCACAACAGAATCCGCAGGACATGTCACAGGCAATGGGACTGTCTGCCATGCCCCAAAATCATTCGCATTATTTCCCTCTTTACAGATACGTAGCTTTCTATGCGTACAGTTGCTTTTGTCTTCCATCAAAGCATAAATGTCACCTTCAAAAACAACAGTCTGGTATACAACTTCATATTCGCCATCATAACCTATGATATATGTGTCAAGTACCTCTCTCTTTCTTGTGTTGTATACTACGATTCCCGCATCCAAAGAGATGTATACGTTATCTCCGTCTACTTTCAAATGGTTGACTTTCTTTCCACTTATCTCACTATCTTTGATAGATTCATCACTGTATGTTTTTCCATCCACCACCAAATCGATTGTCATGTCGGAATGGATAATGAACAATGTTTTCGTAGACTCTACATACTCCACCAACTTAATTTCAGTTGCTGCCAGCCCGTCTAGTGTGGACAATGGTTTGACCTCCTTTGTCTTCTTGTCGTAACTGTACATGCCTCCATTAGCAACAACATATACTTTCTCTTTTGATGGAATAATACTTGTTATTCCGTTATAGGAACGTATCGTCTGCCATTCTCCTGGAGCTATATTTCGTTTTGCTAAAACTGATATTGTCGCAATAAATAATACAATAACTGTATAAATGAATCTACGCATGAGTCTACTTTTTATTGAAATTTACTGCAAATATAAAAAAAGCAAGGATAGAATTTGCATTCTAACCCTGCTTTTATCCTTATGTCAAGAAATTTTACTTTATTATCTTAAAAACTTCTTCTCCCTGTTCAGACAACACAATTGCTGTATAAACACCTTTTCCCCATGCTTGAGCAGAAATTGTTGTCTGTCCATTTACAAATGTCGAAGCGATAGTCCTTCCTGCAATGTCAACAATCTTTATCATTGCATTCTCTGCAACCACCGTCAAATCATTCTTCACTGGATTTGGATAGAAAACAACATTACTCTTTGGCTGAACCTGTGCTACAGATGTATACTTATCCCATCCTGGCATCTCGTCAAGAGTTATCACCTTATCATGATTCATCACTTTCTTCCACTCTTCTTCTGATGTCTGGTCTGCGAAATTACTTCCCCAACTCTGATACCATGGCATCATCCAACTCCACATAGCCTCATCCTCAATACATGCGTCTGCGTCAACTACTGGTCCGTTCTCACTCAAAGCAATAAGTTTCTTATAACCTGACATCTTCTTCAAATTATTGAATACCACATAATTTGATTGGTAGTCAAACGCATTATTGTAGATATCAATTGAAATCACATCATATATGTCATCTCCTGGATTCCAGTCTGTGTCTGCGACACTCTGCGGATTCCATACCCAAACCAAATTGTGGACTCCCTTCACGTCTACCATCTCATGACGGATTAGCTGGTATAGTTTTGCGTAGTTGGATCCTCCTTGGCGTCCCCACCAGAACCAACCGCCTGAAGCCTCGTGCAATGGACGGAAAATACCTGCGATTCCCTTCTTCTGCAGATCAAGGAAAAAGTCCGCAATCACGTCGATATCCTTAATCATATTCTTATAGATCGTGGATTCTTCATTCCATGTGCCATCAGCATTCATTGCTGTAGTGAAATCGAAATCTGTATCTCCATCTTTTAGCTGACCTCCCTCATGTCTTGAATAGAACTGATCTGTCTCATACGAAGGATCACGCCAGTGCCATGTGAAGGCAGGGATACCGCCAAGACTCCACAAATCCTCCATAAGAGATATTGACTTTTGTGTATAGTCGGTATACCACGATGCATTCGCTCCATACGCACTCTGTCCTGTGGCATTCATGAAATCCACACCTCCAAGAGCCGGATATTTTCCACTCTTTGTGTAAACAACCTTATAGTCGTCATGATTCTTAAATGTTCCATCCGAACCATCCATGCTTCCTGCCATGAATCCAGAAATGATGTTCTTTCCAAAATTCTCATTCAAGAATCTGTATAAAGCCTGAGCCGACGCAGTTGCCTTAGAATCTGTGATTCCAGATGGTTTTACCTCCTGTACGACAGCAGGATTCACCTCCATATAGTCGACTACCCACCATGTCCATCCAGGGACAACCGAGATTGTCTGCTTTCCTGATTTTAGCTTGAACGTACCCACTGTATGTGGTCCATTCTCATTGATAGTGACATCTACACTTGTTCCGTCTGCCAATTTTACCACACACACCTTGCCAGCATCGTAAGGGATAGCTCCACCAATGATGATGTCATAATTACCGTCGGCAGGAATATCAAACTCGAAATTAAGATATCCGTCAGCATCCTGAACCGACACTGCCTTTCCTCCTGAGCAAACCTCAGAACCTACTTCTACTCCTTTGTAATCGGCACACTCTGCCTCGATATGAGTCGACGTGTTCAATGAACATGGATCGTCAACGATAATCGTTCCCTTATATGTGCCCCAGTCTTTCATATCCTCAAGAGTGATGATACGCTCATCCTCCATATTGCTCTTCCATACAGAGTTTGAAGTCTGGCTGATAAACTTATCGTCTCCCCAACTGTCGTACCAAGGCATCCACCAGCTCCATACAGCACCGTCGGCATGCATATTCTTAACATCTGGAATTGGGCCATTCTCTGAAAGTGCGATCATCTTGTCTGAACCCATCAGATCCTGTATCTTATTGTAATAGCCAGACAATGAACCATGTTCACCGGCACTCTTATAGACATCCACAGAGATGAAATCGCAATACTCATCACCGGGATACCAAGAAGCTTCAAGCACAGACTCATCGTATGGAGATTTGTTGAGTCTCTCGATGTTCCAAACCCAAAGACAATTGTTGACACCGTTCTCCTTCACCATTCTGTCGTACATCAACTTGTAGAGGGCTTTATATTCCTCGGCAGTGCCTATACCCCACCAGAACCAAGCTCCAGATGCCTCATGAAGCGGACGCCAGATGCAAGCCACACCGTCTTTCTGAAGTCTTAGGAAAACATTAGAAACCGCATCAATATCCTTGATCATTGTCTTGTATGCGTCACTCTCCTTGTCCCATTCCGTCGTGCCAGATTTGAATGCAGTACGGAAATCAAACTTTGCCTTAGTGCTATGCTCCTCAGTCTCACGGCTCGGATCTTTCCAATGCCATGTAAACGCTGGAATACCACCCTTCTGATAAAGCTCCTTCGCTAAAGAAATACAAGTCTCAGTGTAACTTTGATACCAAGCCTCAGATTCTTTAGCACCTGTGAGCATAAGAAGATCAAGGCCAACAAGTGCTGGCTGCTTTCCTGATTTCTCAACTACCGCAGCAAAATCCTTCTGATTCTTCAATGCAGACGCACCATCCATGTCTCCTGTCTGTACACCGGAAACTGTATTCTTGCCATAATTATCGTACAAGAATTTATAAATGTTCTTTGCTCCATCAGTGCTTCCCGTTACAGGAGTCTGACTAATTGCCGCTGAAGCTGTGCCTCCAAAGCCTAGCAACGCCAAACTTGCGTAAAGATTAAGTAACTTTCTATCCATAATCCTTTTATTTTTATTCTATCAACATTACAAATATTTCATTTCTTTCACTCAATATATCCATGCAGTCAAAACCTACGCTTCAACAAAACGGACAATATCTTCCCGAGTGTGTATGCAAAGTTAGGTCATGACACAAAGACAACTACGGAAAATCGTTTCATAAACATGGAGTATTGTTTCAATGTGTCTATTCTCATAAAACACATCTTCTTATAAATCATTTAGTCCTCCCCAACGTTGCAAAAAATCTCTAATACCTAAATTAAACACGTCAAATATATTCATTTTTTTCTTAAAAACACTGAAAAATTGGCACTATAACTAAATATCTAATTTTTAATACATTACAAAACTTTTTTATTTTCAGATGCAAAATACACCCCAAAAAGTTTGTTATAAAGCAGAAAAACGCTACCTTTGCAGTGCAATTCAGAAATGAGTTGAATGGATCGCGGAGTGGAGCAGTCGGTAGCTCGTTGGGCTCATAACCCAAAGGTCGTTCGTTCGAGTCGGGCCTCCGCAACTAAGAGAAGACGGAATAATTTCCGTCTTTTTTATTTTAAATTCTTTTCGCTAACACCTTGAAATTCTGAATCAACAAAACAAAAAAGGCGTTGATTGTCAATAATCATCGCCTGAATATAATTTATCTCTTAAACAAAAATAGATACGAAGCTTTATTTAACTGCACTTGGCACCACCATTATTCTCTCTTTCAAACCACTTCGGAACAAACTTCTTAGCAAAGAAAAATCCACAAACTGCTCCTAATGTATCAGCGAAAAAGTCCTCTATATCTCCCGAACGTGTAGTTGTCAACGTCGCCTGCATAATCTCAATCAAACCACCATATAGCATCGACATCACAATACCCCACAACTTCATTTTGTTGGTTGAAAAATCAACGCGTTGCACCCACAAATCATGACATAGCGCAAAACTAAGGACAAAGAAGAATGTGAAATGTGCAAACTTGTCTATATTAGCTTTGATGAAATCAGCCAAAGGACACAAGAAGTCAGGCATCCAGCCCCCTAACGATATTGACGGCACACTCGTAGATGGCATCATACACATATTCATGATAATCAATGCCACCACCAATGAAAGGCCATATTTCCTAAAAAACTTCATATCTAAAATAGTAGTTAAAGGGTTCAGTTCTTTATTTATGCTGTAGACGATGGGTGTACTTATACAATTTTGCTGTTATGTTAGACAATCGCAAATTCTTTTTCCACTCAAGCTGTCTCTGTTTCTTTTTTCCAAGAATATATTTGTCTACCACATGAGCGACACCATTCTCATCGTTTGTGAATGTGATATAGTCCGCATTCCTCTTCACAATCTTTTGTGCATTACTCATCGCCACTCCAAGACCTGCGAACTTGATCATAGACAAATCGTTGAATCCATCACCACAAGCTATCATCTCATTCTTTGTAAGCCCTAGATGATCAAGAAGACGCTGCAACGACTGAGCTTTGTCAATACCTTTTGGCATTATCTCCAAAAAGTATGGTTCCGAACGATAGATGCTCAACTTCTCGCCATACTTGCTTTTCTCACGTTGCTCCACCTCCGCAAGATGTTCCGCATCTCCTGTCATCAGACATTTTGTGACTGGATGTTGTACCGCTTCAATAAAACTCTCCACCTTGGTGATCGGCATCTTGTTAAGTTTAGCCTCCTTGATGATATACACATCTTCTGGAGTCTCTGTCAACACCGACGTCGCATCATAGGATATAATGGAAACATTGTTTGCTTGGGAATCTTCGTAAAGCATAGGAATCATCTCTCCCGGCAACACACTTTCAAAGATTGTCTTGCCTGTCTTGTAATCGATGATTTTTCCACCATTGAAAGAAAGAATGTATCCACCATGCTCCGCGAATCCCAACTCTTCAGCCACAGGTACGATACCAGGCGTAGGTCGTCCACTCGCCAATACAATCTTGACACCCTTATTTTGCGCACGTCTCAACGCACGTTTAGTGGTTCTTGAAATTTTCTTGGCCGAGTCTGTTAGAGTACCGTCTATATCGAGGACTAATAGTTTATACATTGGTCTTTCGTTTTAATGCTTTTCTGCAAAATTACGATTTTTATGGAAAATAATGATTATAAGCGTGTAATTATTTGAAAATTATGTACGTGTATAAAAATAAAAAAGAGTCGCAATCACTTGTGACTCTTTTCAAAACAAAGAACTTATTTTCCAATGACTTACAAAACAATTTTGTGTATCACATTTGGTTTGTATATGTAATATTGTGTATCTTCTGTGTTTCAAATACAATGCAAATTTAACTCCATTTTCAGATCTTTTTGCATTATCTCATCCGCATTTATTAACAATCACGACGTAGAAATCAACATTGTTGATAAAGTCAGCGGGTTATCAACAAAATGGCTGTTAGTTACCCCAAAACAGCATGTTTTTTGAATGTTTTGACCCAATATACTGAACTCAAAATCATACGTGATCCCATCTTCTTTTTTTATTATAATGCAAAATTAGATATGTATTATGCCATATTTAAGCACAACTTCCACAAAAAAATAATTAAAATTTTGATCATTGTCTTCTTCCTCCTCTGCAACCTCATAGGGTGAGCTAAACAATTTTAAGCTCAAACTGCAGAAGTGGGTTAGGGTCTCCCAACCTTAACAAAATACTCTATTACTAACAGAATGTAAATAGAAGATGGCATTAATGGAGTATCATCCAGCTTACGGAGGATGATACGGGTGAGATATATAAAATCTAAGATGGTTTTGCGTTATAGACTAACTGTAGAATCAAAAAATGATTCTATGGGCATCGATTGTCTTGTCTGTGTTCAAGAAAATTTTTGCAGACGCTTGGAATTTCTCCACTGATTCAGTTGTGAGAAATCTTCCCTCCCCATGCTTTGATAATCGTTCGTCCATTTCAGGATGACGATTGAGATAATCTCTTAAACTATCGGCAACTATTTTTCCCTGTGGCACAACAGCCACATTGGATGGCACATATTTCTCAATCTTATGCTGAAGCAAAGGATAGTGAGTACAACCTAAAATGATGGTATCTATCAACGAGTCTGTCTCCATCAACTCGTTTACTTTCTTTTCAATGAAATAGTCGGCTCCAGGAGAGTCGTATTCTCCGTTCTCCACCAATGGCACCCACATAGGGCAGGCACATCCGTTTACAACAACATCAGGATCTGTCTTGGCAAACTCCAATGGATAAGTCTTACTGTTGATTGTTCCGCTAGTTCCGAACAATCCGATATGCTTAGTCTTTGTACGCTGAAGAATATTCTCCACTGTAGGACGAATGATTCCCAACACTCTGTTCTGAGGCTCCCACATCGGTAGATCCTTCTGCTGGATCGTACGTAATGCTTTGGCTGAAGCTGTGTTGCAGGCAAGAATCACAAGCGGACAGTTGTGGTCCATCAGATACTTGGAACACTGACGAGTATACTCGTAGACAATGTCAAAAGAACGTGTGCCATATGGTGCACGTGCGTTGTCGCCAAGAAACAAAAAATCGTATTCTGGCATCACCTTTATTATCTCTTTCAGAATTGTCAGTCCTCCGAATCCGGAATCAAAAACTCCAATCGAACCCTTCTTATCCATAACTTGTAATTATAAACAGACAAAAGCGTCTCCTTTCAAAAATATGAGAGACGGTGCGATCACCGTCTCTTCAAATTCGTTTTATAAGCACGGAATGAGAGGCTCGAACTCCCGACACCTGGTTTTGGAGACCAGTGCTCTACCAACTGAGCTAATTCCGTATACAGTCCTCTTGCCGGAACAAGAGAACTGGTTATTATTCATTCACCTGCCAATTACTTAGTCACACCAAGTTTCTTAAGCACAAGGTCAGTGATATCTGTTGCAGTCGCTGACTTAAATAGAAGTGCGTTTGTGTCGAAGATGTATGTGAATCCATTCTCCTCTGAAACTGCCTTGATGGCTGCAAGAATCTTCTCACGGATAGGATTCTGAAGTTCCTCCTGCTTCTGCTGCAATGCATTCTGAGCGATCTGGAAATAGTTCTTCATCTTCTCCTGTAGAGATAGAAGCTCTTCCTCACGATTCTTCTTGATTGTCTCATCCATTGCACCAACATTCTGCTGATACTCAGAAGCCTTACGAGTATACTCCTCCTCCATACGCTTCATCTCTGTCTCATAAGATGCCTGAACCTCCTTCAACTTAGTCTCAACATCCTTTAGTTCTGGCAATTTTAAGAAAAGTGAATTTACATCAAGGTGTCCAAGTTTCACTGCCTGCGCGTTAGCAAATAGTGGCATAACGCACAATAGAACTGCTAAAAGTCTTTTTACCATATTTCGTTTTAATTATTTATTTGATTCCTAATTTTCTTTTGATCATACTAGTAATATTCACTGCCTGTGGTGAACAATACTTCAAATCTTTCACATCCCACACATAAAGAAACCCCTGCTCTTTAGCGACTTCAGCCACAGCCTGTTCTATCTTTTTATGTACTGGGATATAAAGCTCGTTTCTTTTATCCGACAATGTCTTGCTTGCCATGTCATAGTAGTTCTGCATCTTGAGTTTTATTGTATGGATTTCCTCCATACGCACTCTCTTGATTGTCTCATCCCACGAAGATTGCTCTTTCTGATATTCCGCAGCCTTACGAGTATATTCGCCCTCCATCTTCACCATCTCAGCCTCATACTGGTCCGACAAACTTTTCAATGTTCGCTCGGCAGCCTCTGTCTCCTTCATCAGTTTGATGACTTCAGATTCATCATAATGAGCAAGTTTGACGTGGGTATTCTGTGCAGACGCGAATCCGAAAGTCAGCACAAATAAGAACGTCAACGACAAATATTTCAAGCCAGACATAATCATTTCGTGTATCCAAGTTTACTTAGAACTTCATCACTGATATCAATCTTTGCAGAGAAGTACATTATACCGACTGTAGATGCCTTGTCAAGCACAAGAGTATATCCCTTCTGCTCTGCGACGTCTTTCACAGCGACATAAACCTCATCTTGAATTGGTTTCATCAGGCTCTCCTTCTTCTTGTAAAGTTCACCATCAGGACCGAAGTATTTTCTGGCAAGGTCGTTTGCCTCTTTTTCTTTTGCCAAAATATCTTTCTCCTTAGCTTTCTTCATCTCATCCGACAAGAAAACCACCTCTGTCTGATAATTTTTCTGAAGCACACGAGCCTCTTCATGCTTCTGCTCCACCTCTGTCTGCCACTTCTTTGTGATCTGCTTCACCTGCTCATTGGCTGACTCATACATTGGCATATTCTTCAGAATATATTCAACGTCGACAACAGCTATCTTACCACTGCCGAACTGGGCAAAACTGCTTACAGAATAAGCAAGCATTATAATTGCCACAAATATTTTTGACGCTAATCTGCTCATTTCTTTCTTCAATTGATGTTACACATTAAAATTCCTGTCCGATAACGATATGAAAATTATGTCCTCCTTTATCACCATAGACATCTTTATCAAATCCATATCCATAATCCACTCCAAGCAATCCAAGCATAGGCAAGAAGATTCTCACACCAGCTCCAGCCGCACGCTTCAAATTCAATGGATTGAATTCTTTGAAATTTTTCCAAGAATTACCAGCCTCGGCAAACGCCAATGCATAGATTGTGGCTGCCTGCTCAAGCATCAATGGATATCTCAACTCAAACGATAACTTTGAGTACATGTTTCCTGCATATTGTATATTGTCTCCAGCATAGAACTGTTCACGAGGTGTCAACCTACCATTATCATATCCTCGCAACGTCACAGTTGTCATCGCATAAGTGCCGCTTGTTCCTGACGTTCCATCTCCACCCACGTAATATCTTTCGAATGGAGAACGACGGTTCTTATCATAATAACCCAAGAATCCATATTCCGCACGAGTCAACAACACTAGTTTCTGGTTGCTTGAAAGTGGAGTGAACAATTTTGCTTTAAACTCTGTCTTATAGTATTCCGCCCACCTAAATAACTCCTGCTTCAATTTATCAACCTCGTCGTTTGCCAACGTTCCTGCCTCCTTCTTTAGCAGAAGTTCGTCGGCTGTCTCGTTCTTGAAAAATTTTGAGTATGGAGGTGTAGCCTGCAATGTCAACGACACAGATGAACCACGACGTGTGTAGTATGGGTTGTCAATAGAATTTCTTGCCCAAGTTATACCAAATCGTAAATTATTTGCCTTTCCATTGTGCATAGTGAAGTATTGCCAATCCTTCAATGTGTAATGACGGTAGGCAAACTCATAGTAAAGTGAGAAATAGTCGTCTGGCCATTTCAATCTCTTTCCTATTCCTACAGAAACTCCGAGAGTTCTGATATATTCATCAGGATCTGCCTCATAACGATATCCTGTACTTGACATATACGAGCCATATCCAGTATTCCAATAATCCGCATAATCATCCATCTCATATCTGCTGCTGATATTTGTCTGATTAGAGAAGAATATTGATGTGCTGAAACTGATAGGACGTTTTCCTCCCAACCAAGGCTCCATGAATGACAAACCTACAGACTGATAACTACGTCCACTTGTAGTAAACGACAATGACAACTGCTGTCCGTCTCCCTGAGGCAATGGTCGATATGCCTTTTTATTGCCGATGTTGCGAAGAGAGAAGTTTGAGAACTTAAGACCTAACGTACCGTTGAAACCTGTCTGTCCGTAACCAAACGACATTTCAACCTGGTCGTTACGCTTCTGCTCCAAATTATAAACAATATCAACTGTTCCGTTCTCTGGATCTGGAACCGGACGGATATCCATCTTCTCTGGATCCCAATGTCCTGATGCCGCAAGCTCACGAGCCGAACGCTGCAAGTTAGACTTGCTGAACAACTGTCCTGGCTTTGTATCAAGTTCACGACGGATGACATGCTCATATATAGCCTCATTACCTGTGATGACCACATTGTTGATCATAGCCTGTCTTCCCTCGTAGATTCGCATCTCCACGTCAACCGAATCTCCGTCAATATTCACTTCAACAGGTTCAACATTGAAGAACAGATATCCATTGTCGAGATACAAACTAGAGACTGCATCCTCATCCTCAAGCAGACGCTCATTCAAAAGTTTCTTATTGTACACGTCTCCCTTCTTCATTCCAAGAGTCGCATTCAACAAGTTCTCAGGATAAACAGTGTTGCCTACCCAAACAATGTTGCGTACATAGTAGCGTTTTCCCTCATTTACTTTGATGTAAATGTCCACTCTTTCAGGCTTCTTTGGCGACTGGTAGACACTATCACATACGATTTCCGCATCACGGAAACCATACTCATTATACTTATTGATCAAGTTGATCTTGTCGGCATTATAATTAGCCTCTACAAATTTCTTAGACTTGAAAAGGTTTGGAATAATGTGCTTCTCTTTTGTATCCTTCATCGCATGTTTTAGTTTGCGCGCAGGCACACTATCATTACCTTCAATATTGATTCTGTAAATTTTGACCTTCTCCTTTCTATCAACATCAACATTTACAATCACATAACCCTCTTTTTCAGGATCATCGGTCAAACTGATCTTGACATCAGCTCTTTGATATCCATTTGAATCATAATGTCTTTTGATGACTCCTTGTGCTCTGTCAAGCATATTCTGAGAAACCTGACTTCCTGTAGTCAAGCCAATCGACTTGTCAAACTCCTCCTTATCCTTCTTCTTCACGCCTGAATATGAGATGCTTGATATTCTTGGACGAGGCTTTACAGCGATTTCCAACCATACTTTGTCCCCTTCCATCTTTGTGGCGTAGATTTTCACATCTGAATACAACCCCTGTTTCCAAAAGCGTTTAATGGCATTGGAAAAATCCTTTCCAGGCAATTTGATTTTCTGACCTACATATAATCCGGAATAGTTTGCCACAACCTTTTCATCATAGTTGCCTGCACCAACTACTTTTAACTCCATAACTGTATAGGTCTTTGCAGTTGTAGAATATGTGATAACCGGCGTCTCACTTGTCTGAGGCTGTGGGGTTACTGCAATACTTGAATCAACAGTAGCAGCAACTGTATCTACCACACTCTTAATTGTATCTGCAGTAGCGACAATCGTATCCTTCTCACTCCTCAATGTATCTGCCGTCTCTGTCTGTGCAGACACATTCATCGAACAAACAAGAGCAATTATACCGATTATTGTTTTGTAAATCTTCATCTCCTTTCCTTAATTACAACTGTTCACTTGTCTTTCCGAATCTTCTTTCTCGGTTCTGATACTTGTAGATAGCCTCATAGAACTGTTCCTTCTTAAACTCAGGCCAAGGGATATCTGTGAAATATAATTCAGAATAAGACAACTGCCACATCAAGAAGTTACTGATTCTCTGCTCTCCACTTGTACGGATAAGCAGATCTGGATCAGGCATACCCTTTGTCGCCAAATTGTCCGAAATCAGACCTTCATCTATATCATCAATATTAATCTCACCATTTTTAGCCTTGCGTGCGATACTCTTAACACACTCAATAATTTCCCAACGGGATGAATAGCTGATGCAAAGCACCATTGTCAAACCAGTACAGTTTGCTGTCTTTGCCATTCCCTCGTTAAGTTTTGCCATCGTCTTCTCGTTAAGACGCGACTTATCTCCAATAATGATGATTCTAACGTTATTCTCTTTTGCCTTTTCTGCATAAGTGGTGATAGCCGACGCGAATATTTCCATAAGTGCATCAACCTCTGCCTTTGGACGATTCCAATTTTCTGTACTGAACGCGTATAGAGTGATATAGTCAATGCCAAGTTCAGCGGCAGCTTCCATCACCTTGTCGACAGAATCCACACCTTCCTGATGTCCGAAGACTCTCTCTTTTCCTTGTGCTTTCGCCCAACGTCCGTTGCCATCCATGATCAATGCCACATGCTTTGGCAGACGGCTCATATCTATCTTTTCTCTTATGCTCATTTTCCTATATATCTGCAAGAACCTCTCTTTCTGAAAACATCAAACGAGACGAATCCCATCAACAGAGAGTAGTAGTCATTGTTTTTATATTTAACTTTTCCCATCTTATATGGGTCGTCCAAATAGTCATACTCGTCAATATCCAAGCCGTCAGAGAAGAGCTTGTGCATTGTGAATTCCACACCGATATTCACTCTTTCTCCTACCTTGAACTTATAGCCTGCTCCAAATGCGATTCCTCCTCTGAACTCATTTCCACTCCACTCTTTTGACATGCACATTGTCGGTCCGAGCATCGCATAAGGTGTATGACGTTTCACATCCTTGTCGTAATTAGAAAAACCATACTTGAAGAAATTCCAGATTATAAGAGCATCAAATGTCATGATTCTTTTATCAAACTCAAACGGATAGATGCCACTGCCGTCTTGCGGAACATCTGGCATCGCATTTTCTGTATAATCTCTCGCATCACACTTAAGATTGGCAAAACCACCGTCTATCTTGAAATTCAAAAAGTCATTCGCCTTGAAACGCAAAAACGCTCCAGCAGCCGGTGACAAGTCACGGAATACTTTTGATGAATTGATATCTCCATTGTAGAATGCAACACCTCCACGCAAACCTATCTCGCCAATATAGCGAGGCTGTGCGCTAACAACTATCGGAAGTATTGCCAGAACTAACCCAACAAGTATGTCTTTTATTTTGTTTCCTAACATATTTATCTTCTGATCTCAGAATGTAATACACTAAATTAGCAAGCAAAAGTAGTAATAATAGTTGAAAAGATAAAATTGCAACCACCGACAATTCCATCTTATTCTCCTTTTAATAACATTTTTTTGCTTTTTTTATCTATAACAACGATTTTTTCCGGGAATTATTGTGTTCGATGCGACAAATTTGCATCTTCCAACTATGATTGACATTATGAATTAATCATTCGATGTCAACTGCTGTTCTCCACATCACACTTCCCTCGTCGCTGTCAGCACCTGATCCATCCTCACATCCCACTTGTCTGTCGGAACTTTGCTGAGCAACTGACAATCAAAACAAATGCCTATCTTAAAGGCTTTTATCTCCTTCAGAATTCTGTCGTAATATCCTTTGCCTCTGCCTACACGTCCTAAATCATTATCAAAACAAACGCCTGGCACCACAATAAGATCTATGCTGCCGTAGTCGCGGAAATTCATTCCCGTCGGCTCCTGAATATTATACTCTCCCGTCTTCAAATCTCCCTTATATTCTCGGATGTACCACTTTTCCCCATCAACCACAGGAAGAAGTATCCTCTTTGTCGACGCATATTTTTCAATCAAACCATGTGTGCAAACCTCATCCGGCAACGAATGGAAAAGAAGAACTGTGTTTGCACTCTTAAACTGCTGAGTGTTCTCAAGTTTCATCATCACATCCTCACTCTCTTTCTTCTTCTCATCGTCCGTCATGTTCTTCACCCTAGTCTTTGTCTGCTTCCTCAATTCCGCTTTCGTAGAAAGTTCATACCTTGAAAGCGACGGAGTCTCCATCTTGATACTTTGGTTGATGACTCTTCCCTCAGCACTTGATATCTCACTGATTTTCGTACCCACTTTCTTGAATTGTTCCGCTAACTCCTTCACTCGATCTTTGTTCTTTTCATCAGCAGATGCACTTATTATTTCAGACTGCAAAAACTCCTTTTGGTTTTTATACCACTCCATTTTCATCAAGGTGATTCTACTGCGAAGATTGCTGAACAACTCTCTGTCTCGCTTCTCTTTGCAGAACTGTCTGTCGGCATCTGTCAGTTTTTCCTCTATAGAAATATCGTCAGACAATATGCTGTTTATCGCCTCATTCACTGCCCTGTCGGCATGATTCTGGAAATACTTCACAATATCAGCATTCTTGTCTCCTTTCAACAGTTTATCAGCTTCCTCCAGCATCAGCTTGAATGTCTGATTCGACAGTTCCAGCTCATCTTTGTTGAAGTCGTATACAATAGCCTCCACCACATTGAGTGCCTTAATAGGCTTTTTGTCTTTATCCACAAGCTCAATGACCTCCACATTGCCATAATTGACAACTAGAGATATCAACTCTCGCTCAACGACATACTGTTTGTTGAGTGTGGCAAGGTATTCTGCAGAGAACTTATCAAAAACATCATTCTGTTTCTGTTGTGGCTGAGCCGGTCCTCCCTGTTGTGTCGACGGCGTTATATCCGGATGATTGACGAAAAAATCATCTGGAATGTAATGCTCATCAGGATATTGCTGTTGGTTTTGCGGCTGATTATTCTGCTGTCCGCCAACTTGCTGATTTCCTTGTTGTTGACCCTGAGACTGGTTGTTATATGGCTGATTATTATACCCCTTTCCCGACGGTTGACCTATAGGTGTCTCACGGAATGTCTGACCTCTGAGACGTTCTTTCTCCTTCTGTGCGGCCGCATCCTTACGTATTTTGCCCACATACTCCATGATGATGCTCTGCTCAGTATGGAAAAGCGGAGCTATCTCCTTTGAGTAGACATCTCGTTTGATAGGGTCTTCAATCACGGAGATGGTCTCAGCCATATCCTTGATTGCCGCAGCCTTCTTCACTGGGTCGGTGCCACTCTCACGAAGAAGCACATTGGATTTGAACAGAATATAATCCTGCTCATTCTCCTCCAAATACTTCTGCACCACATCCGCATTGTTGTGTTGTGCGAATGAATCGGGGTCTTCTTCTGGAGGAAGTGTGACGACGCGGACATTCAAGCCTTCCGCCAGAAACAGTTTACCGTTCTTTATTGCGGCATGCTGACCAGCGGAGTCGCCATCATAAAGCATAGTGACATACTTCTCGTCGGCCAACGTGTTGCCCACAGATGGCAATACTCGTTTGAGCAGACGGATCTGTCCGTTTGTGAGAGCCGTACCACACGGAGCGACTATGTTCTCCACTCCTGCCTGATGCATAGAGATGACGTCGGCATATCCCTCCACCACATAGCATTTCTGCTTCTTTATGATAGCCTGGCGAGCATAGAAAATACCGTATAGATTCTCACTTTTATTGTATACCTCACTCTCTGGCGGGTTGAAATATTTCGCTACATTTTTATCAGCTTTCAGTGTACGAGCTCCAAAACCCACCACCTTGCCGGAAATAGAGTGGATCGGAAACATCACTCTGCCGGCATACTTGTCGTAGGTGCGTGTGCCTGTGTTCACCGTCGCGCCCAACGCCACAAGATGCTCCAACTTGATTCCCTGGCTTAGAGCGGCATTCGTGTATGCCTGATAATCTGCTGGCGAATAGCCAAGATGGAACTTCTTTATTATGTCTTCGCGTAGACCTCTGTGGACAAAATATTGGTAGCCGACGCTACGTCCTTCCTGGGTCTCACGCATTGTTTTCTCAAAATAATCCTGAAGCCACTGGTTGGCGTCCAACATTTTGTCGCGAAGTGTCTGCTGCTCTTTCTCCTCTGGAGTAAGCTCTTTCTCCACGACTGTGATTCCAAACTTTTTAGCCAGGAAACGTAGCGCGTCGAGGTAGGAAAGATTCTCCATCTTCATGATGAAGGATATGCTGTCTCCGCCTCCACCACAGCCGAAACACTTGCAGATATTTTTAGAAGGAGTGACAATAAACGAAGGCGTCTTCTCATTGTGGAACGGACACAAGCCCTTATATGAGGTGCCCGCACGACGAAGAGTGACATAGTCTCCAACTACGTCAACAATGTTTGCCGCCTCCTTGATTCTCTGAATCGTGATATTGTCAATCATCGAAAATATTCTTTGTATATATTGTGTTCTGATCGTTGTAGATGCCGAGCAGATCCGACACCATTCCGACCACCGCTATACTCACCTTCACATTGTTGTCACACTTCTCCATAATTGCCGCCGAACACTCTCGTATGGTTTTGCCCGTGGTGATCACATCGTCGACAACAAGTATATGTCTGCCACAAAACTCCTTCACATTATCTGTAGCCAGATATTTGTTGGCAGTGGAGCTCTTATGACGTTTCGCCTCGATACTGTTGCTCACCACCTTGCCTTCGTTGACCAGCAGATCCGTGCGGACAGGGATTCCCGTCTCCATCTCGATACCAGTCGCAAGCAACTCACTCTGGTTATATCCACGCATCTCCTGACGCTTGGATGTGATGGGAACAGGCACAACACAGTCAAATTCTCCTGCGTCTACACGGGCCTTTATCATTCTGCCCATCATCCTTCCCGCCTCTATGCCATATCTCTGTATTCCCGAATTCTTGATGTTCAGCACGAAACGAGATTCAATATTCGACTTCCTATATGAGAGCAACGGCATGAAATATGCCAACTGCACATGTGTCATCTCACGTGCCAAAGGAGTAAGATCAACGTCAAGAGGAATGTAGTCCAAACTATATCTGCATTCTTCACACAACGTCTCCCCCTCTGTCTCCACAACCGCTCCACAAGCACCACATGTGTGTGGATATAAGGAACTTACAACTGAGTATTTTACCTTCTTGAAGATTTTAGATAATCTTTCCATCCTTCATCTCAATTACTCTGTCGGACTGCTGGGCAAGTGTCATATCATGAGTGACGATGATCACTGTCAATCCAAACTCTTTTCGGAGATCCAAGAATAATTTCTGCAACTCATCCCTGTTCTGGCTGTCAAGACTTCCCGTTGGCTCATCGGCAAACAAGATCTGCGGCTTGTTGATCAACGCTCTCGCCACCGCCACTCTCTGCTTCTCGCCTCCCGAAAGTTCATTAGGATGGTGAGTAGCTCTCTCCGCAAGACCAAGACGTGTCAGCAATTCCGTCGCCTCTTGCTTGCATTCAGCCTCATCACGTCCGGCGATGAGTGCAGGAATCATCACATTTTCAAGGGCTGTGAATTCAGGAAGAAGCTGATGAAACTGAAACACGAATCCAAGATCATTGTTACGAAGTTTGCATACCTCTTCATGAGAAAGACGTGAAGTCTCTCTGCCAAGGATAGTGACCTCGCCTGAATCAGCAGATGCAAGAGTGCTGACGATCTGCAAAAGAGTAGTCTTTCCTGCACCGCTTGGCCCCACAATAGAGACAAGTTCGTAACGACGGATATCAAAAGAGACATCCGTAAGCACACGAAGGTTGTTGAAACTTTTGCAAACACCCTTAGCGGAAAGTACAATTTCCTGGTTCATATTCGACATTTCACTCATTACGCCTTCGATTTAGACAATATGGATTCTAGTTCCTTTGTTGAGATATCATGGATGATAGTACCATTCTCCGCATACGAGATTTTTCCCGTCTCCTCCGACACTATAATAGCCTGGACATCAAGTCTTTCACTCACACCAAGAGCCGCGCGGTGACGCAGACCGAACGACTTCGGCACGTTCATGTTGTGCGACAGAGGAAGAATACATCCAGCCGCTTTTATCACCTTGTTTCCAATGATCATCGCACCGTCGTGCAAAGGAGAGTTTTTGAAAAATATATTCTCGATGAGACGTGAATTGATTTTGGCTGATATCTCATCACCTGTGACGATGATGCTCTGCAGGCTCATCTCGTTTTCAATCACAATCAATGCTCCCACCTTTTCGCGAGCCATATTCTTGCATGCAATCACAATCTGCATGATATCACTCTCTTCCATCGTCTGCACACGCTGAGTGTTGAGCAGGCGGGAAAGGAAATTATTTCCCGAACCAATACCAGTAAGGAAGTTACGGATCTCATCCTGGAAAAGCACGATCAAAGCAATAGCTCCCACGTTGACAATCTGGTTGAGCACACCGCCTATCAGCTTCATCTGCAATAGAGACGTAACAATCATCCAAGTCACGATCACCACCAACACACCGATGAAAAGACGGAATGCCGACGTGTCTTTCAGCATCTTATATAATTTGTATAAGATGATGCCTCCTAGCAAGATATCTAAAAAATCTACAAACTGGAAAAAGGATGAACCCATAATTCTTCTTTGTTTTTGCTGTTGCAATATAAAAACCAACAAAAATAAGAAAAAATGCGAAATGAAAAATGCGGAATGCGGAATTAAATTAAAAATGAGAAATGCGGAATGCAAAACTGAGTCCGGATTTTAATTTGAATCATACTGAACAAATTCTCTCTGTCCATCCTAAATGCAAGAATGTAAAAGATAGTCATTTATAAAGATGGAAAAAGAGAAAAACAGACAAAGAATACGGTAAAAAATACAAATTGTCCTATATTTGCAAACTGAAACTTGCAAGTAAACATGGAGAATCTAAAAAGAATAATTCTAACGTTGGTGGTCGTGATGTGCAGTGTGTTCACATCAATGGCTAAAGATCCACGTTCATCATATTCAAAACATTCGGCTCTGCCAAAAGAAAAAACCGGATTCAGACTCTACGGTGACTTTATGCTCACCGCTGATCTCGCCGACACCACAGGTAAGAAGAAACCTGCGTTTGGACTTTTCGCAACTCCAGGAGCCCAGATCACAAACTACTTCTTCGTAGGTGGAAAGGTCGGAGCGATGTATATGCTCAACGACTTCTTCGCGTTTCCTGCCGCAGTCAACGTAAGATGGACATTCGGCAGAAAAAACATTCTCACCATAGCCCAGTCTGGCGGTGTGGCTTACTGTGAAGACGAACTTTATCCCTACGTCGACTTTTATTTCGGAGGCAGAATTCCTTTGCGTGAAGGCAAATGTCTTGTTTGCGCTTTAGGCTATGCCATCTATCCTCAGTATAACATGCAGAAAGTGGGAGAAGACGAGACGGAAACAATCACAGAAGATGGAATGACAGTAGAATACGTCACAAATGAGGCACCAAGAGAAAGAAAGATCTCTTCATGGGTTTCCCCTCAACTCACTATCGCTTATCCATTCAGATTCGAAAAGAAAAACAAGATCCGCTACAGAGTCCGTCACTCAAAGCCAAAAGTCGAGACACAAAGCGAGTGCAAGGCAAGATCAGGAAAAGCAAAAGACAATAAGAAATCAAGCACAAACACATACGAAAAGATTGACGACGGCAAAAAAGCAAGGCCAGAAAAGACCGACGTACAACGTTGGAATCCTTAAAATGGTGGATGGTGGATGATGGATGGTGGATGGTGGATGATGGATGGTGGATGATGGATGGTGGATGATGGATGGTGGCTTATAGCGGTAGACGGAATTGAATCCTTCGGAGCAGGGGTTGAGACTTTATTTCAACCATTTCACTGATTTGCAATTTTCGAAAGCATTCCATCCAACTTTCACTTTCTTCTCGGAATTATCAATTACAATTTCAAGATTGTAGCATCCCCAAAAAGCCTCTTTTCCGATGCTGGTCAAACCCTCAGGAATATTTATGCTGGTCAAACTGCTGCATCCCTCAAAAGCACATTTTCCGATGCTGGTCAAACTCTCAGGAATGTTTATGCTGGTCAAACTTTCACAATAATAAAAAGCACCTCCTCCTATGCTGGTCACACCCTCAGGAATGTTTATGCTGGTCAAACTGCTGCACCTGTAAAAAGCAGATCCTCCGATGCTGGTCACTCCCTCAGGAATGTTTATGCTTGTCAAACTTTCACAATAATAAAAAGCACCTCCTCCGAGGCTTGTCACACTCTCAGGAATGTTTATGCTGGTCAAACTGCTGCACCTGTAAAAAGCAGATCCTCCGATACTGGTCACTCCCTCAGGAATCACAACATCAGTACATTTTTCCTTATTTCCTATCCAGCCATAACATTTTGTGCCTTTATCATAGACCAGTAACTTTGGCTCCAAACTATTGCATCCCGAAAAAGTGGAATATCCGATGCTGGTCACTCCCTCAGGAATCTTAATGCTGGTCAAACTGCTGCATCCCTTAAAAGCGGAAAGTCCGATGCTGGTCACTCCCTCAGGAATCTTAATGCTGGTCAAACTGCTGCATCCATCAAAAGCATAACTTCCGATGCTGGTCACTTTATATAAATCTAATCCTATCCGTATTTTCTCTGGAATTGTTATACTTCCATGCAAATAAGAATCATATCCCACCACTTCCACTTCCGTATCTGATATTTTCCTAAACTTTAATTGTGTGGATGAGGCTAATTCCGCATCAAAAAAATTATCGAGAAGAAATACATACCATCCACGACTTACAGGTATAATCAAAACTATTGCCACTATTATCGCTATGATTTTCTTTTTCATCTCTTCTCGTAGGTTTCGTTATTTTTAACGAGGACAAAATTATTAAATTATTCTAAAATGATAAACGACAGACAATGATTATACAAAGGATTGATATTTTGTCGTTCAACCAGTTAGAAACGTAAAAGCACCGTCTTCTTCAAAAAAACGATGTTTGACGGCATCTTTTTAATTTTTATCACTAAATTTGCGGTCAGTTTCATCAAGACAATACAAATGGGTGGCATTTTTGGTACTATCGGCAAAGACAATTGCGTGAAAGATCTGTTCTACGGAACAGACTACAATTCGCATCTTGGCACTAAACGTGGTGGATTGGCGACTCTTTCTGAAAAGGGATTCGTGAGATCTATCCACAATTTGGAAAGCACATATTTCAGAACGAAATTTGAGCCAGAACTTGAAAAATTCAGTGGCAATTCCGGAATCGGAGTAATCAGCGACACAGATTCGCAACCAATCATCGTCAACAGCCACCTTGGCAGATTCGCAGTGGCAACTGTGGCGAAAATCAATAATCTTAAGGAAATAGAGGGAGATCTGCTCAACCGCAAGCACCATTTCGCTGAGTTCAGCGGCGGTGACACCAACCAGACTGAGCTTATCTCAATGCTTATCACAGAAGGAACAAATTTTGTAGACGGAATTGAACGCGTCTACAACACCATCAAAGGTTCATGCACAATGCTTCTTCTTACAGAAAAGGGAATCATTGCGGCGCGCGACAAATATGGTCGTCTTCCTCTTGTGATCGGAAAGAAAGACGATGCTTACGCAGTGACTGGAGAGACAGTGGCTTATCCTAACCTTGGCTATGAGCCTGTTTACAACATCGGTCCGGGCGAAATCGTTCTTATCACAGCTGACGGATTCGAGCAGCTACGTAAACCTGAGAAGAAGATGCAGATCTGCTCATTCATGTGGATCTACTACGGATACCCACCTTCAACATACGAGGATATCAATGTGGATGAATTCCGTGTGAAGAGCGGCTTGCTTATGTCGAAGGACGACGATGTGAAACCAGACTATGTGGCTGCAATTCCAGACTCTGGTATCGGCCATGCTCTTGGTTATTCCAACGGTCTTTGTGTGCCATACCGTCGTGCCATCGTGAAATATACTCCTACTTGGCCTCGTTCGTTCACCCCTACAAACCAGAAGATGCGTGAACTTGTGGCAAGCATGAAGCTTGTGCCAAACAGAGCTCTTTTGAAAGACAAAGTGGCTATGTTCTGCGACGACTCAATCGTTCGTGGCACACAGTTGAGAGACAATGTCAAGGTGCTATACGACTACGGTGTTAAAGAGGTACACATGCGTATCAGCTGTCCGCCATTGCTTTACGGATGCCCATTCATCAACTTCTCCGCTTCAAAGTCGGTGCTTGAGCTAATCACTCGCCGTATCGTGAAGGAGCTTGAAGGTGGAGACATGGATGCCCACATCGACGAGTACATCACTCCAGGCACAGAACGCTACAACAAAATGGTAGACGAGATCCGCACACGCTTGGGTATGGATTCATTGAAGTTCAACACTCTTGAAAACATCATCGAGGCAATAGGTCTTCCTAAAGAGTGTGTCTGCACACACTGTTTCGACGGAAGCAGCTACGGACACGAATAAACTCTTAATTAAGAATTAAGAGTTAAAAATTAAGAATTAGCGACCGTTGGGATTTCCATTCCAACGGTCGCTGATTTTTTATTTTGAATTTTCATCTTCATTTTGGAAAATTGCAATTATTATTTACCTTTGTAAAAAAACAAGGTATTATGTGTACAGTAACAATAAAATACGATGAAAAAAATAAGATTGCACATAGCATAATTACTATGATGATGCAATCAGGTCTTTTTGAATTTAATGAACCTGCATACGATTATGAAGATTTCTCTTCCGAAGAAGAAGAAAACGCAGTGTTCTTGAATACAGCAAAAAAAAATATGTCTTCTATTTTATCACGTAACCTAAAAAATAAGAAGGATGTATAATCAACGTGATATTGTGGAAGTAAACTTTTTATTTCCAGATGGCACATTCAAACCTCATCCTGCTTTAATTGTTAGCAATGATGAGTTGCAAGAAGAAGAAGGGTTCATTTATCTTTGTCTAATTTCCTCAAAAAACTACAAACCTCAATATTGTTATGAATTAGATAATGATATGATGACAAAACCTTTAGCGAAAAAAAGTTACGTGAAATGTCAAATACTTACAGCTAATGTAGAACGTGATGTTATAAAAAAAATTGGAAGGTTAAAAAAAACATACTTTGACGAAGTTGTCGAAAAAATTATCACCTCAATTTTTTAAGTGAATTACCAGCAACCGTTGGAAACTTCATTTCCTCGATTGCTGATTTTTTATTTTACATAATTATTAGGATATCACAACGACAAATGAATAAAAAGTAAGAAAAAAGCTTCTCTGCCCTCATTCAAGTTATTACATTGAATAAATATGCAGAAAGTATACATAAAAGATTACAAATGTGTAAAATAACATAACATTTTGCATTTGTTAATATTTTTTTCTTACTTTTGCTATTAGGTTTAAACTTTATAAAAATGATTCAGAGAATACAGACAATTTATCTATTTATCAGCGTCATTTTTTTGCTATTCGTAGCGTGTAATGATTGTGTCAGATTTTTTAATGCGGAAACTATTGACGTTTGCAGTTATTCAGTGATGGATTTTCCTGTCACGATGACAATTCATATTATCATCATGCTTCTCACATTCGGCTCTATCTTCTTGTATAAGAAAAGAGTTTGTCAGATGAGAGTGATAGCATTAGCTATTATACTTATCCTTTTAAATAGTGCTACCGTCGCAGTATATGTGGCAGCAGACAATTTTGATGGATACAAAATTTCCATCACATGGGCAACATTCCTATCTGTTGGCTCTTTGATTATGGATTTTCTTGCTATCAAAGCAATCGGAGTGGACGAAGCTAAAATTAGAAGCCTCAATAGATTACGCTAATGAATAAAAGACGTTTCGTCGCTAATATATTTACTGCTTTGGCTACATTTGCAGCCTCAGCAGTCTCTTTCAATCCAGTCGATAACTCCACAAAATTCTACAAGGAGGGATCGTCTGGTGAGCTTATTTTCGTGGGTGAAGCAGACAGTGCAAACATAAATCTGGTTTCCGACAATACAGAATCAGAAATACGCAACGCTCTACTTGTTTCAGGAAAAGACACTGTTAAAGTGACTGGCTCATCTGTCAGAATCGGCACAGGAAAATGCTATTCTCTCTTGTATAATTCAGACGGTGACAACGGGAATGATAAAAAGAACAATGCTTATCTATGCTACATAAAGAAGTCTTCAGTGTCTCCGACAATGAAAGTTTGTGAGTACGACACTATAACAAACCTCATTTGTGGACCAGATTTGAAAGTGAAGTTCTCCAACCTTGTGTATGCCAACACTTACGTCAACGCAAAAGGTGAGACTGTCAAAATCGAAGACAACATCGTCATTACATACGAAGATTATGAGGCTGATGGCATAAATATCAAAGACAAACCTATGGAGGTTGTTGTGACCGGAATAAACAATGATTCCACTCTGTTTATTCCAAAGCCTAAAAAGCATACCGTCTTCAAACTGAAAGATAACTTCACTCAGTATGAATATGTCACAGACACATTCCATTCATTGCTTCCTTTCGCCACTGCACAGCTGACTATAGAAGGTGAAGTCATTCCTCACAACACAGAAAAAAGAAGTGAGAATGAAATAGTGTTCGGAACTCTGGAAGATGCCAAGACAAACATCGACAACTATATATTCTCAGGACCATTAACCATCGAGTTAGAGCTCAACTCTGTTGACAATACTCCTGCAGATACAATAGACGCGAGACATGCTTGGAAATTCTATAACGATTCTACCGGTGTCCTACGCAATATCTACAAAGGACCATTCACCGATATGACAATTAGAAACATAAGCATCGACGACTATGGCACCTATTTCGTGACTCATACATGCGACAACAGCGTGTGTAAGGACACAATTGTGACTGGATTCAAAGTGAAGTCATCATATTTGCTGATGCCTACCGTGTTCACTCCTAATGGTGACGGATACAACGACGAGTTCCGCCCTACTTATACTTCCATCAAAGAGTATGAGATCTGGATATACAACACTATGGGCAAGCTGATGTATGAGTCAAAAGACATCACAGTGGGATGGGACGGAACACACAAAGGCCACGAAGCTCCAATCGGAGCATACTACTATGTAGTCAAAGCCAAAGGAGTGGATGGCACTAATTATAAGCTGAAAGGAACCGTCAGCATAGTTAGAAACGCAGACAACTAAACTTATATCTACTTAAGATTTCCGTTATGGAGACGAAGGTAAAGCAATTTATCGAAAAAGAGGCTCTTTTCACAAGAAAGGACAAGATTCTTATCGGTGTGAGCGGTGGACGCGACTCCATTGCCCTTCTTCACGTGCTTTATCGTTTAGGTTATGATATCGTCGTCGCTCACTGCAATTTCCACCTTCGTGGTGAGGAATCCAACAGAGACAGCGAATTTGTGACAAAACATGTCCAGGATATGGATGTGCCATTCTATTCCATCGATTTCGACACGGAATTGTATGCGCGTCAAAACAAGCTATCCATCGAAATGGCAGCTCGTGAACTGCGATATGAATGGTTTGACTCCCTGCTCAAACTGACGGGATGCAAATATATAGCGGTGGCTCACCATGCCGACGACGTGGTGGAGACATTCCTGATCAACATGACCAGAGGCACAGGCTTGCATGGTTTGACAGGTATAAAAGCCAAGAACGGCAATATCGTCCGTCCGTTCCTCCGTATCACACGCAACGACATCAACGACTATATATACGACAACGATTTCGACTACGTTGAAGACAGCACCAACAGTGAAGTGGTATATGTAAGGAATAAGGTGCGCAACATCATCATTCCTGCATTAGAAACCATCAATCCAAGTTTCCGCTCGTCGACTATACAAAGCATCGAAAACCTCACACGTGCACAGAATTTCGTGATGCACTACGTGGAGATTCTACGTGATGAGATCGTTGAACACAGAGATGGCATGGATGTGCTGGACATTGAAAAGATACGTACTGCACCCGAACCGATATACGTACTATATGAGATACTGAAACCATACTGTTTTTCAGCATCGACAGTATATAATATCTTCACATGTATCTTTGAAGAAAACGCTTCAGGAAAACAGTTCTATTCCGCTTCTGGAATACGTGCTCTGAGAGACAGAGACAAAATCTTCATACAGTTGCGTAAAGATGACGACGACGTATATGCGGATGAACCTGAAGAATACGAGATACGCAACGTCGCCGCTTTCTTCAATCTCCATCTCAATTTCATGGCTGAGATATTCGACAGCAACAGTTTCACCATCGTGAAAGACAAATCCGTTTGCTGCATCGACTATAAGAAACTTACTTTTCCTCTAGTTTTGAGGAAGTGGAAACAGGCGGATTCTTTCTGTCCATTCGGTATGAAAGGCAGGAAGAAACTCAGTGATTTCTTTGTGGATCAGAAATTCAGTTTATTTGAAAAAGAAAATACATGGGTCCTGACAGACGGCAAGTGTGGCGACATCATCTGGGTGGTAGGCCATCGCACAGACAACCGTTTCAGGATAGACGAACAGACAAAGCAAATACTTAGAATTAGTTTTTTAAAACAGTAAAAAATGGAAGGAAACGAAAAGACCAACGGAGCAATCGCTCCATCAGCAGAGAAACTAAAGGCATTGCAGCTTGCAATGGAAAAGATAGAGAAGGACCACGGTAAAGGTTCGATCATGCGCATGGGCGACCATGTGGCAACAAACGTACCAGTGATCCCATCAGGATCGATCGGCCTTGACCTTGCTCTTGGCGTAGGCGGTTACCCACGTGGAAGAATAATCGAAATCTTCGGACCTGAGTCGTCTGGTAAGACTACTCTTGCCATCCACGCAATCGCTCAGGCTCAAAAAGCAGGTGGACTCGCAGCTATCATCGACGCGGAGCACGCATTCGACAGATTCTATGCGGAAAAACTTGGTGTAGACACCAACAATCTTGTCATGTCGCAGCCAGACAATGGTGAGCAGGCTCTTGAGATCGCAGACCAGTTGATCCGCTCATCCGCAGTTGATTTGGTTGTTGTCGACTCTGTGGCAGCCCTAACTCCAAAAGCCGAAATCGAAGGTGAGATGGGTGATTCAAAAATGGGTTTGCAGGCTCGTCTTATGAGCCAGGCGATGAGAAAGCTTACAGCCACTATCGACAAGACAAACACAACATGTATCTTCATCAACCAGCTTCGTGACAAGATCGGTGTGATGTTCGGCAATCCAGAAACAACAACTGGTGGTAACGCACTGAAATTCTACGCCTCTGTCAGAATCGATATCCGCCGTACATCGGCTATCAAGGATGGCGACCAGGTGATCGGAAACAGCACTAAGGTGAAGATCGTAAAGAATAAAGTGGCACCTCCTTTCCGCAGCGCATCTTTCGATATCATGTTCGGTGAGGGTATCTCATACACAGGAGAGTTGATCGACTACGGTGTGGAGTACGGAATCATCAAGAAGAGCGGTTCGTGGTATAGCTACAACGACGAGAAGATCGCTCAGGGACGCGACGCAGCTAAGGAGTTCCTTAAAGCTAATCCAGATTTGATGGAGGAGATCGACGCTGCTGTACGTGCCGCTATCAAAGAAAAAGAAAACGAGTAACAGAAATGCAGGAAGTAAAAACTGAAATATTCGACGAAAGAGCAATCCTTGTCGGAGTTGCCACACAGACAGTGTCGGAACAGAAGGCAAAGGAGTATCTTGACGAGTTGGCTTTCCTTGCGGAGACAGCAGGCGCTTATCCACAGCGTTTCTTCATCCAGAAACTGGTTCAGCCCAACTCCAACTTCTACGTTGGTCCCGGTAAGATTGAGGAGATAAGAGACTATATCATAGAGCACGAGGAAGACGAGGAGAAATCCATCAGCCTTGTGATCTTTGATGACGAGTTGTCGCCAAAGCAGCTACGCAATATCGAGAAGGAATTGAAAGTCAAGATTCTCGACCGTACAACTTTGATCCTTGACATCTTCGCCATGCGTGCCCAGACAGCCCACGCGAAGACACAGGTGGAATTGGCACAGTGCAGATACCTGTTGCCCCGACTGACAAGAATGTGGACTCACTTGGACCGTCAGAAGGGAGGTATCGGTATGCGTGGTACAGGAGAGACGCAGATTGAGACCGACCGTCGTATCATCCTCAACAGAATATCCCTTTTGAAGGAAGAGTTGAAGGAGATCGACAAACAGAAGAGCACTCAACGCAAGAACCGTGGAAAGATGGTGCGTGTGGCACTTGTTGGCTACACCAACGTCGGCAAATCCACAATCATGAACATGCTTTCCAAGAGCGACGTCTTCGCTGAGAATAAACTTTTCGCCACACTCGACACCACAGTGAGAAAGGTGACAGTGGAAAATCTTCCATTCTTGCTGTCAGATACAGTCGGATTCATCCGCAAATTGCCGACAGACCTTGTTGAGAGTTTCAAAAGTACACTTGACGAGGTGAGAGAAGCAGATCTGCTTGTGCATGTGGTAGACGTTTCAAATCCTACATTCGAAGACCAGATTGCAGTGGTGGAGAAGACATTGTCGGAGATCAATAAAGAAGAGAAGCCAACTATACTTGTATTCAACAAGATCGATGCGTTCACATACATAGAGAAGGCGGAAGACGACCTTACTCCAATCAAACGAGAGAACTACTCTCTTGAAGATTTGAAGAAGATGTGGATGGCAAAGATGAACAATTGCAACTGCATTTTCATCTCAGCAAAAGACAAGTCCAATCTTGAAGACTTCAAGAAGCTACTCTACGACAAAGTGAAGGAGATTCATATCCAACGTTACCCTTACAACGATTTCCTATACCAGAAATACGACGAGGGAGAACTTGGAGAATGATAAATTAGAAATGCTAAATGCTAAATGCTAAATGCTAAATAAAAATTAAAATTAAAAATAGGCAATCCGAATGGGTTGCCTATTTTCTTATCTTGGATCTAAAAACAAATCATTTTGTCTGGCAATTTGATTCAATCGCTCAACTGGCAATGAGCTACGAATGTGCATATAGTAATCGTAACCGAAATCAAACTCAAAACCTTTGCCCCTGTTTTCAAATGAAATACCTGCCAATTCCCGTAAACAGGCTCTGATATAATTTCCTATTTTCGATCTGTGTATCCTGAGTCCTTTCTTGAGAGTCTTGTCTAAATCCTTAAGAGGCTCGTTTATTTCACAAAACCGTTTATCCTTAGCTATTTGGTTGGAGATACTCTCGTAGAGATTAAAACGACGGACTGCCACATAGTCCATTTCAGAAGATTCCATAAGATCTGTAATAAAGTTGACGTAATTGCTCTCCACTTCAATATACTCTTTGAGTGTGAACTTGTGTCCATCATACTCCTTATCCACATCACAGATGCTTGTCCACTCGTCTTTTGTGTAATGGCCTTGCTCATTGTAAAACTCAGGACGATACTTCACCACAGTGTGCCAAGGCAACTTAAAATAATCCCAAACCCATTCAATGTCAGCCCACTCCTCGTCGTAACATATCTCATAATCCCACTCCAAATCAACAGGATTCTGATTGATCAGTCTTTTCAGGATTCGTTTGGCAGATTTGGTATTTTTAACCTGATAATAAAGTTTACAAATTCCGTTATGTATATCTTTTAAAACAAACAGTGCGTTAGGAGATTCGACAGATTCCTTAATCTTTCCGTCAATCAAACGCTGAAGATTATTCACCTTTGCTTCCGACTCCTTGGTGGGGAGTCCATTCTCTAAAAGTTCCGTCAAACAGATGGTTATCTGGCAACCCCAAGCGAACGCCTCTTTTTGTCTGAAATTCAGAAGCGACTTGTTTACAATCATAACACTTGGACACACTTTATTTGTCCCCAAGTCTGTGACTGTAGAATTGATGATTTTGAATCTCTCCTTGGGTATTAATATGTCAGACTTAAGTTGCTTCATAAAGACAGTTTGTTATTCCCCACGTCTTCTCTAACCTCTTATCTTTTAACCTTCAATCTCTAACCTCTCAACCTCCAACTATTCCTCTTTCCCCTTGTTAATCTCATCCATGAAACCATCCAACAAACCCTCAGACTCTTTAAGGAAATTACCAATCTCACCTGCGAAATCGTTTGCCGCCTTCTTAGCCAATTTACCCAAACATTTGCCTTTAAGACGATTGATCTCCTGAAGTTCCTCCTCTGTATACTGGCTTTTATTCTTCTGTATCTCCTCTTCAATCTCCTCAATTTCAGCTCCCAAAGCCACCCACTCCTCTTCAGAGTATTTAGCGTCGCTCTTGTCGAGCTGCTCGCTCAGCTGAGTCAAACGGTCGATCGGAGTCTGTTTTGTGGAGCAAGACGCTACAGATAAAGCGAGCAACGTCGCAACTATAATATGTCTAATTTTCATGTCGTTGATTTTAATTATTGTTTCACAAATGTAGGAAAAATAGCACTCAAAAAATACACTTTTCCTTTTTTCAGTGCTTGAATCGGACACTTACCACATGAATTGCATGGTGCATCATGCAGTTTTGTTAGAAAATTGCATACTCTATCGTGCAATTTTTGGCAAATATTGCATACTCTATCGTGCAAAATTGTAAATTTGTGGAAAATTTCACGATATGAACAATCTAATTGAGACATATAAAATACTGCTTGAAAGAGTAAATGTTGATTTTGTACGTTATCTGCACGACAAAATCAATTGGAATAATAGGTTGGTTGCCATCTTAGGAGCACGAGGTGTGGGAAAAACGACCTTAATCCTTCAACATATCAAAATGTATAATGACATAGAAACTTCTCTCTATGTCACAGCGGATGATTTTTATTTCACTACTCATAGATTGTTTGATTTAGCAAAAGAGTTTTACCAAAATGGTGGAAAGAAATTATATATTGATGAAATCCATAAATATAACGGCTGGTCTGTTGAAATAAAAAATATATACGACCTTTTGCCAGACCTCCAGATCGTTTACACTGGTTCTTCGATTCTTGATTTGGAACAAGGAGGGGCAGACTTAAGCAGAAGAAAGGTGGAATATCATTTAACAGGACTGTCATTCCGTGAATATCTTAATCTTACTTTACATTTGAACCTTCCTTCTTATTCATTGGAAGAGATTGTTGACGGAAAAGTGAAATTCCCTTATTCAGAATACCGACCTTTGGTATATTTCAAAGAATATCTGAAGAGTGGTTATTATCCATTCTTTCTAGAATCGGATGATTATGCTATTCGTCTTAAAAGCGTGCTAAAACAAGTGGTGGAATTTGATGTGCCGACATTTGCCAAAATGAATGTCAGTTCCAGTGCCAAACTAAAGAAACTGCTTTATGTGATCGCACAAAGTGTGCCGTTCAAACCGAATTTTTCTGTTTTGGAAAGAGAATTGGGTATATCAAGAAATGCGTTGCCGGATTATTTTATGTATTTGGAAAAAGCACAGTTGATCACAATGGTAAGAGAAAAAGCGAGTGGCATT
>CACZOA010000020.1 GCA_902782665.1 uncultured Bacteroidales bacterium
TCGAAGGGAAAGATAATTTATTTAGAGAACTCTTTAACAAAAAAAGTACAAAAATGAAAAGAAAAAATCATTTAGTCCAGATGCTTACCGCAGCATCAATGAGTGTTATGCTATGTGGTTGTCCGGGAATTCAGAACGACCAAGGGCCGCTTACCGTCGCCAAGATGGATCGTGATTATTCTGAGTATGCATATTACATGAAATGCGACCCAAAGCACACTTTATCTAAAGTATGTGATTGGTCAATTGAGTACGTTTCTGATTCTTTTTATATAGTCGGTTGGTCAAGCTCAGCTTGTGAAGAAATCGTATTCACCTCAAGATTAGGTAAAGAGGTAGAATCAGGAAAAACATTTTTACAATCTACAGATTCCATCATTGACGATGACCCTTTCAAAGAAATCTACGAATACGACGATGATGGCAAGCAGGACAAGAAAAAGCTGAGAAATATCATCAGAAACAAGGAATTCGATAGATTGACAAGAATAAAATAAATATAATCACTATGAAATGTAAATTGTTTGTATTGCTACTCCTTTTAGGAGTGGCAGAGAATGTTATGGCTTACACTCCAGGAGACATTCTCCTTATGAAATGCAGGGAAGGCTCTACAACTCCAGAAGAAATCAGCTGGGGACAAAGCAGGAATTCAGAACAAGGCTGTTCACCATCTTACAACTACCATATATCAGACTATGCGTCGGAGGGGGAAGACTGTCACCATCTCGTGGCTGGATGCGCAGCCATAGCATTCGGCCAGATAATGGCAATGTGGCAGTTTCCTGCCAAATCAAATTATCGCACTTATAACTGGAATAAGATACCACCATACTTGAAAGACGGAGACCCCGAAGATTGTCCATTGCTTATCAAGGATGTAGGCAGGGCATGCGGCACCCATTACACAGCGGCAGGGTTCAACGTAGATGGTTCGTGGACTACACGCCACGATCTAAGGGATGGGATTGAGAAAATGGGATACTATGTATCGACCTGCACAGAAAAAGATTGGCTTCAATATAACACTCTCAATAACTGGTATGCTTTGATAAGAAATGAAATTGACTGCGGTCGTCCTGTCATAATGTTTGGGAAAAAAGGGTCAATAACAAATTCTCACTATTTTGTCATTGATGGATATTCTAAGTCTGACCCAAACAAGTTTCATATTAATTGGGGGTGGAATGGCAGTAAAAATGGTTTCTATTACTTGGATGACTGCGATTATATCGATGATCAGGAACTTTTCTTCGGCATATACCCCAAGGTGGAAAATGCACCGAAAATTTCATACACAAAGAAACGTAATTATATAGTTAATTACTGTGAGGCTTCAGAAATAGGAAGTGTCCAATACTGGGTGGAGAATGTTGATTCCTGGGAATGTACAGTTACAGATCGTCAAGGCAAGATTATATGGATAGGAGGCGGTGGAGTAAAGAATGGAGAAGCCAGTGTTTGGGATGGCTCGGCATCAATCGCGTTGGGACAAACAGATTATTGGCTTTATATTACATTCAAAAACAGCAAAGGCGGGTATGAGAATTTCCAAACTCATGTCACATACCTGATTGATGGGAGTTATTATCGTAAAGACATAATATCTGATTTGCTGAACAGCGAGTATTCTCCCAACTGTCAGGATGGCAGCAATGATGTAATAGAAATAAAGACGGATAATGCGAGACGTTATTCAGCTGTCCTTTATGATTATGACAATATACCGATATGGTCTAAAAGTGATAATGTCGATATAAAGAATCGTATGATAAAAATGTCACCATATATGGGAGATCACGAATCTGGTTATTATACACTGAAACTACAAATGGAGGGTGGTTGTAACTGCAACTCTTCCGCAACCTCATCTTTCAGCATTTACTATAATAGTTCAAAATGTGGTGAATTAAGTGAATCATCCAATATTTCAAGTGAAAATATCATTAAAATTTCGAAGCAATCTGACTTGCTAGAAATAAGTAGCATAGAACCACTGACAAAAATTTCAGTTTATTCGATTTCTGGAATGTGTGTTGCTCAAGAAAATTGCTCTGGATACATTCACAATATTGACATAAGCGGCTTTCATAAATCTCTACTAATTGTTGTTGTAGAAACAGAAAATGGAGTGTACTCGGAAAAGGTTTTGACTGAATAAAACTAGATTTCTACATAAAGATACTGTATTTACCCACAAAAAAGAGCGATGATTTCTCACCGCTCTAAATTAATATCTTGCCTATTAATAATTAGTTTGCAAGACGGAATGTCACAGGCAACTGGAATCTTGTACGTACCTTTTGGCCCTGCATCTCTCCAGGAGTCCATGCTGGCATTGACTTAACCACACGTATAGCCTCAGCGTCTAGTTTTTCATTTACGCTACTTAATACAGTCACATCCTGGATAGAGCCATCTTTATTTACGACAAAACCAACCACAACTCGTCCCTGAATTCCCATTTCCTGACAAATTGCTGGATATTTGATGTTTTTCATCAAATACTCCATCATAGCTTTAGGTCCACCTGGGAAAACCGGAGCTTTTTCTGCAAACGAAATAATCGGATCCTCTTCTATTACCTCTGGTCCTGTAACTACAGGTTCATAAGTAATAGGTTCATCTGTTGGCACTACCACATCAACAGGATCAACTGGCTTATCATTATCTACCGGTGTAATCACAGGAGCAATCACACGTGGTGGTGCAGCTACTGCTGGAGGTGGAAGATTCGGTTTCTGGATAGTCACTGGAACCAATATTTCCGAGCCAATGTAATCATCAGTCACCACAGGGGCTGGCTTCTTCACATCTACAGAAGACCACTCGAAGACAATGAAAAGGAAGCCCAAAGCAACGACAAGACCCATCAAAAGGAAATCGTGCGACTTATTCTCCAAGCTCGCACTTGAATTTTTTTTCACTTCCATAAGCTATTAAATTTAAGGTTAATATATTATTATATCTATCTCACTGGCTAATATAATTAAATATTTGCATTACTGCATTTTCTTCTCATTTTTTCGCTCTTTTTTAACATTTTTTTCACACAAGCCCCTGAAAAATAAAAAACACGGTAAATTTTCTCGCATACAATTCTACCAACATATAACGCCTGACGACGTAATTGTGACGGCCACAAAGGATCCGAATCTGGGCGAGCACAAGGGATCGTCCCTACGGTAAAATCCAATTCTTCGGGCGTACTTTCCCAACAATTACGCATTATGAATTACGAATTCTATTGCGGACATCTCTACCTACAAAAAAAGAGGGTGTATCAAATTGATACACCCTCTAAATATCTTGGCTATTTATAATTAGCTTGCAAGACGGAAGAATACAGGAAGCTGGAACTTTGAACGAACCTTTCTACCCTGCTGTTCTCCTGGAGACCATGCTGGCATTGACTTAACCACACGTACAGCCTCAGCGTCAAGTTTCTCGTGTACACCACGGATAACCTCTACATTCTGGATTGTACCGTCCTTGTTAACGACGAATGATACGATAACACGACCCTGGATACCTGCCTCCTGACAAGCTGCTGGATACTTGATGTTCTTCATCAAATACTCCATCATCGCCTTCTGTCCTCCTGGGAATGCTGGAGCTTTCTCCACACGCATGAAGATTTCCTCCTCTTCTACCTCTTCTGGACCATTGTCTATTGGAGCAGCCTCAACAGCCTCACCTGTTTCCTCTGATGATTTAATCTCAATGTCTTTTGTCTCTACTGTGTTTTCTACCACCTTGATCTCTGGTGCGACTACTGGTGGTGGAGCTACAGCTGCTGGTGGTGGCGGCGGAACGTCTTTCTGGACAGTCACCTCCATCATCTCCTCCTCTTCAAAGATGGCCTGAGTATCCTCTGCCTCAATCTTCTTAACGTCTGTAGTAGTCCATTCGAAGATGATGAATAGGAAACCCAAAGCAACAACGAGACCCATCAAAAGAAAGTCGTGCGACTTATTCTCTAGGCTCGCGCTAGCGGATTTTTTTACTTCCATATTCTATTTATAAATTTCGTTAATATTCTACCTTTTATACAAAGTCACGAGCAAAAATAGTGAATTATTTGCTTTATCTCTCATTTTACGCAAAGTTTTTTTAACAATAAGCAACAAAAGACAAAGTTTTTTTCCTGCTTGTCCGTACAAACTCGCAGGATCCCACTTTTTTCACTTCTCCGCTACTCTTGACTTCATATTTTCATACCCTAATGCAGCGTCAATCTACATTATTATTCATCTTTGAGTAGCGTAACATCTGCTCTGCATAACCCTCTTTGTAGTCAACCTTCACGTCGACTACTTTTCCATCTTTCTCAACCAACTCATATGTAGGGTTGATGAAGCCTTTGTATGGAGAGATGTTAAGTTTTGCATATCGATCCTTGATCTCTTTGTGAAGTTCTGGATCTATGTTGACGGCATAATTCTCAACCAATTTTCTTGCAGCCTCGAAATCGCCCTCCGACTTGATTCTCTGGATCTCCGCAAGCAAGTTTCCGAAAAGGGTTCTCAACTTATTGTAGTCGTTGATTCTGACGTAGGTCTTTCCATCTCTTTTCTCCAATTCCACCACCTTGTCAGCAGCACCTTTCTCATACACCCAATGAGCGATCAACGCACGGTTACGCATGTGTGCTTCCTCTATCTGGTCGCCAAGATTGATGCGGACAAGCTGTGTCATCAGTCCGTTCATAAGGTATGTGTAGTATTCTGCCTTGTATGCGTCAGCAGTTGGCAACAAACCTAATTCCACCATCTTAGGATCTGCAGCATAATAAAGTCCAAACAAATCGGCTCTCGCCTCCTCTACCGTCGCTCCATACGCTTTCAAAGCATCCTGGCTCACACCTGGCAACAACTGTCCGCTGCCATGTCCTAAACATTCGTGCAGATCTGTATGGATATTGTCGGTGATATAACCGTATTTCTCAATCATCTCTCTGTCTGCATCGCTGTCGACAAACTCCTCCTTGAATCCGTTGCCCTTTGCAGCCTGGTCGTAAGCGTATGTGATATTCTCAATTGTCACCGACTTAGAGCCGTAAGTCTCACGAATCCAGTTGGCATTAGGAAGATTGATACCAATAGGTGTCGCAGGATAACAATCACCTGCCAAGATAGCAGTCGTGATCACCTTTGCAGTCACACCCTTGCACTCTTTCTTCTTGAATCTTGCGTCGACGGGAGAGTTATCCTCAAACCATTGAGCATTTTCGCTCAAAACCTCCGTACGCTTGGTTGCTGCAACATTTTTGAAGTTGACAATCGACTCCCAACTTGCTTTCAAGCCGAGCGGATCTCCGTATGTCTCGATGAATCCGTTGACAAAATCCACTCGAGAAGTAGAGTCTGCCACCCAAGCGATGCTGTATTCATCGAATTTCTTCAAATCTCCAGTGTTGTAGAACTCAATCAAAAGTTCAATCACTTTCTTCTGTCTGTCATTCTCAGCATACGGAAGGGCATCCTTCAAATGTCCGACAATCTTGTCGATCGCCTTGCCATACATGCCTCCCGACTTCCAGACCTTCTCCACAAGTTTGCCTGCCTCATCTTTCGTCAACAATGAATTCAAACCGTATGAGATCGGAGATTTATCTGTCGTGTCTCGCATAGCATCGTAGAATTTCTCCACCTCTGTCTGAGTAACCCCATCATAATAATGATTGGCAGACGTAGCGATCAGATCCTGACCATCAGCCTGGTTGACACGTTTTGCATACAACGTAGGTTCAAACATCACGTCGACAAGCAAAGCCTTCTTTTCTGCAAGACTGTCGCCAGCAACATTGGCAAGCAATCCCGTCAACTTATCATCTCCAATCTTCTCAAGACAAGCATTGAAGAATGCTTTTGAGAAATCAGGAAGGAACTTATCACATGAATAGTGATGGTGAATACCGTTAGAAAACCATACACGCTTCAAGTATTTCTCCAACGAAGCAAACTCAGACGCATTGTCCGCACCGATTTTCTCAGTGTAGATAGTCTCCAACACACGACGGATCGGAAGATTGAATTTGCAGTTTTGATCGAATAATATATCACGACCCTCCTCCGCAGCAAGCGAAAGATGATAAATCAGCAGTTTTTGATTCAATGACAAAGTCTCGAACTCAGGCACTTGATAACGCAAAATCTGAAGATCGTAGAATTTCTCCACGTCATATTTGAAATTCATTTCCATATCAGACAATTTGTTTTCTTCTTTATTTCCGCATGCCGTCAGAGCAGCAGATGCGATAATACTTAAAATTATTTTTTTCATTACTCTTTGTTTCTTACATCAACATTATCGTTGTAAAACCATTTGCCTTCATGAAGATTATAGGTGTCGTAAGTGAAATCCGGGCCATAGTAAGAACGGATATCAGTGAACATCATACTTTCCGGCACAAGATGGTCGAACACGATCATTTTAGCGGCATCATCGTAATTCAACACAATCTTTCCTTCCGCATTATATTCGAAGACGTGGCGACTCCATGTCTGTCTGCCTTTCTTCTTCAACACCTGTTTTCCAAACGAAGGTCTTCCTGATTTATCCACACGAAGGACATCAATCAGTTTATAATGGGTGATTGCGGAATATCCAGCCCAGCCAAGCAAAATGTAATAGCTGTCGCGACGGTACTTCACATGGGCGATCTTATAGTAGAGAGCTCCATACCAATTGTGGCGCTGGATTCTTTCCGTCGGCTGAGGTAAGAAAGGCATTTTCTTTATTGTGAGAGCCTCAACACGAGAGCCTTTTCTCAATTTGGTCTGCACAATTGAGCTATAAAAATAACTTTTGTCAGACAACTGGAAAGCCCATGAATAGATACATACCTTATTGTCGTCAGACAACACACGTCCTATTTCAGGATGTTTGAAAGACGGTGCGAAAGCTTTTGTCTTTTTAATACTGTCCAACAATATCTTCTCTGCCTTTTTTGTCAATGTCAGTTTCTGAGCATCCGCGACAGAGTCTCCTTTCAACTGAATAAAAATATCTTTCAGGCTTTCCTGTCCTACCGCAGACCCGGAAAGGAGTGTCAGCAAAATGACATTCAGCAATTTATAAATCAAGTTCTTCATTTTGTCTGGAATTCTTAGTTTTGTTTGATTATTGGATTCCATCATTTTCGCAGAAGAATAAGTTTCATATTGGAGAAACAGTTCAATCTACGAAGTCATGTATTAACACAAAAGGCGGACCGTAAAGTCCACCTTTTATCCTTTTTATATTTCACAGTGCATTTCTGCAAAAACTATCGTTTGATAACAAGGTGACGAACAGAAGTTTCACCTGCGCACTCAACAATCACCTGATAATCACCAGGAGCCAAATCCTTGACATTGATGTTGATTTTGCCAGTCTGAGTTGACTGTTGAATCTCTTCAGCCACAACCTTACCAGAACGAGCGACAATTGAGATATTAGCTCTTGAGCCAGTCTTGTCGTCGATGTTCACATCAAAGTTGAACATTGTTGGGTTTGGAGATATAGATACGTTATCTCTCCAATGCACACTGCCTGTAGCATAACTGAAAACGAAAGGAATACCGTAATCTACATTCCAATTACCTTTTTGATCCATAGTACGGATATACAAAGTATGGTTTCCCTCCTTCATTGTACCTGTATTGATCTGGAAAGCGACGCTAGATCCGAAGCTGGCAGCTGGTTTACCATTACCCTCACCTGGATCCTTGTCGATATAAAACTCAGCACGCTTCACCTGACTTACAACAGGAAGATAAACATATGGAGTGCTGAATGGAGTAGTCCAAGTGTTAGTATTTGACAATGCTCTTGAATACAACTCATGGAAACCAGGTTTCAACTTAGACAAATCCTCCTCATTGATAGAGATTGCAGCAGTAGCGTCAGCTGAAGTTTCAACAAACTTACCCTTGCCTTCTCCTGGATCAACATCAAAGTAATATTCCGATCCAACGATTTCAGAACTTTTTTCAAACATTGTAACAGGGATAGCGACACAATGTGACCAGCCATCATAGTTCTTACCTCTTACATATAAAGTGTGGAAACCATTGTTCAAGTTTCTTACCTTTGCCTTGAATTTGATAGTTCCGTTAGTAGTGACACCAGCCTTGTAGCCCTTGCCAAAACCAGGATCTTCGTCAAAGAAATACTCTGTAGTGATTACCTCTGCAAATGCGCTTGACATTGCAATCGCAACGGCATATATAGATGCGAAAATCTTTTTCATGATTATTTCTCCATTTTATATTTGATTGTAACCTCAAGACCTACACTTTGATTTGCCTCATTTGCAGCGACATAACTTTCAATCACAGGAGTATCCTGCAAACCACTTGTTACGTAAGGCATCGCACCTCCATATGCACCAAGCTGATCTCCATCAGATGCCATATCATAAAGTTTACTTGTCTCCTTAATCTTGTAATTGCAGTCTAACGAGAAATCTGGATTTGTCATATCCGAACGGAAATCTCCATTGAAATTATTCAAGAACGAGCAAGTGTTAGTTCTCGACTTTTTAAGGTCATAATTCATCACATTCTCAATCAATGTACAGAATCTTAGGTTGTAGATACCACCGAATCTGTTGAACTTTCCAAATGTGTTGCGCTCAATACGAGATCTTTCCATACTGCTCACAAAACCACAGATAATATTGTTAGAAACGTTGACATTCTGTGGGAATCCATTACCCTGAACATTACCTACGATGAAATTCTGACGAATGATACATCCATTTACAGTATCTGCAACCTCAATCGCTGTCTGTGAACCGGCTAGGATCTGGCATTTTGCAATTGTACACTCATTTCCGTATACCTCAACATTGTTCAACAACAATCCTGAAAGTGTCACATTATTGCTATAAATACGTAGCGGACTTGCGATGAAACTCTCTCCCGTAGTGTAGTCCACTATCTTATTCTCCTTATACAAATAGCCAGGGCCAATGATTGTTATTGGCTTTGTGATTCGGATAGGATCAAATCCATACGCATCACCAGGGCCATACTCTGTACCTGAAGCCTCAAGGAAAATTGTGTCTCCAGCGGCACAATCCAACAAAGCATTCTCAAGGGTGCTGTATTCCGCATTCACCTCAGGAGCATTACATACTCGCTTGACTCTTGCATGCGACACCATCGTTAGCAAGAAGGACCCAACTATTAATAATACTAATTTCTTCATTACTATATTTCGTTTTGCCAATATATATGCAAATATGCATAAAAATCGCAATATATCTATATTTTTTTAAAATAATATATTAACAATTCTATGATTTTGTCATTTTTATTCGTAGTAATATCCTAAAATCATGACAAACACAATCATAAATGCGACAATTGCATAAATGAGACCTGTGCAAATCATGTAATCTAGTCGTATTTTACTCTTATTTAACTGGAAACATAGACCTATAGACAACGGTGCTATAGTGAACAAGAAGTAGTTGATCGCTGTCGTAGAGAGATATGACGTCGACTCTAACGCCACTTTTCCACAACCTATTGCGGCTAAAACAATCACAACATAGCAAACTACCTTGGCTACTGTATGTCCGTATACGATAGGCAATGAATGGCATTCCATCTCTCGTTCTCCTTTCTCCTCAATCATAGCTCTGATAATGTCGATTACCATTATCCATGCAGCCAGCAAAACACCAAATATCAAAGCTTTAGTAAGCATGTTATTTAGGAAGGCTGTCAATGCCACCATCTTCTCCTGATCAATCTGCATTGACACCTCATGCATAAGCATAAACCAATTGTCGAACATGCAGACAATCATTGGTATCATTGCCACTGCGATAGCAAGCAAAAGGCAACCCCACCTTGTGCGTTTGTAACTTGACGAATAGAACCACAAGAGTCCGATCACTGCCACGAAAATAAAGAAATAGTCGAATGCCGACGCGATGTAACTCAACACGCCTGCACTGACAACCGCAACTGTTGTGACTCCAATGTATAGGTTGAAAATAGTGTCTCTTGAGACAAACAGGTCGACTATACGTGTGATAGGTCGGTTGATTCTGTCGATCTTGACATCGAAATAGTCATTCACGAAAAAGCCGCCCAATGCAGTAAACACCGTAGCCAACACACACAATGTCAACGGTAGTGTCCCCATCTGCACCTCACCATCTGCATGTTTTACCATCGGCTCAACAATGCAGTAATGAGTGACAAGCTGTATTGCCACCACAAGCAAAAGAAGTGGCAATCGAGTAAGTTTGATTATGTTATTAAACGTTTTCATGTTAGAACATGTCTTTCACTATATTGTATACCATATAAGCTAGATAGATTCCGATAAGGACAAATCCTTCCCAACGGTCAACTCTCTTCCCTGTTATACAGAAGATATAAGCCAAGATACAAACTCCCACATTGATTCCACAATCTATCAAAGTGGCGTTTATATTCGCGTCTCCAATAGCAATCGGAGAGATCAAACCAGAAAGTCCCAGGATACATAGGATATTGAATATGTTGGATCCGATCACGTTACCCATCGCCATATCATTCTGGTTTTTCTTCGACGCAGTGTATGAAGTGACTAGCTCAGGCAATGATGTTCCGATCGCACATATGGTGAAACCAATAAGTTTCTCACTCATTCCCATCGCACCTCCAAGCACTTTTGCCGACTCTACTACCAAATCACCACCAAGGACAATGGCCGCACAACCTCCGATTATATAAAGTGCACATTTCCATGGCACAAACTCCTCATTATCCTCCGCTTCTGGCTCTGCCGTCTCTGGATGTTTCTTTGTGTCGACGATTGTCCACACTATATATCCGATCAAAAAGCAGAATAATATTCCTGCCTCAACACGACTGACGTCTGAATCCGACATCAGGAAAACAGACAGCAATGTGATTGCGGCAACTGATACCGGATAATCACGTCGCAACAGATTTTTTGTCACAGGAATAGGATTGATAACTGCACAAACTCCAAGCACAACCATCAAATTGAAGAAATTGGAGCCCAACACATTACCAATGGCCAACGAATTCGCACCAGATATTGAGGCTGTGACACTCACCGCCAGTTCCGGAGCACTTGTTCCCAACGCACAAATTGTCAGTCCTATAATGAAAGACGGAATATTGAAACGTTTTGCCAGCTTTGAAGCACCGTCCACAAAAAAATCCGCTCCATATATAAGAACCACAAAGCCCACAATCAATAGGGCTACTTTTACAATTAAAATCATCATACTACCAACCAAATGCTATTTTATCATCCATCCACTTACCTTGTGCCTTCATCACCTGCTCGATCACGTCGCGTCCACAACCTTCTCCAGCCTTTTTATCAGACACATAGCAACTTATCTCTTTAATCTCAGGAGCCGCATCCGCAGGACAACATGGGAATCCACACTCCTTCATCACCTCATAATCAGGAATGTCGTCGCCCATATACATGACTTCGTCCGCAGAAAGGTTATTTTTTTTAAGAAAATCATGGAAATCATGGATTTTCACAGCTGATGACATATATACGTCTTTGAGACCCAAGCCCACGAATCTTTTTCTCACGGCTTCTGTCTTGCCACCTGTGATAATCGCAAGTGTATAACCTTTCTTCACGGCATACTGCATGGCATACCCGTCTTTGATGTTCACCATACGCATAGGCTCTCCACTCGGATGAAGCGGTACGGTGGTGGCGGACAGAACTCCGTCTACATCAAAAACGAATGCTTTTATTTTATCAAGATTCTCTTTGAAATTCATCTCTATATGTTTGTATGTTTTTGCTGACAAGACGGTAGATTTCCAACTCTGTCTCGTATCCGTCAGCCGTTAGTCCTTTCTCCTGTTTGCTCATCACCACTTCATCACCTCTCACTGCCGGTCCTGTCTGAGCTGCGACGGGATGAACTTCCGTCACTTTCTGGGCTGTCTCCTGAATCAACGGAATAAGGATTTCAAACGGCAACCCATTCTTCTCCATGAGTCTGTTGGCTATCGCATACATGTGGTTTGCGAAATTGCTTGCGAACACAGCAGCCGGATGCAAAGCATTGCGTTGTTTGGTTGTGGCGTCATAGCATCTGTCCGACACTGTTGCGACAAGGTTTCTTAGTTTTTCTAATGTCGACGGGATTGTCGCCTCTATCAGAAACGGTGTATGAGACAGATCCACCGCTCTCTGTTTCGAAAAACTCTGCACAGGATAGACCACTCCACAATTAGGGAAAAACTCAGACAATCCGTTCTCACCATCCATCGCCAACGCTCCAGCCGTATGGACGACTATCTTATCCGCGACATTGACGCCAAATCCGACGAAATGGCATTTCAATGCTCGCCACACGTTTTGCTGAACTGAATCTTTAACGCTGCAGACGTAGATGTCCGCATTCACGTCGACCTCATTGATATCCGTGCAATATCCGCACGACAATATCTCAGCAAGCGATTTGGCATTTTCGGCAGTTGGGCTGTACACCTGCACCACCTCATTCGACAAGGAATGGTTTAACGCCTGCGACAAATGAGTCGCCACATTCCCGCTTCCCAGAAAAACGATTTTCATCGTCTTCAATTAGAATTGACCTCTGTGAATACGGTCTAATTTCAATTTCGACTGATCGAACGGAGCCTTCTCCTCTCCCTTGTAGCCAAGAGCGATAACACACTCCGCACGCAATCCGTCTGGAATATTAAGCAACTTCTTCAAGACATTCTCAGTTGTCTCTTCGTCGTTCTTCTTTCTGTTTCTCACCTGCACCCAGCAAGATCCTATACCAAGGCTCTCTGCCATAAGCTGGATATAAGAAGCGGCGATAGAAGCATCCTCTACCCACACGTCGCTCTTCTCCTCCTCCGCAAGCACTACGATCGCCATCTTTGCTCCTGACACGAACGCGCTACCCATCTGGCGAGACTCAGAGATTGTCTGAAGATCATTCGCGTCTTCCACAACCACAAAATGCCAAGGAGTGCATCTCTTTGAAGACGGTGCCATTAGGGCCGCTTTCAAAATAAGATCAAGTTTTTCCTGCTCAATTGGCTGGTCTGTAAACTTACGTGTGCTTCTTCTTTCTGTTATGATATCTATTAATTCTTTCATATCTCTAATTATTCTGCGACCATAGGTCCGTTCATCAATTCATATTTCACTTGAAAATCCTTATGAGCATTTGTGACGTCGATAAGGGAAGTCTGGGCTTTTGTAAAGAATGTAGACTTGATCAATTCCAACTCGATCGTCTGCTCCTCCGACAAAGAATCCGCAGTAGCCAACTCTACAAAACGATCATATTTGTTGTCCATGAAATTGTCGGAATACAGATCGACAAAATTAACAACGCTATTGATCAAAGAAGAGTCTTCACGGAATGGGCCGATCACGATCAATGTTTTCTTTACGATTTTCATATCCTCGACCATATCTGCCACCTCAGTTGTGTCGTTGGCCTGGATTTTTGAATCGACCTCAGTTGTAGCGTGGACAACATTGTTGAAAATGTCATTCACCTGAGTATAGTAGTCGGCAGGGACATCCAGACATGAAACCAGTCCTAATGAAGCACCAACTGCAAGGATTAATTGTTTGATTTTCATAGGCTATATAAATAAAAGCCTGCAAAACAGAAATCTGAATTGCAGGCCATACAAATTTTAGAATTCTGCCGAACGTGGAGTTCTTGGGAACGGAATCACGTCGCGAATATTTGTCATACCTGTAACGAACAACAGCAATCTCTCAAATCCAAGTCCGAATCCAGAGTGAGGACAAGAACCGAATTTACGAGTATCAAGATACCACCACATATCCTTCATTGGGATATTTAGCTCCTGGATTCTTGTAAGCAGTTTGTCGTAGTCTGCCTCACGCTCAGAACCACCGATGATCTCACCGATTGTAGGGAATAGCACATCCATTGCGCGAACAGTCTTGCCATCTTCATTCTGCTTCATGTAGAATGCCTTGATCTCCTTAGGATAGTCTGTCAAAATCACAGGATTCTTGAAGTGTTCCTCAACCAAATAACGCTCATGCTCAGAAGCAAGGTCGCAACCCCAATAAACAGGGAACTCGAACTTCTTGCCTTTTGCAACAGCCTCCTCAAGGATCTTGATACCCTCAGTGTAAGGTAGACGAGTGAAAGGAGCCTTCAATACGCTCTGCAATCTCTCGATCAAGCCCTTGTCGATCATCTGGTTCAAGAATGCCAAATCATCCTGGCAATTGTCCAACGCCCACTGTACACAATACTTGATAAACTCCTCTGCCAAGTCCATATTGTCCTCAATATCGTTGAAGGCAACCTCTGGCTCGATCATCCAAAACTCTGCCAAGTGGCGTGGAGTGTTTGAGTTTTCAGCACGGAATGTTGGACCGAAAGTATAGATAGAACCAAGAGCAGTAGCAGCAAGCTCTCCCTCAAGCTGACCAGAAACTGTCAAACTTGCCATCTTGCCGAAGAAATCATCATCGTATATGATGCTACCGTTCTCATCTTTTTTCAAATCATAAAGATTCTTCGTTGTAACTTGGAACATCTGTCCTGCACCCTCACAGTCTGAAGCTGTGATGATTGGAGTATGGAAATAGAAGAATCCTCTATCGTGGAAGAACTTGTGGATAGCGATCGCCATATTGTGACGGATACGGAACACAGCTCCGAAAGTGTTTGTACGAGGACGAAGGTGAGCGATCTCACGCAAGAACTCCATCGAACATCCCTTCTTCTGCAATGGGTATTCATTCACATCAGCCTTACCATAGATCTCGATACTTTTTGCAAGAATCTCAACACTCTGTCCGGCACCCTGCGACTGAACCAATGTGCCGACACAACTGATACATGCACCTGTAGTGACATCTTTCATTATCGACTCATCAATAGCACCCGCGTCTACAACAAGCTGAATATTCTTGATTGTTGATCCGTCGTTCAAAGCGATGAAACTTACATTCTTATTGCCACGCTTCGTACGGACCCATCCCTTTACATTTATTTCAGATCCATAGTTTGTCAACCCTAAGGCGTCTACTATTTTAGTTCTCTTTATGCCCATAATTTAATTATCATTTAATGCTTACAAAATTACATGATTTTTATATATATGCAAAATATATTAAAAGGTAAATTCATTACCGTCATTGCCTAAAAAAGTATTTTCAAAAATTGGTTTTGCTTCCTCCAAAAACGATTTCCGGTCTCTGTATCTTGCCGAAAAATGCCCAATCACAAGTTTTTTTGCTTCTGCGAGCGACGCGATTTTAGCGGCATCTGACGCAGTGGAATGAAAAGTCTGTTTTGCTCTCACCCTATCTTTCTCCAGAAATGTCGACTCATGGAAAAGAATATCGACGCCTTTTATTTTGTCAACGACCTTCTCATTGTAAGCAGTATCAGAAAGATACGCGAAACTTTTCTGTGGAGAAGGGGGCAGAGTCAGATTACTGTTTGGCACAATCATTCCGTCTGGTGTTACATAATCATCCCCATTAAGAATGAATTTATACTGTTCAATCGGAATATTATAGAATTTTGCTTTATCAGCTCTCAAATGTCGACGGTGGGGTTTCTCACGGAAAAGGAATCCAGATGTTGGGATCGAATGTTTCAGTGGGATTGACGACACCTCTATTTTGTCATTTTCGTAGATAATCTCACTTGTAAAAGGAGAGAATGTCTCAAACAAGACCTTGAAATGAAGATAATTGCAGAAAAAGTCAAGTTGAGGACGCATTGCCTCCTCCAACCCTTTGTGTGAATGAATGGTTATGTCGCTGCGTCTGCCAAGAAGATCAAGAGTCGAGATCAGTCCAATCAGTCCGAAACAATGGTCGCCATGAAGATGAGAGATAAAGATATGGTTCATTCTAGAATGGTTCACACAATAGTGGCGTAAGGATTGTTGGGTATTTTCACCGCAATCGATGAGAAAAGTCTTTGAATTCATATTCAAAGCGTAAGCCGACTGATTCATCTTCAGTGAGGGCAATGCCGCGCACGAGCCTAATATTTTAAGAGAATTATCTTCCATGAAATTGAAATAAAAAGAGGCACACCTTACGATGTGCCTCCTATTAGTATAGCTTCAAAACTTATTCTTACTTAGAGAAAAGCTCGATTTCTACACGACGGTTCTTAGCACGACCAGCAAGTGTAGAGTTAGAAGCAACTGGGTTAGCAGAACCATAACCCTGTGACTGGATGTTAGCAGCAGAAACTCCCTTGTTAACCAAGTAGTTCTTAACTGATGCTGCACGATCCTTAGACAACTGAAGGTTCTTAGCTGCGTTACCTGAGTTATCTGTGTAACCCTTAAGAGTTACAGACCACTCTGGGTGAGACTTAAGCAACATTGCAAGACCATCTAGAGAAGAGTAAGAAGACTGCTTGATGATAGCCTTTGCTGACTCGAACTCAAGCTGAGCGAATGCTGTCTTGATGATCTCGTCCTCTTCCTTAGTAGGAACGTAACGAACTGGCTCACGAGTAGCTCTGATATGAGAATCAAGAGAATCCTGAGTGAACTTGATCTGCTGCTGTAGCTTGTTGATTGCTACGTTCTGGTTAACGATCTGCTCCTCAAGCTTAGATGTAAGCTCCTCGCACTGACGCTTCTGCTCCTCTAGGATTGGAGTCAAATCAGGAACCTCACACTTAGGTGCGTAATCTACCCAAGCGATGTTGCGGATGTTACGATCTCCACCGAACTTGTAACGTACCTCAAGGTTAGCACCGAAAGTTAGGTGACCACCCTGTGGATAGCACTGACGCAAACGATAAATTGCAGTTGCCTCAAGACCGATAGCGAAATACTTGCTTACGTTGTACTCAATCTGACCTGCACCGTAAAGACCAAGAACGAACTTGTTGTCGTCAGCCATGATTGGAGAGTTCTCCCAAACACCGATTGTTCCTACAAGACCTGGGTTAACATAAACGTTAAGCTTCTGCAATCCCATGCTTCTGTATGGAGCAACGATATTAGACAAGTTGAATGAAGAATGAAGAATGATGTCGTGGTTAACTGCATCATAAGTCTCCTGATTATTCATTGCATACATGTACTGCAAACCAAGACCCCAACGAGGGTTGAATGTAGCCTCTGTGAATACACCGAACTGACCGTTGATTGTACCAGTTAGAGTACGATCTGGCTCTGCGATTGGAGCCCATCTCAAGTAGTTAACTCCACCCTTAAGACCAGCAGACCAATGGCAAATACCCTTTGCTGTAGCTGTATCTGCAGTTGCCTGCTCCTGAGCGAAAGCATTGCCAGCAAGTGTTGCGGCTGCTGCTAAAGCTAAAAATTTCTTTGACATTTTTTATAAGTTAAAATTAGACATTATTTACTTTCCAAGCTGATTCTTCAAAGCTGCCAACTGCTCGATATCTCCAAGAGTTGTCTTCTCCAAAGTTGTTGCGGCTGCTGCCTCACTCTTCTTAGAAGCTTTCTTCTTCTTGAAATCCTTCTTCTCTTCAGTTGCACCCTCTTCGAATGTTCTGCTGTGAGAAACGATGATTCTCTTAGACTCCTTGTTGAACTCAAGAACCTTGAATGGAAGCTTCTCGTCAACCTTAGCTACTGAACCATCCTCCTTAGTCAAGTGCTTTGGAGTACAGAAACCTTCAACTCCGTAAGGCAACATTACGATTGCTCCCTTGTCTACGATCTCTGTGATTGTTCCCTCGTGTACTGAACCCTCTGTGAAGATTGTCTCAAATACATCCCAAGGATTATCCTCAAGCTGCTTGTGACCTAGGCTCAAACGACGGTTCTCCTTGACGATCTCCAATACCTGAACCTCGATATCTGCACCGATAGTTGTGAACTCTGATGGGTGCTTTACCTTCTTTGTCCAAGATAGGTCTGAGATGTGGATCAAACCATCAACTCCCTCCTCGATCTCAACAAATACTCCGAAGTTAGTGAAGTTACGTACCTTTGCAGTGTGCTTTGTTCCTACTGCATACTTAGTATCGATAGCCTCCCATGGATCTGGCTTAAGCTGCTTAACACCCAAGCTCATCTTTCTCTGCTCACGATCCAATGTCAATACTACAGCCTCAACTGTATCACCTACTGACAAGAAATCCTGTGCGCTTCTCAAGTGCTGGCTCCATGACATCTCTGACACATGGATTAGACCCTCTACACCTGGAGCGATCTCAACAAATGCACCGTAATCAGTCATAACGACTACCTTACCAGTTACCTTGTCGCCAACCTTCAAATCAGCCTTCAAACCATCCCATGGATGAGGAGTAAGCTGCTTCAAACCTAGAGCGATTCTCTTCTTGTCGTTATCGAAGTCAAGGATAACAACATTGATCTTCTGATCTAGCTCTACAACCTCCTTAGGATCGTTTACACGGCCCCATGAAAGGTCTGTGATGTGGATAAGACCATCTACGCCACCAAGATCGATGAATACACCGTATGATGTGATGTTCTTAACTGTTCCCTCAAGTACCTGACCCTTCTCCAACTTAGAGATGATCTGAGACTTCTGCTGCTCAAGCTCTGCCTCGATAAGTGCCTTGTGTGAAACTACTACATTCTTGAACTCATGGTTGATCTTTACAACCTTGAATTCCATTGTCTTGCCTACGAATACATCGTAATCGCGAATAGGCTTAACGTCAATCTGAGAACCTGGCAAGAATGCCTCGATGCCAAATACGTCAACGATCATACCGCCCTTAGTTCTGCACTTGATATATCCCTTGATAATCTCGTCCTTCTCCAATGCCTCGTTAACACGATCCCATGAACGTGCTGCGCGAGCCTTGCGGTGAGAAAGATTCAACTGACCCTTCTTGTCCTCCTGGTTTTCGATGTAGACCTCTACCTCGTCACCAATCTTCAAGTCTGGATTGTAACGGAACTCATTAGTAGAAACGATACCATCCGACTTTCCACCTACGTTCACTACGACCTCTCTCTTGTTCAAAGAGATTACTTTACCAATTACAACCTCGTTGTCCTTGATAGAGTTAAGAGTCTGGTCGTACTTTGACTCTTGCTCCTGACGTGCTGCTTCTGACAAGCTCTCGCCATTCTTGTAGCCATCCCAATCGAAGTCCTCTATAGGAGCTACATTCTTTGTTAAATCACTCATTTTTAAAATTAAACAATTAGTCGTTAGACATTATATATAGTAATATCGCTGCAAAATTATAATTTATTTTGTACATTTCAATATAAACTTATTTTTTTTTGCTGTCACACAATGCTTTGTTGATAAATTCCGTCTGTTCTCCACTAAAAATCATCTTCAAACGGTGCATTGCTCGTGTACATGCGATATATAGCAGACTTTTATCCATCTCGTCGTTATAATTCGCCTTCGTGACATTCGGTATCACCACTTCATCAAACTCCAATCCTTTCGCCATATGTGAAGTGGTCACCACTATTCCGTTGGTGAATGCCTGACATCCGCTCACTAGCAAAGTGGCTCTCTTCTGCAAATCTCCCAATGTTTCAAAAAACGCAATCGCATCTTTCTCTAATTTAAATATGTATGCGGTAGACGTCGGATTGTTCACATCTGCTTCCATGATCATGTCGCGCATCAGCTGTGTCTCCGCTTCTCTGCTGGCAACTTCTATCAGCTGCGGTCTCTCTGTATGACGCTCTACGACATCTATCTCTGAATTTCCTGAAATACTCTTAGCCAGCTCTGTGATCTCATATCCCGAACGATAACTCTTGTTGAGTTTCATTATCTCGGCTTTATACAATGCCTTGCGTATATCGTCGGCTGTCGTCGAACTGTATGGGTTGACATTCTGTGCAGCGTCTCCAAGGATGGTCTTCTTGCATGGGAATATCTTTGAAAGCAGACGGTACTGCACCGGTGAATAGTCTTGCATCTCATCCACAAGCAGATGTTTCACACTGCTCTTCGCTTTCACTCCCTCTAATGAAATCTTCAGATAGATCATAGGGGCGACGTCGGCATATTCCATCTTCTTGTCCTTCGTCTTCTTCAGATACTCGGGTTTGCCTAGCCACTCAAACATATCTTTGTATACCGCAGCGTCGGATCCTAGATGAAGCATTTTCTTCAGTTCTGTCCTTACCTTTCTCATCTCCTCCGTCGTCAGTATTCGACGGAATGATATCTTAAACTCGTTCTTGATATCGTTTGCGATAAGTTCCAGACGCTGGCGGATCGGCAGTCTGTCATGAGAATGGAATTTTTCAAGTATCCATTCCTTTGCGACGGGAATGATTCCTACTACGATATCCTCTGGCTGGAAACATGTGTTCTCAAGATGCACCAGGTATTTGTCCAACAGCTGGACAAACTCGAATGTAGCCTTGAACTTTGTACGTTCTATTGTCGCGGCATTCTTATTTTCAAGCAGATCATTCACCTGCTCAAAGAATGTCTGGAATTTCACTTTGCCGTCCAACAGTTCGGAAAGCAGTTCCTCCATTCCGCACTCCTTGATTGTCTCCTCACCCAATTCAGGCAACACATTGGAAATATAGTCGGCAAACACCTTGTTAGGAGAGATGATCAAAATATCATCTGACGTTATCTGACCCTTGAACCTATATAATATGTATGCCACTCGATGGAGGGCTATGGATGTCTTTCCTGAACCTGCGACTCCCTGGATTATAAGATTGTGCGATTCCTCATCACGGATGATTGCGTTCTGTTCACGCTGGATTGTCGCGACAATATTCTTCATACGCTCATCCGACGTGGTGCTCAACTCTTTCTGGAGCAACTCATCGTCGATGTTTATGCTGTTCTGAATCATAAACTCCATTACAGAGTTGCGGATTCTGAACTGTCGCTTGAATTCAATTGTTCCGTCTATTCTGCCGACCGGTGATTCATAATACGCTTTGCCGAAATCAAAGTCATAGAACATTGTTGATATCGGAGCTCGCCAATCGTAGATAAGATTCTTCTTGCTTTTCGAATCATACAACGAATGTATGCCAACATACAAAGAGGAGGCTTCATCCTCACCGTCGGCACGGAAATCTATTCGTCCGAAATATGGCACAAGCTTCATCCTTTTCAGGCGTCGCTTCGTATTCTCCATCTCCTCCGCGCTCATTGCCGCTTGCGTCACATAATTTCGTGTCGCACTCTTTTCCGCGCGGTCAAGTTCGGAGAGGTTTTCCCACAAATACTCCTTGAATGCCTTCATATCCTTTACCTGCTGGTGGATAAAGGCATCAATACCCAGGATCATATCATCAATAAATTCCAGCACCGACTTCAGATAACGTCGTTCATCAGCTTCAGTTGGGTTCAGCATAGTCGTAACAATCGTAAATAATTATATTTTCCGTAATGTAGGGGCAACTTTGCCCGTTCACGTTGCAAAATTAGGCAATCAATACACAATAGCCAAAAAGAAAGAGCACTCAAATTAAACAATGTTAATCTAAGTGCTCTATTTATTTCATTCTTCCGACTGACGTCTCTCTATACCATTTTCTTTATTTACTCTGTCAATAAACGAAGTCACCTCAGACAGACCGTTCGCGAACTTCTCAAAATCCTCCTTATATAGGAAAATTTTGTGTTTCTCAAACGAAACCTGAGATTCATCCTCCCCAACTTTTTTCTTACTCTCTGTTATCGCAAGAAAAAGCTCACCTCTACGATTCTTTTTCACGTCAAAATAGTAGATTCTCTTTCCCGCCTTCACCGCTTTGGAAAAAACAATTTCTAAATCGTTTTTGTCCTTGAAATCCTTATTCTCTTCCATATAGTAAAATATCTATTACAAAATTATGACATTACGAAATTAAGCCAAAAGGCTATAATATTTTTTTTATCCCATTTGTGAAAAAATGTAAAAATATAAAGCCATTCACGTATAAATACATTCATTTGAGCCATTTCCAGCCAATAAAAGAATTAAAATTCAGTTTTCAGCGACGTATAGAGAGCTCATCTTTTCGTATCACACATACCTCAGCCACTAAAATTTTCCGCAAGATATGACAATTCTGTTAAATTTCATAATGATTTTATGACAAAAATAACATTTCAGCATAGTAAATATTTCAATTTTATAATATGAATAAAAAGATCGAAATGCCATCATTCTATATTTTTTCCCACAAACTAATTGTAAGTTAGGCATACAAAGGTTATCTTTGCGACGTTTTAAATTAGACTACATTTGTAAGTAGAGAAAAAAAATGGTAAAAATTACATTCCCAGACGGTTCCGTTCGTGAGTATGAGAACGGCGTCACAGGTTATCAGATCGCAGAAAGCATCTCTTCCCGCCTAGCACAGGACGTGTTGGCGATCAGCGTAAACGGAGAGACAAGAGACTTGAATCGTGCAATCAACGATGACGCAGCGATCAAGTTGTTCAAATTTGAAGACGAAGAGGGTAAGCACACATTCTGGCATACATCAGCCCACTTGATGGCCCAGGCTATCCAGATGCTTTATCCAAACGCAAAATTCGGTATCGGTCCAGCTATCGAAAACGGATTCTACTACGATATCGATTTCGGTGATATCACATTGAAAGAGTCAGATTTCGCAGCCATCGAGAAGAAGATGATGGAAATCGTAGCTACAAAGCAGACTCTTACTCGCGTCGACATCTCTAAGGCAGACGCTTTGAAGATGTTCGAGCAGAGAGGCGAAGTATATAAGACAGAGTTGATCAGCGAGCTTGAAGACGGCAAGATCACTCTATACGAGCAGGGAAGCTTCACAGACCTTTGCCGTGGACCACACTTGAAGGATGTGTCTCCAATCAAGGCAGTCAAGATCACTTCTCTTGCAGGAGCATATTGGAGAGGCGACGAGAAGAGAAAGCAGCTTACTCGTCTATACGCCATCACATTCCCTAAGAAGAAGATGCTTGACGAGTATCTTGAACTTTTGGAGGAGGCTAAGAAGCGTGACCACAGAAAGATCGGCAAGGAGATGGAATTGTTCATGTTCACAGACATGGTGGGCAAGGGTCTTCCAATGTGGTTGCCAAAGGGTACAGCCCTTCGCTTGCGTCTTGAAGATATGTTGAAGAAGATCCAGAAGAGATTCGGATACCAGCAGGTTATCACTCCACATATCGGAAACAAGAACCTATACGTGACTTCAGGACACTGGGATCACTACGGAGAAGACAGTTTCCGTCCTATCGAGACTCCAGAAGAGGGAGAGGTTTACATGCTTAAGCCAATGAACTGCCCTCACCACTGTATGATCTTCAAGTACCAGCCACGTTCATACCGTGACCTTCCTTTGCGTCTTGCAGAGTTCGGTACTGTATATAGATATGAGCAGAGCGGTGAGCTTCACGGATTGACACGTGTACGTTCGTTCACACAGGATGACGCTCACTTGTTCGTACGTCCAGACCAGGTGAAAGAGGAGTTCATGCGTGTGATGGATATCATCGGAATCATCTTCAAGGCTTTGAATTTCGACAATTTCGAGGCTCAGATTTCATTGAGAGATCCAAACAACACTACTAAATATGTAGGAACAGAGGAGAACTGGAACAAAGCAGAGCAGGCAATCATCGACGCTTGCAAGGAGAAGGGAATGCCAGCACGCGTAGAGTATGGCGAGGCAGCGTTCTACGGACCAAAGCTTGACTTCATGGTAAAAGACGCTCTAGGACGCCGTTGGCAGCTTGGAACAATCCAGGTAGACTACAACTTGCCAGAAAGATTCGGACTAGAATATGTAGGTGAGGACAACCAGAAGCACCGTCCAGTGATGATCCACCGTGCTCCATTCGGATCTATGGAGAGATTCGTAGCCGTATTGATCGAGCACACAGCAGGTAAGTTCCCATTGTGGTTGACACCAGACCAGGTAGCGATCCTACCAATCAGCGAGAAGTACAACGACTACGCAAGAAAGGTACAGGCATACTTGGACTCTAAAGATGTCAGAGCAATCGTCGACGACAGAAACGAGAAGATCGGAAGAAAAATCCGTGACAACGAGATCAAACATATCCCTTACATGTTGATTGTAGGAGAGAAAGAGGCAGAAAATGATGAAGTTTCTGTAAGAAAACAGGGCGAAGGTGATAAAGGTTCAATTAAATTTACTACATTTGCCGAGAATTTGAATGCAGAAGTGGCTCAAATGTTGAGCGAATTCTAAAATTCAAGAGCTTAACAAGATAATTAATAACTATTTAAGGAGGATATTGCTATCGCAACTCAACCATTTTTCAAGAAGCCAAAGACTGCTGATGCAGCGGCGCCAGGCAACAAACCCGTAGCAAGTCAGAAAGAGACAAAGGGTACTCAGAAAGAGCAGGCACATAAAATAAACGACGAGATTCGTGCAAGAGAGGTTCGTTTGGTAGGCGACAACGTAGAGCAAGGAGTGGTTTCATTGGAAAAAGCACTTCAGATTGCTGACGAATTGGAGCTAGACCTAGTTGAGATTTCGCCAAATGCAGAGCCGCCTGTTTGTAAAGTTATTGATTATCAGAAGTTCCTTTATCAGCAGAAGAAGCGTGAGAAGGAATTGAAGTCAAAGCAGGTGAAGGTTGTAGTCAAAGAGATCAGATTCGGTCCTCAGACTGATGATCACGACTACGAATTCAAACTTCGCCATGCGATTGAGTTCTTGAAAGAGGGAGCCAAGATCAAGGCATTCGTATTCTTCAAGGGACGTTCCATCCTATTCAAGGAGCAGGGAGAAGTGTTGCTACTTCGCTTTGCCAACGACTTGGAGGAGTATGGAAAGGTGGATCAGATGCCATTGCTTGAAGGAAAGAGAATGATCATCACGCTTTCTCCAAAGAAAAAGACCAAGTAAAAATACTAGGTATAAAGGTTAATTAAAAATTAAAAAAATGCCAAAAGTTAAGACTAATTCCGGTGCCAAAAAAAGATTTCTTCTTACCGGAACAGGAAAGATCAAAAGAAAGCACGCTTACAAGCGTCACATTTTGACAAAGAAGACAAAGAAGCAGAAGCTTAATTTGACTCACGATGCAATCGTAGCATCATGTGATCTTAAGGAAGTAAGAGATTTGCTAAATCTTAGATAAGTCTGAGTTATCAGGTGAACTAAGAAGATTTGTCTTAAACAAAAATTTTTAATTTATTAAACAGAGTTGATAGCCAAAAAGATCTCATAAAGAGACGCTATTGCTCACAAAACTTAAAAAAATGCCAAGATCAGTCAATCACGTTGCTTCAAGAGCAAAGAGAAAGAGAATTCTAAAGCTTACAAGAGGTTACTACGGAGCTAGAAAGAACGTTTGGACGGTAGCAAAGAACACTTGGGAGAAGGGTTTGACATACGCTTACCGTGACCGTAAGAACAAGAAGCGTAACTTCCGTGGCCTATGGATCCAGAGAATTAACGCTGCTGCAAGACTAGAGGGTCTTTCATACTCAAAGCTTATGGGTGCTATCCACAAGGCAGGTATCGAGATGAACCGTAAGGTGCTAGCAGATTTGGCTATGAACCAGCCAGAGGCTTTCAAGGCTGTTGTAGCTAAGGTAAAGTAAATTGAAGCTTTATTCGAATAAAAAACCTGATGTCTAAGACATCAGGTTTTTTTGTTGATGATTGTGAGGGTGGAAGATTGATGATGGATGGTTGAGGATGGAGGATTGATGATTTTTCCGTCGCCGAAGGTGACATATCGTCCACGAACGACCGTCACCGATTGTTTCCTGCAGAGCGGAAAAGTGTCATGGAAAAAAGCAAATTATTTCAAAAACTTCACAGACTTGCAACCTTCAAAAGTATTTTCCTCAACAATCACATTTTCTTTTGAATTATCAATTACAATTTCAAGATTTCCACAACCATAAAAAGCTTTTTTCCCTATGCTTGTTACACTCGATGGAATTTTTATGTTTTTTAGACTACTACAATCTGAAAACGCACCATATCCAATATTTGTGACACTCGCTGGGATTTCTATATTGTCAGTCCAATGCAATCATAAAATGCACAGTCTGCTACACTTGTGACACCGAACGGAATTTTAACCTTTCCTTTCTTACCTCTTGGAACATAAATAAGTTTTGTCTTTTTTTTATCAAACAACATGCCATCCACTGATGAAAAGGCAGTATTACCTAACGCCACATTTATGCTTGTCAATCCACTACAACCAGAAAAAGCTCTCTCCTATGCTTGTCACACTGGACGGAATCTCTATGCTCGTCAATCCGCGACATAAATAAAACGCATGATCTCCAATGCTTGTCACACCAGATGAAATTTCTATGCTTGTCAAGTTTTCACAATCGGAAAACGCTCCATATCCTATGCTCGTCACAGTGGCTGATATCTCGATGTTTGTCAAGCCATCACATCCCCAAAACGTTCCTTTACCTATACTTCTCACACTTGATGGAATCTTTATACTTGTCAAGCCACTACATCGATCAAACGCATGATCTCCTATACTTGTCACACCAGAAGGAATCTTTATGCTTGTCAATCCATTACATCCCTTAAACGCTTCATTTCCTATACTTCTCACACTCGATGGTATCTCTATGTTTGTCAAGCCACGACAATCCTCAAACGCTCCGTCCCCTATACTTGTCACACCAGAAGGAATCTTTATGCTTGTCAATCCATTACATCCCTTAAACGCTTCATTTCCTATACTTATCACACTTGATGAAATCTCTATGTTTGTCAAGCCAATACAATCCTCAAATGCATGATCTCCTATGCTTGTCACTCCAGAAGGAATCTTTATACTTGTCAAACCACTACATTCCTTAAACGCTCCATATCCAATACTTCTCACACTCAATGGAATCTTTATACTTGTCAAGCCGCTACAACCACCAAACGCATGAGCTCCTATGCTTGTCACACTCGATGGTATTTTAACATCTTCTTTCCATCCGGACGCAGAAATCAGTTCTGTCTTATTTTTATCATACAAAA
>CACZOA010000021.1 GCA_902782665.1 uncultured Bacteroidales bacterium
GTATACTTTTCTATCTGTATAAGAAACCCACGTCGCCTCAATCGCCTTGGGCAGACCGTATCTGCTCGCTCTGCTTCTTGCCACTCCGTCATGCCCCAATCCCATTCCTCCGTCTATGCTTTCATTTCCAAAAACACGAAATGTCCCTGACTCTCCTATGTATTCTACTGATACATAATCTCCAGGCCCTAATTTAGGACCAGAGCAACACACCTCATAATAAAATCTTTCATCTTCCATTTGGTTAATCTCTTTATTTTTTTGAATATCTTTCTTGTTGGCGCATGATGCCCCTAAAGAGAGAAACAGCAACCACAATTGACACAATCTTTTTATCATAATTATATATTTTGTACAAAAGTACATATTCCATTTTAACCTGGATATACAGTCCTTTTGTTTCTGTTGTTGTTGGCTTTGTTGACAATCAAATCCAGTGGCTCCCCTCTTGAGACGGAAAGATGCAGAAAATCATGTCTGATGATCTTCAGTAGCTGCTCGTTGTCGTATTTGCACTCCTCTTTTTTTATCTCAAGAAGCTGTTCCTTTTTGCGGGATAACAATTCTTCACGTTCCGTTATCTCTTCGCGGATTTCTGTTTCCATGCGGATATATGTTTGGAACGTATATAATTCAATCTCCATATACTGACGTCGTATTGTATCCAGTTTCATCTCTAGATTTCGTATCTGGCATTTCAGATCAGAGACTTCGGTCAACAGATTCTCCTCTTCTTTCAGCAGAGCATCAAACTCTTTGATTTCATTTTCCGACAAATCTCGTCCATCTACAGACAGAAAATTGATAGTCCTTCCTTTTTCTGTATCTTCGATCGCATAGTGATATGATTTTATCCTGTCGTAGAAATCACATAGCTCTTTGCTGTATTTATGTTCAATTCCATCAATCTCTAATCCTTCAGTAGAAGAAGGCAATTTATATTCCTTAATTCTTTTATTGTCAAATACAACATCAAGGGCTACAATTTCATCTTTCATCAAAAGAAATGGGATGATGCTATATAGATTGCTGATGGTTCGTTCGGATTCATCAAAATTAAACCATCCCTCTTTCTCCAATAGCCTTAACGGTTTATTGCCAGATCTTAGATTGAACCAACCTGTTTTCTTTTCTTTAATGTTATGGGTGTACCCTCCGCCTATATCACTGTGTGCACCGGGTATGACTATGTAATTCCCTTTGTCTCCGGCTGAGGAGATGTCCGTCAGATTGAAATTCGCTCTGTACTCGTCTCCTGCACAAATCTGGAATACTTTTTTAACACGCTTCAGTTTGTTTAGGCCCAATTCATCGACATCATCGTCAAAATTGGCACCATAGGAAGAGACTGTGTCGTACAATCCTAAAAACTTAACGGTTGGAGACGGGAAGAAGTCAATCTTGTTCTCATCGGATAGCTTCTTCAGCCAATTCTCCTCCAAACTTGTCTTATAGTTGTTTTCTTGCTTTAATTTCTTTTTGATTATAACCTCGTTGAAGTTGAACGTGACAGCATTCTTCGCTCCTAGCCCAAATGTTTTAGAGGAGAAGTCATCTTTTGTCAATCCGACTTTGTCCCTCAAACAAGCGGAAAAGCATCTTGCCGCTGCGGATCCTCTGCTGAACCCGAAAACATATAGCTCCAATTCGATGTCTGTATCCTCTTCCAACTTTTGGTCTCTTATAATATTTCTTATTTCATTAGAGATTCTTTCGCATGCCGCCTCTACTTTCTTCTTTACACCAAACACCCCTATTCCCAATGCTGAGCCTAATTGGTCGTCGCTGCATGAGACAAACCCTTTATTTTCTATTATGAATTGATCTAAAGAGAGTTCGCCATTGTCATATTTTTTATAAGACTCATTTTTATTGTCTTCAGATGGAACTTTGGCGAAATTTTGGTCATCAATCTTCTTGCCTATCTCTCTTGGCTTGGTACCTATGCCCTCCACATAGACAGGAATGATAAATTCATCTCTCTTTTCTCTATAGCATTTATAGAATCTCGCCACATTGGAATACTCATTGGTATAGCTGCCATTATCTTTTAGCAAGTCGTTCCTCTTTTTTATAGCTTTTCTTATTGCTTTGGAAGGACTCTTTTGTTCTTCTTTAAAACGCTCAAAATCTTTTCTTTCGTCAATATTAGCTATGCTGTTTAACGTTCCGTCGAAAAATATGCCCATACGCAACAAAACAGAACTTTTCTTGCTTTCTTCTTGTGAATCTTCCGCATCATCAGGCTTTCCGCCAAATACCATGCCTCCCATATAATACTACTTTTTTAATTTAATAATGTAACCAAACTTACGACACATTCGTGAAAAAACTAAACTCTTCAAGTAGATAGTATTTTCTGTTACCGTATATTACGGTTGCAAAGATAATGTTTGAATGTATGCTGTTCAAACAAATTAAGCAGAAGAAATCATTGTATTAAGGAAAATTAACATTATAATTGCATTTTTGCCAATGTTGGCATTCTTGGTTTGGTATGTTCCAAAAAAAGCAAGAACCTACTGTGTAAGTGGATTCTTGCTTTCAGATTTATTTTACGATGGATATAATGAGAATTTATAGTTTGATTCCGTATTTGATGATTCCTTCAGAAAGCATTCCTTCCGGCATATATGCTTTCAGTGTGTCCACTATGGTGTTGAGCATACGTTGACGTATATAGTCTTCTTTAATGTAGATCGATACACGGCGCTGAGAGAGGTGGTCACCTTCAATCTTCCTTATGTTCAGGCGTTGTTTTTCCGTTAGAAATGGAAGATGCATTTCAGGAATGATGGTATAGCCTCCATTCTCGTCTACAATGCGGATAAGAGTCTCGATGCTTCCTGCTTCGTAGATGCGGTGTCCTTTTGCACGTGCTTTGCAGAATGAAAATGCACTGTCTCTCAAGCATTGTGCTTCCTTCATGATCCACATGCTTTCATGTTCAAGGTTTTCTGGTTTGAATACTGGCAGTTTCCGCCAACAACTTTCCGCAAGATAAACGAAGAACTTTTCTGTGTAAAGTGGAATTTCCAGCACTCCTTGTCGCATATTGTCGCTGATGGCAATACCTGCGTCGATCTCGCCCCTTAATAGGGCATCGAGCATGAAGTCGACTTTAAGTTCTTCGATCGACAAATCTACAGTGGGGTATAGTTTACGGTAGTGCTTGATGAATTTAGGAAGGATGTATGGGGCAACGGTGGGGCCGACCGAAAGATTCAGTTTTCCTCCTATCAGACCTTTGTCTTCCGACAGAATCTCACCTATCCTGTCTACTTCCATCAATACATTTTCTGCCTGACGTATGATCTTCATGCCGGCATCTGTTGGCGTGACTGATTTGTTTGAACGATCAAAGATACGGATGTCAAGCTCCTCTTCAAGTTTCACGATCATAGCACTCAACGTCGGCTGAGTCACATTGCACGCATCCGCCGCTTTCGCAAAATTACGAAATCGGTTGACTGCAATAATATATCTAAGTTGCTGTAGATTCATAAGTTAATCTGTACTATTAAAAAACACTCCCTCCCTTTGAACAAGGGAAGGAGAGGATAATTTTAGAAGTTGTCGACGTGAACTTCAAAGTATGCTTGTGGATGAGCGCAAGTAGGGCATATCTCTGGAGCCTTTGTGCCGACTACGATGTGACCACAGTTGCGGCATTCCCATACTTTGACCTCAGACTTCTCGAAAACCTGTGCTGTCTCAATGTTTTTCAAAAGAGCACGGTAACGCTCTTCGTGACGCTTTTCGATGGCTGCGACGAGACGAAACTTGGCTGCTAACTCTTTGAACCCTTCTTCCTCCGCTGTCTTTGCAAAGTTTTCATACATGTCTGTCCATTCGTAGTTTTCTCCCTCTGCTGCGGCAAGAAGGTTCTCAGAAGTGGATGGCATACCGTTGTGAAGCTCCTTGAACCACATCTTTGCATGCTCCTTCTCGTTGTCTGCTGTCTGCTGGAAGATAGCTGCTATCTGTTCGAAACCGTCTTTTTTTGTGCGAGATGCAAAGTAAGTGTACTTGTTGCGGGCCATTGATTCACCTGTAAATGCTGCCTCTAGATTCTTCTCTGTCTGAGTGCCTGAATACTTGTTGTTTGCCATAGTTTTGCTTTTTAAGTTATTAATAAATAGTTTCGATTCAAATTTAGAAAGAAGAGACAGACGCCTGTTCTTTAAGAGAACTGTGCGATCAGACTCTTTAGCTCGTTGAGGCTCTTGGCTCCACTCTGACGCCATACAATCTCACCGTTCTTGAAGAGCATGAGTGTAGGTACCGACTGGATGTTGTATTGCATCGAAAGATCCTCGTTGTCGTCTACGTCTATCTTTAGGATGCGGATGCTGTCGCCCTTCTCCTCTTTAAGTTGCTCCAATATTGGATGCATCATTTTGCAAGGTCCACACCATGTTGCAAAGAAATCAACCAATGTAAGCTTGTCGCTTTTGATGATGTCGCTGAAATTTTCCATAATCGTAAGTTTTTAATGTTTGACTTTCGTTTTATCTGATGCAAAGGTATGTTTTTGTTTATAGATGAACGAACAATTCCTTCTATGCGTTAATAGATGATATCTATTGGTATGGTGTTTGTTTAGATGCTATCTATAAAAATGTCTCGATCCCTTAAATTAAGGAATGAGACATTTTAACTGTATGATTAATCTTCAACTTCAGAGAATTGATCTTTTCCTACAGAACATAGAGGACATTCAAAATCTTCTGGGACATTTTCCCATGGCGTGCCTGGTTCGATTCCAGCATCCGGAAATCCCACTTCTGGGTCGTACTCCCAACCGCATACGTCACATACATATTTAGCCATAATTGTAAATTTAATGGTTAGTACTATTTGTTGTCATTAGCAAATATAATATTTATATTGTTTTTCAACAAATGATTTTGTCTATGTATATATAGAAAAAGTCTATTTTGAATATCCTGCGAAATCAAGGATTTATTCTCCGCACAAAATTCTGGCCTCATCAAAACCTTGTTTGATACGGTCGCCGATTCCGATGCCATCACGTAGGTTGCCTGCGATGCGAAGAGTAGGGTATTGAGCCTGTACTTTTTCGACAGCAGCCAGACGTGCGTCTGAAGATGCCTCATATTGAGGAATTGCATGTTCGTGACGGAACACTCTTATCTCATCAGCCTTTTTGTTTTTGTCATATTTTAGCATGTCGTTGAGAGTCTCGTTCACCAAGTTGACGAATTCTTCATCTGTCTTGTTGAGCATCTCAGGATGACGTCTTCCACCAATGAAATATGCCATTGTCGCACCTGGTTTAGGACAGCGTCCCTCGAAACATGCCGACGGGAATAGAATACCGAGCACCTGTTTCTTTTCTTTTGAAGGAACCAATCCTCCGAAAGCAAGCCATTGGTTGTCACCACAATCTTTTATGCCGACGCCTACCTGTACGACCGGAGCATAGTAGAGATTGCTGAGATCATCCATCGTCTCCTTCTCAATGAAAGGCAATAGGCTTGGCAATGAATAAGCTCCACATGTAGTGACTACTTTCGACGCGTTGATCTGACGCTGCTCGCCATCTTTGTTGAATGTGATCTGCCAACCGTCGCCTTCTGGCATGATTTTTATATCAAGAGCACTTGTGATAAAATGTTCCTGGCCGATAGCGTCAACAAGGGCGTTGACAAGATTTGAAAAACCTCCACGGGCAGAGAACACCTTTTTTGTGGCTTTGCGATCACGTTCAGTCTTAGGAAGTTTTGCTTTAGCGATCGCACCTCTGATGAATGAACCGTAGTCTTGCTCCAGATTATATAGTTTTGGTAGGGCAAGACGTGCAGGAAGTTTGTATGGATCACCTGCGTAAACACCCGAAAGGAATGGGTCGACGGCATATTCCACATATGATTTTCCTAAGCGGCGTTCTGCCAAAGAACCGATTGATTCATATGGATCGTTGCCCTTCTTACGCCATGGCTCACCTAGAATACGGATTTTATCATACCATTTGAACAATGGAGTTTTTAGTGCGCTGGCAAGACTTGAAGGAAGAGCGTGGAATTTATCTCCTTTCCAGATGAGACGTCGTTTGCTTGATTCAAGAGCAGTCTCCAGTTCACAAGCCCCATTCAGTTGCTCAAACAGTTCCGCCACCTCAGGATGTTTCACCACACCTGTGTTTGGGCCAGACTCAAAGATGAAATCTCCAATATGTTGAGAGTTGATCTGTCCTCCTATACGATCTTGGCATTCAAGCACTGTAACATTAGCTCCACGTCTTTTCAATTGAAAAGCACATGTCAAGCCTGTTATTCCCGCACCTATAACTACTACGTTGTCCATTTATTATCGTTAATTATATCGGTTTTGAAAATTTCTTATCTGTGTTTTGCATCAATGGGTCGAGTGCCGCAGCGACATTTCTTACGAATGGATGTCCTTGTTGAGTCATTGAGATGCCATCTGATGTCATTTTGATAATTCCGTCAGTCTCCATTTCTCTCAACTGAGTCTCGTCGTAATGGATGGCAGCCTTCAACTCACTGATTGATATTGAGAGTGTATCCGCGATCTCATTCCAGTTGATACGGTAGTTGCACATCATTCGTTCGATCACCTCTTTGGCGAGTCGTTCTTTTGGTGTGAGCTGGTATCCTTTGCGGACAGACAATTCGCCAGAAAGCGTGGTGCTGATATACTCTTCTATGTCTTTTGTGTTTTGAGCGTATGTGGAGTCGAGCTGGCTGATACCTGTGGCTCCAAATGCGTAAACCTGACCTGTAGTGCGTCGTGTGCAGTAGCCTTGGAAATTACGGTGGAGCAATCCCTCCTCGAGAGCTTTGTATAGCTCATCTTCCGGCAACACGAAATGGTCGAGTCCGATTGATTTGTATCCGGCTTCATGCAGTAGATTGGCAGCCGTGTCGTACATCTGCTGCTTTACTTCAGGTTGAGGCAGACCATGTTTCTCAAGCACTTGTTGACGCTTGAAAACCCACGGCACATGACCATAACTGAATGTGACCAGACGGTCAGGATGCAGTTTGATTGCCAGCTCAATATTCTTTGCAAATGATTCTGGAGTCTGGTATGGCAGACCAAACAGAAAATCCATGTTGACAGTCGCACCTGCATTGCGGAGAATACCCATGATGGTTTCTAATGGCAGGTTCGACGGTGTTCTGCCGACTGTCTTTAGAACCTTCTCGTCGAGATCCTGAACACCAATAGAAAAACGGTTGAAATGACTGTTAGTCAGATTTATCCAGTCTTCCTCTGTAAGATAACCCGGGTGACACTCGATGGCGATCTCCGGCTTTTCTATGGTAGGGAAAAGAGACAACAGATGTCCGTTGATCTCTTTCAAGACAGAAGTCGGCATTGCTGTGGGACTGCCTCCGCCAAAATGGATCTGGCTGATAGGACGAGTCTTGTCTATATGTGCTGTTACTAGATCTATCTCCTTATGTATTGCGTCGATGTATTTGGTTACAGTATCTCCAGCACTAGGCATGATGTAGGAGTTGCAACCGCAATAGTGGCACAGACGCTTGCAGAAAGGCATGTGCAGATAGAATGAGAGTTTGTTTGATCCCTCTCCGTTGGAACGGGCCACCGCCTCCAGATAATCAGAGGCCTGTAATTCGTGGAAATAATTAGCCGGTGGATAACTCGTATATCGAGGCACCGACACGTTGTATTTATCAATTATATTGCTCATCAACCCGTTTTGTTTAATTGTCGTAATTGTCTGGATTTAATTGAGGTGGCAAACATGGTGTTGTTTGCTATGGATGCCAGACATTCGCAAAAATACTCATTTTTTTGCGCATATCTAAACTAACGGGAACAATTTTTCCCCTACCTACCTATATGTAACGCCTGACGGCGTAGAATTGAATTTATTTGATGTTAAACACATGGCGGCGTAAACAGAAATTTACGCCTAGCGGGGTTGGTCCTTCTCAAAGTTGGAAACGACGGATATGAACTTGTCGAGCAGAGGCACCATCGCTTGCAACTCCTCTATGCTCATGCCGTTTCCCATTATCTTTTGAGCAAGACAGTTCGGAACATCCTTCATTTTATCCTCCAATCGTTTGCCTTCTCCTGTCAGAGAGATTATGCGTTGACGGGAGTCTGCCTGACTTTTCTGTCTGACTATGAGACCTTGCTTCTCCATGCGTTGTAGCAGGGGAGTGACAGTGTTAGTCTCAAGGTTTAGACGCTCCGTTATCTCACTGATTATTCGGTTGTCTTTCTCCCAAAGCAACATCATAACCAAGTATTGTGGATAGGTGATTCCAAACTCCTTGAAATATGGAGTGTATGAAGACGTGACCAATCGTGCCGCCGTATATAAACGGAAGCACAATTGATTGTCTAATTTTAACTGAGGAAATGCCATAATTTATCGTTCGTATTTTTAGTTAGAAGCTAATCATCAAACATCAATCATCAACACTTTAACTTCTTATTTGTCGAGATTGTATTTTTCTCGCATATATGCACGCTCTTCTTCAGAAAGGGAGTTCATGTACCCTTTCCAACCAGGACAGAAATTGATATGCCAACGCCAGAATCTTCCCAATAAAGATTTAGGGTCGTTGTCGTATTTTGCACGCAGTTTACAGTTCGCACATGGTTTTTCGTTTTGTCTTGCCATAACTTTTCCTTTTTATGTTAATTGTTGTTTTTTACGATTCTTAAAAAAATCCTTGATGCGTTTCACTCCTTCTACACCGATTATGGATAAACCTCCATATTGGAATGTCTTGGCCAATCCGAAGAAAATAAACCATAAAACTCCTTTCGTCGCATTGCTTATGGGAAGAGCCATCTGAGCGAAGGAGATTATATAGCATGGGACGCATAAAGCAAGAATGATCACCCCTGTGCGGAATGAAAATCTGCTGAGAAATTTTTGAATACGTTCTTTCATTTGTTCGTATAGTTTTGTGATTCTTACCAATATGTCACCATATCTGCCTCGTCAAGACGCATGCCTTCATGCTTTGGGTATTCTCCCTCAAATACATCTCTGCCAGCAATCTCTCCTTGCAGTGCATCCTGTATGTCTGTCCTTTTTAGCTTTGCCATGTCGTATGCGATTTATTTTGTTGACACTTTAACATAAAAATATGTTTGTTGTCCTTTTATGCTGCAAATATACAATTATTTTTAATATGTCGCACACGATGTAATAAAATTTATGATTTTTTTGCTGGTATAGATGTTGTATTGCGACGCCTCTTGGGGTTGTTTGGGGAGAGATGGGTTTAATCAAGCGGTGAATTTTCAAAAATGAGAAACTTGGATTGATGTAATAAAAATATGGCAACCATTTACGGGTTGCCATATTTCATTATAGTTTTTCTACTTCTTCCAAAGAAAGTTTTGTCATTTTGACAATAATCGCAATGTCCAAACCTTCTTTTTTCATGTCGGTTGCAATTTGGATTGCTTTGTCATGTTCTCCTTTCTTTTTCCCTTCTCTGCGACCTTCCTCCAGTCCTTCTTTACGTCCTTTCTCCATGCCTTTCTCCATGCCGATCTTGTATCCTAGCTCTTCCATGTCAACTTCATCCTCAAGGCGTTTCATGCTGGCCTCGTAGACGTCTCTCTCCTCATCGGTGAGTGCGGCCACTTTTGCCTTTTCCAGCAGACGCAGCAATCCCTCGTCTGCTCGCTCGTATACTGATTGGTGTATATTGTCCATATCTCCTAGGTTTTTGAAGAAATTAATCCA
>CACZOA010000022.1 GCA_902782665.1 uncultured Bacteroidales bacterium
AATTTAGCATTCTGAATTTAAACTTCATATCCGCCTCCCATCGTTTCTCTGACAATTCCGTCCATTTCCAAATCAAAAAGGATGTCGGAGATTTCGGCTATTGATTTGTCTAACTCTCTGGCAATAATATCTTTATGTGTTGTTCCTGCAGACGAGATGTATTCCACAACCAGTCTCTTGTCTATGTCAAGATCAAGAGCAGACAGATCTGGCTTTTGTGGGGATTTTTGCACCAGATTTTGCGAGACTGAGATGGAAGACACACGTCGCAAGAAAGAATCATCATGATTGCCCGACATAATCTCATCCACGTCGGCAGCAGAGGTGACAAGATGAGCTTTTCCACTGCGTATCAAATTGTTACACCCTTCACTCTGAACTCTAGTATAGTCGCCAGGCAACGCACACACCGGCACGCCCAACCTATGTCCCCACTCTGCAGTGTAGAGAGAGCCACCATTACCTTTACTCTCCACCACAACCACGACATCCGCTATAGCCGCAATTATTCTGTTTCGCTCCACAAAATTTTTATTGTCTGTGGACGATTGGAATTGAAACTGGGTCATCAATCCTCCATGTGCCATTATATCATTGACATAGCGACGGTGGTCTGCCGGATAGATGGTAGGAAAACTCGTGCCCATCACAGCAAGTGTGTCGAGCCCATTATCCAATGCCGCACAATGAGCCGTGATATCCACACCACGTGCCAATCCGCTAACAATCAATGCGTCAGGATAACGTTTGGATATATCTGCCACAAAAGATTCAGTGAATGTTTTGCCATAGTGAGTCATATTGCGTGTGCCGACAATAGATATGATCTTACGGGTGTTGAGAGACGCAGTCCCTTTATAATACAGGAAAAATGGAGTGTCGGAGCGTCGTTTGACCATGGAAGATGGATAGTCAACATCGTAGATAGAGAGGATACTGACACTGTTTTTCGCAGCAGCTTCAATCTCCCGTTCCGCCAGACGGAGAAGCGTCACACTATTGTTGGCGATCGCGTTTGCAGCAGACTCATTCAGTCGACACTGCTCCACCAACACCTTTTCTGGCAACGCAAACACGTCACCCAACGATTCAAACTTCTGAGATAACTCTTTGATTTTGGCTGGACCTACTCCATGGACAAATGTCAAGGCCAACCCATAAAGGGTATCACTGTTACTATTCCACATGTTCAATTATAATTAATCATTCATAATTTCGAATCCAAAGATAATTAAAATCTCACAAAACACAAATGGATTTACTCCGTCTACTAAATGATGGCGGTGTAAATGGCGGTTATTATATTATAGGGTCTAAACAGTGATGGTATAAAATGGGGATCGAGAAAAGCGGAATCCACCGAAAGAAAATGGAAAAAATCTTTCAATTCCACAAAATCAACTACATTTTGCTTTCAATTAAGCCAAAATTATATAATTTTGCACCGTAAACTGAAATTAACTTAACACATAAAACGACATGTGTGGAATTGCTTATGTAAGATTAAGAAAGCCGCTTAAGTATTATTACGAGAAGTATGGTTCATGGAAATACGGTCTTGAAAAGCTGTATATCCTTATGGAAAAACAACACAATCGCGGACAGGAAGGAGCTGGTTTGGCGTGCGTCAAACTTCATGCGAAACCCGGTGAGGAATATATCTTCCGTGAAAGAGCTGAGGGCGGTCAGGCAATCGACAAAATCTTCGAATCGGTTTATCAGAACTATCAGAATCTCACTCCTGAGATATGGGCAGATCCTGATTACGCAGCAGACAATCTTCCTTTCGCAGGTGAGATGTACCTTGGTCATCTCCGCTACAGCACAACAGGTAAATCCGGTCTGTCGTACGTCCACCCTTTCTTGCGACGTAGCAACTGGAAAGACCGCACATTGGTTTTGGCAGGCAATTTCAACCTTACCAACGTCGACGAGGTGTTTGCCAACCTTACTCGTATAGGCCAGCATCCACGTGATATGGGAGACACTATCCTTATGCTTGAGACTATCGGGCACCAGCTTGACATGGAGGTGCAGCGTAAGTTCAATGAATATGACGCTCAGGGGAAATCGTATGAGGAGATCTCCCAACTGATTGAAAAGAATGTCGACTTGGGAGAAGTGATCAAACGCAGCGAGAAAGGCTTCGACGGTGGTTACTGCATCTGCGGTATGGTGGGCCACGGTGACTCTTTCATCTTCCGTGATCCAAACGGAATACGTCCAGCATTCTACTATTACGACGACGAGATCATCGTTGCAGCAAGCGAAAGACCTGTCATCCAGACTGTCATGAATGTCAAGATCGAAGACATCAATGAGCTTGAGCCTGGTCAGGCAATCATCATAAAGAAAGACGCATCTTTCCATCTTGAGCAGATTCGTGAGCCGGGAGAGATCAAAAAATGTTCGTTCGAACGTATCTACTTCTCTCGAGGCAGTGACATCGACATCTATAAGGAGCGCAAGAAACTTGGAGAACTCCTTACTCCACAAATCCTGAAATCTGTGGACAACGACTTGAACAATTCCGTCTTCTCTTTCATTCCAAACACCGCTGAAGTGGCATTCTACGGTATGATGCATGGAATTGAAAACGTGATGATTGAGGACAAGAAACGTGCCATCCTTTCTGGAAAGAAGTTCTCAGACGAGGAGCTGAACAGAATCCTTTCCGCACGTCCACGTCAGGAGAAGATCGCAATCAAAGATATCAAGATGCGTACGTTCATCGCACAGGATAAAAACCGTAATGATATGGCAGCCCACGTCTACGATATCACATACGGATCCATCCATCCGAAGACAGACAATCTTGTGGTGATCGACGACTCTATCGTGAGAGGCACGACGTTGAAACAGAGTATCATCAAGATCCTCAACCGTCTTGAGCCAAAGAAGATCGTCATCGTATCCTCTTCCCCACAGGTCCGCTTCCCAGACTGCTACGGTATCGACATGAGCCGTATGAGCGAGTTCATCGCATTCAAAGCTGCGATCTCTTTGCTGAAAAAGAGAGGAATGGAGAATGTCATCGAGGATGTATACAAGAAGAGCAAGGCTCAGGTGGGCAAGAAGAAAGAGGAATATGTCAACTATGTGAAGGAGATCTACGCTCCATTCACCGACGAAGAGATCTCTGCCGAGATTGCAGAACTGCTCACACCTAAAGATGTCAAGACACCAGTGGAGATTGTTTACCAATCACTTGAGAACCTTCACGTCGCATGTCCTAACCATAGTGGCGACTGGTATTTCTCCGGCAACTACCCTACACCTGGTGGAAACCGTTTGGTGACAAATGCGTTCATCAATTTCTACGAGGGAAATGTGGACAAGAGATAAAATTAAAAATTATAAATGCGAAATGCTAAATTAAATTTCGCATTATGAATGATACAAGGGCGATGCTTTATGCTCGCCCTTTTTTATGTCAATAACACAAATCATTTGACCATCATCAATCATCAATCATCAACCATCAACCATCAACCATCAACCGTCTCTACAGCCAAAAATCATAAAAATTAAACCATTGTTCTGGGTATTGGCGGACAATGGTCTCCAATAGGTCTTTATATTCCTGCATCGACGCGGATACTTTCTGCTTTCGGTTCGTCTCCTGTGCGGCGGCCTCTGCTTTTCTGCAGATAAATCTGTATCTTTTGCCTGATTCTCTGACGGCAAAGAAATAGAATGTGTCGGCTCCCGTCATTGTGGCGATCTGGTGTGGACCGGGAGGGAATGGTGCGTCGTGGTCTAAGAACCGCACCGTCTTGGCATCCTCTTTTCTTATGAATCTGTCGCCCTGGAAACAGACGACTTCGTTGGCTGACAATGCGGATTGGATCTTGAAAATATGGTCGATATTCTCCGTGGAGACGGGAATGACTCCAAACGTATTGGCTCCCATCGCTGACTCCAACTTATCTTTAATCTTCTGATACTCAGCGTCGAGCATCACAACATTCAGTTTGGTGCCATACTCCTTCATAAACACTCGGCTCACCTCCCAGTTGCCGACATGCGCCCCGATCATAACGGCTCCATTCTCTCCCCTCTTCAAATGGTCGATGAGGCAATCCATTCCGTCGAACGAGAATGAGAATTCCTTTTCCAATCCCGACGACGCTGCGATCTTGTCTATTATCACCTGTCCGAAACGATAGTAGTGCTGGAAGATTTTTCCAATTGTGCACAACACCGATTTTTTATGAATCCTACGCCAATATTTCCAGCTTGCAGCTGTGGCTTTGGGTGCAAACGGCACGAAATATGGAACTACTACAAACAGGAACGCATACGCTGCGTTCAATCCTAAATGTTTGATCAGAAAGATGAAGAATCCGTATCCGAATGATCCTCCTCGTGTCTTGCCATTCCACTCGGCCATAAATAAAATTAAGAGTTAAGAGTTAAAAATTAAGAATTTGATAAAAAAATTGGGCAGACGTGAATGTGCTGCCCAAATATAGAATCGTTTGATAATTCCGATTATGTGTAAAGACCACCGTTGACAGAGATTGTCTGACCTGTGACGTAAGCAGCCTCCTTAGTACACAAGAAGCCAACTACAGCAGCGACCTCCTCTGGCTCACCGAAACGGTTAGCTGGGATCTGCTTCTTCAACTCAGCCTCATCCAAATCCTTTGTCATATCTGTGCGGATGAAACCAGGAGCTACAGCGTTAACTGTGACGTTCTTCTTAGCGACCTCCTGAGCCAATGCCTTTGTTGCTGCGATGATACCACCCTTAGCCAAAGAGTAGTTAGTCTGGCCAGGAAGACCCTTCAAACCAGATAGAGAAACCATATTCACGATACGTCCGAATTTCTTTCTCACCATTGGCTGAAGAAGAGCACGAGTGACGTAAAGGAATCCGTTGACAGTGATGTCGATAACGTTTCTCCAGTCCTCATTTGTCATGAACACCATAATCTGGTCGCGACGTATACCTGCATTGTTGACCAACACCTCTATATATTCATCCTTGTGAGCCTCCTGCCAAGCTGTGATCGCAGACTCTGTAGCCTCACAATCAGCCACGTTGAACTTGATGATCTCACCGTCGCTACCCTTTTCTCTTACCATAGCCAAAGTGTTTAGTGCCTCGGCTTCATTTGATTGATAGTTGATAAGCACGTAGTAACCCTGCTCTGCCAACTTGACTGAACATGCTCTACCGATACCTCTCGAACCACCTGTAACAAGTGCTACTTTCATATTCTATTTCTTGAATTTCCGTGAAAATATTTGCAAAACTACAAAAAATATTTCAGTTTTGAAAATTCTACTCCCCAACTGCATGATTTTTTATAGGATCCGAATAAGAATCACGATTGACAACCGCAACTTTTTCGATGGAAGGTGGAAGATGGAGGATTGATGATGGAAGGTTCAATCATCAACCATCAACCATCAATCATCAACCATCAATCATCAACCATCAATCATCAA
>CACZOA010000023.1 GCA_902782665.1 uncultured Bacteroidales bacterium
AAGGGTGTGTACCAGAGTGGCCAAATGGGGCAGACTGTAAATCTGCTGGCTCTGCCTTCGGTGGTTCGAATCCATCCGCACCCACAAAAAAATTGCGGAAGTAACTCAATTGATAGAGCGTCAGCCTTCCAAGCTGAAAGTTGCGGGTTTGAGCCCCGTCTTCCGCTCCAAGGAGAGAGAAACTTATGTTTCTCTCTTTTTTTTATGTAAAAACAGGTCGCGATGAAAAAAAATGAAAAAATGTTATAAAATATAGTCGTTGGCGAATTGTTTTTTTGTATTTTTGCGTCACAATCGGTTTTTGTGTAGGATTATTACTATGCTGATTGTATTTTGAACATTTGAATAATTGTAATTTTTAAAGATAGAAAATGGCAAAAATGAATTTTGGCGGCGTTATCGAAGAAGTGATGACACGCGATGAGTTTCCATTGGAGAAAGCACGTGAGGTTCTTAAGAACGAGACAATTGCAGTAATCGGATATGGTGTACAGGGTCCAGGTCAGAGCTTGAACCTACGTGACAACGGTTTCAATGTAATCGTTGGACAGCGTCCAGGTAAGACTTACGATAAGGCTGTAGCTGATGGTTGGAAGCCAGGTGAGACTCTATTCGGTATCGAAGAGGCTTGTGAGAAGGCTACTATCGTAATGTGTCTTCTTTCAGATGCTGCTGTAATGTCAGTATGGCCAACAATCAAGAAGTATCTTACTCCAGGTAAGACTCTTTACTTCTCACACGGATTCGCAATCACTTGGAACGATCGTACAGGTGTTGTTCCTGCTAAGGATATCGACGTTATCATGGTAGCTCCTAAGGGTTCAGGTACATCTCTACGTACAATGTTCCTAGAGGGTCGTGGTCTTAACTCTTCATACGCAGTTTATCAGGATGCAACAGGTAAGGCATTGGAGAAGACATTGGCACTTGGTATCGGTATCGGTTCTGGTTACATGTTCGAGACTACATTCCAGCGTGAGGCTACTTCAGACCTTACAGGTGAGCGTGGTTCATTGATGGGTGCTATCCAGGGTCTTCTTCTTGCTCAGTACGAGGTATTGCGTGAGAACGGACACACTCCATCAGAGGCATTCAACGAGACAGTTGAGGAGCTTACTCAGTCTTTGATGCCTTTGTTCGCAAAGAACGGTATGGACTGGATGTACGCTAACTGTTCTACTACAGCTCAGCGTGGTGCTTTGGATTGGATGACTCCATTCCACGATGCAATCAAGCCAGTTGTTGAGAAGCTTTACGCTAGCGTTAAGTCTGGTAACGAGGCTCAGATTTCTATCGACGCTAACTCAAAGCCTGACTACCGTGCAGGTCTTGAGAAGGAGCTTAAGGCACTTCGTGAGAGCGAAATGTGGCAGACTGCTGTTACAGTACGTAAGTTGCGTCCAGAGAACAACTAATTTGATCCTTAAATTGGTTGATAATATAAAGACCGCCTCTCAAAAAGAGGCGGTCTTTCGTTTGTAATGCTAAAAAAGTTTAATTTCTCTTGTTTTATATCTCTCATTATTCGCAAATGAGAAATAAGTTTTTTAACTTTGCGGTGTAATGTTTAGAAATAAAAAAAAACAGATATGAAAAGAGTAATTTTATTTATTGCAGCATTTGTTACTGCGGTCTGCGCTTTTGCTCAGGAGCAGGGTAAGGCTGTAATTGAATTTAAGAAAACTGTTCATAACTTTGGTACATTCCCAGAGGAGAACGGAAGAGTGTCTTGTACATTTGTCTTTGTTAACAAAGGTACTGAGGATTTGGTGTTGAGTAAGGTAAGAGCAAGTTGTGGTTGTACAACCCCAGATTGGACAAAGACTCCTGTTGCTCCTGGTGATAGCGGTGTTGTCAACGCTACATATAATGCGACTGGTCGTCCTGGTGCGTTTACTAAGACAATCACAGTTACAACTCAGAATGCTGGTGAGCACCGTCTTACTATCAAGGGAGAGGTTATCCCTAAGGCTAAGAAGATTGAGGATGAGTATCCATTCAGTGTAGGTGATCTTCGTTTGAAGAATCAGAACATTTATTTGCACAAAATCAAGAATCCTGAGTCAAAATCAGAGAAATTGATGGTTTACAATAATGGATCTGCTGATATCACTCCAACATTCAAGAACGTTCCTTCATATATCACAGTATCTTGTGATAAGGAAGTTATCAAGCCAAAAAGTCAGGCAGAAATCACAGTCGTTTATGACTCTAAGAAGTCTGAGGAGTGGGGTACTGTAGTTTCTAACTTTGCAATCGTAGCTAACGGAGAGTCTAAGACTATTAACGTTAACGCAACAGTTGTTGAGGATTTCTCTAAGTTGACTGAGGAGCAGAAAAAGAACGCTCCAGTTATCTCAGTTGGTAGTGTTGTCCCTGTAAATGAGATTGCAAAGGGATCTAAGAAGTCTTTCTTGTTCAAGATTGAGAACAAGGGTAAGGATCCATTGATCATCCGTAACATCACAGCTCTTGATGATAATGTAGTTATCACAAAGCCAAAGAAACCAATCAAGTCTGGTAAGTCAGGTGATGTATCTATCACTATCGACGCTAAGAACATGAAGGTTGGTGACTTCACTAAGCGTTTGACTATTATTTCTAATGACCCTAACACAAGCAGAAAAGTCGTGTCTGTTAGTGGTACAGTAAAATAATCTTAGATTGAATTATATGGACGACATGGGTGACCTTGTCGTCCTTTTTTAGTTTTATAGATTTATGGGTGGACTAATTAAAAAATTTTTCTTTTTGCTCCTTTGGATATCTTTGACTTCATGTACATATTATGATTCTTTTGTGATCAAAGGAAAGATAAGATGTCTGCCTATGCCGAGAGCATATCTTACTTATATTTCTCCTTTGACAGGAGTCAAGGATACTATTGCACAAAGTGAGATATATGGTGGCAACTTTGTCTTTAAAGGCAGAGTTGAAAACCCTTCTATGTGTCAGATAGAGATTGGTAAAAGAAGTATTTATCTGATGGTAGAGAATACCAATATAGAGGTAAACGGAACGTTGATGATTCCTGATCAAATTCAGATAACTGGAAGTTCTTCGAATGATGATTGGACACGTATACTAAGATTTGAAAGAGGGTATGAGGCTAAGCGTCGTAAGAATTGGCTGAAAATTGTCAATACAGATGTCTTTGATGAAATAGAAAAGATGGAGACAGAATATTATCAGACGTTTGATTCCCTATACTACATGCTTAAATCTGAGGTCGCAAACAAACCTACTTCTTTTGGTTGCACATATTATGTCTATTATGCTTATGTGAATCAACTGTTTAGTTTGAATAAGATTGCGCAATGTCTAAACATGCTTGATGAAGAGTCTGTAGGTGCTTCTGAATATTATCAATATCTTAAGGATGAATTGATGTTGTATTCCGGTTTGGAGGTGAATAAGCCAGCTCCTCAATTCTCTGTGGTCACGATGGAAGGGGATACATTGACTCTAGACCATTATTATAATAAAAATTTGTTTTTGTTTTTCACTTCCTCTTGGTGTGATTCTTGCGAATCATATGCAAGAGATCTGGATGAGGTTCACCGTCGTTTCAAATCTCCAGGATTTGAGGTTTTGGAGATTTCATTGGATAAGACACAAGAGGATCTTAATGAGTTGGCGGAAGAATCATGTGGCTGGCCGATAGCTTGTGATTTTATGTATTGGGAGAGCCCAGTTACAAAACGATATGGTGTCCATAAAATTCCTTATGGTGTTTTGATAGATGGAAAACAAAGGATTAGTGCAATCAATCCGTCTGTTCAAGCACTTAGTTATAAGTTGAGAATTTTGCAAAATGAGTGATTTTATTTATGCTCTTCAGAGCAGATTTCAAGATGTGCCGCTGTTAGCAGCATTGTTGCTTGGTATACTTGTGGCGATAAGCCCTTGTACTATCGCTGCCAATTTGGCCTCATTGTCTTTTGTGTCAGTTGGTTGTGATTCAAAAAAGTCAACGTTGTATCAGGGTGCGATCCTTGTGCTGGGAAAATCGTTGTCATATATTATTTTGGCAATGTTTTTGTCTCAATTTGCAGGTGCTATGGAAATAGGTGAGCATTTCGCTGACACTTATGTCCAGATAATAGGAGTGCTTTTTATACTTGTGGGAGTGTTGATGCTCGATATTATCCATCTTCATGGTTTGGAAGACAAAATTGTAAGTTCTTTTAAGGGAGAGGAGAAAAAAACTGTTTTCCAGACTCTTATGGTGGGCATGTTGCTCGCTTTGGCTTTTTGTCCAGACGGAGCTGTCCTCTATTTCGGTATGATGCTGCCACTAACGATTGCTGAAAATCATTCTGTAATGATTCCTATCTTTTTTGCTATAGGTGCAGCTATACCATTGCTTGTGGTTGTCGCATTATATGCGTATGGTGTGGAAAAAGTAGCGTCTATGCAGACGAAATTTTTCAGTGCCAATGCGTTGGTTCGCAAGTTTGTCGGTATTATGTTTATTATAGCAGGAATCTTTTTCATAACAGAATTTTTGTTCCATCATGCGCATTAACCTACTATTCATAATGTTGGTTTCTTCACTGTCTGTTTCGGCAAAACCGGTCTTGGAGTTGTCGGAAGAGATTGTGGATTTTGGGGCGGTCAGACTTGATCCTACTGTACATAGGAAGAATTTGCTTGTTAAGAATGTTGGGGATGAACCGTTGGTGATCAACCAAGTTTCGTCAACGTGTCATTGTGTGGAGACCGAGTGGTCTGTAAAACCAATCGAAGCGGGAGCATCAGACAGTATTAAAATTGAATTTAGTCCTGATGTAAGTGGTGTGGTGAGCAAAAAACTGATTATTTACAGTAATGCCCAAAATAGGAGAACATCTTTTCGTGTAAAAGCAATGGTAGAAAGAAAAAAATGATATTTATCTGTCTGAATTCCAGATTATGAAAAACTACAATATCACATTTGTTTTGTCATTCTTTTTATATGTGTCCTGCTTATCCTCTGGAAATCAGCACAATATTCAATCGGGTGATGAAAATATAACTGATTCTGATACGAGTTGTAATGAAAAAAATTATTTACACGAATGGAGACGGAATCAAAATAGTTTATTTCACCTTCTCCTGAATCTTCTCTACCAGTAAATCCAAATCTTTTGATGGCTTTTCCACCATCAGCACCTGTAATTTGCAATCGATAAGTGCAAGAATATCATCAGTTTCTCGACGTGCGATGTCGAGAGCATTACCTTTTTTCACTCCTTTGTTTTTGTTTCTTTCCTCCAACATCTTATTACTCTCATCACATAGGTTTGTCATTTTCTTTATCGTTTCCCCGATTCCGACAGCTGATTGAATAAAAGATGAAAAAAAATTATTGATGTTATTGCATAGAGTGGAGTAGCGCGCGATAGCTGTTTCCAATTTCAGATTTTGGGCGACGTTGCTTTCCGAATAAATACGTTGCATTGATTCTGCTTGACTTCGGATATCTGAGTCGTCAGACAGAGCTGCCACCATAATAGTTTTCTTCACTACCGTCGACAGCAGATTCAGCGAACGGTAATTTTTCCTTAATTCAGAAGTGAATGGGGCGGACCTGCCGTCGCCACTGAGAATTTTTTCCTTGGAAAGCGAATCTTTAAGCTTTGATATGTAAAAAGATAAATCTTTCCTCAATGGAGAACTCTCCATTGTAGAGGCCACTTCGCTGATGGTTTGGAAGTGTTTATCATTTGTCAGGGTGTAGACCCTAGAAATTTTAAAAAGGTTCATCTTATAGACATATATTTCTTGCACACAATGCAACATAAACAGTCCAAACCTTACGTGATAAGTGATAAGTGATACAACTAATGACGAAGTCTACACCCGACAAATGTAAATCATATTCTATAAGCTCTTGTTTATGTCTACAAAATAAGTTCATTTTTTTATTATAAACAAATTTTTATATAAAAATGTATGATTAAATGTATAAAAATCTATTAAAAAACATAAATTATTGCTTTTTTATGCTAAAATATGTCGAATTAAATATAAAAATGATAGAAAAAGTTTAACTAATTTGAGCTAAAAAATGATTTGTTGTTTTATATAAAATTTTAATTGACTTAAGATGTGTATGTTTACTTTTTGAACAATTAAAGAGAAAAAAACATCAATGATTGACGAAAAAAAGATATATTTGCGGAGATATTGTAGAACGTAGAAAAAAGAAATGTACAGAATAGGACTTGATGTGGGTTCAACCACAGCTAAAATAGTAGTGCTGGATGAGGATAAAGTTATATATTCTTCCTACCGCAGACATCAGGCTAATCCTGGTGCAGTGATAAAGGATATATTGGTGGAATTGAAAGAAAAACTTCTTGATTCTGAATTCTCATTTTCCGTTACCGGTAGCGTGGGGCTTGGACTTGCTGAGAGATGCGGCTTCAACTTTGTGCAGGAAGTTGTGGGCGCAACAGAATACACAAAAAAGATGCATCCAGATGTCCGTACTCTTATAGATATAGGTGGCGAGGATGCAAAAATCGTATATTTGAAAGACGGCAAGGTTGATAGTCTTCGTATGAACGGTAACTGTGCCGGCGGTACGGGTGCGTTTATCGATCAAATGGCTTTGTGTCTTGGTGTCGACGTGACCGAACTTAATGGTTTGGCTGAAAACGCCAAGGGAATTTATCCTATTGCGTCACGTTGCGGTGTGTTCTCAAAAACAGATATACAAAACCTTATTGCAAGAAATGCCACAAAAGAGGATATTTCTGCAAGTATTTTCCGCGCTGTTGCAGTGCAGACTGCCAGCGCGTTGAGCCATGGTTGTGAGGTGCTTCCAAAGGTGTTGCTTTGTGGAGGTCCGCTGACTTTCATCCCTGCTCTTCGTAAAGCTCTGGCTGATTATTTCCATCTCGATATTAATAAAGACATTATTTCTCCAGAACTTGCTAACTTTATCCCTGCATGGGGTACGGCAATAGCAGATGCTGGAGACAAGCGTTATACCGTCGAATCTCTCACTCAGATTCTTGATTCGCAAGAGGCAAAAGCAATCAGAAAAGAGAGTATCTACTCTGTTTCGATGCCTCCCGTCTTCAAGGGAGAGGATGATTATCAGTCTTGGCTCAAGGATAAGAGCAAAGATGATATCAAATTCAAATCTTTGGCAGACGTTGATGACAAGTGCTATCTTGGTATCGACTCTGGTTCTACGACCACTAAAATTGTCCTGACTAATGTCGACGGTGAGATTCTCTACCGCTATTATGCGCACAACGGTGGAAATCCGGTGCAGGCTGTTGCCAAAGGATTGGGAGAGTTGAAGACACAGGCTGATGCGGCTGGAGTAAAGTTGAACATTGCAGGCGGATGCTCCACTGGTTATGGCGAGGATTTGATCAAGGCGGCGTTCTCTCTCGACTATGGTATGATTGAGACCATGGCTCATTATGTTGCCGCAAAGAGTATCAGTCCTAATGTGTCGTTCATTTTGGATATCGGTGGCCAGGATATGAAGGCCATCTATGTCGACGGTGGTGTCCTGACACGTATGGAGATCAATGAGGCATGTAGTTCGGGTTGTGGTTCATTTATTGAAACATTCGCCCAGACTCTTGGTTGTGAGATCGGGCAGTTTGTCCGTGAGGCCACTAAGAGTGAGCATCCTTGTGATTTGGGAACTCGATGCACTGTGTTCATGAACTCAAAGGTGAAGCAGGTGCTACGTGAGGGGTATTCGATAAGTGATATTTCAGCAGGTTTGGCATATTCAGTTGTGAAAAACTGCCTGTTCAAGGTGCTGAAAATCAAGAATTACGAAGAGTTAGGAAAGCATATCGTGCTTCAGGGAGGCACGATGCGCAATGATGCGGTAGTAAAAGCATTTGAGAATCTTACAGGCAAGAGAGTTTGCCGAAACAATATTCCAGAGTTGATGGGTGCGTATGGTTGCGCGCTATACGCTATTGAGCAGAGCAAAAAAGAGGCTAATGAGTCTCGTCCTCTTGAAACACTTATGAATGCGGCGGAGTTTGAAATCCGTCCATTGCAGTGTAAGGGATGTGAAAACAACTGCCGTATCACTCAATATACATTCAAGAATGGTTCAAAATACTATTCTGGCAACAAGTGTGAGAAGATTTTCACTAATGGTGGAGATGCGGTTGAGAAGGGCGTGAATATGAGTGATATGAAGTATCACTTGACTTTCGACCTGCCTGAAAATGAAGGAAAGGGTAATTTGCCTACAATTGGTATTCCTCGTGCTTTGAATATGTATGAGGAGTTTCCATTCTGGTACTCAATGTTCACAAACCTTGGATTCAAGGTTGTGTTGAGCTCCACTTCCACATATACTAATTATGAGAAGGGTGTACACTCGGTAATGAGTGACAATATCTGTTTCCCTGCCAAGCTTATCCATAGCCATATTTATGAGTTGGCTGACAAGGTAGACAGAATATTCTATCCTCGCGTCGTGCATGAGCGTACAGAGGATAAAAACGCGCAGAACAGTTTCAACTGTCCGATTATCATCGGTTATCCGGACGTGGTAGATTCCGCGATCACGGTGAAGGTTCCGATTGATTCACCGATTGTGGCGTTCAAGAATTCAAAACTGCTTCGTGAGCAGATGCTTGTCTACTTCACAACTTTTGGCATCAAGAGAAACGATATTTTGAAGGCTGTTGATCAGGCGGAGAAGGATTGGACAAAGTGGGGCGAGGAATTGCGTCGCAATAATGTGATCGCTCTTGAAAATGCACGCAAGAAGAAGAGAATGACGATTTTGCTTGCAGGCCGTCCATATCATACGGATCCACTTGTGCAGCATAGAATTTCAGAGATGATCGCCAAACTTGGTGTTGAGGTCATCACGGAGGAGATAGCGCGTGGCGGTGCTGTGGTGCTTAAGAGTGACACGCCTGAGGCTTTCCATATTCGCCAGTGGAGTTATGTCAACCGTATTTTGAATGCGGCTCAGTGGGCTGCAGAGCAGGATAATGATGTTCATTTTGTAGAGATGACATCATTCGGATGCGGACCAGACGCTTTCTTGACAGACGAGATAAGAAGCATTCTATCCCGTCATGGCAAATCATTGACTCTTTTGAAGATTGACGACGTGAACAATATTGGTTCACTGAAACTTCGTGTCCGCTCGTTGATCGACAGTTTGAAATATGAGTATGAGGCGAAGGGTGGCGTTTCGGAAAGAAAGAAAGCTCCATTTGTGAAGACGGGAATTTTCGCAAAGGGAGATAAGGCAACTAAGACTATTCTTGCACCGTTCTTCACGGAATATATGTCTCCATTACTTCCGTCGGCATTCAAGGCGATTGGTTATAATCTTGTGGCTTTGCCAATGGGCGACGCACAGAGTAACGAGGAAGGTTTGAGATACTCTAATAATGAGGTTTGCTATCCAGCCACATTGGTGGTCGGCGACTTTATCAAGGCGTTGAAGAGTGGCAAATATGATCTGAACAACACAGCCGTGACTATCACACAGCTTGGTCAGTGTCGTGCCACAAACTATCCGGCTTTGATCAAGCGAGCATTGGTAGACGCTGGATTCTCTCAGGTTCCGGTGATATCGCTAGGTATTCCGAATGAGGAGGAATATCCAGGATTCAACTTGCCTTACAAGACAGCTGGTCCGATTGTGCTTAACTCATTGCTATATGGCGACTGGATTTCTATCATGTATCATGCGATTGCGGTGCGTGAGAAGAAGAAGGGCGAGGCAAAAGCGATGAGAGACAAATATCTAGAATTGGCAAAACCACTTATTGAGATAAGAAAGAGTAAGAAACTTATCGGTTTGCTTAAGCAGGCGGCTGACGATTTCAATTCTATTGAAGTTTACGACAAGACATATCCAAAGGCCGGTATAGCTGGAGAGATATTCTTGAAGTTCAATCCATATTCACACAAGCATATCTCAGACTGGTTGATGGCACATGGAGTGGAGGTGCTTCCACCGACGTTCCACAACTTCTTCTTGAAGATTCTTGTAAATATCGAGTTCAACAGAAAGAACAAGATCATCGATCCAAAATTGCCGTCGTGGACAATGGATTTGATTTATCGTATGGTGTACAGCCGTGTCAAGAGTTTCGAGAAAGCAGCGTCGAAATTCAGATATTGGGAGCCGGAGCCAGATATCCGAACAATCAGTAAGTGGGCGGAAGAAGTCCTATGTTTGACGGTGCAGAGTGGAGAAGGATGGTTGTTGCCAGCTGAGACAATCCAGTATATGAAGCAAGGATGCAACAATGTGGTGAGTCTGCAACCATTCGGATGTATTGCCAACCACATCTGTGCGCGTGGAATAGAGAAGAAGATGAAGACTCTTTATCCACAGCTTAATATGCTTGCCCTCGATTTCGATGGAGGAGTGAGTGAGGCCAATATTGCCAACAGATTGTTGTTGTTTATCAGCAATATGAAATAAAAACATTGCCTATTGGCTAATACCGACCGTTTCCACACGACCGTGGAAACGGTCGGTTTATATATATAATAGCCTCCGGTATGTAATTGTCGCAAGACAATCACATTACCGGAGGAAATAGGATGTTAATGCCAATTTCACACGACCGTGGAAACGGTCGGTTTATATATAATAGCCTCCGGTAATGTAATTGTCGCAAGACAATTACATTACCGGAGGGAGGGGAATCATCCATTGTTTTCCAATGGTAATGGATTTGTCTTTTGACAAATCCAAACCATAGGCTATTGTTTTTTAATACCGACCGTGGCCACGGTCGGTTATGAATCCCAGCTATTGGTTTATTCCAACAAATCATAAGGCAGTTTTTCTCCTGCTAATTGGGCAAATTTGTTAAGTTCACCCAATGCATCAACTTCATTATGGTGATGTTGTTGATTATTGATATATCTAATCACAGATTGTACGCCTGTAGCAGAAACACTAAATGCGGCATAATGACGTTGCCATTGAAAATGTTGTCCTGTCATCTTTCGTATTAAGGAGGAACTTGATCTTTTTATATCTCTTACAACATCGGATAATATATGTTTTTGGTCCATACGCAATAAAATATGGACATGATCAGACACTCCATTTATAGCAACTACAGACAATCCTGTTTGTTTGACAATTGTTTTGATTGCTTCAAATATAACATTTCGCAAATCTTTTGTTAATACCGGTTCCCTCCTTTTAGTGGCAAACACGATATGATCATATCTGCAAATCAATGATCCCATAGCAATAACATTTATAAGTTGTTAATATTGTACCTTGTGATTTATTGAGAAAGTAGAAGTACTGTTTTTATCCATATTATTTTGTTTTTTGATTTCTATCCATCTGCAAAATTAATAAAAGAAGTTAGATTTTCGTATGATTGACAGAATATATTGATTAAATGGGTTTCTTGAAATCACCATTTTAGTTTCAGATTGTAATTTGATAATTAAAAAAAATAAATATAGTCTGACATTATTCTCGTGAAAAAAGTCATTGCATAAATTTGTAAAAAAATTCATGAGGAATATGGGAAAGAAGATAATAGGAGTGGTCCCATTATGGGACGATGAAAAAGATAGTTTGTGGATGCTTCCAAATTATTTGGATGCTATCATATCAGAAGGAGCGTTGCCTATTGTTTTCCCGTTGTCGACAGACGAAAATGATCTAAGGCAGTTGGCGTCGATATGCGACGGAATTCTTTTCACTGGTGGTCATGATGTCTCTCCGTCTTTATATAATGAATGTAAATGTGATGTTTGTGGTGAACCTTGCGTAGAGCGGGATGCTATGGAAGGAATATTATTGGATATATGTATCAATACGAAGAAGCCAGCGTTGGGAATATGTAGAGGCATTCAATTTTTCAATGCATATTTAGGAGGTACATTGTATCAGGATTTGCCGACTGATCATTCTTCATCGGTAGAGCATCACATGTCGGCACCATATAACAAATATGTTCACAATGTTTTTTTGATCAAGGATACCCCTTTATATAATCTATTACAAACTGAAATCCTTCCAGTGAATAGTTACCATCATCAGGCAATAGCGATCCTATCTCCTAAGTTGGCACCGATGGCAATTTCTGAAGACGGAATTGTTGAGGCTGTTTATTGCCCGGAACATTCGTTTCTCTGGGCAGTACAGTGGCATCCAGAATTTCTGTATGAATGTGATGAACCGTCGAAGAAGATTTTCAGAGCATTTTTGAAGGTATAAGGAAGTCTTCATTGATAGAAGAAACGGTTATGGATTTAACGCCAACGACGAGAATCCATTAGCATAGGGTTTCAACCCTATGCCATGGGGAATTGTCGATTTCCGTCAGCCCGGAACGGGCGATATCGTTTGCCGTAGGGTTGCACCCTGTGGTAGCAGATTATGCGCCGTTAGTACGATTACGCAAATATTCTCTATAATGATTCATGACTCCCTCGTAGAAATGTTCATCACCATATCGATCGCTAGGGTGATACGAACAGAAAATCAATGTATCTGGTTTATTGCCGTTTTGTATGATTCGTATACTATTATGCCCCTCCAATGTTTGTATTGATTCTTTGGAATATGATTTTACAACAAAATCGTAGATATGCTGACTTGTGCATATTATCATATTGGGGTTTAATATGTCAATCTCTTTTTTCAATAAATCTCCGTAATCATGTAGGTGTTTTTTCAGCAACTTATCATCGAGACATCCGTTGCCTGGAGTTTTTTTACACTCTACCAATGCGAACGGTTGTTTGTTGATGAATTCTTTCACTTCATCAAAATGCATTGCAACATCATTACACTGCCAGTCACTATTTTTGTCCGCTTTTGATAATCCCCAAAGAAGAAAGGCTATTCTTTTTATGAATTGAATATCGAGATTACGATTTTTCTGTTTCTGTTGTAATGATTTACAACAGTCACTGGATGTGTCTTTAAACCAATCTCGAATATCCTCATCCCATTTTTGTGAGCCGTCTTGATTCTGATCTTTCAACAGAATCAAGATTCTCTTTTCTGAAGAAAACCACTCTTGTTCAATTTGTTCATCCGATTTGTTGTTTTGACGAAGAAGGCCATCTTTTGTGAAAAAATCACCGTCTCCATTTTCCTTGAGTCTGTTTTTCCACTCATCAAACAATTTTTCTAATTCTTCATTCATAATCAATCTTTTTATTTTTACATTAATTGGATTTTGCTAAAAAATCATAGACATCGCTAAGGCATTCATCGTCACTGTAAGAGACCTCCAATAAACACCATTTGTCGTTTTTCTTGTATTCTCTCCAAATGGAAGACATTTCATCTTCACCATTTTTTGAAACATATAGTTCATTTGCACTACCTGTATAGTCAGCTTTGCAAGCATTGGGATTCAAATCCCATGGACCTTTGGGGATGGAAAGTATTTCATAACTAAAGTACATAGAATCGCCACCTATATTATCAAACAAAACATACGTGTTTACCATCCTATTGTGGAGAACAAAATTTTTAGGAACGTAAATATTAAAACCTTCAATACTAATGAAATTTGTTTCATTGACGTTGGGATTAACAGAGATATTTGTGGAATCATTGACTGTAATTATATCAATACCTTCGCCACCTCTCTGTATTTTCGTGAGATACCATTCTTTATTTTCATATGTAAACTCAAATAGTTTTACTAATGATTCATCGGAAACTTTTTTTAATTGATAGACATATTTATTATTCGAGACTTTCGAAAATTTACCATAACATAATTCGTTTTCAACATCATCACCTGTATAGTTTTGAGGCATACTATCTATGATTGATGACATGATTTTTTTTGCAGAAAGTTCAATGTTTTTGTAAGATCCTTTTTTATATCCTTCTGCAACGACAATTTGGCCTATATGTTGTTTACAATAGTTCTCATCTTGAGAAAAATTACTTGCGAAATCTTCAAATTTTTCGATTTGAGATTCTCTAAAAGAGTCTTTATTAGCAAAATAAAAATAACAACCTATACATACTGCTAAAATGACAACAAAAGATGCCTTTGGATATTTTGAAATTAATGGAGCTAAAATATTCGAGAATATAAAAGTCAAAATTATTCCAATAACGGATAATATAAATCCTATAATTGCACGATTTGTTTCGTCATCCCTTTTTCTTCGTTCATACTCTTCCTTTTCTTTCCAATATGATCCCATAATCAATCCTTTTAGTTGATAAATATAGTTATGTGTTTATAAAGAACACCTGTGGTGGACCAACTAAGTTTAGTCCTTTTTCGCAAATGTAACATTCCGAATTATTTTTATTTCAGTTTATGTGTCAAGTCTATCTTTACATGTAAAGCTATTCTTTACATTGTATATGCTGGCTACTTATGTCCAAAAAGAAATCGTGATTGAGGATTTTGCAGATATGTTGTAGTGTTTGGGTATTTATATTTGGACTGTTTAGAATATTGTAGACTGTTACACGAGAACATGGGATCATTTGGGCAAATTTAACTTTAGAGACACCATTTTCTTTCAAATATGCCTCTATCATTTTTCCAACATGTAGACTTTCTTTTTTCTCCATAAAAAAACTTGGACGCTGTTGGTCGCACCAGGTATCGCCAAACACCTCCAACCCGACAACAACGCCCAAGCGTATGCGAAACACACACCTGAGCGTTTGCTTTTGTCGGTGGATTGAAATTGGCGATTTCGGTGCAACCTAAAAGCAAACGCTTATATTTTATTTATATGTGATCGAATCTTTATTTTTACTCGATTCTAATTATTGTGGCTTTTATACATACGAGTTGTCGAATGCGCTATTTTTATACGCTCGTCCTACGGACTCGCGTGGGGAGGGTAAGGACGTTCCGTCCTTTGCAATCCTCGGTTTTGACAACTGCTATATAATCACCAATTGTTAACTATTAATTATTAACCATTAATTTTTTTTACTCGTACATCATCTTGTGAGCCTCTATATTGGCCAACATGTCGCTCAGACGCTCGATTTTCGACTTTGTGATTGCCACACGACCTGAACGGATGAACTGAAGCACCTGCAGCTTCTGGCTCAATTCGTTGAACAATCCTTGTGTCTCGTCTGTATGACCTGTCTTCTCGAATATCACGCATGTCTCGTTGATCTCAAGAATACGGATGTTGTACTTTCTGATCAACTCCTCTGTGCCCTCAAGGTTGATGAAATCCTGAGTGGCTACTTTGTACATCGCAATTTCCTGATATACAAGGTCGGAATCATCGTTGTAGAAACTTTTGATGATGTCGATTCTCTTGTCAATCTGCTTCACTACTTTTTCGATGGTGTCTTCATCTGTGATTGTAGTGATAGTAAACTTATGTATTCCTGGTAGAGCCGACTGTGATACACTCAGACTCTCTATGTTTAGGCGACGGCGTGTGAAGATTATGGAAATCTGGTTTAGCAAGCCTACCTGATTCTCTGAGAAAACTGTCACAGTGAACAACTTCTTTCCATCATTGCATTCTGCAGGATTGCATTTCTGACACTCCTTGCCGCACTGCTTTGCCTTAAAATTATCTGCCATAATTATTTCTAATTATGTAGAGACGGGGAGCTCCCAGTCTCTACGGTAATTATTCTTATCCCAAAAGAATGTTTGTTACAGTCTCACCTGCTGGAACCATCGGATAAACCATTCCCATCTCCTCGCAATTGGCTATCAATAGGTATGGTTTGTCGTCCGCAAACATCTCTTTGATTGCTGCGTCAAGTTCCTCTCGTGTGTTGACCTCTTTGTTCTTGATTCCATAAGCGTCAGCAATGGTGTTGAAATGAGGATTCATCATTGGAGTGGACGAATATCTTTTCTTGAAGAACAATTCCTGCCACTGGCGTACCATTCCAAGGTAGTTGTTGTTCAGAATAATCATCTTCACACCAATCTGTTTTTCCATGATTGTTCCCAACTCTTGGATTGTCATCTGGAATCCACCGTCGCCAGCAAACATACAGACTGTACGTTTTGGAGCTCCTATCTTGGCTCCGATTGCCGCTGGAATACCGAATCCCATTGTTCCAAGTCCACCACTTGTCACAACACTGCGTGATTTTGTAAATTTGAAGTAGCGGGCAGCCATGATCTGGTTCTGACCTACGTCTGTCACAAGCACAGCATCATTGTTTGTCGCCTCTGATATCTTGCGGACAACTTCACCCATTTTCAATGGACCTTCTGTCGCATATACTTCAGGACGGATTACTTTCTCATCCTCTTTTACTTCATACTCGTGGAAACTTTCGATCCACTGGGTATGTTTGGCCTCTTTGATCTTGAGTGTAAGTTCAGGAAGGGATGCCTTCACGTCGCCAAGCACTTTGGCTGTCGCTTTCACATTCTTGTCCAACTCCGCGTTGTCGATATCAAGATGGACAATCTTTGCCTGTTTTGCGTATGTCTTCAAATCTCCGGTCACACGGTCGTCGAAACGCATACCGATGGCTATGATCACGTCGGCTTCGTTAGTCTTGATGTTTGGTCCGACGTTGCCGTGCATGCCGAGCATTCCCTTGTTGAGACGGTGGTCTGAAGGCAGTGCCGACAAACCAAGGAGTGTGCTTCCTGCAGGGATGTCCGCTTTTTCCAAGAAAGCTTTCAGCTCAGCTTCCGCATTGCCAAGGATTACACCTTGTCCGACCAATGCTAGAGGTTTCTTGGCGTTGTTGATGATCTCAGCTGCCGCGTCGATTTGCGTCGGCTTGATAGCTGTGAAAGGAATATAACCGCGAGTGAAATGGCATTTCTCGTAGTTGAATTCAGCCATCTCCACCTGTGCGTTTTTTGCAAAATCCAGCACCACAGGGCCTTTTCTTCCCGAATTTGCTATATGGAAAGCTTTTGCTACTGCTGGAGCAATGTCTGCGGCCGAACGAATTTGGTAAGACCATTTTGTGATAGGAAGTGTGCAACCAATCAAGTCGACTTCCTGGAATGCGTCTGTTCCAAGGAATGCGGCTCCAGCCTGACCTGCGATCACAACAAGTGGAGTCGAGTCCATCATTGCGTCTGCGATACCTGTGATTGCGTTTGTTGCACCTGGTCCTGAAGTCACTAAGCAAACACCAGTCTTTCCGCTGACTCGTGCGTATCCCTGTGCCGCGTGTGTTGCACCTTGCTCATGACGGGTCAGGACGTAATTGAATTTGTCCATGTAGTCGTACAGAGCATCGAACGTAGGCATGATGCTGCCTCCGGGATAGCCAAAAATAGTGTCGACATTCTCTTTCAGAAGACTTTCCATAAGAATGTACGCACCTTTCATCTGATTACTCATAACTGACTTTTTATGGTAATACTAATGTGTTGTCTTTATTTTGTGGGCAAGTTTGGAACCTGCTTTATGCATCTTGGCAACGCCTCAATAATTACCTTTTTATTTACTTAGTTTATTAAATCTATTTTGTTATGATCGCTCGCCCTTTCGGGCTCGCGATGATTGGTGGGGCAAGAGCGTTCCGCCCTTTGCAATCCTTAATTATGACTTTAATGATTATTTGTCATAAACAAGGATGCCACCTTGTTAATCAACGATACGGACACCGCCCTTGTCGGCAGATGCCACCATTGAAGCGTATGCTCTCAATGCTTTTGAAACGACGCGGTCACGCTTTGGCTTCCATGCGTCCTTGCCCTTAGCCTCTTCTGCTTTGCGGCGCTCTGCCAACTCTGCGTCAGACAAACGGACTGAAATCTTACGTGCTGGAATATCAATCTCGATGATGTCTCCATCACGTACAAGACCGATGTTACCGCCGCTTGCTGCCTCTGGTGAGATGTGGCCGATAGACAATCCTGATGTTCCTCCTGAGAAACGACCGTCTGTGATCAAAGCACACTCTTTTCCAAGGTGACGTGATTTGATATATGAAGTAGGGTAGAGCATCTCCTGCATTCCTGGTCCTCCCTTAGGCCCTTCATGTGTGATGACAACTACGTCTCCAGAAACGACGCTGCCGTTCAAGATTCCCTTACATGCGTCATCCTGAGAGTTGAACACTTTTGCTGGTCCGGCGAATTTCCAGATGCTCTCGTCCACACCTGCTGTCTTGACAACACATCCGTCAAGAGCAATGTTACCCTTCAAGATTGCCATACCGCCATCTTTTGAGTATGCGTGCTCAAGATCACGAATACAACCATTAGCACGGTCTGTGTCGAATGAGTCCCAGTATGTCTCCTGTGAACCCATCTTGATAGAGAACTTGTTGGCTGCTGTACTCTTGTAGATCTTCTCTGCCTTCTCACAGTGAGTAGGTTTTGTGATCGCGTATTTGTCGATAGCTTCGCCGATAGTCATTCCGTCTACACGCTTAACGCTTCTGTCTACCAATCCGGCTTTGTCAAGCTCATTCATGATAGAAAGGATTCCTCCTGCACGGTTCAAATCCTGGATGTGGTATTTCTGTGTGTTAGGAGCGACTTTGCACAAGCATGGAGTGACTTTTGAAAGAGAGTCGATGTCGTCCATCTTGAAATCAACGCCGCCTTCCTGAGCGATTGCAAGAAGGTGAAGCACTGTGTTTGTCGAACCACCCATAGCGATATCAAGAGTCATGGCGTTCAAGAATGCCTGGCGAGTGGCGATGCTTCTTGGAAGTACGCTTTCATCACCGTCTCTATAATATTTATATGCATTCTCTACAATCATCTTTGCTGCGTCCATGAATAGCTGCTCACGGTTCTTGTGAGTCGCAACGATTGTACCGTTTCCTGGCAATGCGAAACCAAGCACCTCGTTAAGACAGTTCATCGAGTTAGCTGTGAAGATACCTGAACAGCATCCGCATCCTGGGCACGCTGCGTTCTCAATCTTAGCGACCTGCTCGTCAGAAACCGACTCGTCAGCACTCTGAATCATGGCGTCGATAAGGTCAAGGTCGTGGCTTCCCTCTAGTTTGCCAGCCTCCATCGCACCTCCTGAAACAAAGATTGTAGGGATGTTGAGACGCATAGTGGCGATCAACATACCTGGAGTGATCTTATCACAGTTTGAGATACAAACCAATGCGTCTGCCTTGTGGGCGTTCACCATATACTCCACAGAGTCTGCAATCAAGTCACGGCTAGGAAGAGAGTATAGCATACCATCGTGGCCCATAGCGATACCATCGTCGATAGCGATTGTGTTGAACTCTGCTGCGAAGCATCCAAGTTTTTCAATCTCAGCCTTAACTTTCTGTCCGATTTCATGAAGATGTGTATGTCCTGGCACGAACTGAGTGAAGCTGTTGGCGATAGCGATGATTGGTTTGCCCATCTGCTCGCGTTTCATACCGTTTGCCACCCATAGAGCTCTTGCTCCTGCCATTCTGCGTCCCTCTGTGCTGAATGCACTGCGAAGTTGATGTTTCATTATCTGTATCTATTAAACGAATTCTAAATAATTATCCTGCAAAAATAATAAATTTGTAATTAGCAACCTTAAAAAAGTGATGAATTATTAGATTTTTGGCTGATTTTGGGTCTGGATTTTCACATTTCATATTGATTTCTTATCTTTGTCGAAACAATTAAAGATTAGGGCTATGAAAAACATAATTACTGTAATAATATCGTTGTTTATGTTGATGCTTTCATCTTCCGTTTTTGCGGAAGGGGAGGAACTGACTGTGAAAGCTAATCAACATGCGTATTTCCCTGGGGGGCAGTCTGCTTTGGCGACGTGGCTGTCGGAGAATGTGAAATATCCTCAGGAGTGTATCGACAAGAAGGTGGATGGAGAGGTGATTGTCTCCTTCATTGTTGAGAGAGACGGTTCGATCACTGGAATCCGTATGGAGCAGTCGGTTGATCCAAAGCTTGATGCTGAGGCTAAAAGAGTGGTGGGGGTTATGCCAAACTGGGTGGCTGCTGAGATGAACGGTGTAAAGACACGCAGCCGTCTGATGCTGCCTATTCGATTCACATTGCCTCAAACAAATAAAAAATGATTTGAATTTGGAACTGATATCATGAAGACGGGGGAAACCTCGTCTTTTTTACAATAAATTTATGAATTTATGATTAGCGGAAAAATTAGTAAACTTTTCTCTGTTTTGTTGTTGTCTGCATTGACGACACCTGTTTTCTCGTCAGAATCAGAAGAATTCAATGATGATATGCTCTTGGCACAGAGGAGCAGTAGTGACAATGAAAACAAAAGTGAAAACGAAAATAAAAAGACGTCGCGTAATGAAAGGTCTGCCAGACCAGTCGAGACGAGACCTGCCAGACCAAGTGACACTCGTCCTGAACGTCCACAAGCGAAACCTCATACACCATCATCTGGTCATGCTCATCATCATTCTCAGCCACCTCACCACCATCACCATCATGGAGGTGATGTCGTTGTTGTGGTGGAAGACGATGCTAATTATACGACAAGTACAAGTGACTATTCAAGTACATATGTATCTAAAGATTGTGATCTTGATAGGTTTATGCTTTTCGTTAATCTTGGGTTTGGAGTGTCATACAGAGGTTTTTCTGGTGCATTGGATTATGAAGAAGAAGAAGAGGATGGCCTTTTTGAGAATTTAGGATACAATATAGAGGTCCGTTGTGACGTAGGATTGACTAAGCATCTTTTTATTAGTTCGGGTGTTGGTTTTGCGAAACAATCCATATATAATGAGTTTTTGCCGGGCAATTATATGCGTAACACAAAACGTTTTTTGGATATTCCTTTGCTTTTTGGCTACCGAAAGGCTGATGATGAGGATTTTTGGGGATCCTTATCGATAGGTCCACGATTTGCTTATGGAGTGAATGGTGAATGCCGAGAGTATTATGATTTTTATCCTAGTCCGGAGCACGGTGTTTTTAAGCACAACAGTTATGGTGGCAAGTATGGGTCTGATAGATTTAGTGTAGGTGTTGGCCTTGAAGCTAATATGGTTATTAATAAATTCTTGCTTGGCTTCGATGTTAGTTTTTATCCGAAAAACGATTGCTTGCCGGAAGAAATCTATGAAGGCCTTTACAGAAGGTTTTACACTATACGCACAAACTTTTCAATTAAAGCAGGTTGGAGAATCTTTTAATTAGAGACAAAAAAAATACCGTTAACTCACGCTGACGGTATTCTAAACTTAAAACTCTAATAACATAAACACATGATTCTTTCGAATCTAAAAAAATTACTTTTTACAACTTGTTGATGCAAAATTAGCATTTATATATGACTTTGCAAATAGTTCGTTTGAATAGTGAAAAAAAATACACGTTTTTTAACAAAAATGTGCTTTCTGACCCTGATTGTCTGTGTTTTTTGCTGATTTATCTAAAAGTTAGACTACTTTTGCAAGCGTTTGCCGAACGAATCGGCATTAATAAATTGGATTAATTGGAATATGTCAAGAAAGAGAAAAGAACTTCCGATACTGGAGAACGTCACTATCGCCGACATTGCAGGAGAGGGCAAAGCGATCGCTAGAATTGATGACATGGTGATTTTTGTGCCATACGTAATTCCTGGCGACGTGGTTGATATCCAAGTGACAAAGAAGAAGCATAGTTATATGGAGGGCCGTGCGTTGAGAATAGTCACTCCTTCGCCAGACCGTATTGCTCCTATGTGTTCACACTATGGTGTTTGTGGTGGGTGCAAGTGGCAGGTGTTGCCATACGAGTTGCAGATCAAACATAAACAGAATCAGGTGGAGAATGTGCTTCGTCGCATCGGAAAGGTTGAGCTTCCTGAAATAACTCCTATTCTTGGATCGAAGGAGACTACATATTATAGAAACAAACTTGAATTCACCTTCAGCAACAAACGTTGGCTTACTGATGACGAGGTGAAGGCTGGTGTGCAATATGACGATATGAATGCTCTTGGTTTCCACATTCCAAGTATGTTCGACAAGGTGCTGGATATTGAGAAGTGTTACCTTCAGCCGGAGATATCTAACCGTATCCGTACGGAAATCAAGCAGTATGCCAAGGCTCATGATTTGGCATTCTTCGACCTTCGCAACCGTGACGGATTCTTGCGTAACATCATCATCCGTACTGCAGGTACGGGAGAGGTGATGCTTATTGTGGTGTTCTTTAAGGAGGATGAGGAGAAACGAGTGGCTTTGCTTGATCATTTGGTCGCCACATTCCCTGAAATCACAAGTTTGATTTATGTGATCAACGGTAAGGCGAACGACACTATTACAGATCAGCAGACTATCCTGTATAAAGGACGTGACTTTATCGAGGAAGAGATGGAAGGACTCCGATTCAAGGTCGGCCCTAAGAGTTTCTACCAGACAAATACACTCCAGGCATACGAATTATATAAGGTGGCTCGTGAGTTTGCGGATTTGAAACCAGAACAGACTCTTTATGATTTGTATACCGGAACGGGAACGATAGCATGTTTCTGTGCCAATCGAGTGAAGAAAGTGGTTGGTATCGAGTATGTGCCAGAGGCTATTGAAGATGCAAAAATCAATGCTGCCAACAATAATATAGACAATGCGACATTCTTCGCTGGCGACATGAAGGATATCCTGACAGATGAATTCATTGCTCAGCATGGCCGTCCGGATGTTGTGATCACAGACCCTCCACGTGATGGTATGCATCAGGATGTGATCAAGGTGTTGCTGAATACCGCTCCTGAGAAGATCGTTTATGTCAGCTGCAATCCGGCCACTCAGGCTCGAGATTTGACTCTTCTTGATGAAAAGTACAAGGTTGTGAAGGTGCGTCCGGTAGATATGTTCCCTCACACTCATCATGTGGAGAATGTTATACTTTTGGTAAAGAAGTAATATAAATATGTATGGGCGGGTTCTGAATCCGCCCTTTGCTATTTAGAATAGTTTTTTATGTTGTTTGTTATTTTTTTGTTTGCCTTTGTAGCCGACCTTTATATTTTCTTTAGATATGTCTGGAGAAAATGTCAATGGCGTACAAGAATACAATATGCTGCGTTCTCGTCACTCTCTTATATGTTAGCGGCGTTGATATTCAGAAAATATTTCCTGACAGATTCAGTGTCCGTATTATATGAGATAGGTGTTGTGATGGGTGTATTCCTGTCATTGTTTGTCAGCAAATCTGTGTTTTTTATAGTCGATGTCTGGACTCTTATATTCAAGACAAAAGTTTTGAAATGGATCGCAGTAGGATTGACCGCTTGGGGTTTCTTATCGTGTATGTATGGTATGATGTTTGGAAGATTTAATATTTCCGCCAAACGAGTAGATGTTGAAAATAAGAGTTTGCCTCGTAATTTCGATGGTTATAAAATCCTGCAAATCTCAGATCTTCATTTGTCAAGTTTTTATGGTGATGAGAAGATTGTGTCGGAGTGGGTGGATATGATGAATGCAGAGAATCCGGATATCATTTGTTTCACAGGAGATATGGTATCTGTATTTGCGGATGAAATGCTTCCGTTTATGGATGCCTTGAAACGGTTGAAAGCAAAGGAAGGTAAATTCGCCATCCTTGGCAATCATGATTATGGCGATTATCACAGCTGGAAATCAGCTGAGGAAAAAGAGTCTCACAATGAGAGGTTGAAATCATTGATCAGATCTGCGGGTTTTGATCTTTTGCTGGATGAACACAGATTGTTGACAAAAGGAGGTGATACACTGGCTGTTGTTGGTTTGGAAGACATGGGAAGATTGCGGAATTGCCAGAAAAAAAATCTGGAGAAAGCGGAATTAGGGTTGACTGCCAAAACGAGAATACTTCTTTCTCATAAACCTGATTTTTGGGAGACATATCTTGATGGCAACACCGACTATTTCTTGACATTGGCTGGTCATACACATGCTATGCAGGCGGGGATAGAAATAGGAGATTGGGAATTCTCTTTGTCTTTTTTGAGATATCCATATTGGCATGGCCTTTATGAAAGAAACGGCAATCAGATTTTTGTCAGCAGAGGAATAGGGTGTAACGTTATACCTATAAGGTTTGGCATGACTCCTGAATATGTGGTCATCACATTGAAGAAATGATGGATTTTCTCGAATTATTGGAATTTGACTGTGTCTTTTTTCTTGCCATTATCCGTAGATATTCAAAGATGGATAGTAAACACATAATTATATAAACGAATTAAAATTACAAAATTTATGTTAAGTCGATTTTTCTTCTTTTTTCTGATAGGTCTTTTCCCTGATGTATATATTTTCTTCCGTCATGTATGGAAGAAATGTCAGTGGCGGACGCAGGTGCTTTACACTGTGTTCTCGCTGTTGTGCTTTGTCTTGTTGGTGCTGATGTTTGGAGTTTACTCGTCATCTGAATCAGTTGCGACGCTGTATGAAACAAGTATGGTGATGAATGCGTTGATTGCCGTGTTTGTTGCGAAATTGTTTTTCAGTATTGTCGATGTCTGGACATTGGCATTTAAGTCGAGAATATTGCGACGTGTGGCAATTGGGGTGGCAGCGTTCGGATTTTTCACATACGCATACGGAATAATGTTGGGACGATTCAATATGTCAGCCAAATATCTCACTGTGGAGAATAAATCATTGCCACAGAATTTTGACGGCTATAAAATTCTCCATATTTCGGATTTCCATCTTGGTAGCCTTTACGGAGATGAGGAAATCGTGTCGAAATGGGTGGATATGATGAATGCGGAAAATCCGGATGTCATCTGTTTCACGGGAGATATGGTCTCTATTCTGGCCGACGAGATGGCGTCACACATGGATGCGTTGAAAAGATTGAAAGCCAAAGATGGAAAGTTTGCTATCATAGGCAACCATGATTATGGAGATTACCACAAGTGGTCGAGCATGGAGGCACGTGATGCCAATTTGGCAAAGACGGAGGAAAACATACGCCAGGCAGGATTTGATTTGTTGCTGAATGAAAACAGGACGATCTGCAGAAATGGAGATACAATATCTGTAGTGGGAATTGAGAATTGGGGACGTCCTCCTTTCCCTCAGAATAGCGATTTGAAAAAGGCGGAGACAGGAGTAGCTTCGTCTACACGCATCCTTCTTTCGCATGATCCGGATTTTTGGGAGTACAAGCTAGAAGACAACACCGACTATTTCTTGACATTGTCCGGACATACCCACGCGATGCAGCTTGGAATAGAAATAGGGGATTGGGAAATATCTCCGTCTTCATTGAAATATACATACTGGCATGGATTGTATGAAAGAAATGGCATTCAAATTGTTGTGAGTCGTGGAATCGGATGCACAGCAATTCCTTTTAGAATAGGAATGTCGCCTGAATATGTGGTCATTACATTGAAAAAATAAAAATGAGAGTATCGGAATTAGTCAAATATCTTGACAATGAGTTTCCATTGTCGCTTCAAGAGAGTTACGACAATTGTGGTTTGCAGGTAGGCGACGGGAATGTGGAAGTTTCTGGAGTGCTTCTGGCAATCGACGTTGTGGAAGCCACTTTGGATGAGGCTGTGGAGAAGGGGTGCAATTTCATATTGTGCCATCATCCGTTGATATTCAAAGGGGTAAAACGAATAGCAGGAAAAAATTACATTGAGCGGATCCTGCACAAGGCGATTAAATGTGATATCGCTATTTATGCCGCCCACACCAATGCGGATAAGATTATCGGTGGAGTGAGCTATAAGATGGCGGAAAAGCTATCATTGGTGAATGTTACACCGTTAGAGGCTGAAAATGAGCAGGTTTACAAGGTTGTTGTATATGTTCCGGTGGCCGATAAACAGAAAGTTTCGGATGCTGTTTATGCAAATGGTGGCGGCACAATCGGAGCGTATGACTGTTGCAGTTTTTCGGTAGACGGTGCCGGCACATTCAAAGCCAATGACGGATGTCATCCATACGTAGGCAATATCGGGGAGATACATGAGGAGAAAGAGAGCAGGGTGGAGTATGTTGTCAGCCGACACCATTTGTCGAAGGTGTTGAATGCGATAGGTGAGGCTCATCCGTATGAGGAGCCAGCTATAGATGTGATTAAACTTGAGAACACCATCGTTGCAGCCGGAATGGGAGTTGTGGGAGATTTGGAAACTCCCGTCGCACCGATGGAATTTTTGAAACGGGTGAAAGAGACGTTCCGATGTGAAATGTTGAAATATACAGACATAGACAAGACAGATGCAATACGACGAGTGGCACTGTGTGGTGGCTCAGGTTCGGATATGGTAGGTTTGGCAAAACGAAGTGGAGCGGATATTTTGGTGACCGGAGACGTGAAGTATCATCAATTTTTTGACAGCTATGACGGGCCAATTATTGCAGATATTGGACATTATGAGAGCGAACAATACACAAAAGAGATTTTTTTTAATGTATTATCAAAAAATAATATTAAATTTGCGGTTCAGAATTCAACTATAAAGTCGAATCCTATAAATTATTTATAGATTATGGCAGAGGCTAAAGAGATTACAGTAGAAGAGAAACTAAAGAAATTGTATGATTTGCAGAAGGTAATGTCGCAGATCGACAATCTACGTGCTGTGCGTGGTGAGCTACCACTAGAGGTAAAGGACCTAGAGGATGAAGTAGCTGGTTTGGAGACACGTATTGCTAATTTGGATAACGATATCAAAGATCTAAACTTCAAGATCAATCGTCACAAGAGCGATATCGATTTGGCCAAAGGTCAGATGAAAAAGTACCAGGATCAGCAGAACACTGTTCGCAACAACAGAGAATACGATAATCTTGCAAAAGAAATTGAATATCAAGGTCTTGAAATTCAGCTTTCTGAGAAGAGAATCAAGGAAGGAGAGAGAGACATTGAGAATAAGACTCAGGAATTGAAGTCGACAGAGGAGTATTTGCAGGGAAGAAAGCAGGATTTGGATCAGAAGAGAGAAGAGCTTACGTCAATCATCGCTGACACTCGTGCAGAGGAGGAGAAGTTGATGGAGAAGGCAGAGAAGCTTGAGAATAAGATCGACGAGAGACTTCTTTCAGCATTCAAGAGAATCAGAAAGAATGCGCGCAACGGATTGTCTGTTGTTACTGTTCAGAGAGACGCTTGTGGTGGTTGCTTCAACCGTATCCCACCTCAGAGAATCGCTGATATCCGCACTCGCAAGAGAGTTATCGTTTGTGAGTATTGTGGTAGAATCTTGGTTGACCCAGAAATCAACGAGAAAAAGAAAACTGCAGCTGCAGAATAATTAGATATATAGAGACGCACTGATATGCGTCTCTTTTTTTTCATCCCTTTATTTAATAAAGGGATTTTTATTTCCAAATTCCTGTTTCTTCTATTTATGTTGTGATTTCTGTCTGTTGTTTTTGCGATATTTATGTTAAGATTAGTATCTTTGTTCAAGTTAGACTATCTTGTTAGGGTATAAAAGGATATAATATGAGAATAAATATACTTTTTTTGTTTTTGTTTTTCACTGTTCCATTGTTTTCCCAGGAGAAAGTGCGTATTAAAGGATTCTATGAAGAGTCTTATAATCGTTTGGAGGTAGAGGACAGTTATAAAGATACTACGATATATCGCAAACTTGGGTTCAAGGAGGCATGGAAGAAGAAAAAGGTGTGGACTCCGTGGAGTAAGGTGGAGGTGAAGCGTAACAAAATCAACAATTATGATCAGTTGAGCCACAGATATATGCTCAACGTCTCGTACGACGACATTATTGCGGATAGTGTGTGGTGTACGAATCAAGCAGTAGTGACAACTGCATTCCCTCTTGATATACAGGTGTTGTTGGATCAGATGGGGGAGAAATTCACGTTTGATGGCATACGTAAAAAAGCGAAATTCTACACAAAGGAACATACAGATTTCTATCTCTACCGTCTTTATCAGTTTGACGGTTTTGCGTTGAAATATTCCTACACTTGGGAAGAGATCAAATCGAGCAAACGTTTTGAAAACGAACAATCCAAAATCCTTTCTAATATTTGCGACGAGAATGAACCAATCGACGTCTACTACTTTTATAAAGCAGTGAATTTCGAACCGATAGATGTGCCGACAGATTATGTGATTCCTACAAAGAAGAAGAGGAAAAAATAGGTCAATCATAGTATACATCAAAAAAAGCCAACCGCTTCACTGCAGTTGGCTTTTTACTTACGTTGATAATCACAACTAATTATCTCTATGTCCTTCTGTTGTTATTTTATTGCTTGATCTGGCACTTTCAACGGAGCTTTCACTGCCGACCATGCTGCAATCATTCCTGCTCCATTCTCCACGTTACAGTAGAGAATATGTGGTGAAAGTGTACCATTGTAATCGTTGTCCTTTACCAATTGGTATGTGCGATAGTACATATACATCTCTTTGTTTATATGACGCAATTCAAAGTCGAGAGTGCTGAGGTCGATTCTGTTTACCCCTAAATAGCCTTTTGTGTATATGTTCATACTAAACCTGATCCTGGATGTTTGTCCATTGAACAGTTGGTCATTGAAGATATTCTTTTCGTTCCATTCGTAATCATCAAATAAATTTCCTTCGGATTGGTTTTTATTCCAATTCATCACAGGATCATCTGTACGAAGAACTTCATGTGTAGATATTTCTTTGTATACCTTGGCCGAATCGATAACTTTATAAGTATAATTTTCGTATGGCTCTATCCATTCGTCTTCATACCAATGTCCGGGTACTGTATCTATTATAGTCTCATATTCGTACTCCATGACCATTGCGTAAAAGACTAATTGATAGTAATCTTCCGTATCTGGATCATCCTGCACGTTGAGTTCATAAGTCACTTTTGTATATGTCTCTGGCTCTAAATCGGTGACGTCTATTATTTCGTATGGTCCATAATAGCCGTTGTGAGTTTCTGTGATCTCTTCCACGCTGATCACTCTGAAATCAGCTTTGGGCTTGTCCGGTATGGTGACTGTGGAGTATACGTCTTCCAAACCGTTGGCTTTGGCTTTTATTGTATAAGTCTCTCCTGCTTTGGCTATCAAACCTTTGGCTTCCATCATCGCACTGTCTGAAATGACTACATATTTGTAATCCGCATCTCCGTCGGTTGCTGTCACATTCGCGTCGGGAAGAAATACAATTGGAGTGATTTTGCCTTTGATTTGGTCGAAAATTATGTCGCTTCTCGACACCTGACACCATGGAGTCTCTCCATCGATAAACCTACCGTTTACGACAATGATGTTTTTCACTCCCATGTCTTCATAATCCACCTCATCATAGCAAGAGGTAAATATGGAAATGAAAATATATAATAAAGCCGCTATCTTTTTCATCGTAATATATTTTAGAATTTTATAGAATATGAAACTGACGGAATTGTTGGGAAAATTGATGTTTTCATCAATTTTCTTGTTCCATCCCAATAATCTGTGTCTATATTATAAAAGAATGGATTATGTCTGTTGTAGACGTTGAAAATACTTACAGAAAGTTGACGCTTGATCTTGCTTCCTTCACTCTGACGGTGGAAGTTGACACCAAGGTCAAGTCTGTGATAATTCTCCATTCGGTAATTGTTTCGGCTCGCTGCATAATCGATTCTGTTATCACCACCATAATGATTGATGTCATTTTGTTGCAAACTAGGGTCAACAAGGATCTGATGAGTCTGCATTGTGACAGGATATCCAGTTCCGAACACCCACGTCGCTCCAAGATCTACTTTTTCAGAGAACTTATGATTGATCACGATGCTTATGTCGTGTGGTCTGTCGTAGTTGGATGGAAACCATTCGCCTTTGTTGATTTCGTTGAATTGACGCTCTGCTTTCGACAGTGTATAGGCTATCCAACCGGTAGTTTTGCCTATCTCTTTTTTCAACATCAGCTCTATACCTTTCGCTCTTCCTTTTCCCATATCGACTTTCCCTTCCCAATTTGAGCTGGAAAACATAGATGCACCTTCTTTATACTCAATGACGTTGTCCATTGTCTTGTAGTATCCTTCTATTGAGAGGAGTAGATCATTAGGTAATCCGAATACGAATCCTATCGCTGTCTGGTGAGAATTCAGTGGCTTGATATTTTCTGTCACTGGCACCCAAAGGTCTGTTGGCAGTCCGATTGTTGAGTTGGACAATAGATGCAGATACTGTTGCATTTTGCTGTAAGCTGCCTTTATTGTGAATTTTTCTGTAGGATGGGCTGCGAAAGAAACACGTGGTTCTAAAGATGTGTATGTCTTATCGTTTACATTGAATAGCGACGCATGTAGACCCACATTCAGGTTTATTCTTTTTGTGATTTTGAACTCGTCCTCTACGAAAAGGTTGCATTCCGTCGGTGTCGTTGTTTTCGAGTGGATTGTTGTATCAATTCCATAGTCATCGTAGGAATCGTCTTCATCATAGTATTTCTCGTATACTCCTTGTTCTTCTGGTTTGAAGGTATGGAGTGTTACGGCTTCTCCAAATTTTATCTCATGTCTGTTGTTGGGTGTATACGTGAATGTGTTCTTTAAACTCCAGTCTCTGATCATAGACTCATAGCTCATTTCATACTCATAATCTTTCTTCTTGGAGTTTTTTTCATACCCTACATTATTTATTTCCGTAAAGAATTTGTATCTTGACAAAGCTACTGTCGTGTTCATAAACAGTTTGTTATGAATCAGAAAGTTCCATCTGATTGCTGATGAGATGTTTCCCCAACCCAATCCGAAATTCTGGTCACCGTACGCATCTTCATCTTCGAATCCAAGTTTGTCTCGTCCGGAGTATATGCTGAAATACAGACGGTGTCTGTCGTTGAATTTATGGTTCACTTTCGCATTCAAATCCCAGAAAAAGTAGCCGAATTGTTCATCTTTTTCCATGAATGGTTTGGCTAGGACATCAAAATATGTTCTTCTTGCTGATATGAAGAATGTTGTGCGTTCCTTTACAATCGGTCCTTCAAGACTGAATTTTGATGATAGCAGACCGATTTGGAAAGCTCCGTGAACCTCTTTGTCGTTTCCGTCTTTGGTGTGGATATCCAACACAGATGAAAGTCTTCCACCGAATCTTGCTGGGAAGCCTCCTTTATGCAGGTTGACGTTCTTGATCGCATCCGCATTGAATACGGAGAAGAATCCAAACAAGTGTGTCACATTGTATAGTGGCACGTCGTCGAGCAGGATAAGGTTCTCGTCGGGTGATCCTCCACGCACATATAGTCCGGATGATCCTTCCATACCACTTTGCACACCAGGCAAAGTCTGCACCGTCTTCACAAGATCTGGCTCGCCAAGAATAGCGGGAAGCACATTAAGCAATTCCGGAGAGATGACCTCTTTGCTTATTACGGTCTCTTCCAGACGCTTGTCTCTTTTTATCTCTTTGGCAGTCACCACAAGCTCTTCCAACTGGTTGTCTGGTTCCAATTTTATTCTTACAGTAGTGTCTTTCTTTAGATTGAAGGATAATGTTTTTTCAGTATAGCTTACGTATGAAGCTATAATCTGGTTCTCACCTTCTGGCAATGTTAGGACAAAATAACCATACTGGTTGGTTTCGGTTCCTTTCTTTCCGTCTGGAGTCATAATATATGCTCCGATCAGAGTCTCTCCTGATGATGCGTCTGTCACGTATCCGGCGATTGTTTTGGTTTGAGCTGCGGTAGTGACAACTGTACCCATTGCTAATGAACACAGTAGGGATTTAACAAAATTCATGATGTTTTTATCTCGCGTATTATTTTTTACGTTTGCAAAGTTAAGAAAACGATGCATTAATTAATGATTTTTTAATAAAATATAAGACTATTAATTGAAAAATCATTGATGTTTTCATTCGGTCGCTAATAAAGAGGAATGTTAATGACGGAATGCCCATAACCCATTTATCGCCAATCCGAATGTGTGAGCGGAACTAATAGGTTCACTTGCTTATATCAAAAGCACTTAATAATTGATCAATCCATAATATAAAACGGTTAATTTAAGAATTTTCCTTAATTCATTTATAAAACGGATTTGTTGCTTTTTTATTGTTTAGGAAACTATTTTTTTATGTAGAATGAACGAATTATGTGTGTTGCATTGTTTTAGTGCAGGTTTAAGTTAAAATCGCATTATTTTAGTGCAGTTTTTGACAAAAATCGCATTATTTTAGTGCAGTTTTGTTATTTTAGCAAAAAAATAGATGGATTATGGAACGTTTATATGAATTTTTCAATCGTAAATTAAGTGAAACTCCTAATAGTTTTGTTCGGTATAAGTATTCAGATATAAATTGGGAGGGAAGGGCATTTGGTCTTGTTGGTCCACGAGGTGTAGGCAAGTCGACATTATTACTTCAATACATTAAGCGTAATTTGAATACTACTGATACACTTTATGTCTCTGCTGATAATTTATATTTTTCTTCAAATTCATTGGTTGATTTAGCAGATAGGTTTGTTAAATTGGGAGGTAAACATCTTTTTGTTGATGAAATCCATAAATATGAAGGATGGTCTCGTGAATTGAAACAGATTTATGATAGTTATAATGATCTTCAAATTGTTATTTCCGGATCTTCTATACTTGATATTTATCAGGGACTCTCTGATTTAAGTAGAAGAGTGCCAATATATGAGATGCAGGGACTTTCGTTTAGGGAATATCTAAAGTTATTTCATGACATAGATGTGCCTGTATTTTCTTTGTCGGATATTATAAACAATAAGGCGACAATTCCAAATGTAAAGCATCCCCTTGTTTACTTTCAGGATTATTTAAGACGGGGATATTATCCATTCGGAAAAGATGAAAAGGAATATCAAATGGAGTTGTACCAGGTCATAAACCAAACAATAGAAGTGGATATTCCTCAATATGCTAAAATGAATGTCTCTGTATGTCGAAAACTGAAACATCTTCTGATGATCATATCCGAGAGTGTGCCGTTTAAGCCTGTGATGCAAAAATTGGCTGATTTGGTAGGCACAAGCAGAAATAATATCCCTGACTATCTTATTTATATGGAGAAAGCTGGATTAATTTCTCGGTTGCGTGATGAAACAGGTGGCATTAGAGGTTTGGGAAAAGTAGAGAAAATCTATTTAGATAATACAAATCTTATTTATACACTTACCCCAAACACAGCTAATATAGGAAATGTTAGAGAGACTTTTTTTATGAATCAAATGAGAGTCCGTCAGTCTGTGATTAGTTCGTCTGTTACAGATTTTTGTATAGATGATATGTCTTTTGAAATTGGTGGTAAAAAGAAAGGACAAAAGCAGATTGAAACGGTTGCTAAGGGATTTGTAGTTAAGGATGATATTGAGTACGGATATGCCAATGTCGTCCCTTTGTGGGCTTTGGGTCTGAACTATTAAAATGTAATTTGTATTAACTAGAATTCCCAATTTCTAATATATGGGCGACCACAAGGGTTCGCCCCTACTGTCAAAATTCAATGCTCAAGCAATTACGAATTATGCATTATGAATTAAATTTGATTTCCTCTATTTTGATATTGATGTCATCACTAGGATTTTTTATGTTTTCGACGGCAATATTCAGTATGTCGACGGCAATCGGCTGCAGTTTAATGCCATCCCATGTCGTTGGTTTGTTTTCGTCGGAATGGATGAATTCCACGATTGGTTGATACTTGTCGTAGATGAAATGAAAACTGAATTGAAGCGTGTAGCATCTGATATACAGACATTTGTTTGCAATGTCGTATGACGCTTCATCTGCCAAAGTATGGTCTGCAACCCAAAGTGAAAAGAGATATGTGGCGTATCGTTTGATATCTTTGTATTTGGCTATCTCTTTGAATTCTTTCTTTTTTGCGGCCGCATTGAGAAGATTTACAGCCGCAAGATCCAATAAAAACTCATCTTTTTTTTGTGGATCTTTGCCGTGGATGATATCTAACGATTGTTCGACAATTTCAAGTGTGATTTCAGACGGCATAATGGTCAGATCATTTGCATTTAGCTATCTCTATAATCACATCCATAGCTGCTTTCATCGACAACACTGGCACATATTCTGTGTTGGAGTGGAAATTGTGGCCGCCGGCAAACAGGTTGGGGCAGGGTAGTCCCATGAATGATAGTCTAGCACCGTCAGTGCCTCCACGAATTGGCACGACAACAGGTGTGATGTCCAACGTCTTCATGGCATTGATCGCTCTATCCACAACGTGTGGTACTTTCTCGATTTCCTGTTTCATATTGGCATACTGGTCTTTGATCTCAAGCTCCACCTTGCCATTTTTATAATGTTTGTTCAGAGCATCAACAACTCGTTGCAAATACTCTTTTCTGTCTGTGAAACTTTTTTCGTCGAAGTCTCGTATGATAAGGTTGATCTCTCCCGATGTCACAGTCGATTTCATTTCTGTCACGTGGAAGAAACCTTTATATCCGTCTGTCATTTCAGGACACTCGTCTTCAGGAAGCATGTTGAGGAAGTCGGAGATGAGGCGGCTAGCGTTCACCATTTTGCCCAAAGCGTATCCTGGATGGATATTATGTCCTGTGAATCTGACTGTTGCGGCCGCAGCGTTGAAGTTCTCGAACTCGATTTCTCCAAGTCCTCCTCCGTCTACTGTGTATGCGAAATCAGCTCCGAATTTCTCTACGTTGAAATGGTCGGCTCCTTCTCCGATCTCTTCGTCAGGAGTGAAGGCGACGCGGATCTTTCCATGCTTTATTTCTGGATGTTGTATTAAATACTCTGCTGCTGTCACGATTTCTGCGATTCCGGCTTTGTCGTCTGCACCGAGTAGGGTAGTTCCGTCAGAAGTGATTATCTCCTCTCCGACATAATGGGTAAGCTCTTTGTATTCTTTTGCATCAATTTTGATTCCAAGTTCATTGTTGATGACGAGAGTGTCTCCATCAAATTTCACCACATGAGGCTTGACATTTGCTCCGGATGTTTCTGGACTTGTATCCATGTGAGCGATGAATCCGATTGTTGGAGCGTCGCATTCACAGTTTGCTGGTATTGTGGCAGTGACATAAGAGTGTCGGCTGATATGGACATCCTTAAGTCCGATCTCTTCCAATTCGTTGGCAAGCATCTCTGCGAAATATCCTTGTGATGCTGTCGACGGTGTTGTATGCGTGTTCTCGTCGGACTGTGTGTTGATTTTGACGTAGTTGAAGAAGCGTTCAACTAATTTATTTAGATTGTTGTGCATAGTATCAAATTCAAAATTAGAAATGCGAAATGCTAAATGGAGAGAGTCCCACATTTAGCATTTCGCATTATTTACCATTTAATTGTAATTAAATTTTTTCTGCGTCGCTGGTCTTGATCCAAGCACGGTGTCCACCGCTTGTTTCGATCTCATACCAGTCTTTCACCTGCTGCTTTACCAACACTTTTGTTCCTTCATGTAGAACTAATGCATCTGTTGCAGTGTCCTTAGGTGAACTCTTCGCTGTCACAGAAGGTGTGAACACGATTGCATATTCGTGAGTTGTGATTTTCTCCTTGGCACTTTTTGCACAGAAGAAACTGACGATGCAGATCAGGGAAGCTAGGATAGCTCCGACAAATCCGATTTTGCGTACAGCCATCACTTTGACGTATAGATAAAGTGACGCTCCTGCCAAAGTAAGAAGGAAAAAGATGATTGACATTTTTGCCCAAGTGTTTGAACTGTAAAGGTTAACAAAACTTTGGGTCCATTCTGAGATGGCAAGCTGGTCTACAGCAGACTCGTCTTTGTCAACAGTCTGTAGTTTAGCCAACTCAAGATTGCTTTTGATATCATCATCGTTTGGATCCAACAGAATCGCTCTTTCGTAATTCAGGATTGCAGGTGCAAGTTTGCCAGATTTATAGTAGGCATTTCCTAAATTATAATAAAGAGCTGCACTCTCCTGCGTCTTCAATAAATCCTCATATTGGGAGATCGCTTCATCAAACTTGTTGTTTGAGTATGCTGCGTTTCCGTTTATGATTCTGCTATCTGCTGCAGCCCATGCACTGAAAACAGATAGTGACAATATGATGGATAGAACTATATTTTTCATTGTCTTCATTTCTTTACCTCCTCTTCAATGCTGTTGATTAGTGCAATTGCGTTGTTGTAGATATCAGAAGGAGAATCCTTCACTGCTGTTGGTGCGAATCTTGCAAACTGACAAGTGTCTAGCATTGCAGAGAAGTTTGCGATAGTATCTTCCTTCAATCCCTTTTCCTTCAAAATCTCTTCCATAGCCTCTTTGTTTTGTTGAGCTAGTGGAATATTGAATTTGTCTCCAACGAATCCTGTGATGGCTTTGCTTGTCTCATCGTAGAATGACTTCAAGTCTTCCTGATCAAGGAATGATTTTGCTTTAGCCAATCTCTTCAATGCCTGTTTGTTAGCTTTCTTCTTTCTCACCAATACCATGTTGCTGTTTTCCTCTGCCAGTTTTCTTAGGAATAGGTAGGCGATGACGAATAGCACCAATGGAATGATAAACCATAGATAGAATGCCAACGAGCCGAACAAGTAGTCGTCCTTAGGATATGTTGTAAGATCCTTTGTGTTGATGAAACGGATGTCGTTTGTTCCGATATACTTGATGCTCTCTTTGTTGGTGAAGTTTGAAACGACAGTCTGGTTGTCTGCAGTCTCAGCTCCTTTCTCTACATTGATCTTGTATTCTGGAGTTTTTAGAGTCTTATATGTCTTGCTCTTTATGTCAAAGTAGCTGAATTCAGCAGATGGAATGACATATTCTCCAGGATAACGTGCGATTGCAAGATATTCAATCTCCTTGGTTCCGTTCAAACCAGCATCAGATGCTTTGATTTTTGATGTGACCTTAGGATCGTAGAGCTCGAAGTCAGTAGGGAAGGTGATGTTAGGATCCTTCGCATACTTAAGGTTTCCATTACCGTTGATCTTCACCTTGATAGTAATGGCATCGTTTGTCTTGTATCCATCTTCTGGAGTGATTGATGTGTTCATTGTGAATGAACCAACAGCACCGCTAAAATCAGCTGGCTTGCCATTCTTTGGCAATTCCTGTACGTTGATCTTTATTCCAGGGATAGTAAGGTTTTTCTTTAACTCTCTATAAGAAGCGAACATGTCACCGAAGAATCCGCCGCCGCCACCTTGTACGCGCACTTGGACAACTGCAGTGATATTTCCTTTCTCCAACTCTTGATTTCCACTCTTCTGTGGAATCAAAACACATTGTTTTAGAATGTATGTGTTGTAAACCTTTCCGTTTACATTCTCTTTGCTCTGACGTTTTGCTTCTGGCACTTCGATCTCCTGAGAGATGAACCCTTTGTATTCTGGCAATTTGTAATCGTCAAAGCCACGTAGAGCGACTCTGTAGTATACCTTTGTTGTGGCGATAAACTGCTCTTGCTCGTACATCTTTGTCTTTGACAATTCTGTGCGAATGAACAGGTCATCGTCGTTTATTTTCATGCCATTGCTTGAACTTTGTGCTTGTTGCGCATTCTGGTTAGCGTTGGCTTCTCCTTTGATTACCTTGATTACCAGAGCGTTGGAACGAATGATTTTGTCTCCGACAGTCGCCTTGGCAGAAGATATTGTGTATGAGCCCTCTTTCTTTGGCATCAAAACGTATGTGTACGTTGTAGCACTGTTTCTGGTCACCTGACCGTTGATGCTTTGGAAACTCTGGCTAGTTGACTGCTGAGGTCCATACAGAATTGTGAAGTCAGATAATGATTCAAGCGGTAACTGGACATTGTCTGATTCTGCATTGTTAAGTGTGAATGTCAAATTGAACCTTTGTCCTACAGCCACAACATTATCTGCTTTCGCTACGAACGAAACATCTCCTGCTGCGAAAACTGACATTACACTAAAATAAGTTAAAGTCAGTAGTATGGCTAATATCTTTTTCATTTTTCCTTTTTCTTATTAATGCAAAAATAATCAAATTTCTGGTATTTTATTACCAGTCTTTCTCTATTCTTTTCTTTTTTGCATTCTTTATTTGTTCCTTCATTCTCTCGTCCTGCTTGTCCTTTTCATCTCTTTCAAGGGCTTCTAGCAGTTGACGGGCAGAATTTTCGTCCATGTGGTGTTCTCCCTCACGAGCATCGTCTTTCTGATCGTGATTCTCTTGCTCTTTTCCATCTTTAGGAGGCTCCTGCTGTTGGTCTTGCTGTTGTTGCTGCTGTTGTTGTTGCTGATTCTGCTGCTGTTGTTGAATCTGCAACATTCTCTTGGCATACGCAAGGTTGTAGCGAGTCTCTTCGTCGTCTGGATTGAGCTTAAGGCTTTTCTTGTAGGCATCGATACTCTCCTCATACTTTTTGTTTTTGAGGTATGTGTTGCCTATGTTGTGCATGATGGCAGCGTTTTCTTTGTCGCTGTTCTTCTCACTTATCGCCTGCTTGTAGTTCTCTAATGCGGAATCATATTCGTCTCTACGGTAATAGGTGTTGCCCATATTGTAGTTTGCGATTTTTGATCCTACATTCTTGTCCAATGCTTTTCTATATTCGTCTTCAGCTCCTTTGTAGTCTTTGGCTTCATATTTGTCGTTTCCCTTACGGATGAACTCATCCTCTGGGTTTGATGCAAATGAAGGAAGACTGAAAAGGGTAACTATTGTAGTCGCTAACAATTTATTTGTCATAGTCTTGTTCATGGTCAATGTTAATTAGACTGTCCTAAAATAGTTTGAATTTAGAAAGGAACTTGTTCTTTCTCTCTCTGATGAATATTTCAAGAATAAGAATCACAAGCACTATCCATGCGATTGTTTGGAACTGCTCGTCGAAATCTGTGTAGACTTTGCTTTCCACGTCTCCTTTTGCAGACTTGTCTAGCTCCGACTGAATGTATTTCAACGCATTGTTCGTGTTGTCCGCTCTGACGTACAAACCTCCACCTGCAGCGGCAATTTCTGCGGCCATCTGTTCGTTGAGCTTAGTGATGACAGTCTGTCCGTCTATATCTTTTCTGAAGCTTCCGTGTCCGTCTGGTATTGGAGCTCCTTCGGGTTTACCGATACCTATCACATGCACCTGTATGCCGCTTTCGTATGCTGCTTTAGCCTGCTCGACAGCGTCGTCTTCATGGTTCTCACCATCTGTGATCACTATGATGGCTTTTCCTATGTTAGTCTTGCTGCTGAATCCATTGACAGCCATTTTGATAGCGGCTCCGATTGCTGTACCCTGTGTCGGAATCACACCAGTGCTTATATTGGATGCATACATTTTAGCTGCACTGTAGTCGCTTGTCATCGGCAACTGTGTGAATGCCTGGCCTGCAAAGACAATGAGTCCGAGTTTGTCGTTCTCCATTCCGTCTACAAACTTATAGATCATCTGTTTTGATTTCTGCAGACGGCTTGGTTTGATATCCTCACAAAGCATTGAGTTGGATACGTCCATCGCAATCATTACCTCAACACCTTTTCTCTTCACCATCTCAAGTTTGGATCCGAACTGTGGGCGTGCTGCAACGAATATGGCTCCTGCAAGCGCAATCATAAACAGTGCACACTTGAAGTAGTATCTCCAAGTTGTGTAGCCTGGCATAAATTGCTTTAGAATCTGATAGTTTCCGTATTTCTTCAGATTTCTGCTTCTGCGATACATTGCATAACCGAAAATCGCGGCCATCGGTATCAATGCGAAAAGCAGATAAAGATATTCTGAATTTGCAAATCTAAACATACTCTTACTCTTATGGGTTGTGGCGCACTACTAAATAGCGCACTAAAAATTCAAGAAGCATGATACCAAGCAACGCAATTGCGAATGGCAGATACTCCTCGTTCTTTTTGCTGTATTCTTGAACACTGATTTTTGTCTTTTCAAGTTGGTCAATCTCTTCGTAGATTGCTTTCAAAGATTTGTTGTCAGTAGCACGGAAATATTTTCCATCAGTGTTGCCGGAAATCGATTTAAGTGTGCTTTCATCAATATCAACTGGCACCATCTGGCGCTGGATTCCGAATGCAGTCTGGAAAGGGTAGGGCGCCATACCTTTTGTTCCCACTCCAATAGTGTAGACGCGGATTCCGAATGTCTTGGCTAGATCACTCGCCATCATCGGGTCGATTTCACCTGTGTTGTTCGAACCATCGGTTAGCAGGATGATGACTTTTGATTTTGCCTGGCTGTCTTTCAGTCTGTTTACAGCTGATGCCAAACCAAGTCCGATTGCAGTACCGTTTGCCTGGATCATCTGTTCGTTGATCACGCCAAAAAGTTGTGAAAGGGCAGCTTTGTCTGTTGTAAGCGGACACTGAGTGAAACTCTCTCCTGAGAATACTACAAGTCCGATATTGTCGTTTGGACGGCTGTTGACGAATTCAGAACTGATGGTTTTGGCTGCCTCAAGTCTGTTTGGCTTCAAGTCTTCCGCCAACATTGATCCTGAGATATCTATTGCCATCATGATGTCTATACCCTCAACATTCTGGTCGGACCATGTCTCTGAACTCTGAGGTCGAGCAAGGATGACGCATAATAATGCTAATGATATCATTCTCAACGCGAAAGGCAAATGGAGAATGTAGTATCTCAAACTTTTAGGCGCTCCTTTGAATGGACTGATTGTCGAAACCTGCAGATTTGCGGTCTGTTTGTTTCGTCTCCATATATACCATGCCGTAATAGGGATGATAAGCAGTGCCAGATATAAATATTGTGGTGATTCAAATGTAAACATAAGTCGTTATGCTAAATTATTTGAATTGCTGTTTATTGCCAATGGGGCCTCTTCCTTTTTTGATTTCTTGTCTTTTGCAGGCTCTGTATATACAGGCTTTGTTCTGCTTACGATAAGGTAAGCGTTGGCAAGACTCATTTCGCAATCCTCTTCTGTAGGAATTGCTTTTGCGAATTTGGCCATATCGGCTTTGCTGAGGATACTCTTCAATTCTGGGATAATCGGCATTGCGTCGGTGTTGTATCTTAGCTCGTCAAGAATCTCATCTGATGTCATCTCCATCGCACTGATGTTGAATCTGCTGCAGAAATACTCTCTAAGAGTTTCTGTGACGTCAGTATAATATTCTTTGATTCGAGTTGAATCCTTCCAAATGCGTTTTGCTTTTATCTCATCAAGCTTGTTTATTGCCACTACATCGATTGGCAAAACAATCTCAGGTTCATCAGAAACAATGCCTTCTCCCTGTTTCTTTGCTAACTTCTTCTGGATATATGGCCATCCATATTTCCAACCTAAGAATCCGAGCACTGCTATAAGCAGAATGATAAGAAGGATTGTGAAGAATTTTCCCCAATCGAAACCAAGTGTCATGATGTCTTTGATGTCCTTGACACTTGTTGAGTCAGGTTGTCCAGCTTCATCAAGTTTGATTTCAATGTCGTTGTTTACTTCCAATGCCAATGGCTCGGATGTAAGAGTCTCTCCAGTTTTGATATTGATATATTTGAATGGAGGAACGACGCAACTTCCTGAATCAAACGATGTTATGATCACATCCTGCTTGATTTCAAGCGAGCCTCCCATTTCCGTAGTGTCGGCCTGTTTTAGCTTTACCACATCAATCTTACCAGTGGTGTCTTTTTCCACCTGTAACTCGAAGTCCTGATCCTTTGGTTGGGTCAAAGTCAAGTGGACAGCTGTCTGACGGCCTATTCCGATATGGGCTGAATCCATCTTTGCAGTAAGACCTGCGGCACTAGCTACAAGACTATTGCATAAGAAAAAAACTATGGCTATACTGTGAAATTTCATGAATTACAATGTTTTATGCTCTTTTCTTGAAGAGTTTCATCAGCGACTTCACATAGTCGTCTGTTGTGGCGATAGAGATATAATCCACACCACTTTTTGCAAACCCTTGTGCGAGCAATTCGTCTCTCTCCTTTACATACTGTTCGTACACTCTTCGCGTAGAGGCACTGGATGTGTCGACCCACATGTCTTCATTGGTCTCCGCATCCTTCATTTTGATTAGTCCGGCATCAGGCAACTCTTTTTCTCTAGGGTCAAAGATCTGCAATGCAGCCAAATCATGTTTCTTGCTTGCGATAAGAAGTGAATCAGAATAGTTGCTATCATCTATAAAGTCTGAAATCAAGAATGCCGAACAACGCTTCTTTACCATGTTGGTGAAGTATTTGAGCGCAAAATCGATATTTGTCTTCCTACTTGTAGGTTGGAAACTTAGTAATTCTCTGATAATATAGAGGATATGTTTCTTTCCTTTCTGAGGCGGAATATATTTTTCGATTTTGTCAGAAAAGAAGATGACGCCGATTTTATCGTTGTTTGTCGCTGCGGAGAAGGCGATTGTTGCCGCCACCTCAGTCAGATACTCTCTCTTTGTCTGCTCGGCTGTTCCGAAGTCATCACTGCCTGATACGTCGACAAGGAGCATCAGTGTCATTTCTCGTTCCTCTTCAAACACTTTGATAAATGGCTTTGAATAGCGTGCGGTGACATTCCAGTCGATGCTTCTCACATCGTCTCCAGGCATGTATTCGCGAACTTCCGCGAACTGCATACCACGACCTTTGAACGCAGTGTGGTACTCTCCAGCAAAGATGTTGTTGGAGAGTCCTCGCGTCTTTATCTCTATTTTGCAGACTTTCTTTAAAAGTTCGCTAGTGTCTACCTTTTTGTTGTCTTCCATCACCAAATATCTTTAATCGGTAAATTGGTAAATTAAGGCACCTCTACTGCATTGATGATCTCGTTGATGATGTCATCAGTGTTCATGTTGTTTGCCTCTGCCTCGTAAGTCAAACCGATACGGTGGCGAAGAATGTCGTGGGCAACTGCTCTCACGTCTTCTGGCAAAACATATCCTCTGCGCTTTACGAATGCGTAAGCTCTTGATGCCTTTGCAAGTGAGATTGATGCACGTGGAGAACCTCCGAATGCGATCATGTCCTTCAAATTGTTAAGTCCATATTCTTCTGGGAATCGAGTAGCAAACACAATCTCGGTGATATATTTCTGGATCTTCTCATCCATATATACGTCATGCACAACTTTTCTTGCCTCGATGATATCCTCTGGCTTAAGAAGTGCAGTGACAGTCTTTGGCTCACGCTTTAGCTGTGCCTGGATGATACGCATTTCCTCTTCTCTCTTTGGATATGTGATGATAACCTTGAACATGAAACGGTCCATCTGCGCTTCTGGCAATGGGTATGTACCTTCCTGCTCAACTGGGTTTTGTGTAGCCATAACCAAGAATGGAGATGGCAACTTGAATGTTGTCTCACCGATTGTCACCTGACGCTCCTGCATTCCCTCAAGCAATGCACTCTGTACTTTAGCTGGAGCACGGTTGATCTCATCCGCCAATACGAAGTTTGCAAAGATAGGTCCTTTCTTGATTGTGAATTCCTCGTTCTTCTGGCTATAGATCTGTGTACCCAACACGTCGGCTGGCAACAAGTCTGGTGTGAACTGGATTCTGCTGTATTTAGCTGAAATTAATTGGGCTAGAGTAGTGATTGATGCTGTCTTAGCCAATCCTGGAACACCTTCAAGCAACACATGTCCGTCTGCCAAAAGGGCTATGATCAAAATTTCCTTTAGATGCTTCTGTCCTTCAATGATTGTGTCCATTCCAGAAAGAAGGTTGTCAACGAAAGCACTCTGTCTTTCAATTCTTTCATTCAAACGGCTGAAATCTGGATTACCGCTTCCTATTACTTCACTCATTGTATCTTTTGTTTTTTGTTTTCTTTAATTCCGTTGCAAGTATATACCATATAACGATAGAATGTCAAAATTATTGTGCTCCTTTTGTTAAAAATGTTAAAATACCTGCACTGTTGTCTATGTTAATATTCCAAAAGGAGACGCTTATTATTGCGTCTCCAATGGTTTATTTTACGAATTCGTGCTGTATCTCTTTGGCTGTTAGGATACTATGCTCTGAATCTGGATTCACAAGTTTCGTGTTGTCTAGCATTGGCACTTTGATCTTCGTTCCGGCCTTGATGTGGTTTGGATTTTTGATCACATCTTTGTTGTAAAGATAAATGTAAACCCAAAAGTCTTTTGCACCGTAGTGTCGAAGAGATACGAGTGTCAGACGACTATTATTACCTAACTTTTCTTCTATCGGATCTCCCTGGTCTGTGATGTCCATTTCTGGATGTTTTTTCTTCATATAGTTGATGAAGTCATCCTTGAAGTTTGTGTATTTCTGGACATTTTGTTTGACTGCAGGTTTTTCTTCCGTCTTCTCTGCTGTGTCTTGAGTTGTAGCTTCAGCAATCGAGTCAATCGCTTCTGCATTCTCTTCTGTCTTTTCAGCAATGATCTGTTCCTCAAAGTCCTTGGTCTCCTCATATTCAGAAGAATCAACCATGGCTTCTGTCTTCGCAGGTTCGTTTCCTGTTAGTTTATAACGTATTTTGCTGACAATGTTAGGGTCAGACATCCAAGCTACTAAACCGACAACGAACAGAATACAAAGGAACAATATGATTGCGATTCCTAGTTTCTTTCCGTGTGAGTTTTTGTCATTATTCTCATCATCATCTTCTTTTTCTTTTGGCAAATCATGACGTTTGAATGTAGACGCGTAAGTGATTGTCTCTTCTGTTTTTGCATCAGATTTTTTATCATCATCTGCTTTAGAATCTTCCTTAGTCTCCTCCTCAGGCTTTTCTGCTTCAATCTTATCAGTAGAAGATGTATTGGAGTTTTCTGTTGTTGTCTCCTCTGTATGTGTATCTTCGTTGATTGTGACAGTTGCAGTTGCTTCTGTTGTTGACTCTTCTGTATTTTCCTCTTCGCTGATAGTAGACGATGAGTTGGAAGTTCCTATATTTTCATTTGTTGTAGAAGACACTGTTGTATTAACCTCTTCGTTGACGATAGAAGAAGTTGTTGTGTTTTCTGCCTCTGCAATATTTTCAACCTCAACACTCTGCTCTTCACTAATGATGTTAGGAATTTGCTGAGTTTCAGTGCTTTGACTTTCAGTGGTGTTTTCTGTAATTGGAGTCTCTACAGTTACCGTCTCCTCTGTTTTTTCATTTGTCTCTTGGTTGACAACCTCTGTATTTAGATTGCTTATTGTTGCGACAACAGGTTCAACGATAGTGCTTTCAACTGTTTGTACAGGTTCCTCTGTTTCAGTCTTTGCATTATTTACTTCTATATCATCATCTTCTGGCTCTGGAGCGTCCACCTCTCCTTCTGGAGCAAGCACGTAGCTTGGTTCGAAGTGAGCATAAGGCTTGTTTAAGGTTTCCGCCAAAGAAGAATCTGGTGTGAAAGAAATCTTATTGTGAGCTGGAATAATTGTGTTGGCTCCTGTATTTACATCTTTACTCTTTCTCGCATCAACTTTGACAACTTTGAATGTGCCAAGACCTTTGATCTTGACATTTCCTTCTGTTTGGAGGCCTTCGCTTATTTGAGCAAAGAATAAACGTAGAAAGTCTTCCCAACCTTTTTTGTTGATCAGGCTTACGTTTGTGCTCAATAGCTGGGATAGTTCAGAAATAGTGATTTTTTTATTCATTGTAGTCCTTCTGTATTGAATCCTTCAAAATATCACTTGGCTTGAATCCGCAGACCAATTTTGGTGCTGTCATGATTCGCTGTTTAGTAGTGGGGTTGTAGGAAATTCTTCCATCTTTTTTGCGTAGGTCGAATGAGCCGAAACCAGAAATCATGATTGTGTCGTTGCTCTCCAATACTTTTGCCATAGTGGCAACAGTATCGTCAATCATACTTTCAATCTGTTGTGCCTTCATTCCGGTTTTTTCAGATAGAGCGGCTACCAAATCTTTGTGTTTCATAGTTGTCTTGCATAAGTGGCTTTATTACCATTTGCAAATATATCAAAATAATTTGTAATGAAAAACTACAAATATTAAAATATTGATTTTGATTGAAGATTGATTTTTTTCGATGGAATGGGGGCGTTTCAAGTTTCTTTTTTCATGTCATAAAGATGTGGAATGCAGAGCCCCCCAATTTATATGTGATATGGAATATCATTATAAGAGTACAATCCTTGAGCATATTGAAAAAAATAGAGACGCGGCATCTCCACGTCTCCAATCTTTTCTCTCTAACTTTTAATCTCTAACCTTTTCTCTCTTATCTCGGATTATTGTTGTTTATATTCTGCAAAATCATTTCAAGAGTGTCAAGGTCGTTGATATATACTTCTCTTGGTTTGCTTCCTACTTGTGGGCCTACGATTCCAGCAACTTCCAACTGGTCCATCAATCGTCCAGAACGGTTGTAACCCAAACTGAATTTTCGTTGCAACATTGATGTTGATCCTTGTCCGGAACCGACAATCAAACGTGCTGCCTCTTCAAAGAACGGATCTCTGTTGCGTAAGTCGATGCCTTTATCTTCTGCTGATTCAACATTTGGATCCACATATTCTGGCAATTCATATGGCTCGAGATATCCTTCCTGTGCTTGGATAAAGTCGTTGATGGCCTCTACCTCTGGAGTGTCTACAAATGCACATTGCACACGTTCAAGGTTTCCGTTAGACAGGATAAGCATGTCACCTCGTCCGATAAGTGTTTCTGCTCCTGTGCAGTCGAGGATGGTTTTTGAGTCGATGGCCTGTGCTGTCTTACATGCGAAACGTACAGGGAAGTTTGATTTGATCAAACCTGTGATGACGTTGACTGACGGACGTTGTGTCGCAAGTATGACATGGATTCCAATCGCACGTGCTTTTTGTGCCAGTCGTGCCACAGGTGTCTCGATGTCTTTTCCTACTTGCATGATAAGGTCGGCAAACTCATCAATGATCACTACGATATATGGCAAGAAGTGATGTCCGTTTTCTGGGTTCAGACGGCGTTCTTTATATTTATCGTTGTATTCTATAATGTTTCTGACCTTTGCTTTCTTCAACAGTTCGTAGCGGTTTTCCATCTCTACACAAAGACTGTTCATTGCGGCTACCACCTTGGTTACGTCGGTGATGATCGCTTCGTCTTCTCCTGGCATTTTTGCAAGATAGTGCTTTAGCAGTGGAGCGTACATTGAAAACTCTACTGTCTTTGGATCGACTAGCACGAGCTTTAGTTCCGACGGGTGTTTCTTATACAATAGTGACATCAGCACTGCGTTCAACGCTACAGACTTTCCTTGTCCTGTGGCTCCGGCACAGATGACATGCGGACATTTCGCAAGGTCGATCATGTAGTTGTTGTTGGTGATGGTTTTTCCAAGGATGATTGGCAACTCCATCGTGTTGGTCTGGTACTTTTTGCTTGCCACCATATCATGCATCGGCACGATAAGTTTCTTCTGGTTGGGCACTTCTATACCTATAGTTCCTTTGCCTGGGATAGGGGCGATGATTCGCACACCTTCGGCTTTAAGGCTCATAGCGATATCCTTGTTCAGACTCTGCACTTTGGAAATACGGATTCCTGGAGCCAACGTGATTTCATATAGTGTGACTGTAGGTCCAAGTTGGGCTTCGATGCTTGTCACCTGTACTCCGTATGTTTCGAGTGCTGAAATGATTCGTTGCTGATTGTCTTTGAGCTCCTCCTCGTTTGCTTCAATCTTATTGTTAGGATATTCCTTCAAAAGTTCAATTGGAGGGAACTGGTAGTGAGGTAAATCCTCTCTTGGATTTATTGGCTCAAGCTGTACGGAATTTTCTTCTTCAAATACCGAAACTGGCATCTCTTGTTCTGCAGGAGTAAGAGTTTGCTCGTTTGCTGACGCTGCGTCTTTAACTGCATTTGGTTCGTGGTCGAATGGAAGATCATCGTCGTCGTCATTTATTTTGACTTTGAATCCTCCATCTATATTCTCCGCTGGCTTCTCTACTGTTTTTTCAGTTGGCTCTTCTTTAACCTCAGTCTCGACTACGGTTTTTTCTTCTTGTTTTTCTTCTTTTATGTCGTTATTATTCTCTTCAATTTCTTCTTCATCCTCTTCTACAGTCGATTTAGTATCAGGCGTAGTTGTTTCCTCGTTCGAAGATGTGGTAGTCGACTCTCTGTTTTGCTCATTCGCAGTGTTGTTGTCGATCTTTTCCTCTCCCTCTGTAGAAGACTCAATTTCTTTTTTTGCAAAGTAGTTTTTGACTTTTTCTACGACGTTAGGATACATAAGAATCATGAATATCATAAGTGTAGTGAGAAGCACGAGTGAGGTTCCGAACTCTCCAATATATGTGTTCAGTGTAGTGGCTGTGTCCTGTCCGTGAAGTCCACCCCAATATATTGAACTGTTGTCTGAGAATGGAGTGCAGATAAGTCCGAGCAAAAGAGATATCCATAGCATCCAAAACAGACAATTGCCAATTATTCGACCGATTTGCAGTTTGAAAGATGTCAATATCTTCATTCCGATACACCAAAGAATTATGATGATGCAGAACGATGAAACTCCGAATGTTTTGTTGACCATGAAGTCGGCGATTACAGCACCGGAAAAACCAGATGCGTTAAGTGCACCGTCTTCCGCAATTTGTGTAGGAGATACTCCTGTCTCGATCAGACTTGCATCGGTAGAACTTGTGAAAAAGAAATTGATATAAGCCACTGTTACGTATAGGCATACCACTAGCAGTAAAATACCAACACAAATCTTTGTGTTGCTATTGGTCACACTGTTCTTGATGCGTGTCTTTAGTTTGGAGAAGAAGTTTTCTTTCTTTTCTCCTTCTACAGGTTCATTCTTGCTCGTCATGTTAAAATAAGTCTCTTTGATAAGTTCTACAAAATTAGAAAAAAATCAACAACAAACAACGTCATTGATTTTATTTCGGCTCAGATTTTTCCCTTTTCGATTTTGCTTGGGTACAAAGAAGACGTAATGGATTGTAACTGCGTCAGTTAAAGGTTGTGTGTGCTTTTAATCCTTGAAATTTGGAGATTTAATTTCTGGGTTTTTGAATGTTATATTCAGATGTTGTTTGAATCCTGCGTTTACAAGAATAGGTTGGAGCACATTTTCGGTGTTGCTTTTGGCTATGTTGTTGATTTCTATGTATGAAGTGCTTTTTTTGACATCTTCAATGCCATGCTTGATGACATACTCACGCTCTTGCTCTGTAAAGTTTGATCTGAACCAAGATACATACTCACGTGATTTGTCGTGGTCGATTTTTGTACTTGTGATTTCAAGTGTAGGAGAGGGGAGGGTTATGTCTATTGTAGAGTCGTTTACTGATATGTCATTGGTAGTGACGAAGTTAAGGTCTACAATGATTTTCATTTTGACCTCAATTGGGACCATCAGTCTTTTTTCTCCTGGCAGAGGTGTGCTGTATCCAAATATTTTTAGTTGGCTGTCGTCGTCAAACGATACGGTCTTGAGCACTGTATATTCAGCAACCTCCAATTTAGAACAATGGTGTACTCTTTCCCAGAGTACACCAATTGTATCAATTTTATTTGTCTGACTGTCGACGCTTGGATTTTCATTGCCACTGCATGCGAATAGCAGAAGTGCGAGCAACGTCGACAGAAATAATCTCATATTATTATTTGATTAGATCCAATTTCTTCATTTCTGCAAGAAGCAATGCTTTGTTCTCGTCAGTCATCTTGCAAAGAGGAAGACGGTACTCTTCCTTCATCATACCCATTGCTGCCAAAGCTGCTTTCACTGGGATTGGATTGCTCTCAACGAACAGAAGGTCCATCAAATGACGGTATTTATAGTGGATCTCACGTGCCTCTGCAGCCTTACCTGCGATAGACAACTCCATCATTTTTGCAAATTCTTTAGGGAATATGTTGCAGGCCACTGAAATACATCCGTCTGCACCTAACAGGTTGGAAACCATAGATGTACCGTCGTCGCCAGAATAAATCTTGAATCCTTTCTTTCTTCCCTCTACAAGAGTCTCGATGATACCGATGTTTCCACTTGCTTCCTTGATTCCGACGATGTTCTCGAAATCGTTGGCAAGACGGAATACAGTCGCAGGTTTGATTGCTGAACCTGTACGTCCTGGCACATTATATAGGATGATAGGAAGATTCACATTGTTCGCTAGTTCCGCAAAGTGAAGGTACATTCCCTCTGCTGTAGGTTTGTTGTAGTATGGCCCAACCACTAGGACGGCATCAACACCTGATGAAGCTGCGTTCTTTGTGTAGCTGATGCATGAGGCTGTGCTGTTGCTGCCTGTTCCGGCGATCACAGTCATCTTGCCACCGATACGTTTCATTGTGTGCTCGAACATCTGAGCGTCTTCTTTCTCGCTCAAAGTAGGAGTTTCTCCTGTTGTTCCACACACTACGACACCTGATGTGCCATTCTCCAAATGAAAGTCCAAAAGTGCGTCATACGATGCGTAATCGATTGATCCGTCGCTATTAAACGGTGTGACCAATGCTGCAATTGAACCCTGTAACGTAAATGTATCCATTGTATCTTATTTTCTTCAAAGTAGTAATGATGCAAAATTAATAAACTTTTAGGAATGATTTTGCATTTAATAATAGAAATATCCGAAGATTCCGCTCATTATAATCAGATATATCGGATTGACCTTGAAAAAGAATGTGGCTATGAAAACTATCGCGCATATTATCACGCTTTCAAAACCGATGAAATTCTCTTTGTTCATCATGAGCACTCCGGCTGAAAAAATCAATCCGACGACGATTGGTTTGAGCGACGCCAGCAATGCCTTGACATAGTGGTTCTCTTCGTTCTTGAATAGCCAGGTGATCACCGCTACCATCAGGAGCACAGTAGGCAAACATAATGCGAATGTTGTGAATATGGCTCCAATAACGCCTCCTTGATTATAGCCGATATATGTGGCACAGTTTATGGAGATTGGTCCGGGAGTCATTTGGGATAATGCGAGAATGTCGGCAAACTCGCTGTTGGTCATCCATCCGTTTTTGTCCACGACGTCGAATTGGATCATTGAGATCATTCCGTATCCACCACCAAAACCGAACAATCCGATTTTGAAGAAACTCCAGAATAGTTTCAAATACATTATTATATCCATTTCTTCAGTTTCTTGGTTTTAGTCGTTTTCTTTTTTTGTTGAAATGAACTCCACGTTTTTCTCATCATCTTCTTCTGAATCATCATGATTGTCTGTGTCGTTGTCGGATTTTTTCTTGTCTATATCCTTGATTTTCCGATATTCCCAGCATAATGTGCAGATGATCGCTGCCATTATGATGTAGACGGGAGATATTTTCAGAAATACTACCACTGCCGCCACCAAAATAGGGATTGGCAGGAATTTCCATGATAATTCTGATTTGATGAACATTTTGACTGACGGAGCTAGAATAAGAGCCACTACGCATGGACGTATGCCGTCAAATATTTTCATCACAGTTTCGTTTTCTCTAAACTCTTGGAAACATGTGCTTATGGCTCCTATGATCAACAATGATGGAAGAACAGCTCCAAGGAATGAAACTGCAGCTCCACATTTTCCAGCGATCCTGTAGCCTACATAAAGGGCTGTGTTGACGGCAAACACTCCGGGCAATGACTGCACAATGGTGATCATTTTCCAGAACTCTTTTTCGTCAATCCATTTTTTTTGTCTGACAACAGCCTGCTCGACGAGGGCTAGCATTGCGTATCCGCCACCGAGAGTGAAACTTCCAATTTTCAGGAATGTGGTGAGTAGGTCGAAATATAGTCTCAATGTTAAATGATTTCTATGATTTATTTTTCCAAAAGCACATCAAGTTCTGGACATGATGCTGCCAATTTGCCATTGACTACGCATGCTGATTCAACTTTTGCCCTTGCACATAATGCTTCGTCAGACAAGCGGTAGATGTCTTGAAAAAATACGTATCTGATTCCCTCTTTTTCCACGTACAGACGGCATGCAAATTCATCTCCGCTCTTTAGGGATTTCTTGTATTCAATTGTGATTTTTGTCACCACTGCGTCTATTCCTCTGTTGTGCAGGTCGGCAAAACTGATGCCTCGTGATAGAAGAAACTCGTGACGTGCATGTTCTGTATAGTGCTGGTAATTAGCGTTGTTGACGATGCCCTGTAGGTCACACTCGTAATCACGCACTTTGAACTTTTCCTCAAATATGTAATCTTTTTTTACAATTGCCATGTCTGTATGTTTTTAATTTAATAATAATCTTTTTAGGAGTGTTGGTGTAAATCCATTCCGTCTTATTTTAATAGCTCGTCTAATTCTGGGCAAGAGGCTGCCAGTTTGCCATCGACAACGCATACTGTTTCTGTTTTTGTTTTTGCACACAAAGCGTTGTCTGCCAATCGGTAGATATCCTGATAGTACACGTATCTGATGCCCTCTTTTTCCATATATAGACGGCAAACGAAATCATCCCCACTTTTCAGCGATTTCTTGTATTCAATGGTGATCTTAGATACAACGAGATCAATTCCCTTGTCGTGTAGATCGGCGAAACTGACACCGCGTGAAAGGAAAAACTCATGGCATGCATGTTCTGTATAATGCTGGTAATTAGCATTGTTGACGATGCCCTGCAGGTCGCATTCGTAGTCGCGTACCTTGAACTTCTCTTCAAATATGTATTCTTTTTTTGCTATTGCCATGATTGTGTGTTTATTGTTAATCAACTCTTTTTCCAGAACACTGGAGTAAGGATGAACAACACGGTGAATATTTCAAGTCGGCCGATGAGCATAAGTAGGCCCATAAACCATTTTATGACGTCGTCCTGTAGGGCGAATATTCCATTTGTCTGTGAAGCCAATCCCGGTCCGACGTTGCTCAAACATGAGATTGCCATACCTGCGGATTCAGTGAACTCGTTGCCAAACAGCATGAATATGATGATGCTTATCATACATATTCCGGCAAAAATCACCACGTATGCAAGAATGTTGGTGATGATTTTTTCTGTCACTACTCTTTTGTTCAGCTTCACTGGTATGATGGCCTGTGGATGCAGCAGACGTTTGAATTCCAAGTAACTGTTTTTCACTAACAGTAGGACTCTCATTATCTTTATACCTCCACTGGCACTACCTGCGCTACCTCCGATAATCATACAGATGAACAGGATTCCCCAGATGAATGGGTGCCATTGGCTGATATCCGTGTAGACGAAACCTGTTCCTGAGACCAATGCCGTCGACTCAAAAAGGGCAGTTCGGAATGTGTCCTCCGTATCTATCATTGTGTTTCGGTTTGTGTAGAGTAGACCTCCGAACACCAATAATGTCATCACGATGTTGAGAATCATATAGATGTTGAACTCTTCACTGTTTCTGGCTCTTGAGAAATCTCCTTTCAAAAGTGTGAATGTCACCATGAAGTTAACACCTGCCAGCACCATATAGAAGCATACGAAATATTCCAAAAGCGGAGAGTGCCAAAATAGTATTCCGTCGTTTTTGGTGGAGAATCCTCCTGTTGAAATAGTGGTCATGGCATGGCAGACTGAATCGAAAAATCCCATGCCTCCTATACAGAATAGTATGACTTCCGACACTGTGATGGCGATATATGCTCCATACAGCATTTGCGCTGTCTGCATCACTCGTGGAGTCAGTTTGTCTTTGGTCGGACCTGTCACTTCCGCTATGTAAAGCTGCATGCCTCCGACTCCTAAGAAAGGAAGGATGGCTAGAGACAATACGATGATTCCCATTCCACCTACCCACTGAGTGGAAGAACGCCACAGTGCTATTCCGTGTGGTAGGTTTTCCACATTGGTGAAAATAGTGGCTCCTGTGGTTGAGAATCCTGAGATTGTCTCAAAATATGCGTCGGTGAACGACTCTGTATAGTCACCGATGTAGTATGGCAGAGCTCCGAACAAAGAGAATACTACCCATACGAGAGAAACGATAAGGTAACCCTCGCGTCTTCCCAATTTGACATCTGACTCTCCTCTTTTTTTGCGTGTGACGGAGATGCTGTAGATACCGATCGCAGCGGTGATTGCCGTTGTGATAGCAAGAGGAAAGATGTCACTTTCACCGTAGCATATAGACACTATCAGACATATTAGCAGGAAGAAAGCTTCGAATGCCAATAATGAACCGAGAGTCAGTGCTACCGCTTTTTTGTCGATCAGTGATTTCTTCATTTTAGTTGAATAGTTCGCTCAAACGTTTGATGCTTGATTTCAAACAGAATACCACCACTTTGTCGCCGGCGAAAATCTCAGACATACCATTCACGATGAAACTTTCTCCGTTTCTGATCACTCCACCGATGAACATGTTCAGTGGCAGATTAAGGTCTTTCACGAATCCTTTGGTGATCTTTGATCCCTCTTTTGCCGTCAATTCCACAATTTCTGCGTCGGCGTAACTCATTCGTTTTACCTTACGTATATCTGAACTTAGAGAAAGACGGTAGATGTATGTGGCGGCGATTTCCATTTTGTTGATGATCACGCCGATATCCATTCGTTCCGCCAATGGAATATAGTCCACATTCTCCACTTCCGCCACAATTTTCTGCACTCCATGACGGCGTGCGGCAAGGCAGGCAAGAATATTGGCTTCTGAATTATCTGTCAAAGCTACGAAAGCATCAGCGTCATCGATATTCTCTTCTTTAAGTAGCTCGATATCAGTAGCGTCTCCCTGCAAAACAAGGGCATTTCCAATCTCTTGCTCCACAAGTTTTCTGACTTTCTTTTCGTCTTTTTCAAACATTTTTATGTTGACGCCGCTAAGTTCCTTAACTGTCTTGACTGCGATTTTGCCTCCACCCATGACGATCATATCTTTCACAGTGTAAAGTTTTTTTCCTGCTTGTTTGCGGACGTCGTCGATATAGTCTGGTGTTGTGATGAAATAGACAACGTCGCCGGCGAGTATTTCAGTATGACCACCTGGGATGATTGTCTCCTCTTCACGTTTGATTGTTACAATACGGTAGTTTTGGCTGCCTTTCAGATCCATCAATCGTTTGTTGACGATTGGTGCGTTGTCTCTCACTTTTACGGCAAGCACAAGAAGTTTGCCTCCGTTGAAGTCGATCCACTGTCTCACCCAACTTTGTCGGATAGACTGTGCGATTTCTTCTGCGGCCAACAGTTCTGGATAGATTAGTTTTTCAACTCCGAGTTTTGCGAGCAGAGCTCTGTTTTCGTGCTCCATCAAGTCCTCGCTGTCTACACGGGCTACTGTCTTTTTGGCTCCAAGTTCGTGGGCTAGGATGCAGGCGTTTATATTTTGGCTTTCATTTTTTGTGACTCCGACAAATAGGTCGGCTTCACTCACACCTGCATTGCGAAGGATTGTAAGAGAGGTCGCTGAACCTTCAAGTACACTCAAATCGTAGGAGTTCTCCAAACTCCTTAATCTTGTTGAATCGTCATCGATAAGTGTGATGTCGTGGTTTTCTCTTGACAACAGTTTTGCCAAATGACCTCCCACTGCACCTGCACCTGCAATTACAATTTTCATTTCCGTTTGTTAAGTTAACTGTCTGCAAAGTTAATACTTTTTATGATTAAAAGCAGAAAAAAAGAGCAAAGACGTATGGATTTGCGCCTTTGCTATAAGTTTCTATAATGTATAAGAATGTTTTAATCAATTGATAATCTTAGTTTTCCATTTATGTCAAGACTTACTTTCAGTCCGACTGGAGTGATTTGGATCCTGTCAACATCAATGTCGTCAAGTCTTCCGTTGATTTTGATGTCTGGGAATATTTCTGTGTCGAAGATGGAGTTTCGTCCAAATTCTTTGATCATCTCAAATTCTGTTCGAAGAGGCAGTTCGAATTCGGATTCTAGCTTCTCTTTCAGTTTCTTTTTATAGAACAGATTGACGATTTTTGCCAAAACATTCCTTGTATCTAGTTTATAGTCAACGTCTTTGATTTTTATAGAAACATTTTCTTTGTCGAAGTAAGGCACGCTTTCAAGATATATCTTTCCGTTGATGAATCCGGAAACGCCGAGGCCTATGACAAGTTTGTCTTTATTTCCGTAGAAGAAGATCGTATCCACCGAAATAGAGTGGCGTCCTTCTCCGAATGTTGTTCCTTTTAGCAGATCCATTGCCACAGAGTCCATTAGCTCATATGGTAGGTCTGTCAGCACACCTATATCAATGGTATCAATACAGTTGGAATACATTTTTAATGGCGGAAGTCCAGTTTTTCGTCTTGATCCGGGATTTTGGTTTCCGACGAACAGATCAAGTTTTGTTTTGATTCCAAGAGTGGTTGTCAGTTTGCCGAGGTCTCCGAGTAGAGGAGTGCAGTATATGTTTTCTGGCGACGCTACAATCCAAATTTGGTAGCCGGATGCATTAGTTGAGATCGGCTCTTGTAATGACATCCATATTTCCGCCATATAGTCGGCAAGAGGAATCTGTTCGTTGAGAGCTTTGTCTATCTCTTTGTTGAAGTCGTTTCTGTAACTGGCTATCAGTTGGTCGGCAAGGAAAGAAATAGACATGTTCATTCCAAGGATCTTGATTGTTGGTTTCGACAGCCATCTGTAGTCAAGAATTGTGGTGTGAGTCAAAAGTTTCCAGTCTTTTGAAAAATTGATCGTGGTCTGGAAATCAATCTCTATTTCTGCGTTGAGCTCTTTGTCTGTAGTTGTTATTCCGAGATCGAAACGCTTTTCCGCCCAAATCTTTACGGGGATAGTATAGAATAATGTATCAGCCTGGTATTTTAATTTTATGTTTCTGTTTTTCCATGCTTTTAGTCTTAACCCGTCGTCTTCAATTATAGAGTCGTTATATATGAGTCCATTGAAAGTCTCATTTAAGCGGCGTTCAATCAATGGAATGTTGATTGACATGGGGATGTGGATTGTTGAAGTACGAGGAATGTAGTAGAATTTGTCGTAGACCTCCTCAGGAGCCTCAATTGTAGTAGAGTCAATTTCAAGACTATCCACTTTTACCGAAAGGAGTGTGTCAAGGGGAAGGTCGTTTATGTCATCAACAACCTCTTTCCTCGCATACGTGGATTGCAGTATGCAGAATGATAGAATGATAATCGATAAAAGTTTTTGCATGTCTACTTTAATTTTCCTTCTTTTTCAAGTTGTTTCGCCTCATTCCAGATGGCACTCATATCGTCGAGTGACATAGACTTTAGATCAATGCCTTTTTTGATTGTTTTTTCTTCCAGATAGTTGAATCGACGTATGAATTTTGCATTTGTGCTTTCCAATGCATTGTCTGGGTTGATTTTATAGAGGCGTGCGGCGTTGATCAGAGAGAAGAGAAGGTCTCCGAATTCCTCCTCCTGTTTTTGGGGATCCATATTTTTGATTTCAACCATCAGCTCCTCAAACTCCTCTTTGACTTTTTCCCACACCTGCTCGCGTTCTTCCCAGTCGAAGCCTACGTTTCTTGCTTTGTCTTGGATTCTGTAAGCTTTTATTAGCGACGGTAGGGCAGACGGCACACCTGACAATACACTTTTGTTGCCATCTTTCTCCTTCATTTTGATCCTTTCCCAGTTTGTCTCAACTTGACCTGCGTTTTCTGCATTCACGTCGCCAAACACATGGGGATGACGGAATATCAGTTTGTCGCACAATGTGTTGCACACATCTGCGATGTCAAAATCATTGGTTTCAGATCCGATTTTTGAATAGAAAACGATGTGAAGCAACACGTCTCCAAGCTCTTTCTTGATATTTGGAAGATCGTTTTTTGCAAGAGCGTCACACAATTCGTATGTCTCCTCGATCGTGTTGGGACGGATGCTTTGGAATGTCTGTTTGCTATCCCACGGACATTTTGCTCTCAGTTCATCCATGACGTCAAGCAGACGCTCAAATGCTGCAAGTTGTGCTTTTCTATCGTTCATGTTATCAAATCGTTATCATTCAGTTAAACTGTTGTCGTTGACGTTTGTTGCGTCGACAATTTCTTGTGCTTTGGCTAAGTCTTTTTCCAAAACCATCAAAGCGACTCCGCTCATAGAATTGAACATAGGCAACAGTACGGTCGTATGTTCATTTTTTATCATAGACGGGATATCGTTCGACGCAAGTAGTTCCTTCACTACATTAGCCTCGAAAACAGAGTCGTAGGTGCGGAACACCACAACCTTTTCGTTATTGTTTACACTTTCCATAATTCCAATTTCCTTTTACCTATTTGTCCCACCGTCGACACATACATTGTCGTCAGCGGAATTATTAATTCAAAGATAGTGAAGAGGAATGCTGAGCCTTTCATTCCAAGAGCGTGTGCTCCTTTTATAAATGTGTAGCATTGTACACCATAACGGATAAGACCCATTATTCCGCATACGCTGGTCACGAAGTATTCCTCCGATACTATTCCGTAGATAATTCCTGTGATGAAGATTAGGAAGAACAGATATCTTGTTGTGACTTCAGTATTGATCCTTAATTTGACATTGTTTGGATAGTATTCACTGTTTTCCAAATCAGTTTCTTTCTTTTCGATGAAGCTCTTGAGTGTCACCTCTTTATTAATGGAAGTGCTAGAGTTTGGACTTGTCTCTACCGCGATGTTAGTTCCGTTTGAAACCTCTGTTATGAAGATATCGTCTTCACCACCTTCTATGTTAAGGTTGGATGCGAAACCTCTGTTTTCAAAGAATTTCTCTTTACGGTATGCCATATTTTTAATAGTTCCGCTATAAGCCAATCCCCTCATCGCATAAGACATATACTTTATTGTAGAGAATACGTTGTCGAAGTTGACAAATTTCTGCCATAATGTGTCGCAATTGTCAGTGGCCTTGTTGTGGTTGAATCCAAGGACAAGGTCAGTCTCTTCGTTGAAATTACGCATGATTTCAGTCAGCCAATCTTTAGTGTCGGCCACGCAGTCGGAATCAGTGAATACCAAGTAGTCGTAGAAAGCGGCTTTGATACCTACTGTCATACACATCTTTTTACGGCTCATGTATTTAGCGTCTTCAGGAAGATATGTAGTGCGAAGATTAGAGTACTTCTTTTTTAGGTTGTCGAGTAGGATAGTGGTGTCATTTGTCGTTCCGTCGTTCACTACTACTACTTCGTAATTAGGATAACTTTGTTCTAGTATGGACGGAAGACATTTAGCCAGATTTTCACTATCATACCTTGAAACAACAATGATACTTACTGGAGGACGTTTTATGACATGTTTGACGTTTCCATTCTTCAAAGCGTTGCCGTTGCGGGCGACAGAAGCGTAGTAGTAAAGATAGAAAAATAGCTGTATTGATAAGCAGATTCCAAGTGTCACCAATATTCCGATTGCTATCTCTGATAGTTCAAGGTTTGCAAAATAATTTGCCACCAAGTCCCCAAAATCTATAAAATCCTGTATGCTCATAAAAATTCCGTTTGTACCGCAAATATACGGTTTTCTTAAATAATATTTCGAATTTATTCAGTTTTTGTGGAAAATAATAGAATATATTTTGTATGTAAGATTTTTATGATTATTTTTGTGGTTGATAAGTGCTGATGCGAATATGGCGTTTTTTCAGTGTTCGTAAGGTATTGAAAAATAATTTAAGGATTTTTATATATTTAAAAATGAGAAAAATTTTAGTAGCCATTGTGGCTTTAATGACAAGTCTATCTGCCTTCGCTGCGGACATCGATCTTTTTCTTAAGGGTGGTGTAAGCATTAGTAAATTTAATGTAGATGAGTCTGAAAACAGAATGGGCGTAGCTGCTGGACTCGGAGGTAAGTTCTATATCAGCAATAGCCGTTTCTTTATTATGCCTGAACTTATGTATGCACAAAAAGGACAGGAAAATGAAGTAGTGATTGTTGAAAAAAATAAGGCTTTGTCTCCAGTAATGTTTCACATGATAGAGATGCCTGTTTTGTTCGGTGGAAAGATTGATTTACCTGTTGGTGATATGCATTTGAATGTAGGTGCTGGTCCATATATTGGATATGATTTCAGATTCCATGAGTATGCTGAAAATATGAAGTATTTAAGAAATACAAAGGATTCTAGAAATGTAATGAAAACAATCAGCCATGGAGATCTAGGTGTAGCTTTCACTTTGGAGTTCCACTACAAGAGATTGTTTGTTTTCTATGATTACGATCTTGGTTTGAGAGATTTGACTCAAAATACTTCTGTTATTGGTCAGACACTTAATCATAGAAGTATGAGAATTGGTGCAGGTTATACGTTCCCTACTTTGAGCGTCACTAAGCAGAGAAAGAAACCTCAAATGTAATTTGATTTGAGTTATATATAATTAAAAGCGAGTTGAAAAACTCGCTTTTTTGTTTTCATTTTAGCACTTTTGATATGAAGAATTTTTTTAGATTTCTTTTGGTGTTAGTGGGTGTGATTTTACTTTATATCTACAACAATCCAGATGTTATTGATAAGTATAAAACTACTGATGGTTCGACAGAAAAGGATTCGACTCAGTGTCCTAACACTTCAACTCCAGATTCACAAAATGTAAATGTTCGTGCTGTTGATTCAACAAATGTTAACGCTATAGTCTCAGATTCTATAGTGGCAGATACAGTGAAACCGCGTGTCAACTTGGATACTTTTGTTTATTCATCTAAATTGGCAAAAACATGTGTAGGTCGTGTTGATTCGTCTGTAAAGAAAACATTGACACCTTATTTTAAGATTGAGAACAACAATGGTATTGATTGGTATTATGCTAAGACAGCTCCGATTTGTTGTAGTACAAAAATGGTCCGTTGTGATCATGATGCTTTCTTTACAAAGTTTGGAGTGGAAAACGGAAATGTTTGTTCCTCTTTATATCTTCATGTAAGCATTACAAGAAAAGAGGGCCCTTTTGTTATAAGTAAAATCTTTGTTGTGGTGGATGATCATAAGTTTGATATTACTTCAGAACTTTCGCGTCAAGAAAAAAATATGTTTTTTCATTATGTAAATTATAATATAGCGTTGGATTCTGATAAATATAATTCTTTGGCTTGGGCTTTGTATAATGCAAAAGAGGCGAAGATACTTTATGTAGATAATGGCAATCCAGAAGAGATGAAAATTTCCAAAGAAGAGTTGGACTATGTTCGCCACGGTATTAATATGTATATAGCATGTGGTCAGTGTTGTGGTTCTAAATTATGACATTACGATCGCAAAAAAAAGCCGCAATCTTTTGATGAAGATTGCGGCTTTTTTTTGCTTGTCTTTTTATTTCTTTCTACTTGCTCTGTATTCCCACGGAGCTATGCTGGTTGGATCGCTCCATAATCCAATTTTTGCTTTTTTTGCATCTTCTTCAGCTTGGATATATTTACCGGATTGGTCAAAACGAGGTTCACGCCAAGCAAGTCCATTTTTTACCATTTCAAGATTGACATCAATTCCGTCAACAAAAACTTCCATTGCTATTCTTTTATGGTTGCCAGAACCTGTTCGTAGCATTGTGATCTTACCAGATCTGAGCAGTAATGATAGCTTCTCTTTGGCTTTGTTGGCAAACGGTTGCCCTTTTTCCGGTGTGTCGATTCCTGCCATGCGTACTGTATGAATTACTCCATTGCAATCAATGTAATCGAAGGTGTCTCCATCTTTCACTTTAAGAATTTTCTGCACACATGTCACATCCTTATTCTGAGGAAGGTTTGCAAAAGAGTTTGAAGACGGTAGTATTTTGCATTCTTTTTTGCCTTTAACATCTCTTGCTATTCTGCTTTGTCCTTTCTTTACAATCAGATATAGGCCGACGGTGATGTTGTTCTTGTTTGCGTCACCAACATAGGTGTAGTCGCTTTTGCTAATATATGCTTTCTTTGGTATATTTTTGTCTATAATTCCGTTTTTAAGTTCTGCATAGTATTTTTGTTTCAAATCACCTTTCTTGCTGATATAATCTTCTGTCAGCAACTGAAGTATGTCATGATTGGTGATGCAGAATGTATCTGCAATTGCTTTAGTGTTTGTTCTTGTGTCGTTAGCTGCGGTAATGTTGATTGATGAGAGTAATACGGTCATCAATAATATGAAAATTCTCTTTATTATTTTATCCATTTGTTGATTTATTAGTTTGGGGTTAAATCTGAATTTAGTGTGATTATTGAGGAGTGTGGAAAAAGTGTTGTAGTTTGTCCAGATAAAAATAAAGGGAGCGTTGTTGGCGCTCCCTTTTGATCAGATATTGTTTGATCAGAACAATTTCTTTGGATAAACGCCTGCTGCTACAAGCGATTCGATTTTTGATACTACCATTGGACGGTCTTCTTTGTAAGTTACACCGAACCATTTGCATGGAGTGTCAAGAACTTTGATTGTAGCAGTTTTTGTCTGGATAAGTTTGTTTACCATTGTAGGGATTCCATACTCAGCCTTCAAATTACCATTGCATCCATCAAGGAATACCTTGAAGTCAGACTCTGAATGAACGAAATAGTCAGGAGTGAATCCCCACATGTTCATTGATACTGGCAAGTTCTCGTCAATAGAGTTGAACTCTCCTGTTGTCTGGTTCTTAAAGATGACCTGGCCATCTTTTCTGTGGATCTCATAGTGCTCTTCAACTGTTGAAAGGCATCCATTGTTGTCTGTGTGGCAAACACCTCTAGATACAGTACCGCTCTCAGAAAGAGTGTTGCCAAGACGGTAACCTACCATACAGTAGTCATTCTTCTTGCCTTCAAGAGAAATCAAAGCTTTTGCAAGGATCTCAAAACTTTCCTTGCCGTAGAAGTCATCTGCGTTGATCACTGCGAATGGAGTGTTGACAGCATCCTTGGCAACCAAGATTGCGTGGTTTGTACCCCATGGCTTTTCACGTCCTTCAGGAACGCTGTAGCCTGCTGGAAGACAATCCAAAGACTGGAATACAGTCGCTACATCTACTACACCTTTGTATTTAGATAGAATCTTCTCGTTGAAGTTTTTCTCAAAATCACGACGGATCACAAATACAACTTTGCCAAATCCTGCTCTAACTGCGTCATAGATTGAATAATCCATGATTGTTTCTCCGCTTGGACCAACTCCGTCGAGCTGTTTCAATGTGCCGTAACGACTACCCATTCCGGCTGCCAAAACTAATAATGTTGGTTTCATTTTTCTTAATTAACTACCTAATTCTGTCAAAAATTTTATTCTTACAAGGCGTACTTCCTCTTCAGTATAGTCGCCTCCTAAGTTCTCAATTGCTGAGTCTATATCGTCTGATTCTGCTTCGTCTTTGAAGTAATCATAGATTTCTTCCACTCTGTCTTCATCCATCACCTGCTCAATAAAGTAGCTGATGTCAGGAGGTGTGTCAGGACCAGAGTTCACAATAGATTCGATTTCTGTAAGCAAATCGTCAAATTCAATGCCTCTTCCTGCAGCCCACTCGTCAAGTGGCTTCTTTAGGTCGATAGCATTAAGAATCTCCACTTTTATCTTTGACTTGCTTGGTGCTGTACGGATTCGGAAGTCTTCTGGACGTTGAATCTCATTCTCCTCCACATGTCGGCGGATAACGTCGACGAATTCTTTACCGAACTTTTTAGCTTTTCCTTGTCCTACACCAGGGATGTTTGCCAACTCATCCAAGTTGATTGGATAAGTAGTAGCCATAGCTTCCAACGCTGGATCCTGGAAGATTACAAATGGAGGAATCTCCATTTGGTTTGCCATCTTCTTTCTCAAATCCTTAAGCATTGAGAATAACTCAGGGTCTACAGCACATGAGTCTGCATCTCCTGTCTGAGGAATGTTTTCTAGGTCGATGTCGTCTACATCATCCTCGTCTATGATGTTGACTTTAAAGCTCTTTGGCTTCGACAAGAACTTCTTTCCTTCTGGAGTTATTTTCAAGTTGCCATAGCTTTCAACATCTTTTTTTAGATATCCAACGACGATGGCTTCCTGAATTACAGCCTGCCATGTTGATTCTGGCTCGGATTTTCCCTCGCCAAAAGTGTCAATCTCCTCATGTTGATTCAATTCAACAATCATAGGAGTCTCTCTACCCAAGATGATGTCAATGACATAATCAATTTTCTCCTGCTCTCCTAAAGCTACAACGGTTTCCAATACCGTGCTTAGTAACTCTTTTGCCTCCACTGTTTTCTTTGGATTTAAACAATTATCGCAATTTCCACAATTATCTTCTACATACTCTTCACCGAAATAGTGAAGTAATACTTTTCTTCGACACATTGTTGTTGTGGCGTACATCTGTGTCTCTGCCAGCAACTGTTTGCCGATTTCTTTTTCTGAACCATTCTTACTTTGAGTGAATTTCTCAAGCTTCTTAAGGTCTTCCTCGCAGTAGTAAGCTATACATTTGCCTTCACCTCCGTCTCTGCCCGCACGTCCGGTTTCTTGATAGTAACCTTCCAGACTCTTTGGAATGTCGTAATGTATTACGTATCTGACATCCGGTTTGTCAATTCCCATTCCGAATGCGATTGTCGCTACAATCACGTCTACTTTTTCCAAAAGGAAATCATCTTGGTTGGCACTTCTCACTGTCGCATCCATACCAGCATGGTAGGCTCTGGCTTTGATTCCGTTGAGATTCAATGTTTCTGCAAGGTCTTCCACTTGTTTGCGGCTCAGACAATAAATGATTCCGCTTTTCCCGTGGTTGGCACGGATAAACTTGATCAGATCTTTGTCGACATCCTTTGTCTTTGGTTTAACCTCATAATAAAGGTTAGAACGGTTGAATGAAGATTTGAATACTTTCGCATCTTTCATTCCAAGACTTTTCTGTATGTCATGCTGTACCTTTGGTGTCGCAGTCGCAGTAAGTGCAATCACACCCACTTTCTGTCCGATACGGTCGATGATAGGGCGGATGTTGCGGTACTCCTGACGGAAGTCGTGACCCCACTCGGAAATACAGTGCGCTTCGTCGACGGCATAGAATGAGATTTTAACATTCTGCAAAAACTCGATATACTCATCTTTTGTCAGCGATTCTGGCGCAACATATAGTAGTTTGGTTCTTTTTTCTAATATATCAGTCTTGACACTGTCGACTTCTGCTTTCGACAATGACGAATTCAGAAAATGGGCGATTCCGCGTTCTTCACTGAAATTTCGCATAGCATCGACCTGATTCTTCATCAGTGCTATCAATGGAGATATAACAATGGCTGTGCCATCCATTATTAGTGATGGCAATTGGTAACACAACGATTTGCCGCCACCTGTTGGCATCAACACAAAAGTGTCATTACCGGCAAGTACGTTCATTATGATATCCTCTTGGTTGCCCTTGAACGAGTCGAACCCAAAATGATATTTTAGCTCCTTATGTAATTCTTCCTTTGTCATCATATCTCCAAATTTAATGCTAAATTACACAAACGCAAAATCTTTCATTATCATTTTCGTATTTTCAAATGATATTTAGGATTCTGCTCTTAAACTTAGATTCTCAAGCTTCTTAAGCGCAAAATCTTTTGTGATTTCAACGCTCTTGACTTTGTTTGATGGCGTCTCAAACATTACATCTGTCATGATCATTTCTACGATCGATCTCAAACCTCTTGCTCCAAGTTTGCATTCCACTGTCTTCTCAACAATCAAGTCAAGTGTGTCGTCAGTGAATGTGAGTTCCACTCCATCCATCTCCATCAATTTGACATACTGTTTGATGATGGAATTCTTGGGTTCAACAAGGATTCTTCGTAATGCTGCAGAATCAAGTTTGTCGAGGTGAGTGAGCAACGGAAGACGGCCGATAATCTCTGGAATTAGTCCGAACGACTTCAAATCGTGTGGTGACACGTATTGGATGATGTCGTCTAACGAGATCTGTGCGTTCTTTCCTCTTGCAACACTATATCCCACTGCTTTTGTGTTCATTCTCATGGCAATCTTTCTTTCAATGCCGTCGAATGCTCCTCCACAAATGAATAGGATATTCTTTGTGTCAACCTGGATCATCTTCTGGTCAGGATGTTTTCTTCCTCCCTGAGGCGGAACGTTTACAATCGAACCTTCCAACAGTTTAAGCAATCCCTGCTGTACACCTTCTCCGCTCACATCACGTGTGATTGACGGGTTGTCTCCTTTTCTTGCAATCTTGTCAATTTCGTCGATGAAGACGATACCTCGCTGGGCTGCCTCTACGTCGTAGTCTGATACTTGAAGTAGACGTGTCAGAATGCTTTCTATATCCTCACCTACATAACCTGCTTCTGTGAACACTGTTGCGTCTACGATGGTGAACGGCACATTGAGTAACCTTGCTATAGTACGGGCAAGCAATGTCTTACCTGTACCAGTAGGTCCGACCATTATGATGTTGGATTTTTCAATCTCCACACCGTCGTCGACAATATCCTGCTTCAAACGCTTGTAGTGGTTGTATACAGCCACCGACAAAACTTTTTTTGCAGTGTCCTGACCGATTACGTATTGATCCATATATTCGACGATTTCCTTTGGTGTAGGAAGCTTCTCGTCGAATCCGGTTTTTCCATTTTTGCCTTTTTTTTCTGCGGTTAGATTCGGCAACATAGTGTATGCTTGTTGTACGCATACGTCGCAAATCTTTCCGCTCAATCCTTCAAGTAGCACGTTGCACTCTTTGGATGTGCGGCCACAGAAACTACATCTATCAGTGCTATGTCCTGCCATATTTTATTTCATCTTCACTAACACTTCATCTATCATACCATATTCCTTGGCTTCTTCTGCTGTCATCCAGCAGTCGCGGTCGGAATCAGCCCAAACCTTGTCGAATGTCTGGCCTGAGTGGTCTGCGATGATTGTGTATAGCTCCTGCTTCAATTTCAAGATTTCGCGAGCTGTGATTTCAATATCGGATGCCTGACCGTGAGCTTGGCCAAGAGGCTGGTGGATCATCACTCGTGAATGCTTCAACGCATATCTTTTGCCTTTAGCTCCAGATACAAGCAACACTGATGCCATTGATGCTGCGAGACCTGTACAGATTGTAGACACGTCTGAAGATATGAACTGCATTGTGTCGTATATTCCCAATCCGTCGTATACTGAACCACCAGGAGAGTTCAGATAAATTGAGATGTCTTTGCCTGGGTTTGCCGACTCAAGATATAGAAGCTGAGCCTGAACAACATTGGCAGTATATGAGTCTATCTGGTCACCCAAAAAGATGATTCTGTCCATCATAAGGCGTGAGAACACATCCATCTGAGTCACATTAAGCTGACGCTCCTCCAAAATGCTTGGGGATATATAGCTATTTGAAATTTGGGATGTGTATTGGTCCAAAGCAAGACCATTCATGCCTAAATGTCCAACTGCGAATTTTCTGAAATCGTTATTCATTTTTATTTCGTTTTTCCTTATATGCAAACTTAAAGAAATAATACATCAATATCCAATAAAAACGACCATTTTTTTTGCGTGAAATCAAAAAAATTGCAAAAAGAGGCTTTTTTGCCTTAAAAACTGATTAAAACCAGCTCCACAACGTATGAGCTTGGCCGGATTTGATGCGGTTTTGTGCTTTATGACATAAAAAAAGAGACGTCGTTGCTACGACGTCCCTTATAATGATCGAATCTAATCTAAGATTACTGGTTCTGGAACATTTTGCTGAAATCATCCAAAGAAATTGCCTTCTTCTCCAAAGTGATATTAGATTTTGCAATTTCGATGAACTTCTCATTCTTGATGTTCTCGACGATCTGCTGGCTCTGCTGTGAGTTCTTCATCATCTCACGTGCGTAGTTCTCCAAAACATCGTTTGGAACAGCAACCATACCGTATTGAGCGAACTGAGCTTTAGCCACCTTCTTGCAGAATGACATTACGTCTGCCTGCTCGATCTTTACCTTGTTCTCTACAAGAATTGCATCCTTGTAAAGCATCCATTTCATTTCGTCGATCTCGTTAGCGTACGACTTGTCGAAGTCCTCATCAGACAACTTCTCAGCCTGCTCCTTGTTGTTAAGCTTCAAGAATCTCTTGAAGATAGCATCTGGGAATTTCTGATCTTTGATCTTAGCAAGGATAGCCTCTCTAACGTCTAGACCAAGTTTGTAGTCGCTGTCAGCAGTTAGTGAACCCTGAAGCTCTTCTTTGATCTTAGCTCTAAACTCAGCCTCGTTCTTTACAGCTCCTTCACCAAGAGCCTTGTCGAACAACTCCTGATTTACTTCAGCCTCTGTGTAATGAGAGATAGAAGTGATCTCAAGTGAAAGCTCGTCGTTTACGTTAGCAACGTCTTCTTTTTTGATCTTCAAGAATGAAGCGATCTCTGCCTCATTTCCATCCATAGCTGCCTTCAAAGAGATATTAAGCTTAGCACCTTTCTTAGCACCTAGGAATAGCTTCTTCTGATTCTCGTCTTTCAAGTATTTTGGAGAAAGGATAGCCTCTTCTACCTTAACGCCACCTTCCTTCTCTTTGCCGTTCTCAAGCTCAACAACTGTTGCTTTAACGATATCGTTCTCTTTTACTTCCTCACCCTCTGAGTAAGAACCATAGCGTGAAGCGTAAGACTTGATTGTATCGTCAATCATCTTGTCGTCAACAGTGATCTCGTACTGAGGAACATTGATGTTCTTGTCAAGTGCAACCTTGTATTCTGGAATCAATGCTACGTCGAAAGTAAGAGTGTAGTTTACATCCTTTTCAAAATCTAGCAACTCCTGACCCTCAGCTAGGATTGGCTCGCCAAGTACGCGAAGTTTGTTTTCGTTGATGTAGTTAGATAGCATTTCAGGAACCATCTTGTTAACCTCTTCTGCCATTGCACTCTTGCGGTACATCTTGTCAATCAACGACGCTGGAGCTTTACCAGGACGGAAACCTGGGATGCTAGCCTTCTGACGGTATGAACGAAGAGCATTGTCAACTCTTCCCTTGTAATCCTCCTCATTGATGCTAAGTGTTAGCTGCAAGCTCACTTCATCAATTACTTTCTTTTCGATATTCATATTAAATATTATTACTTGCTGTTAACTCGCTTTTTGTTAGAAATTTTGTATGCCTATGCAAAAAGCGAATGCAAATATATAAAATTATGAAATATGAAAGGCTCTTTTTGTAAAAAACTAACTCAAAATACTCCTCTTTTGTCAAAAAAATGATGACTGTTGTGCTGTTTTTCTATTAAAAATGATGACAATAGGCTAAAAACATAGTTTTCATCTATGATGTTTTTTAGTGAGTGCGAATTTGTCAAAACGTATTATATTATGTATAAAATGGTTAAAATCCCATAAATGAAATGTTTTTTAACATTATTTTGCGATAGTAAACACAAAAATGTTGTACATTTGCCAAAAATTAATCATTAAAGGAAAAAGGAAATGAAAAAAGTTTTTGCTTTTGTTCTTGCTGCTATGACTTTTTTGTCGGCAAATGCTGGAAATCAGCGTGCTACTGGTATGACAATGGTTGATGGATTCAAGTTGGGTCTTGGTATTGGTGTTCCTGGTTGGGAAGACGACAATGCAGTTATGCCTATGATCACAATTGATGGTGCGGCTGGTCTTGCTAGTGGCTTTATCAATACAAAGAACTTTGGTAACAATGGTGGTATCGATCTAGGTTTCCAGTATGGAATCTGTGGTTATGATCATGATATGTGGCACCCAGATCATGGCAATAGAGATCTTGGCCTTATGGAGCATTTGATTCTCCTTCGTTCTGCATTCCACTTCCAGTTCTTGAAGAAACTTGATACTTATGCTGGTTTCAATGGTGGTGTCGCTCTTTCTATCCCAACTGGTGATTGGACAGAGGCTGAGAAGGATGCTTGGGATCACGTTAATGGTGTTTTCGGTATGTATTCTGGCGGTACTTGGTATTTCAACGATGCTATCGGCGCTGGTATTGAGTTCGAGAGCGATTGGATGAAAAGCCATGCTACTCCAAATATCTCTGCTAAGTTCCAGTTCAGATTCTAATAAATATCTGATATGATATCAAAGACGGTCATTATGGCCGTCTTTTTTTGTTTTTTATCACTGTTGTTTCCAAACTTCTTAAATTGTTCATAACATTAATTGAAAGAAATTTTGCAGAAAAGGAAAATATAAATACATTTGCACTAATAAGTATCAATTTGTTAAGGATGAAAAGGATTTTAATCTCGATCGTGATGCTGGTTTCAGCATTGAATATATTTGCAGAGCCTGATGTAAAAGTGCGAATGGGTTTGCAGGCTGGTTATAACATGTCTAGCTGGAATGGCGATTTCAAAGAAGCTTATGGAGGTCGTTTCAAACATGGTTTCAATGCGGGTGTCGTTGCTGAAATCCAGCTTAACTCAAAATGGAGCATCCAACCTGGTTTGTTGTTCTGCTCTGAAGGTGCAAAACTAGATTCTCTGCCATTCACAAACTTTTCTGTTAAAGGACCTTTGACTGCTGCTCCAGAAGTAGAATTTTCAGGTGTGGAAAAGGATGTTAAGGTAGGATCTATGGGTCTTAAACTTCCAGTTGACATCATGTATTCTATTTATAATGTAGGTCCGGGTAGACTTGTTCCAAGCCTTGGTTTGTACGTTACTGGATACATAGGTGGTAAGACTTTGGATGTAGGTACTTATGCCCAGGAGTCTGTCTTTAAATGTAATTGGGAGGCTGACAAAGAGCAAAGTAAGGATTTGATTCCAGATGAGTTCGACTATGGTTTGTCATTCAAAATCATGTACGAGTTGATGAAGGAGGAAGTTAATGGCATGTATTGGCAGGTCGGTGTATCAAGAGGTTTTACATCATGCCAGAATATGGTGATTATGGCTTCTTTCGGTTATAAGTTCCAGTATTTGAAGGGCTTACGTTCTCGTTATAATACAGGTATTTTGGAATATAATCCATAATAGAAAAGAGTTGAGATTCAAAAAAATCTATATAGAGCTGACGAATGTCTGCAACTTCAGATGCAGTTTTTGTCAGTCGTCTAAGAGAAAGAAAAAGTTTATGTCGCCGGAAGAATTTTCGGCGATACTTTTTTATATCCGCCCCTATACTGAATATATCTATCTTCATGTGCTTGGTGAACCTACTCTTCATCCTCAGTTTTGTGATTTGGTGAAGATGGCCGTAGACAATGGCTTCCATGTCAATCTGACTACAAATGGTTCGATGCTTGATAAGGTGGAGCAGGTGTTTGCGGATAAACTTGTTAGGCAGTGCAATGTATCGGTTCACGCTTATGCGGAGAATATTCCGTCGGAGCAATGGAAGGAGAAGATGGATGGCGTTTTCTCTTTTGCCAAAAGATATTCAGAAAATACATATTTCAGTTTCCGACTTTGGAACAACGGCGCGGAGGGAGCGTCTGATTTCAATGAGTATTGCAGGAATGCGGTAAATTCATTTTTTTCTACGCAGATTGAAGACACAATATCTCGTAACGTGAAGATTCAGGATCATATTTTTTTGCAGAATGCCGCTCGTTTTTCATGGCCTGGACAAAAAAAGTTGGATCTGGCTCACAAGAAATGTTATGCGTTGCGTGATCATATAGCTATTCTGTGCGACGGTAGTGTTGTGCCGTGTTGTCTGGATGCTAACGGAGATATGGTATTGGGCAATGTTTTCACGACACCTCTCGATGAAATAATCAATTGCAAGGAAGCTGTGGAGATGAAGCAGGCTTTCGCAAGAAATGAGATTGTGAATCCAATCTGCAAGGATTGCGGATTTATTTTGTAGGCGTGTATGTTGATAATAAAAAACAGTATTCTTCCGACCAAAGGTTTTGCAGCCATCAACCTTTTTACTCTGCTTTTTGTGCGTAAGGAGGCTACGGTTAATACTGTGCTTATCAACCACGAGTCGATACATTCCGCACAGATGAAAGAGATGCTTTTCATACCGTTTTATCTGTGGTATGTGATAGAATGGCTTGTGTGGCTGGTTAAATTCCGGAATTCACATTTGGCCTACCGTCGCATCTCATTTGAACGTGAGGCTTATTGCCACCAATATAATCCCCATTATCTGAAGAAACGCAAGCTCTGGGCCTGGTGGGGATTCTTGACAATGAAAAGAAAAAAATAGAGACGCTGAATTTTGCGTCTCTATTTTTTATTTATCTGTCACATTTAATTCTGTTGATGCTGAAGATGCGACGTTTGCCGTCGTCATCTTTTATTTTTAGCAAACCAGATGATAAGAATGTGTTATCATACCAATATTCGGTGTCTAAACCACTGTACCTTTTTAGTTTTACGTCATCTTCCACGTATGTCACTTCTTCTTTCAATAATTCCTCTCCGCCATAACTGTATGAAACATGGTTCATATGACCGAATGATGGATAGAACACCTCCAATGCCTGAGCCTTCTTGTTGATTGACAAGTGACGTCTAGGAACCCAGCTCTTCAACACTTCCAATGGTGCCGAGTTGCTCCATCCCATTTTTCCATTTTTGTCAAATTCCATCACGAAATAGTGAGTGTAGAAATATCCATCGAATTCTCGTTTATATGTAGTGGTTGTGTACGTTCCGCCTTGAGCGTTTGTCTTTACTTGAGTGACTGGAACTGTAATATAGGTAGGATAGTAAGCTTCTCCAACCAGCAGGTATTTGCCGTTTTCTTCTATGATCTTATATGGCAACATATTGTAGTTGATAGTGTATTCGTCGCCTTTCTCTTCTTTTCTGGCTTTCTTTTTCTCAATTTTCTTCTGTCTTCTCTCTGTCATGTATGAAGTGAAATTCTTTAGATCAAGATAGTTGATGTAAGTAGAGTAGGATGTTTTGCCATTCTCAACCTTTTTCAAAAACACACCGATTGATCTAACTGTGCCTTTTGTATCCTTGTCGGAGTATGTGCCAGAGATTATATAGCTGCCGTCGCTCATTTTGGAAGCAAACGCTGTTGCCGGATATTTATCTTCGGCATCAGGTGCCATTGTCATTTCGTTTTTAAGGTCACCGTCTGCAAACACATATAGCTTCATCACATAACCTTTATCTTGCTTTTCTTTGATGAATAGATGTGCTTCATTCTGGTTGTCGTCTGTCTCGAACGACATGATGCTGAATTTCTTTTTGCTTGGCACAGTCAGGTTTGTCATCTTGCCAGCACCTGTCTTAGCATTCAAAGCGTACACGAATGGAAGCCCTTTCTGTGTTCCTGCCATGTATACGTAGTCTCCCATAACCTGGTTGTATGAAATGACTATTCTCTTGCCTATATCACCAGTCGACAATATTGGCTTCATTTTTTCACCGTCAATAAACAGCAATTCGAACTCTCCGTTTTTCTCCATAGAGAGTCTGTAGAGGTCATTTCCTTTCGTGATCTGATCAATGTTGTCTTTACGGGAAAATTCCGCATCCACACTCGTCACTTTGTTCAGCAATGTGTCGTATTTTGTGAACGTAAGTCTGTTATGGCCTTTTTGTGTGTTTTTTTGATTGTCATCATCTTTTGTGGTCAGAATCAATCCTTGCTTGCCAATGGCATCGCAACTTAAAAACTCGACTGATTTCTCTTTATCGATCTCAATACGTTTGACATCTAGATTTTCAGCTTCCATACAAAGTGGTGAAGCAATTAATGTCATCAAAAATCCGAATTTTGTTAATCTCATGTTTAGTCCTTTTTTACGTAAAACTTAAAAATCATTTTCACCAAACCAACAAATGTTGAACGTAAAAATGTAATGACTTTCCAAATGTAATGGATTATTTTTAAAAATAACATATGAATTAATTTTGATTTTAGAAATTAATTCATATGCTATTTGTGAGAGATCGGCATGTTGACGAGAAAAAAGTTATTTTACAATCTCATGCTTCTCCATAAATTCCATCAGTTCTCTTGTCATATCGTTCTGCTTTTCTGCACTCGGATGCCAGTCTGTGCCGTAACCGAATTTGCCATCATCAGGAGTGAAATTGAATCGGTAAACTTTGTCGTCTCCATCTTTTGCCATCTGGAATGCTATTTCGTCAAGTGTCATCATCACATCCGACAGTGCTTTGTCGTGCATCATCGGACCTGTCATCAATACAAGTTTGCTTCCTGGATTTGTGGCTCTGATCTTTGCAACGAAGTTTTTTGCTGCCGACTTGAATTTCTCGATATCGTAGTTGTCTTCACTAGTGTCGTTGGTGCCGAGGTTGAGGAACACGACGTCTGCTTTGAAACTGTTGTGATCCCACTTGTATGTGGTGTCGCAGAATAGGGTATAGTCGTATAGTGTGCTCATGTTGACGGAACTTCCTTCTTTCACGTCGCCATAATTACGGTATATTCCATAACCTGATTTAGCAAACACTATATATTCGGCGTCATATTTCTCTGATATCTGATATGCGAAGGTTTTGGTGAAATCCTCAGTCTCATAGTTGAATGTCTGCGATCTGTCACCGTCCACACCATATCCGCATGTGATGGAGTTGCCGATAAAATAGAATTTGTTTTTCTTTTCTGTCTCATCTTTTATCAAATCTCCATCTGTCTTGAATCCGTGAAATTCCGGTTGCAGCTCGTGTCCTTCGTCGCAATAAACAACCTTGACGCTATGAATCTGATTTTTGTCAAGACTGTCCGCTAAAACAATCCTGTCTTCATAACTTGTTTCTGTGAATCCGATTTTCTTTCGATCTTTCCCGTCTACCTCTACCATGAAGTATCCACTGTGTGGCTTGGCAAGCATGGTGATTTTAGAGCCTATGAATTTTGTGGATATTGTCACTCCAGGGTATGACCATTTAGCCATTGTCTCTTTTCGAGTAAAATCTCCGTGATGTCTATCATATGTTTCATACACTACACGTCCGGAAATTTTGATTCTTTCGTCACTGGCATCGATTAAAGAATGGTCGTATCCGCATCCTGTTGATAGAATCGCTGTTGATGTGATCATGGCCGCTGAAAATAAATGAGATAACTTTATCATAATATGTCTCGATTTTATAGCTTTTATATTGAAACTTCTTTATATATCTGGCGAATCATTGCTTCATCCACATCTTCAAAATCATCTGGTTTTGGGAAAACCAATATTCCAGCCATGTCTATCACGCCTGGACTGATCATTCTTCCTTGATCATAGTATGACGGACGGTGCTTTTCTCTTGGAAATACCCATACATTCCATGTCTGTGTGGATGTGATGAAGTGTGCCACCACATTCATTCGTGGTTCCCATTCGTCTTCCTTGATTGTCAGTTTGTTGTATAAAGATGAATATTGTTTGCAGATAGACTCTTTGTCCGAACTTTCAAACACGAAACATTTTCTGCCGAAGTCGCGGATCTCACCGTCTGCGATATCAAATTCTGATATGGCTTTTTCATCAAGTGGCATCAACCCGGTCTGCACGGCTTGGAAATGCATGTGGTCTGGGGCTGAAGCTCCGCATTTAGGGCCGTTGTAGAGTAGGGTGAAGTCTGGCAGATCTTTGCTCAAATCAAGCATTGTGGCGAAATGAGGAAGGATCTCTTGACGTTCGTGACGCATAAGAGGAATAGTGAGATGCTTTTTCAAAATCGGGAAAGGATTTTTGAGTATCTCAAAATTGTCGTTGTATATCACGCTTGGCTGGTCAGCTGGACGGTTTTCTTTACAAAGAAAGCATTTGCGTTTTGCGATTGTAGCCTTGTCGAGTTTGGCTCCAGACGACACCGCTCTCGCAGGATTGTGTTGAGCCACAACCTTATAACCGTCGACTAAGAAAACCTTTGTCAAAACATCAAGATTCTCATTCGCCGGGATAAGTGTATCGTAAACTTTCTTCTGTATTTCGCTCATAGTTTAATAGTTTTAAATAGAAAACTGTATCTCCAGCCGCTATTGTCTCTATTTCGCAAGCAGTTGACGGTGGAACATTTCCCTCTCAAGCAGAGCAGCCTCTTCTGTGTCACGTTTGAATTGCAGTTCCGCTGTGTGGATGAAATTAAGTTTATCTACCAGTTTAGAGTTGCTCTCAGATGAGATATATTTCTGTAGCACGACAGTCTTATATTTCTGAGCCATGCTTAGGAAGTTCTCGTAGCGAGGCATAGCTGAAGTAAGACGCAGTCTGGAGTCCATGAATGCGGTTGATGCGAAAGCTCTGTCTACGAATCTGTACAGACCGCTCAGACAACACTGTGGCATAGCTTCGCCGAGATGCATTGCGTCGGCTTTAGAGAAAAGATCCATATCTGGATGGATGGAAAGCACCATTCCCGCTTTTGTCTCCGCCATACGTTTCACGATATATCGGATGTCAGCGGCTTTGATCAGCGTGTTGTATTGGATTTCGATCACGATGTCTGCGATCTGCACCAAGTCGATAGGAAGATTGTATTCAGTTTCGTAAGCAGGGTAGCCGGTATAAAGGAAATGTGGTTCCTTTAATCTCACGTCTACGGAATCATCTCCATAATATCTCTTCAATTCAACAGCGATCTTGGTTTTTTGCTCGTATCTGTGTATGTTCAGTTCATCGTCATCCTTAGTGCACTCGTCGCCAAGCAAAAGGACGAGCACTTTGGGCTTTTCTTCTTTCTCGACGATTTTTGCGATGCTTTCATTTTCTTTGATCTGGTCAAACGGAATGTTTGCCTTCAGACGCATCATGTCGAAGTGGAGATCCATTGCGAAGTTGGCGAGATCGGATGATGTGCCTCTCTCGTTGTTTATGATATTTTCGTATCCTGGCAAATAGACTTCATCGTAGAGAGCGTCGCAGATATGGACTATTTCTCCACGTTTGTTGAATGAGTTGTTGAAGATCATTCTGTCTAGTTGCATGAATCCGTTATCTTTCTGATAGACGTCGTATTTCTCGCAGTTTATTCCGAAGACGGTGCCGAAATCTCTGTCGTAGACGGACATTCCAGTCGTCGGGTTGGCAAGACGCATTCTGATTCTGCGGCCGTTCACCAATTTGTTGTAGTCGGAGTAGGTGATCATTGCGTCGGTCTCCACCATCACACGGACCAATTCCGACAATTCGCTTGGGTGTATATTGTAGTCAACAAGACGGCTGAAGAAGATCGCATAATGTCTGTTCTCTGGTTTTGAGCTTTTCACATATTCAGCTTCTGGTGAACCGAGGACAGCATCGATCAGACTGCCATTCATTTTCTCGTTGGCGTTGCAGTCACGGTCTACATAGATGATGTTGTTCTTCCTTTTTCTGTCAGAGTTGAAATTAGGGAAGTCAAGTTTTATGATTGTGGATGTGAAATTGGCATTATACAGTTTGCCGCCAATCATCACGTCGGAAGACAGGTTCACATCCTTGATCAGTTCCTGGAATTTGTCTTCACACGCCTGATTGCGGAATGCAGCGTAGAATATTAGCGATATGTTGATGTTTTCGATTTCCATTACCTGATTGTTTATTTGTTAAAACCTCTTGACAACATCTCTATTGTGCGGATAGAATCCTTGTAGTTGTTGTTTGCGTTTATTTTCTCAACAGAAAGAGAAGAATCGGAGTTGCCTCCCCATCTGCGGCAGCAGTACAGACTGTCGTAGATTCTTCCGATCTTGTATTTCTTCGACATCTGCAATCCTACAGCGTAATCCTCGCCATAACTTGCGTTAGGGATAGGTATCTCCACAAGTACAGGAGTGAAGAATGCTCGTGGTGCTCCCAAACCGTTGATTCTGACAGCGTTGTTAGGACCCTCTTTGTCTGTCCACTCTTTGTGGGCGATCAATCCCGGTGGGATAGGGTTGAGGTCGAAGTCTGTAAGTGAGTATGATCCAATCACCATCGCGCATTTGTTCTGTTCAAATGCATCGACTATCTTCTGCAAAGTGTTTTCGTCCTGATAGACGTCATCGCTGTCGAGCTGGACACAGTATAGTCCACAAGCCTCATGGCGTACAGCCTCCATCCAGCATCCTCCGATTCCGAGGTCTGTGCGAGATGGGAATATATGGTAGAGACGGTTGTTCTCGTTGGCAAGTTTGATAAGCTTGTCAGTTGTTTTGTCTGTGGAGAAATTGTCGACTACGATCACATTCACTTTTCCGTCTTTCAGTTTTTGGCTGAGTGCGGATTTCACAGCGTCTTCAATAGTTTTCTCACGGTTTCTCACAGGAATGATCACCGAGACTTTGAATTTGTAGTTCTCGGCATAGTCCGTGGTCTCTATTTTGATTCTGTTTGTCTGAGTGTAATCGATATATGTCCCTGCTATTTTAGAATACTCAAGATATGCTCTTTGCATCTCGAGTTGTTTAAGTTCATTGTTAGGGTTGACATAGTCAAACTGTTTGTCTTCGGCGCTACGGCTGTCGAATTCGCTTTCCTGATACAGAGTCTGGCGGATATGGTATGTGTCGCCATTCTGGCAAAGCATCAGACGCATGAAATAGTAGGCTGCGTAGTCATAGTCGTCGGCCATCTTCTCGCTCGCCTTGACCCATTCCGATGCTTTGTAGAGCACGATGCTTCCCATGTTGAAGTCTTCTCTCACGCTGCCTATCTGTGGCGCTATCACAGGAGTGTCGTGAGCCTCTCCTTCGGAAATGGTGATGTAATTCGAGTAGACGCATGTGCGTCCTGTGTAAGCGGCTGCAAACGCAAATTCACTTTCACCTCCGTTGATGAGTTTGCAATCCACATTGTGTGTGATGAGCATCAAATAGTCGTCTGGGCAGAAGTTGGCTTTTTTCAAAGCTTGGGATACCTGCCACACCGAACGACTGCTTCCTAAAATATGTTCGGCATCATCCACTTTGTCAAGCAGAATGTAGTCTGCCTCTGCAGTCTTTTTCCCATTGAATCTGTTTCCGACGCTCTCGTCTACAAATTCAGTATATACATATATTTTCATTTTCCTACTTTGTCGTTTTCTTTGGTGTTGTTTTCTTTACAACTGTTTTTTTCTTTGCTGTTGCTGTCTTTTGGCGGCATTCTTCGATTTTGACGCTTTGTTTTTGTTTCCTGTCAAACCGAAAAATGTGACAAGCTCTTTCATGAATTGGTCTTGTTCATCTTCATCTATGCTTTCAAACGGAACCGCGCTGATGAGAGTGTTCAGTTTGCCTTTCTGTCCGACAGCTGCAGGCTCGCCATTCTCAAGGTATCTGAACACGACAAATGCGTTTGGATTGCCTTTGTCGAGAATGTTAGGCGACGCTACTGTGTATTGGCGTTCACTTGGCCTGTTGTTGAACTTATAGCTACGTTTGAAGTCATTCTTGATGCTGAATGAACTTTGTATCTGACTAAGTTGGATATCACTTTTTGGTAGTGGAGTCAGATACTCGATAGCATGAGTTTTACACCATAGAATGTCAGCTGTTGCCGCTTTTAGTTTGACACCCAAAACCTCATTGGCGAATTTCGCTACGGAAGGGTATTCCGCTTTTGTCTCTTCAATCTCCGACATGATGTATGCTCCAGACATGAAGAGGTTTCCTCCCGACAACAGATATTTCGTCAATCTTTTTCGTGTGGCATAATTCAGCACGTTGTAACGCTTTTGCATTCCACATTTTGTCTCTTTCTCCATTCCAAGGATGTAGTCCACCAAACAGAAATGGTTTTTGTCGACGTTGGTATGCGTCTCAAATGCTTCGTCGCTCATGGAAACAAAACTGAATCCTAGTGAGTGCAGTGCTTTCCCATGTACGTATGGATAGTTGAATGTGTTTCCTGCGATGATTTGGCCTTCCAGATTTTTCTCACAAGCTCCGAATCCCGGTTGGTCGTTGGAAATGTATGGGTTACTCTTGATAAAATCTGTTTGACTGCCAGTTTTAGATATGTCTCTTATATATGGCACTCCTGGATCTTTGTTGTCTACAAATCCACCTGACAGAGAGTCTTCAAAGAATTCTGGTCCTGACACACGGTTGAATCCATTCACGATCAGCACTCTTCCTTTTTCTTTGGAAGCGATGCTTGCTGACAAAATCTCAGTAGGGAAGCTCTCTCCTCCTCTGTTGACCGCTGTCACTTTGAACCTGTAGATGGAATCTTTGTGCAGCTCCATTGAGTATTTGTTGTTTTCCAAATAGATTCCGTTGTTGAATCCGTTGTCACCGATTGCGGTGTAGAGGATGTATCCGTCTGTTGTGACTGATGGTTCGAGACTGTCTTTTGTCGGTCTCCAAGATAAATTTATTTTGTCTCCGTTGAAATCGATGGCGAAGTGAGACGGTGCGAGCGGAGTGAACTCATAATCTTCTACCTTGTTGATGCTGGCTATGAATTTTATGACAGCCTTATAGATAGAGCGTGCGACGGTAAATTTGAACTCTGGGTCGAGCGCGTACTTCATGTCTTCAAAATTTTGATGTGACAGAAGTTCAAGCAACATAGTAGGGACCTCAGGCACTCTTGCCTCGTAATAAGCCTCGTCTCTCAAACCACGGTTGTGCCAGTCTGGACAATATACTTTCTTGATGTCCTCGACCACCTGTGATTCCACCATGTCCGCGAAATCACGTGATGCCATGCGGGAAAGACCGGTAGGGTATTCCGTTTTTCCCATATCACTTGTCAGGAATATTGCCAGTGAGCCGACAGTAGACGTGTCGATGCCGGCATCAGTATGTAGGGCAAGAGCCAAATCGATAGGCACGCCGATACCTTTTGTCTTTTTGTTGAGACGCGAGCCTCCCGACAGAGCGTTCACCCAAATTGCGCGGCTCATGTAGTCTGTTTTGTATTCGTTGTTTTGGCCGCAGTAGACACTGTCGGAGAATCCGGCCATCTGTAGCCAGTAGCGTGCACATTCCAGATATTTTGGCTTTTCACTTGTGAAAAAGAAAGGATCTGGAGCACCAGGGATAGGAGCGATGCTTCTCTCCACACATCCGACACCTCCTCCGAATTTTACAGCGTCAGCGGTGATATGATTGCCTTTTTCTTCGCTTTGGTTAGTCAGACGCACCTTGCCCATTTCCGGATGTGATCCGGCTTTGAATTTGAATTTGCCAAGGTAAATCCATGTGCCGCCACCTTTAGTCTGGTCTACTACAAACTCCGTTTCTCCACCAGTATGGTAGACAGTGTAGTGGGCATCTTCAGTGCTTTTGGAAACAGTCTTATATGACACATAAACCGCATATTCTCCATCTTCAGGAATCTCAGGAATCCAGTCAGTGTAGGCTGAACCGTTAGGATGTGAACGGATTACTCGATAAGAACCGTCAGCAAAAGGATTGTCGCCATGACGATATATCTTTTTCTTTTGAGCGTATCCTGTCGTGTCGACTCTATCAGGGTTTGGATTGTGCCATTTGGCACGACGGGCGTTTTCTTCCACGTATTCAGTGGTCTTCGCAGATTCAAAATCTACGATCACCTCATTTTTCTGGACATCCCTTTCTCTTGGATAAAAAACGTTAGCTCCAGCGTTTTCCAACATCGGAATCAGATAAGGCAAAACGACCGAAGGGGTATAAGTGTCTTCGGAGATTCCCCAGAAGCGAGGACGTTGCAGGATCCATAGGTTTTGTGACGGTTCGAAATAGTAGCCGTGACTTGCCCATAGAGCGATATGTCGACCCTGTAGACCAGCGGAAGGAGAACATGGAGCACCAACCTTAGTGACCACATTCTTTAAATCATCTTTGTCTCTGTTTCTGAGATTAAGTATTCGAGACTTGTCTTTTTTTGTCTCTTTACGCATCTCATTGGGGACATAGTCATAAATATTTTTAGAAGAGATGTATAGCTCAACATCGAAATTTGTATATGGGGCAGGAAGATTTTTGCTGATGCTGTCTTTCAACGCTTTTATCGCGTCTTCTCTGAAGTTGACATTTTTGAAAGGTTTGCTGAGAGATATTTGAATTAGAGAGTCGCTCTGATTTGTGCTGTAATTGTCAACTTTTAGGTTTCCGTATCTCAATGTCGGATAGTTTGCCTCCCTGAACCACGTAAAGACACTGTCAAGCGAACTGTTGATTGAACCGTCCGTTTTTTGTGCCGCTATGCTGGTGCAAATAGCTAAGAATAAAAAAATACCGTATAATCGTCGTGTCACGTCTTAGATTCTTAATATGTGTGCAAATATAGCATAAAATCAATTTTTATACAAAAATCTTGAATGTCGAATTAAAATAATGCTTATATTCGCACCGTCTTTTATAAGACAAGATTAAGTAGTAATATTTCAGTTCGTTTTATGTGATTAATTATCCAAGCATTTCTATGGGAATAGAGGTGCTTGTTTTTTTGTATAATGCTATGGAGTTCAAAGCACGATAAAATGAAGATTGTCAAGGACGGAACTCCCTAACCGTCCCCTCTGCAGTGCGATCCATAGACGAGCATTTTTTAAATTTCGCATGAAGACTTCATGAATATTAAACCTGCATGAAAACTGAATAAATTTAAATTAAAAAATGTTAAAAGTTGTTGAGTAGCATAGTTTATTTGTCTTTGAAAACTTTTTTATTATCTTTTTCTCTTATAACTTTGCATTGTTCGTGAAATAGGTTTAATTTTAGGACAAAGATTTAGGATACGCAAATTTTTAGGATATGACACAGGATGATTTGGATTTGCTGAAGCAGATGGGAATTTCAGAAGAAAAACTTTCGGAACAATTGGATTGTTTCAAAAACGGTTTTCCTTTTTTGAAGGTTGTGTGTGCAGCCACTGTAGAGGATGGAATTTTACATTTGTCTGACAAAAGCAAAGATAAATATATCTCATTATGGAGAGAATATTTGGCTGCAGGTCATGATGTGTTGAAATTTACACCTGCATCTGGAGCAGCAAGCCGTATGTTCAAGGATTTGTTTGCTTTCAGAGATAGAGGAGGGGAGCCTCAAACAGACTTTGAGCAGAAGTTTATTAGCGAAATCCAGAAGTTTGCTTTTTATGAGCAGCTTAATAAAGTATGCTTGAAGAACGATGGAAAGAATGTTATGCGTCTTATCACAGAGAAGCGTTACACTAACGTTCTGGATGCGTTGCTTGAACAGAATGGATTGAACTACAGATTCTTGCCAAAGGGTTTGATACAATTCCATAAAAATGATAAGGGTGTTCGCACTGCTTTTGAGGAACATTTGGCAGAAGGTGCGATGTACGCGAAAAACAAAAATGGTATAGTTCGTTTGCATTTCACTGTGTCTGAGGATCACCTTACATATTTCAACAGATTGTTGTCTGAAAAGGTTGCTGAATACGAATATAATTTCGGAGTCCAATACGACGTCACTTTCTCTGTGCAGCGTCATAGCACAGATACTGTTGCTGTCGACGAGAATAATGAACCTTTCCGTTCCAGCAATGGAAAGATGGTCTTCCGCCCAGGTGGCCATGGAGCGTTGATTCAGAATCTTAATGATATCGACGCTGAAATTATCTTTATCAAGAATATCGACAATGTTGTGCCGGATGCTTTGAAACAGCCTACTGTTGAATATAAGGCTATGTTGGCTGGTGTCCTTGTCGAATATCAGGAGAAGATGTTCAAGTATTTGAGAAAGCTCAACAACGCTTCTGTCAGCGACAAGGAGTTGGATGAGATAGAGAAATTCGTAATTGAGAAGCTTCATGTAGACGCTGCTGATTGCCCTCTTCACCTGGCAAATAAGATTGAATACTTGAAGAAGAAGTTGGATCGTCCTATCCGCGTCTGCGGTATGGTCAAGAATGAGGGTGAGCCCGGTGGTGGACCTTACGTCGCAGTTAATCCTGACGGTAGCCATTCTCTTCAGATTCTTGAAAGCGCTCAGTTCGACAAGAATGATCCTGAGCAGATGACTATATTCAAGGAGGCTACTCATTTCAACCCTGTTGATCTCGTATGTGGAGTGAAAGACTATAAGGGCGACAAATATGATTTGACTAAGTTCGTCGATCCAAATACTGGTTTCATCTCAAGCAAGAGCAAGGATGGCAAGGCATTGAAGGCACTTGAGCTTCCTGGTTTGTGGAACGGTGCGATGAGCGACTGGAACACAATCTTCGTGGAGGTGCCTATCGACACATTCAATCCAGTGAAGACAGTGAACGATCTTTTGAGAAAAGAGCATCAGATGTGATTTGAATTCACGTCGTGAGATATAAAAGAGGGTATATCAAAATTGAATAATGGCGATATATCCTCCTTTTTTTTATCTTTTTTCAAACCTACACCATGATTTGGCGTACCTTTGGCACATCTTTGTAGAAAAAATCAAAGAATATGAAGAACAACGATAGAGGACAAAGTTTGATTAACAAGTATGTTTGGGTGATAGAGACCATTTATCGCAGACATAAGATATCATACAATGATCTGAATGAACTATGGGTCAAAGATACTGATATCAGCAGAGGTAAGGATCTTCCCAAACGAACCTTTGACAATTGGCGTGTAGTCATAGGAGACATGTTTGGCATCGACATCTCCAATGAGAATTCCGGCAGATACCGCTATTATATCGAGAATGAGGAAGACATCAACGAGAATGGAATACGGTCGTGGCTCTACAATGCCTTCTCTGTCAGCAATGCTCTGGCTAACAGTCAGAGTATAAAAGATCGTATTCTGTTGGAATATATCCCGTCGGGACAAGAATATCTGCATCCTATCATCTCAGCCATGAAGGAGAACCGTGTGCTCAACATCACTTACCACAGCTATTGGAAAGATGTGGAAAGCAATTTCGATGTCCAGCCATATTGTGTGAAACTGTTCAGACAGAGATGGTATATGGTGGCAAAAAGCACCTATTATGACGAAGGTCCGAGGATATATTCATTAGACCGAATCCGTGAACTTAACACGAAAGATGAGACTTTTGTCATGCCGAATGATTGGAATGCGGAGGATTATTTCAACGGATGTTTTGGCATCATAGCCGACCAGAGCGTAGAGAAGCAGATGGTCAAATTGAAGGCGACGGCAATACAAGCCAAATATATTCGTGATCTGAAGATACATGAGTCGCAGAAAGAGATAGAACGCAATGAAGAGTACAGCATCTTCACATTCAACATCCGACCTCAGTTTGATTTCCAGCAGGAGATTTTGAAGAACGGGGAAGAGGTGGAAGTGCTGGAGCCGCAGTGGCTCAGAGAAGAGATTGCAGGAAAGATAAAAAGAATGTCAGACAGCTATAAGGAGGATTGAATTATGAAAGATATGAATAACAGATGGTATAAGGGACGACGTCACAACGCATCCGAACCGAAAGATTATCGAGTTGGACTAAGTGATTTTGCGGCGATCGATTTTGAGACAGCCAATTATGAACGCTCCTCAGTTTGCTCTGTTGGAATTGTGATTGTGAGAGACGGGGAGATTGTCGACCAGTTTTACTCGCTCATTCAGCCCGAGCCAAACTACTATAATTACCGTTGCAGCCAGGTGCATGGATTATGTTGTGAGGATACGGACGACGCGCCTGTGTTTCCCAAAGTGTGGGAGCAGGTAGAGCCACTGATAGAAGGACTCCCCCTCGTCGCCCACAACAAAAATTTTGATGAGAGCTGTTTGAAAGCCGTGTTCCAAGTTTACCAGATGGACTATCCTGATTATGAATTCTACGACACGTTATGGGCTGCCCGTCGAGCATTCCCATATCTGGAGAACCATCAGCTTCACACCGTAGCGGCAGAGTGTGGCTACATCCTAGAAAACCATCATCACGCCCTTGCCGACGCTGAGGCTTGCGCATGGATAGCGAGGGAGATACTGTGAGGAAATTATGAATTATAAATTATAAATTAAAAATTGGGGTAAGTTGATAATTCTTAGTGGGTCAATTGTTCCATGCGATGGCAAATGACGCTTGAAAAAGTTGATGCTATGTGAAAATAGTTGGCTTTAGGTTGTGAAAATTGATTGTTTTGGATATATTTGAGGATATAAATATACAATGATCCGTATCTATGGCTTATGTTCTTGCCGATGTTTAAGCTTGTGCATGGATTGCAAGGGAAATATTATAAATGTATTATTATATGGAAATTATTGAATCACTATCCAATCGAGTAAAGGATGAAATAAATAGGACTACAATAAGTCTTCGAGAATACATAGGACTTCTTCATAATGAAGGAAGTTTTGTTATACCTGATTATCAGCGTGG
>CACZOA010000024.1 GCA_902782665.1 uncultured Bacteroidales bacterium
TGAATTCTCTTTGTCACTAGCAACACCAACAGAGGGTGACTATACATATAATGTATCAACTACATCTCAGACAAGTAATGTGTTCTCTCTTGGCAAGGGCAATTACTCAGCAACAGTGACTGACAAGTATGGCTGTACAAGTGAAGCGAAGACATTCAAAGTTGAAGAGTATTCTGCACCTGTTATCGGTGACGTCACATTGTCAGCAGTCTGTGTCGGCACTACAGATGTTGAGTTGCCAACTCCTGGCTTGACATGGAATGATGCCGATGCTGGAACTCCTGCACGAGAGCAGGGTTGGTATAATGGAGATGTCGCAGTCACTTCCGACTATATCAAGGATTTGACAGCCAACACTTATACATTCACATATAAAGTGAAGAATGAGTGTGGATTGACAGAAAGCAAGAATTTTGAATTTGTTGTCAATGCAAAACCAGTTATTCCGAATATTGCGGATGTCACTTTGTGTTATGGTGAGACGAAGGAGATCACTGCGAACATTATAGCGAATACATATTCATGGAAGAAAGCAGGAGAAACTTACGGCAACAATTCAGCGTCAATAACAACAGCTGATGAGCATGGCATCGTTGAGTATTCATTGACTGTTACTGATGCTAATAATTGTACTTCAGAGCCAGAGACATTCACTGTCACTCAACCTGCTTCAGATCTTACAGTTGTGAAATCAGAGAATAGTCCATCTGTTTACGGATTGAGTGATGGACGTTATTCTATCACAATTGATGGTGGATTTGGTGATTACAAGTATTGTGAGAAGACTTCCGAATCTGCGTATTGTACTCCAGAAACAGTTGTCCCTGTGACGGGAGAGGGAAGCAAGATTTCTGTGTCTGATGTCGCTGCCGGAAACTACTATTATACAATAAAAGATAAGCATGGTTGTGAAATTCCAGTTACGGTCACTGTGCCAAGTCCAGATGTGCCAAATGTTAATTGGAACAAAACAGATGCACTATGTAATGGAGTCAATACTAACGATCCAGCTAAATTGGGTAGCGTTAAGGCAACGTCTCCTTCTGGAGCATTTACTATCAAGATGATAGAGCCTGCGTCAGGTTATTCAGATGTGGTTTCTTCTGTAGTCGGAGGTGAATATGTCGCTGAATTTACTGGTTTGGAGACTGGTACTTATAAAGTGCTGTATGTTCTTAATGCAAATCCTGACATTAAACAAGAAAAAACATTTGAGATCACAGAGCCTGATCAGTTGTTGATCTCGATGGATTACGCAACTGGTACTACTCCATGTGCTAAGAATTACAATAAGGTAAATATCAGCAATGTGAGTGGCGGTACTCAAGTTGATAATCTTGATCCATCTAAGCTATACTTCGATGGCAAGTATGAGGTTTCATACTCTGACAATGAGACTGTCGTTTCTTATGCCGACGGAATATTCACTTTGGCTGATGGTATTTCTACAGCTAAATTGACTGCAACATTGACAGACAAGAACGGATGTGTTGCAACTCAAACAGTTGAATATATACCTGCGTCTTCAGACTTGAATATCACATGTGGCAATTTGAAGGGAATCGTAGTTCCTCTTGATGAAAATTGTGAGAAAGCAATTTCGTTGACTGGAATTGCTATGAAAGATAGTGTAGATGCTCTGCTTTGTTCTCCAAATTCAAATGTCAAGGTAGAGTACTCTATTGACAATGGCTCTTCTTACAATAATACGCCATTCGAGTATACTTTGACAAACAATGAGAGACAGAAGACTATAATGTGGAAATTCTCTACTGATTATGCAGAGATTGATCCTGTGGTATGTGAGCAGACAATAAAGGCTGTTGACGATAAGTCTCCTGTATTTGCGTCTAACAATATAGATGAGACAATCAAATATAGCGACCAAACAAAAACTTGTGGAGCTAATTACACAAATGATGATGTTGAATCTTTGCTTGGCATTGAGGATTGCTCTTTGAAAGAGGTTTCTTATTGTTTGCGTGAACTTGGCAAGACTGATTGCATCTCAACAGGTAAGGTATTTGAGAATGGTTCTTATAAACCAATCGCTACTGAAGATCTTTCTCATGGTCAGTATGAGATTGTCTATACTGCTACAGATGGAACAAACGAGTCGGTAGACAAGGTACAGAAAATTACTATTGTTGACGATGTGGATCCAACAATTGAATGTCTTGCTGATTATGAGATCGATGTCAATCCTGCTGATGGATGTAAGGCAACAGAAATCGCTGCAATAGACTCAATTTATGAGCAGTATGTTGTGAAAAACAATATTGCGACAAAGAATGCCGACGGCACATTCTCAGTTGTTGATCCAAATAGAATCACATTGAGTGGAGATAGCAAGACAATTGCGTCGATTAAGGATGAGTGTGGTGTCACTCTAAAGGTAGAAAGTTCATTGAATAACACTTCATTTGATGAGACTGACAAACCGTTTACTCTTGGTGTCTGAGAAAGTCAGACAATCAATTGGACAATGAGCGATGGCATCAACAACAAATCTTGTTCGACTGTTGTCACTGCTGTGGATAATTCTGGTTTGGATTTAAGTGGCGCGACATTGGCTGATGTTAAGGAGAAATATTCTGACAATATAGACAAGTGTAGTGCCTCTTATAAGTGGACTGTGGGTGAAATCCAGACTTGGTTAGACAAGATCAAGGATTGTTCAGGTATTAAAGATGTCAACTATGTGGTGAAGGATAAGTCAGGCAATCAGATCACATCTGGCTCTATTGTTAGTGATGAATCAGTAAGCGAGATGGATTTGACAAATCTTTCTCATGGTGATTATGTGATAGAGTATGAGGTGATAGACCATAAGGGAGATAAGGCTACTATAAATCAGAATCTATCAGTGTCGGATGATATAGCTCCAGAGATAACATGCTATAACGACAAGGAGATTCAAGTGCCAGTCGGAGATGATTGTAATGCTACCGTCGACCTTGATATAGAACGCCTTCTTTATGCGTCTCGTGCCGATAACATGTTAGGATCTGCTGCTGTTGACAATAATGGCGTTGAGATTGATTATGAATCTTCTGATGATATCGAAAAGTCTATATTCAAGACTAATTACGACTTTACTGATGATCAGAAGAATGCAATGAGCAATGATTGTGGAGAGCCACTTTCAACTAAGTTTGTGGTATCTACTAAGAACGACGCTGGAGTGTTTGTTCCAGATGGAGATACTATCGACAACAACGAAAGTATAACTATCAAGTATAAGGAGGAAAAACAGGTCACAATAATTGTTGCTGATGCTTCTGGTAATCCTACTGAATGTACATATACTTTGGTCGGAGCTCCTCAGATTATAAATTCAAGTGCTCTTGCTGATGAGACAGGTCTTGTTACTGGAAAGGATGCTTCTGGAAAAGAGAAGTGTTCGGTTGAATACACGAAGACATTTGCAGAAGTATATAAAGAGATTTATGGTAAAGAGTATGTAGAGTGCTCTCCTGTTACTGAATTGCAGTATGAGATCAAGAAATCAACAGGTGAGAAGGTTACTGGATCTGTCAAACCAGATGGCTCAACTTCATTCTCTGAGGATCTTGTCCCTGGTGATTATACAATCACTTGGAATGCGGTCGACTTGAATAATACATCAGAAGTGGTTGATAACCATAAAATCGAAGTGGCTGACAATGTCGCTCCTGAAATCACATGTGCTGATGTGGAAGTTCCGATGGATGCCAATTGTGAGGCTTCTATAGATATGGATATGCATCAGTTCGCTCTTGGCTATTTGGCTGATAAGATTGTGGTTGACAAGACAACTGGCGAAATCTCAGCCAAGAATCCTGGAGACGAAGTTTACTTCAAGTTGAGTGCGGACAAGAAGACAATCACAAATATCTATGATGGATGTAATACTGATTTGTCAATCAAGGTTTCCGAGACTGATGGCGTTGGTTCTGAGGATCATTTGAATGTTTCATTGGATAATGATCATCTTACAAAGGATGTATATTGGACATTGTCTGATGGCACTAATAATTCAACTCAGTGCAAGTCTACTGTCTCTGCTGTAGATACTATGCGTCCAGTTGTAAGCATACCTGATGCAATCACTGTCCACACAAATAGCTCTGCTGACAAGTGTATTGGTGATACATCTATAGCAAATGATGATATCAAGACAGCGTTGAATATCAAGGATTGTTCGTCATATACCGTGACATATTCTGTTGATGGAAATACAAGTGAGCCATTGACTACTAACAATGTGATTGCTAATGGACTTACTATAGGTGAACATGAGATCACATATGTAGTTGAGGATGCGACAGGCAGGAAGACGACTGTATCCCAGAAGGTTACTGTGGTTGACAACGTGGCTCCTACAATTGAATGTCTTGCTGATTACGACATTTATGTTCAGCCAAACAATGATTGTAAGGTGATCGAGACTGCTGCTAAAGACTCTATCTACGAACAGTATGTCATAGCGAACAACATCGCGACAAAGAATGCGGACGGAACATTCTCAGTCGTTGATCCAAATAGAATCTCATTGAGTGGAGATAGTAAGACAATTGAGTCGATTAAGGATGAGTGTGGTGTCACTCTAAAGGTAGAAAGCTCGTTGGACAACACTTCATTTGATGAGACAGACAAACAGTTTACTCTTGGCGTTGGTGAAAGCCAGACAATCAATTGGACAATGAGTGATGGCTATAACATGTCATCTTGTTCAACAGTTGTCACAGCTAAGGATACAACAAGACCGGAGGTGGTTACTCCAGACGCAATCACTATCCACACAAGCAGCTCTGCTGACAAGTGTGCTGGAGACACAACAATAACCAACAACTCAATAAAGACAGCGTTGGATATCAAGGAGTGCTCAGATTACACAATAACATACGCTGTTGACGGAGGAACAAACGTTACATTGTCTTCTGGAGATGTTGTGATAAGTGACCTTACTCCAGGAGAACACGAAATCAAGTATACTGTGACAGATGTGACAGGCAAAACTTCAACCGTCACTCAAAAAGTCAATGTGGTTGACAATGTGGCTCCAACTATTGAATGTCTTGCTGACTTTGATGTCTATGTTCAGCCAAACAATGGTTGTAAGTCGGATTCGACAGTGACAGTTCAGATGTTGAAGGATGCTTATGTTAAGGCAAACGCAGCGTCTGCAACAGAAATCACAACTGCAACTAATGAAAACAATATTCCATACGCATATACAAAGGATGGAGATGGCAACGTCGACAAAGTATATGATGAGTGTGGTAAGGAGTTGTCGTTCTTTGTCGGATTGACTAAGGAAGAGGAAAAATCTTCTGTAGATGTGAGTGTCACACTGGATGATAATGACACATATGTTTATTGGACATTGAAGGATGTGTATGACAATGCTTCAAGATGTTCTACTCTTGTTTCTCCAAAGGATTCGACTAAGCCGGAAATAGCTCAGTCTCTGGATGTCTTGAAACTTGACGGAACTGATGGCAACAATAAGTGTCAGGGAGTGTCAGACCTTTCTTATAATACAATCTCAAATATGCTTAATATAAGTGATTGTAGTAAGACGGAGATCTCTTATGTGATTGTTCATGAAGACGGAACAACAACGTCGGCAAAGAAAGTTGAAAATGATGCATTCTATAAGTTCAAAGAGACATTGAATGATGGCGACGTGATTGAGTGGATCGCAACTGATGAATTCCAGAATGTCAATTCAGTAAGGCAGGAGGTTGAAATCGTTGATAAGAAAGCTCCTCAGGTTGACTGTGATAAATTGGTCAAGAATATCGAGATCACAAGCAATGAGATAGCTGCTGGTATATGTATAGATAATGATTATCTAATCAACCACAAGAATTTGTTCACAGGATTGAAATCCGGTGATGAGCGTTGGGTTAAGGATAATTGTACTGATTTTGAAGACATTGTAGTTACTTCTAAACGTTCGGATGGAAAGAACAATGGAGATCAGGCTGATCTATCTGCTCCATTCGTAGTTGGCTCTACTACTGTCAACTGGACATTTACAGACAAGGCTGGAAATTCTGATTTCTGTCCACAGATAATCAATATCATTAATAATCCACCAGCAATTGTCTGTGAACCATCAGTGGTTGAGGTTCCGATCACAAGAGAGAATGACTGCAATACAACTTATAAGATTGAGGCGGATAAGGTGATCGCGGATTTGCGCCGTGGAGTCTTGATCGATAAGAATTATATCGATGCCGACGGAAATATCTTGAATGGTATGACTGAAGGTGAAATTGACGATTTGCTTCATAAGAGTGATTGTGGAAATGATTTGAAACTTGATTCTAATGTTGACGTTCCTCTTAATCCAGATGGATCATTCACATTTGAGATTGGCAAGGAGGTCGTTGTGACATATCGTGTCTATGATGACCTAGGAAATGAAAGTTACTGCACTATGACTTATAAGCCTGTAGATAAGGAGAATCCATTTGTCAATAAGAATGAGTTCACAACTACGCTTGAAAGAGGTGCTAATTGCCAGTACACATACACTAATACGAAGAGTGATTTCTTGAATAGACTTGATGCTGCAGATTGTAGCAGTATGAAAGTTTATTATGAGATTGATGGAGAGAAGGCGGAATTGGAAAACAAGATGACGTATCCAGACTTTGACAGTGAGATTGGAGCTGAGACAATCAAGTGGACAATCGAAGATGCGTTTGGCAATTTCACTGAGGTTGTTGAGACTGTAAATAAGATGGATCATATAGCTCCGTCTGTTGCATGTCCTGCTGAGCCAATCAAGATGCCTATGGATGACGATTGTCATGCTAGAATCTCTATGACAGACGAACAGGTTATTGCCATGATGCGTGCCGGCGCTGTACTTCCTGCAATAAATGATGATTCGTTGAAGAAGATCATGGGTGTTGATTTGTATGGCATGCTCAACGATGCAGAGAAGGAAGTTGTGACTCATGATTGTGGAGAGACGGTACATCTTCTTGTTAAGGATGACGAATCATATGTGGAGAAAGATGAGTTTGTCGTTGATGTACAATATGGAGAGACTGTAACTATGGAGTTTGCAGTGCGTGATTCTTCAGGCAATGAGAATACATGTAGCTTGACATTTATGGCTGCTGATACAACAGCTCCTAAGATAACTTCTCAGGATACAGTTAAACTATATTATGAGGAGTCTGAGTGTAAGTGTACATATTCTAAGACACGTGAGGAGATTGAGAGAATTCTGAATATCAGAGATTGTGATAAGAATACGACAATATCTTACACTTTGGATGGTGTTACCAGACCTTTGCCTATGGATGGCAAGATCGAGCTTTCTCTAATAGAAGGAGATTTGAAAGATGTCAAGTGGACAGTGACAGATAGAAGTGGAAACTCTTCATCGGAGATCATGACTATAGTGGCATATGATACAATCGCTCCTAAGTTTGATTGTAGTACGTTGACTGAAGATTTGGTTGTCGTCCTTCGTGAGCACGGAGATGTGGCTACATTCGAAAAGTTTGAGGAAGTCGGACTTGATACGTCGATCAAATTTGATGATAGATGTAATGGTATTTTGAAACCAACATTTATCAGAGAGGATGGTAAGAATTTGTTCAAGGATATCTATCCATCTAACGACACTACAATCTTGTATACTTCGTTTACGGATAAGGCTTCTAATACTCACTATTGTAAGCAGAATTTGATCGTGTTGGATTCAATCAAGCCGGTTCTTATCTGTCCTCGTGATTATGATTTGTTTACATGTGCTGATGATCTTCCTTATGTTGCAAAGACATTTGAGGAGTTTAAGACATACTTGTATGGAAGTGCTTTGGATACGCATAATATGGTTCCAGGTAGATTCTCTCATGTTGATGAGGTTACAGGAAGCCGTTGTAAACATACTATAATTCGTACATACACAATCTACGACGTCTTTGGAGACTCTTCTTCATGTTCGAATACACTTTATGTCCATGATACGGTTCCTCCTGTATGGACGAAGAGATTGGCAGAGGATACAGCGTACTATGCTTGTGATGCGACTCAAATGCTGAATAGACCAGAAGCAACAGATGAATGTGGCGGATATGCTAGTGTTCAGCTTATCTCTTCTACAAATAGAGTATATGACGACGTTACAAATTGTAAGTATTATAATTACGAGAGAACGTATGTGTTCTATGCTGTGGATGGATGTGGTAATGAAACTCCAGAAAAAGATAGAATTACATTTGTTATTTCTGTCCGTGATACCAACAAGCCGAAGTTTGAGGTTCCTGATTGGTTCATAGATGGAGAGGTTACTGCTAAATCGGATGGCAAGTGTGCGATGTTGGTTCCTGATTTGCAACCGTTTGCTTTGAATTGGGATGATCCTTGTGAGACTCGTACAGCATTGTCTTTCAGCCAGTATCCTGCTGCAGGAACAGCGATTAAGAACAACACTACGGCTCAGATGATATTGACAGATGCCTGTGGTAATAAGTTCACTTATGAAAAGGAGATCACAGTTCCTAAACGTGAGGATATTGTGACTGCTATGGCTAATGATTTTGTCAAGTGTGAAGGTGCTGAACTTGATGTGACTTTGATGTCTGACACAATCATCACCGCTACAGGTAAGACTAATACTCTGCAGGAGGATGGCACATACAAAGATGTGGAGTCTAAGATCGTGTTTGATGTTTACAAGGATACTGTGGCGGTTCCAAATCTTGTGTACAGTAATAATAAGACAACATTCGGTTTGAGATTCTCTTCTGATCCTGAGAAGATAGCTCAGTATACAGCAATAGACAGACTTACTCAGACTGGAACATATTATTACGTTGCTCAGGATATGAATACAGGATGTATGGATACAGCATCCGCTTATATCGGCATCCGTCAGCGTCCTCGTGTCGCTATGTCAAGTGTTGATACAGTTGAGGCTTGTGAATATCAGGCGTTGGCTGTCAACGGAATGGCTGGTGACTATAAGGATATCCTTAATGTATGCGTTGAGGATATGGGTTCTGAAATCATAGAGGAAGGCTGGATGATAGGTGGAGCTAAGTATAATGGTGAACCTATTTCGCATGTACATAATGGAACTCGTATGATATATTACGCTGTCAATGAGTGTGGTATGACATCGTCAGATAGTTCTCCTGCTTGGCGTTGTGACTATGTATACAACCGTGAGAATGGCACATTTGAGTCTAATCTGACAACAACTCAGATGTTGAACGATACTGTGTCTAATGGAGCTCCAATGAAAGTTCATCAGAAGATCAATCCTGACAGTATGCTGCTTACTGCAAGATTTGACGGCCGTGCCCGTGTGTGGGTCGGAGAAAGTGTCAGCCTTGACATGAAGTCTATCTATAAGGAAAAGGGAATCGAATACCATTGGTATCAGGTAGTTGGCGACATGGATGCGTCAAGTCAGATGTTTGATGGCTATGGAAACATCTTGGAGGATTATATCAATCCTCTTGATGACGCCGATGAGTTGTTGGCTGTGTCGTCTATCTTTGATCCGGACTTCGGTTCATACTTCTATGAGAACTTGTTGGATACTGCATTGTTCTACGTCGTTGTCACTGATAATGTATGTACGTCGGCAGCAAGTAATGTGGTTAAAGTAGATACTTATGACTTCATTCCTACTGCAATCACACCTCATAACTCTAAGGGTATGAATGATGTGTTTATGCCTGGATTCCCAGTTGTGATATTCAACCGTTATGGCAACAAGGTGTTTGAGGGTGAAGATGGATGGGATGGAACGATTCGTGGCGAACTTGCTGACCCTACCGTCTACTACTATGTTCTTACAATGAAGGATGGTTCGACGAGAAAGGGTACTGTCGAGGTTGTTTACTTTAAGTGATAATCTATTGAAATTTGTATAAAAAGAATCGGTGGTCGGCAGATCACCGATTCTTTTTTATTGATTGTCATAGGTCCTGAGAATGCACTAATCTGTGATTGCTGGAAATGTTATGATGTATGTTTCTTCGGTGAAATGGGTGTTTTAACGTTCAAGGTGTCCGTATAATCAGCCACTTGAAACGATTCTCCATATTTACGAAACGATTTTCAATAGCTCTCTTGTCTCATAACCCTACTTTTGTTGAAAATTGAACAAGTGGACAAAAGGGTTATTATAAATCTTACGCTATGAGACTAAAACATTTATTTCCGTTTGCCTTTCTCGCTGCATTTTCCATGGATGCGTTGGCAGATAAGGTTGTGATGGATTTCGAAGACGGCGAGACTACAGGATCAGGATGGAATATGACAGAGTCTATTGTAGACAATCCTGTGAAGTGTGGAAACAATTCATCTAAATGTGAGTTGGTAGAACCAGATGAGGCATGGGGTATGACAGGTGTGTGGATCGAGTACAATCGTGGCACCGAATTCATAGTCGCTGATATCTTCATGAATAAGGATGGCGATATCACTATGCGCGACAACATGCAGAATACTGATGACACCAACAATAATGTGGTTGTTTCTATCAAGGGTGGTGTGTGGAACAGAGTCGCTTTCGATACGCGTTCTTTTGAGTCTATTTCCGACAATCAGATGGTCTATTTTGGTAGGTCATCGTCTCCTTTCTATATCGACAATATCAAAGTGACATCTACAATGCCTACTGAGTATGATTGTACAAAGGAAGAGAAAAAGGCTGATGTGGATTACACTTTCGGTCGTGTTAAGATTGGCGGTGGCGGATTTGTCGCTGGAATCGTGGCTGAAGGATCAACAATGATCGCACGTACAGACGTGGGTGGAGCATACATCCGTAACCATGCTGACTGCTCATGGGAACCAATCACTGATTTCATATCTGAGGATGACAAGGGTCTTTATTCGATTGAGGCTGCTGCTATCGATCCGTCAAATCATAAAAACATCTATCTTCTTGGTGGTTGCCAGTATTTCTCAAGCACCAAGACTGCTATGATGATAAGTAAAGACGGTGGTAAAAACTTTGATATCATCCCTGTAACTGATCTTATCCGTGTGCATGGAAATGGTAACGGTCGTAACTGTGGCGAGCGAATTGCCGTCGATCCAAACAACAGTGATATCGTTTATGCGGGTGGACGTGCTGGCACTCCTTTGATCATGTCAGTCGACGGTGGTAAAAAATGGAGCAAGGTCGCTTCATTCCCTTCTGAAGCATATGGCACAACGGTGAACTGGCCTTCTTGGGAGAGCACAAAGGTTGCCACAACTGCTGATGAGAATGGTACAACTTGTGTTGTATTTGACAAGAGTTCTGTAAAGAATGGAAAGACTCAACGTATTTTCGTCGGTATTTCTCGTACTGGTGCTGATAATATATATGTCAGTGAAGACGCAGGATCTACATGGTCGGCTTTGAAGGGAACGGATAACAGTTTCATTCCTTGCCGTATGAAGATGAATAAGAGAGGTGAACTTATCATTTGTTGTGCCGACAAGTGTGTGGGTGGTTCTAAAGGTAAGATGTACAAGTATGATATCGCTGGTGATAAAATCACAGACATAACTCCGTCTAACGCCCCTGCACTTGGAGGATTTGACATCGCACCGTCGAACCCAGATAAAATGGTGGTCTCTACTAACAATACTTGGATTCCTCAGAAATGGGACGGTGGTTTGAGTGCGAATGGAGATATCATTTGGACTACAATTGATGGTGGTAAGACATGGACTTCTCTACAGAATAAGATGACACTTTACAATAGTGGTGTCACTTGGGTGAAAGGATATGCTCTTCACTGGTGTGGATCTATCTGCATTGACCCTACTGATGAGAACAAAGCTTCTTTCACTTCTGGTAACGGAATCTTCACATGTGATCAGATATGGTGTCCAGAACCAAAATTCTATTTTGATGTGAATGGATTAGAGGAGACGGTGCCTCTTGATATCGTGTCTATCCCTGGCAGAAACACTCTTTCTGTGATCGGAGATTACACTGGATTCATACACAATGATATCCATGAGTTCCCTGCAATCCATGATCCTGCTCCTGGCACAACAGGTGGAATCTGCTATTATCCGCAGGATCCGGATGTGATGATGCGTGTGGCTAACACAGGTTTTTATATCACAACATCAGGAGAGTCAGGTTGGAAACAGGTGTCGAAGACATCCGCTGAATACAACAATCCATACTGCCCGTCATGTGGTCCGATGGCATCAAACGAGGGTAAGTGTGCTATCACAAAGGTGGATGGAAAATATCGTTTCTTCGTGATTCCAATTCCAGACCCTGACGGTAATGGATCGGGTAGTGGTATTTTCTATTCCGACGACGAGGGTAAGACTTGGACTTCAATTGCTGGTACAGAGAAAGCAATCCGTATCGTGACTGATCCTAAAAATGATGCTTATCTATACGCTTCTGGTATGGGTGTGATTATGGTAAGTGATGATTACGGTAAGACATTCGAAGATGTCGCAATCCAGAACACATTCGGATGGCAGAGTGCATACACACGTCTATGTGTGGTTCCTGGTCGTGAGGGCTTGATCTATGCTCCATGTGCAGGCAACGGTATAATGGTCTCAACAGATCATGGCTCAACATTCAAGAAATTGTCTGGTATCGAGAGTTGTGAGGCTGTTGGTTGTGGAAAGGGAAAGAAAGATGGTGAGTTTGCTCTCTATATCTATGGCTCAGCTGGCGACGGTAATGGATTCTTCCGTTCTCTTGATGAAGGAAAGACATGGCAGTTGCTAAGTGATTCAAAACATCAGTTTGGAGGCCCAGGTAATGGTCAGTTCCTAGAGGGTGATCAGAACGTGTTCGGACGTTTCTATATGAGTTCGATCGGTCTTGGAATCATTTACGGAGAGGAGACAGCAACAGCTGTTCCTCACACATGGGAATGCACTTCAGTGGTGAGTGACAAGTGTGATGCTTCTGATGCAGACAATGTTGAGGCTGAGAATACAATGGTTGTATATCCAAATCCATCAAACTCTGATTTCACATTCGCTGTAGGTGGAGAATATGAGTTGGTTTCTGTGATAGGTCAGACAATCGCGTCGGGCAACGCTGAGTCAGGTCAGACATTCGGTGCTAACCTTCCTTCGGGCATCTACTTCTTGAAGATGAATGGCGAGGCTTATAAGGTGGTGAAAAAATGAAATTTATTTTAACTAACTAGACAATATTATATTTTTAGTAAGGAGACGTGAGCAATTGCGTCTCCTTTTTTTTGCTATGAGACGATAGATAATACAGGTACATTTTTTTTCTTTGTTATATGTCTATGATTGAGCTATGTGTTTGCTAATATGGTATATGTTAGGCTTTTATTGATTAGTTGCGTAGAACTGATATTTCAAAAGTTTTACAAAAAAATCTTCAAATGTTTTGTGATTTTAATAAACTTATCTAATTTTGCATTTGAAAACCATTGAAATTTATGAATTACCAGATAATACATAGGTATTGGCGATGGTGGCTTTCTTCAGAGAAATTAAGAAGTGAAGCAGTCGCCTATTCAAAAAGCTTACGCAAATGATTTTGCGGTTCATTGTCGGATTCTTCAAGGCGCGAATCTGATAATGACTTTTTTGTGTTTATGTATAGAGGTAACTGAATGATAGCATAAGGCTGTTTCACTTAATGTGAGACAGCCTTTTTTAATGTTCGAAAAAATAAAAAAGATTTACATATATGAAAAATTACGAAGTAAGCAAAGATGGTTACTACGGAGAATTCGGAGGAAGCTATATTCCAGAGATTCTTCACAAGGTGGTTTATGACCTTCAGGAGCAATATGAGGCGATCATGAACAGCAAGGATTTCAAGGAAGAGTTTCATGCTCTTCTAAAAGATTATGTTGGTCGTCCTTCTCCGCTTTACTATGCAAGCCGTTTGAGCGAAAAATACGGTTGCAAGATCTATCTTAAACGTGAGGATTTGAATCACACCGGAGCTCATAAAATCAACAACTCTCTTGGCCAGATCCTTCTTGCTAAGAAAATGGGAAAGACGCGAATTATTTGTGAGACGGGAGCCGGTCAGCATGGTGTGGCTACTGCAACAGCTTGTGCCCTTATGAATCTTCCATGCGTCGTGTATATGGGGGCTACTGATGTTGAGCGTCAGAAACCTAATGTGGAGAGAATGAAGATGTTGGGTGCGACTGTGGTGCCTGTACAGAGTGGTAACAAGACTCTAAAGGATGCCTGCAACGAGGCTATCCGTGACTGGTGTTGCAATCCACGTGACACTTTCTACATCATCGGTAGTACGATGGGTCCTCACCCATATCCTGAGATGGTGGCAAGAATGCAGAGTGTTATCAGTGAAGAGATTAAGTGGCAGATCAAGGAGAAAGAGGGTAGGGATTATCCAGACTATCTGATGGCTTGCATCGGCGGCGGATCAAATGCTGCGGGTACTATCTATCATTATAAAGGAGACGAGAGAGTAAACATCGTTCTTGCTGAGGCTGGCGGTCTTGGTGTAGAGACTGGTGAGACTGCAGCGTCTTTGAATATCGGTACTGTTGGAATCCTTCATGGTTCTAAAATGTATGTGATGCAGACTGAGGATGGACAGATCATTGAGCCATATTCAATCTCTGCCGGACTCGATTACCCTGGTGTCGGACCTATGCATTGCCAAATGTTCAAGGATGGCAGAAGCAAGGTTCTTCCAATCACAGACCAGGAGGCTCTTGATGCTGCGTTCGAACTTACTAAACTTGAAGGTATCATCCCTGCTCTTGAGAGTGCTCACGCTTTGGCTCTTCTTCCAAGAATGAAGGATAAGTTCAAGAAAGATGATGTCGTTGTTTTGACAGTCTCTGGACGTGGCGACAAGGATATGCAGACTTATTTAAAGCATATTAAGAATTAATAGTTAAGTGTTAAGAATTGATCGGTTGTCTAATAAATGAGGATTGCAAAGGCATAAAGTTATTTTATTTGCTTTTGAATCGCTTGTGAATTAGGTGATTAGATATAAAAATAAATAAATATGACTAGGATTTCACGTCTTTTCAAAGAAAAAGGCAAAGATATACTTTCGGTCTACTTTTCATCTGGTTATCCCACAGTAGACTCGGCTCCACGAATCATCAAGGCATTGTCTGATGCTGGTGTGGACATGATTGAGATTGGAATTCCATTCTCAGATCCGTTGGCTGACGGTCCTGTTATTCAGCGTAGTAACTCTATCGCTTTAAAGAATGGCATTTCGCAGAAACTGCTTTTTGAGCAGATCAAGGATATCCGTAAGGTGACAGACATTCCGTTGATTCTTATGGGTTATATCAATTGCGCTATGCAGTTTGGCTTTGATAATTTCTGCAAGAAGGCAAAAGAGATCGGTATCGACGGAATTATCCTTCCAGACCTTCCTCTTGATGAATATAATGCGGAGTATCGTCCGATTGTTGAGAAATATGGTCTTGATTTCATCCATTTGATCACTCCAGAGACAAGTGAGGAGAGAGTGCGTAAGATCGATGAGGCAAGTTCAGGTTTCGTATATATGGTTTCGTCTGCCAGCACAACAGGTGCACAGAGCAGTTTCGAGCAGAGCAAGCAGGATTATTTCAAGCGTATCAAGGCTATGAATTTGAAGAATCCTACTTTGGTTGGATTCGGAGTTTCAAACCATGAGACATTCCGTGCCGCTGCCGACAATTCCTGCGGTGCTATCGTAGGTAGCCAATTTATCAAGGAACTTGATGCAAACCCTACAATTGAGGATGCGGTAAGTTCACTAATCAAGAAAATTAAAGGTTGAGACTATGTATAAGTTCAAAACAAATGTCGTGACTCTTTTGGGAGATATGCACACTCCCGTCGAGACATATCTTCGTGTCCGCGACCTATATTCACAAAGTGCATTGATGGAAAGTTCTGATTACCATGGCGGTGAGAACAATCGTTCATTCATCGGATTGGAGCCTATTGCAAGCGTGTCTATCAGCCATGGAAAATCATATATGAGATTCCCAGATGGAAGCAGACGTGAGCATGTTGTAGACCATTCTTATCGTTCTGATCATGCCATCAATGATTTTTTGAAAGAGATTTCTGTAGACGGTGAATGTTCCAACTTCTGTGGATTATATGGATATACTTCATTCAACGCTGTCCGCTATTTTGAGGATATCAAGGTTAAGGATGAGGTTAATCCGTTGGCTGACGCTCCAGATATGTTGTATATATTGTATCGTTACATCATCGTCTTCAACGATTTCAATAATGAGATGATGATTGTGGAGATGGTTCAGGATGGAGAGAAAAGTGGAATTGAGAGAGTTCGCACAGCGATCCGTGGAGGTAAGATCAACAATTATGAGTTCCATGCGATCGGTGAGACTTCAAGTCCGTTGACAGACGAGGAGCATAAGGCAAATATCCGCAAGGGTATCGCTCACTGTATGCGAGGTGATGTCTTCCAGATTGTGTTGTCGAGACGTTTCATCCAGAAATATGAGGGAGACGATTTCAAGTTGTATCGTGCGTTGAGAAGCATCAACCCGTCGCCATACCTATTCTATTTTGATTTCGGAGGTTTCAGAATCTTCGGATCAAGTCCTGAGACTCACTGCCGTATCGATGGTGATCAGGCATATATCGATCCGATCGCTGGCACAACAAAGCGTACTGGCGACGCAGCACAGGATGCCAAGAATGCCCAGTATCTTCACGATGATCCAAAGGAGAACGCTGAGCACGTGATGCTTGTGGATCTTGCCCGTAACGATTTGTCACGCAATTGTCACGACGTGTATGTGGAGAAATACAAGGAGATGCAGTATTACAGCCACGTCATCCACTTGGTGAGCCGTGTCCGTGGTACACTAGACAAGGATGCTGATCCGATCAAGGCCTTCATCGACACTTTCCCTGCCGGAACACTTTCGGGTGCACCAAAGGTAAGAGCTATGCAGTTGATTTCTGAGTATGAACCGCACAACCGTGGTGCTTATGGTGGATGTATTGGATTTATCGGCTTGAACAAGTCGTTGAACCAGGCGATCACAATCCGTACATTTGTGAGCCGTGGCGGTGAATTATGGTTCCAAGCTGGTGGTGGAATTGTTGCCAAGAGCAACGAGGAGTATGAGTTGCAGGAGGTGAACAATAAGTTGGGCGCATTGCGTCGTGCCATCACACTTGCTGAGGAAATTTAAGAAGCTGTTTAAATGTAGATTATATGAAAATAGTAATTATAGACAACTACGATTCATTCACATACAACCTCTCGCACTTGGTCAAAGCATTGGGTGCAGACGTTACAGTGTATAGAAACGATCAGTTCAAATTGTCTGATTTGCAGCAGTTTGATAAAATAATTTTAAGTCCAGGTCCAGGTATCCCTACAGAAGCCGGACTGCTTATGGATGTGATTGCCGAGTACAAGGGTAAAAAGCCAATTCTTGGAGTATGTCTTGGACATCAGGCGATCGGAGAAAGTTTTGGAGGCACATTGACGAATCTGTCAGATGTGTTCCATGGAGTACAGACAGATATCGACATCACTGTAGATGATTATGTGTTTGCCGGTTTGAACAGACGAATCCCAGTTGGAAGATACCATTCATGGGTAGTTGACGCTAAAGGATTCCCAGCAGATTTGGAAATCACAGCTGTGTCTGGAGAAGGACAGGTGATGGCGTTACGTCACAAGACATTTGATATCAGAGGCATTCAGTTCCATCCGGAATCAGTGCTTACACCAGATGGTAAGCAGATGATAAAGAACTGGTTGGAACACTAAAACGAACAGTTTATTATTATTGGGAGAAGACGGGGGAAACTCCGTCTTCTCTTTTTTGCCTGTTTTATATAAACTATGTGGAAATAAGCTGACTTAAATGAACTTATTTTTATTGTCGCTAGTTAATCCACTAATGAATTCTTTGAGCTCGCGAATAGCACATTGCAGTGGAACGAGATCCTCGTCAACCACTTGCCAAATGATATCTTCATCAATATCAAAATATCCATGAGCAATCTGGTCTCTAAGGCCTTTTACTTGTTTCCAAGGTATATTGGGTTTTAGTACAAACAATTCTCCATTTGTCAGTTTGTCTATTCTTTTGCATCCTTCTCCAATAGCCTCCAACATCATACTTGTGGCAGCTAAATTACGTGAGCCATCAACAGATGATAAATAGTCTTCTGCACAACATATTGTTTGATTCCAAACCAGAATATCTGTTATGGCGGAATCAATTTGATTGAGTAACCCTATTACCAATTCCTTTACATTCGAAGATATCGATTCCATCTTTTTGAATCTCCTTTAACAATAATTCATTCAGTCGTTTATGATTCCTGACAACATCAACTTTTAAGCCTATGATGTCTTCTAGATATTGCTTGACTGCAATTACCAAAAATAATTTGGCAGGCATGGTAACGAAGACATCTATGTCGCTTTCTTCTGTTTGTTGGTTTCTTGCAAAGGATCCAAAAAGCACAAGCTTTTCCACTCCAAATTGATTCTGGAGTTCCTCTTTGTTTTTTTCTAAAACAGATATGACTTCATTTCTTGTTAGCATGCTTATTCTTTTTTTGCAAACATAGCAAATTGAATGGAACTTTGCAATTTCAAATTATACTTAAATCAGATTTACTCCTTTATTGCCGCAGCACAAACGAAATTCTTTTTGTAGTACGATGAAGACATACTTTCGAATTTCAAACCTTTTGAAGACATTACTACAAAACGGTTTTCTTTCAAGTAAATACCCATATAGTTCGGTGTCTGATTCGTCTTCCCATCTGTACGGAAGAAAACCAAATCGCCAGACTCTGCGTCTTCCAAATCGATTCTTCTTGATTTTTCGTAAATTTTTGAAGTCTGACGTGGTAGACTTATGTTGTATACCTTGTCGTAGACGGCATTCACAAATCCTGAGCAGTCGGCGCCATCCTTGTCGGCCCCTGAACTCTTATATGGTGTCCCAACCCATGTCGCAACTTCACGGAATAGTTCAACATCATCATCCTGCCCTACAGTGACTCCTAATGTGGTGGATAGCCTGTCCAATTCCAAACTTGCGTATCTGACTTTTTTGACTGGTTGGTCAGACGCTTCTACTGTTGTGCTTTCAGATTCTGTTTTTGATGGAGATTCAGACGATCCGCTGCATGAATTTGCAGTCAAAGCCAAACCTGAACATACTAAGCCGATAAATAATACCTTTCTCATAAATATTCATATTTTAATCATTTGTACACTCTCAATTAAGTTGGCTTGGTAAAGAAAACAACCAAATTGATTTTGCTTCTATTTTTACAAAGATAAACTATTATATGAATGAGAAAATCACTGTAGTCAGTATTTAATGGCTTTTTATGTTTTATTAACAAGTATAACAGGTGCTTATTCGTTCATTTATGCATTACGCATTATGAATTTATTTGGCTGTTGGATCGTTGATCAGACCGATGAACAAAATTTCGTGATCCTCTTCGTTTTGAATCGTTATTATAAATGGACGATTGACATCCATATCTACATATTCATAAAAATCCTCTCCAATTCTTTCCATAGAGATATTTGTGACAGCGGCTCCTTTTGCACCGTCTTCATCAATTTCCAAGTGTGCATTCTGATTGACATCGGAGATTATGGCTCCAAGTGTGATATTGTTGTATATTGCAGACATGGCTTTTTCCAATTCCGTCTTTCCCAGAATTTCTTTTAATGGTATTTTTGAGCTTACATTGAATTTTGGCAGTTTGAGATATGCCTTAATTCCGTCGTAATATTCAGACTTCTTGTATTGTATATTCTCCAAATCGATTTCAGCAAGAACTGATAAAGGAGAAAATCCTTCTTTGGGTAGAATGACATTCATATGGTATGTATTTCTGTTTTCTATGCCGAATTTAAGATTAACTAGCTGATATGTTTCACCTTCTGTATAAGGACCATAAGTACAATACATTTTGTCTACCTCGATCTCATCTCCTTTTGATGTGACAAACTTGCCTGGCGTTGTATTGGCAGTGTCGAATTTTTTAGCCCAATTTGATTGGAAACTTAGGGCGTTCGCCAAGACTAAAATCAAATCGAGATTCTTATCGACTCCTATTTCTTTAATCATTCCATTTGTCGACTCCTCTGCCCACTTATCCATCATTACATAAGTGGAATCTTCTGAAAAATCAACATTAACTGCGGCAGCCTTATAGAATTCGTCTATGTTCTGCATGAAATTTTTTCCGAAGTGAGATTTTTTATCAGCGAAGACACCATTAACCAAACTTATTTGTGCTATGTTTGGATTGATGTACTGCAATCTGGACAATCTTTTTGAATACATTTCATTCAATGAGTCAAGAGGTATCTCTTTTTGACCCAAAGCTGCTGATATTTCAGAATAAGCTTCGTCGTCAGCACCGTTTGCCAACATAGCGAGAGCAAATTGAAAACTAGTAGGTGAGAAAATGATATTTTTATTTACTTGGGAAGAGTCTTCGCTTATTGCCGCAAAGAGTTGTTTAGTATATTTGTTTGCGGAGTATTGAATCTCTTTTTCTTTATTTGTTAAATGGAGATTGAGTTCGTAAACCTTTTCTTCAATACAGTTGTTGTAACTATACTGAGCACTAAGCAATTCCATGTCAATCTCATATTGTTCAGCACCATTCTCTCTCATTTGATGAGCCTTTGTTGTGTCATACACACATCCTTCAATCGACACTTTTGGAATATTCCAATTGGTGGCATCTTCTGCCAAGTAAGAAATCTCTTTGTCGAAAGTTACCATTGCTCCTTCAAGAGGATAAAGCGAGTAGGTGCTGTCTGTACGAGTGACTTTGATGAAATCTTTACCATCTTTGTTGATATGGCTCACATAATCTGTCTTTTCGACCTTCACATCATATACGTTGCCGTTTGGTAAGTTGATGTGCATGTATTGAGTTGCCGATGTTGAGTAAATGGCAATCATACCAAGAACTGATAATAGTATCTTCTTCATGACAAATAAGATTTTATTTCGTCATCTAGGCTTATTTTATTTTTCGCATAAGTGACGATGACCAATTTGTTTTAATAAACGTTGCAAATTTAGTGATTTTTTTCTTGAGAATATTCTTTTATAAAAAAAATATATGTCATCTCATTCCTCTGCTAGCCTTTATGATTTCAAAAGCTTTGTTGATTTCTTGACATTTGGCAGTTGCTTTTTTGATGGCTTCATCTCCTTTGCTTTCCATCAGATCCGGATGGTTGACGCGCATCAAGTTTCTCCAGGTTGCACTAAGCTCTTTGTTAGTGGCGTCTTGGGAGATTCCGAGTGCGGCATAAGCTTTTTCCAACTCACTAGTGTATTTAGGTTGAGAATCGTTTTGTTTGTTATTGCTCTTGGAGTTGTTGTTTTGCTTGTTGCTCTGTTGTTTGCTATTCTGCTTGCTCTTATTTTTTCTGTTTTCGTATTTCCTCCTCATGAAATCAAAGGCAGACTTTGAAACTTTCAGCCTTTCTGCCACTTTTTTCAGTAGATTTAACTCTACGTTGGTGCAAGTGTCGTCGGCATAAATGAGATCAATTAGGATTTTTAAGATTTCCTCTCTTATTTGGTCGTTTTGACGGAATTGTTTGTTGATTTTTGTGCATGTCCCTTCCACATTCACTTCGATGTACGCATAATTTAGGTGTTTTTTCACCTCCGACACTCGTTTTTGAAAATTCTCCTTGTCATATTTCAAGATGAAAGCTTTTATGACGTCGAATTCACATATCATCTTCGAACGGTCCACCTTCATAGCCTCCACCAGAAGTTCAAGTGTCAGTGTCACAAATAGACTATTCTGGTCTTTATTCTTATTGTTATTTTTTCCTTCTTTGTTTTTCTCGTTGCTCGTTTCTGTGTTTTTTGAATATTTCTTTTCGTATTCTTTTCTCTTGTATTCAAACCAATATTTGTTTCCAATGTTTTCTGAAATGTCTTTTAGAATATTTGTATGATTCCCCTTTAGATATACAGCTGAAAATAGAATGTCTATAAGTTTTTCTTGATTCCTTGATTTCAGTAATGTATTGCTGGAAAGATAAAGTTCTTTCCTTATTTTTTTACATAATATAAATAGGTCTAAAATGGAAACATCAGTGTTAGGTGCAAGGATGATTAATTTGTCAAGTTCTTCTAACCTTGTAGATAGGTTTGCCGGATCATTTTCCTTTATGAATTCTCTGATTTTGATTCTTGTTATAACGTCTATACTATTACAACCACAGAACTTCGCGGTATATACGATCAGTTTGGTGCAACATAATAGAAAATCATCATCACTGTCATCTCTTTTGTCTGATTCACTTTTTGTTTCTTCTTTTGGCGTTGTCTTATTGGAGTAGCTCTTCTTTGGGGTTGTGTTGGTATTTCTTTTTTTGTGAGTTTGTGAATATGATTCATATAGTTTGTTGAATCTCCAAACTTCGAAGCCTATTTTGTCGCAAATCTCACGAAGTATTGGATTAAATTCACCAGTTTGGAAAACTGCTGAAAATAGAGCTTCTTCCAAAAGTATATACTTCCAGTTAATTTTGACTATTTCATCGCACAGAAGCATTATGTCGGATTTGTCGATTACTTTTTGGAATGCAATTTTGAAATATTCATTTATCTCTTCTGTTATCTTTTCCGATTTCTTTGCCTTTTCCTTTTTACTTAAAAATATCCCTGATGAAGTAATTTCTTTTAATTTGGATATGGTTTCTTCTTCAAGTCTCTCATTGCCACAGTAATAAGCAGTGTATACAACAAGTTTTGTGCATAAAGAGATGTATTTTTTTTCTTTTTTCTTTCCTGATTGATCAACTGTCAATTTAGCGATAAGTATAAAGAATGGAGGTGTTCCCCCTTCAGGTGCAAATGTTATTGCTGGTATTATTACAAAAAGGATCAAAAGGATCCAAAGGATGATGGTCATATGAGTTTGATTAAATTTGTCTGCAATATTACAAAAAAATGGAGAAATCCCAGTTTTCGTCCATCGTTCATCGTTTATCGTCCATCGTCTACTTCATTCCTCTGCTCGACTTCACAATCTCAAATGCTTTGTTGATTTCTTGGGTTCTCACCGTCGCCTTCATTACAGCCTCCGTACCTTTGCTCTCCATCAGATCAGGATGATTGACACGAATCAGGTTTCTCCAGCTTGCTCGGATCTCTTTGTCGGATGCGTCTTTGTCGATTCCAAGTGCGGCATACGCTTTCTCCAATTCACTAGTGTATTTAGGCTGTGAATTGCTTTGATTCTCATCCTCCTGAGAATTACCGTTTTGTCTATTGCTCTGTTGTTTGCTTTCCTGTCTCTTGTTTTGTTGTTTATTTTTTCTGTTTTCGTATTTCATCCTCATGAAATCAAAGGCAGACTTTGAAACTTTCAGCCTCTCTGCTACCTTTTTCAAGAAATTATATTCTGTGTTGGTGCAAGTCTCGTCTGCATATATGAGTTCAAATAAAAGTTTTAATATATCCTCTCTTTTTTGATTGTCTTGACGGAATTGTTTGTAGATATTGGTGCATATTTCTTCCACATGCACTTCTATATATTCGTAGCTGAGGTAATTTTTCACCTCCAACACTCTTTCCTGGAAATTCTTCTTGTCATGTTTCAGGATGAACGCTTTTATGACGTCGAGTTCACACACCATTTTCGACCGGTCCACTTTCATCGCCTCCACCAATAGTTCAAGTGTCAGGGTCTCAAATGAATTGTCTTTATAGTTTTGCTGATTATTATTGTTTCCCGTCTTCTTTTCCCTTTTCTTCTTTTCTTCTTTTTTGTTGGTGGTGTTATTTGACGTATTCTCTTTTTTGTCGGATTTACGAGAATCCTTTTTTTTGTGTGTTTTTGTATGATTTTTATGAAGATCTTTTATCCTCCAAGGGTATATTCTTAGTTTGTCAAAAATCTCAGGAAGTACAGGATTGAATTTGTCTGTTAGGAATGCCGCTGTGGATAGGGCTTTACTTAAATGCAAATTTTTATCAAAGTTGCATTCGACAATTTTATTGCACAACCGTATTATGTCGGATTTATCGATGACTCTTTCAGCTGCAGTTTTGAAATACTCGTTTATCTCTTCTGTTATCTTTTCTAATTGTTTTGTTTTCTCTTCCTCACTTTTGTAGACTCTTAATGAAACTAAATTTTTCAGTTCGTGTAAAGTTTCTTTTTCAATACTGTCTTTGCCACTCCAATAAGCAGTGAAGATAACCAGTTTTATGCATAGCGAGTCGTATTCCATTTCTCTCTTCGCTGACCACTGGTGTAATAGAAGCTCCATCCAGTTAGTTATCTTTACGACAAGAAAAGGAATCAATATTATTGTGGCGAATAATAAAATAAAGTCGGTCATTTCATTTGTTTTGATTCGTCTGCAATATCACAAAAAAGGTGAAGCCATTGGTTTCACCTTTATATTTGTTATTGTTGTTAAAAAAAAGAGACGCACGGATGTGCGTCTCTACGTGATTATAACAATTTACTTGCGATCTCGCTCAACTTGCTTCGCTCACCCTTGACAAGGTTGACGTGCTGGAAGATTTCCTGACCTTTCATCTTGTCGATCATGTAAGCCAGACCGTTGCTCTGCATGTCAAGGTATGGAGCATCGATCTGCTGAACGTCTCCTGTGAAGACCATCTTACATCCTTCACCTGCACGTGTGATGATTGTTTTGATCTCATGCGGAGTCAAGTTCTGTGCCTCATCCACGATCACGTATGTGTCGGAAAGGCTTCGTCCACGGATGAATGCCAATGCCTCAATCACCAATCTCTCCTCTTTCTGCATCTCGTCAAGCAACGCAATCTCTTTGCTGTTTGCTCCAAACTGACGCTTGATGACGTTCAAGTTGTCGAATAGAGGCTGCATGTATGGAGCTACTTTCTGTTTCTGGTCTCCAGGTAGGAATCCAAGGTCTTTGTTGCTCATCGCTACGATTGGACGTGCCAACAAGATCTGCTTGTAATCCTTGTTCTGCTGCAATGCTGCTGCAAGTGCCAACAATGTCTTACCTGTACCTGCCTTACCTGAGATAGCCACAAGCTTGATGTCGTTGTTCAATAGAGCGTCCAAAGCAAACTTCTGCTCTGCGCTTCTTCCGCTGATTCCGTATGCTTTCAAATCCTCCTTAACTCTTACGACAGACTGAGTGTCTGCATCATAACGAGCCAATATTGTAGCACGGTTGCTCTTTAGTATGAAGCACTCGTTTGCTGCGAATGTGCGGTTGAGTCCGCTTTCACTTAGCAAAATGCTGTTTGGCGCTGAATATAGCTTGTCTATCAAATCCGCGTCTACCTCAATCTCCTCCTGAGCCTTATCGAAGATGTCTACGTTGGTTACCTTGTCGTTCTCGTAATCCTCAACAGGAATGTTGAGAGCTTTTGCCTTCATACGTAGATTGACATCCTTTGTCACCAATATTGTAGGAGTCTTCGCGTCTTTCTCTATTAGATTAAGTGCGACTGCCATGATGCGGTGATCAGGGATTCTCTCTGAGAATGAGTCTGACAATTTCTTTGGATAGACAGTGTCTGTCACGATGTATAGCTTGCCCAAACCTTCACCCAATGGAATACCTCCCTTGATTCCGTCTGTAGCAAGTGTGTCCAAATCTCTTACCACTGAGCGCGCATTATAATTGATTTGCTCAGCTCCTTTCTTAAATTTGTCTAGTTCTTCCAATACTGCGATTGGTAGGTATATGTCGTTCTCTTGGAATCTATAAATGCTGCCACTGTCGTGCAAAAGCACGTTGGTGTCCAAAACGAAATTCTTTTTCATATCAATATCTCCTTATATTTTAGTTTCAACTTAATTTTAAGCCTATCTCAAAATTAAAACTCTTTTTGATACGACAAAAAAAAAAGGGTTAATTCCATGTAAATTTTTTCTCTTTTTTTACTTTTGTGTGTTAGTTAACATATTTGAATAGAAAAAAGTTGTGATGGACTATAAAGAGTGTGTTGAGTGGCTTTATAAATGTATGCCGCCGTTCCAGATGGTAGGGCGTTCGGGCTATAAACCAGGTATGGATTCAATGCGTCTGCTTGACGCTTTTCTTGGCTCTCCACATAAGAATATAAAGACTATCCATGTGGCAGGAACCAATGGAAAGGGTAGTGTCTGCAATAATCTTTGCAGTATTCTGATGGAAGACGGAAATAAGGTGGGACTGTTCACGTCTCCCCATCTTCGTGATTTCCGTGAGCGTATCAAGGTGAATGGAGAGATGATTTCCGAGGCTGAGGTTTGCGAGTTCGTGGAAACATACAGAACGTTCCTTGAAGCGTTGCTCCCATCTTTCTTTGAGGTGACCACAGCTATGGCATTCTGGTATTTCTCACGCCAAAAGGTTGATTTTGCGGTGATTGAGGTCGGTCTTGGCGGACGTCTGGATAGCACTAATGTCATTTCTCCACTTTTGAGTGTGGTGACAAATATCAGTTACGACCACATGAATCTTCTTGGCGACACTCTTGAAAAGATCGCATACGAGAAGGCAGGAATAATGAAAAAGAATACTCCTTGCGTGATTGGCCGTGCCGACGGTGGTGTGAAGAGGGTGTTCGAGGAGTGTGCGGCTCAGACGGGAGCCAAAGCTATATTCTGTGATATCAAGGATGCTGTCGACGTGGATATCCCAGACTATCAGATTGAAAACCGCAATACAGTGCGAACTGCGGTCAAAGAGTTGCGGAAGCTTGGCTACAACGTGTCGGATGAGGCTGTGGAGCGTGGTTTCGCCAATGTGCATCATAACACTAATTTCTCAGGAAGATGGCAGACATTGTCTACCAATCCTCTTGTCATAGCTGATTGCGCGCATAATGAGGATGGAATCAAGAAGGCTGTGCATGAGATCGGACGCCAGAAGTATAAGACTTTGCGAATTGTGTTTGGAGCGTGTGGCGACAAGGATGTGGAGGAGATTCTCAGTCTGCTTCCCAAAGATGCGGTCTACTATTTTGCCGCCGCCACAACGAAGCGAGCCATTCCGTCGGACCAGATGAAAGAGATGGCCGCTGCTCATGGACTTGTGGGCAAGAGTTGTGGCACTGTGCAGAATGCACTTGCGACAGCGAAAAAAGAGGCCGACGCAGATGATTTTATTCTCGTTTTCGGCTCATGCTACGTGGTGGGAGAAGTGGTGTGAGATGGTTGATGATTGATGGTTGATGGTTGATGATTGATGATTGATGGTTGATGGTTGATGGTTGATGATTGATGATTGATGGTTGAAATGGTCTGATTTCATATTCGCCTGTGGCTTGTATTTTTGCTGGGCAAAACACACTGCCATGGGCTTTTTAATGTAGAGATTTTGTACATTAAGGATTTTTTGTGGCTTTGTGTCGAATTTTAACAATGATGTTATGAAATTAGTAATGGAAGAAAAAACAAAGACCACAAACAAGAAAGTGTTCGTGGACGAAAATGGTAGAGAAGAGACCTATTATTATCTGATAGATGATATTGGAAATGAAAAACGGACAAACATTTCAGCATGGGCGATATCAAAATTTCGTGAGAATCATAATGTGAGAATTTCATTGGATTCACTTTGACCATGAGATATCTTTTAGATACGAATATATTGATTTATTACATGTCTGATAAATCAAGTTTAAGCCAGAATGTTTTGTCAGTTTTAGAGGATTACGATTCTATTTTATGTGTCAGTGCAGAAACGTTAAGGGAATTGATAGTCGCTTATCGAAATAAACGACTTTTGAAAAAGATTTGGAAATCATCGGAAGACATGATAAAAGATATTGAGGATATGTTTTGTGTGACAGTACTTCCTTTGTCTAGAGAGCATTTAATTACCTATTCTCGTTTGCAAATCAATGAATCACAGGAGCATTTTGATCCATCGGATCATGTGATAATATCGCATGCAATGACAGAAAAAATGTCTTTAATTTCAAGTGATCATAAGTTTTTGTTTTATGTGAGTCAGGGATTAGATCTGATTTATAATAAGAAATAAGGTGGTATGAGATCACTTTTGTAATTAAAGTGACTTCTGTGTCTAAAATAAAATCATCCGTCTTTTAGATCTACAGTTGCGTATGCTATGTACTATTGGTTGTATTAATCCATATCCAAAATTTCAAAAAAGCGGAAAATAATTTCATTAATAGACCAACATTGATTATTTTTGGCAAATTTTGGGACAGTCACATTCGACAAAAACGATATGAAAGAGATATTAAGTAAACTTTACACCCAATATACATTGACTCAGGAGGAGGCAAAAAATGTGATGTTGGGTATCGCTGAGGGCCGTTATTGCAACGAGCAGATTGCAGCGTGTCTGGCTATAATGCAGACAAGAGGAATCACCGTAGACGAGTTGCTCGGTGTTCGTCAGGGTATGTTGGAAACTGGAGTTCCTGTTGATTTGGGTGGTGTAAGAGTGGTTGATATCGTAGGTACTGGTGGTGATGGCAAAAACACATTCAACATCTCTACTTGTGCTTGTTTCGTTTTGGCGGGTGCAGGTTTCAAGGTTGCAAAGCATGGTAACTATGCCGCGACATCTGTGTCGGGCGCAAGTAATGTGCTTGAAGGTCATGGTGTGAAATTCACTAATGACAGTGCTGATCTACGTCGCAGTTTGGATGGATCAAACTTCTGCTACATGCACGCTCCTTTGTTTGCGAAGGGAATGAAGAACGTTGTGCCTGTAAGAAAAGCTCTTCAGGTGCCAACTCTTTTCAACCTTCTTGGTCCGATGATCAACCCTTGCCGTCCACAGTGTCAGTGCTTGGGTACTGCTAATCTGGAGCAGATGAGATTGTATGCCAATGTCTTCCAGAAGATGAAGATGGATTATGCGATCGTGACAAGTGAGGACGGATATGATGAGATCTCTTTGACATCTGATTTCAAGATCACTGCCGCTGGTTTGGAGAAGGTTTACTCTCCAGCAGATTTCGGATTGAAGACAATCAAGCCAGAGGAGATATATGGTGGATCTACAAAAGAGGAGGCAAAGAAGATTTTTGATGATGTGTTGACAAACAATGCGACAGAAAGTCAGAAGAACGTTGTGCTTATCAACGCTGCTGCTGCTATGCGTGTCTACGACTCATCTCTTTCTATGGAAGAGTGTCTTGCTTTGGCAAAAGAGAGCGTTGAGAGTGGAAAAGCAAAGAAAGCATTGGAGAATTACATTAGATTAAACTCGTAAGACATAAATAAAATATTAGGATTGTATTATTGTAGTAGTATTGTATGTATCTAGACAAAATTATAGCGCGTAAGGAGGAAGAGGTTGCTGAGTTGAAGCGTACGATCAGAATGAGTGACTTCATGGAGTCGGAAATCTATACTCGTGTATGTTACTCATTGCGCAGAAGCTTGTTGGCTTCATCTACGGGAATTATTTCGGAGTTCAAGAGAAAAAGCCCGTCGAAAGGATTTATCAATGAGAATGCCAAGGTAGACGAGGTTGTCCCATTCTACGAGAAGGCTGGAGCGGCAGGCATCTCCGTCTTGGCTGACACTGATTTCTTCGCAGGCGCTCCAAAAGATATACGTATCGCTCGTGAACTTGTGGAGATTCCGATTTTGTTCAAGGAGTTTGTGATCGATGAGATCCAACTTCACTTGGCAAAGAGTTGTGGTGCTGATGTGGTGTTGCTTATCGCTGCTTGTCTCACACCTGAGCGTGTGGCTGAATTGGCTGAGGAGGCTAAGCGTCTTGGTCTTGAGGTGCTTTTGGAACTTCATTCCGCTGACGAACTTGGCCATATCAATAAGAATGTTGATATCGTAGGTATCAATAATCGTAATTTGAAGACTTTTGAGGTTGATTTGCAGGCATCTATCGACTTGATGTCGCAGCTTCCTAATGATATGGTGCGTATCTCTGAGAGTGGAATCTCAAGTCCCGACACCATAAAGATGCTTCGTGAGAAGGGATTCCAGGGATTCTTGATCGGAGAAAATTTCATGAAGACTCAGAATCCGGGAGCCGCTTTGAAAGAATTCATTGATGAGTTGAAAAAATAAAAAAAAGAATATGAAACCGCTTTTTTTGATTGTTCGAGATTTACTTTGTGAGCACAGTCTGGTGATTGTTCCCGGACTGGGTGGCTTTGTGTGTAATAAAGCGAGTGCGCGAATTGACAAGAAAAGCGGAAAATTCACTCCGCCGTCTGTGGAGGTGCTGTTCAACCAACGTTTGCAGCACAACGATGGTCTCCTTCAGTCTGCTCTTGTGGAGACGGAAGGATTGTCTGCCAATGATGCAGAGCAACTGATTAAAGAAGAGGTTGCGAGAGTGATGTCGGCGTTGGCAAAGGAACATAAATTTGATCTGTCTGGACTTGGAGTTCTTGAAAAAGATGGCAGAAACATCATCTTCCATTCACAGCCAAGAGTAGTGGAGAATGTAGACGCATACGGTTTGCAGGAGTTTTATTTCCCAGAATTGGATGAGGCTGAGGTGGAGCGACGCAATGTCTACCGTCCTACTGAGAAGTCGACTGGTTTCTCTGTGATCGCAGCTGCGGCAGTTCTGCTGTTCTGCTTCTTTGCACAGCCAGTCCACCGTGACAGTATCAATTCATACCAGGCTTCGTTAATACTTGACACTCCATGCAATTGGGTCAGTTCACAATCGGTGGAGAAAGTGACCAAATACAGTGTTGTCTTATCAAGATTTGAGACAAAGGCTGAGGCTGACTCTTTTGCTGTGCAGCAGCAGATGATGGTGAACTCGGATACTGTGAAGGTGATAGAGCAGGGTGATGAATACCTTGCAGTCTTCTCAGAAACCGATAATTGGAAACAGGTGATATCATCTCTTTACACAGTGCGTGACAGCATGACCAACGTTGTGATGCCGTTTGTGTTGTGCAGAGAAGTTGAGGTCGAATAAAAAGGTTGGCAATAGCACAATAATATGGCTGAAAATTTCGTTAAGATAAAAGACAGTGAGATAAAGGAGGCTTTGAAAGATGGTGACATCTTGGCTTTCTTTGATTTGTTTGTGTCGCATTACGCACAGGTGTTCAAGGATGGATACACTGCCGAGGCGATGGCGAAGCTTAACGCGTCGCAGCACACTATCTGGGCTTATCATCTTCTTTTGGAGGAATTGGATGAAGAGGGTTTTGTCGGTTTGATACAGAATGGTTTTGGAGGATACTTTTTTAAGAATCCTGTGGCAAAGATGCTTAAGTCATTCGGAGCAGTCAGAACATCCAAACTACTTTATAGCGCTCACGACATTTATGCCGCCAACAAAGAGGATCTGGAGAGAGATAAGAGTGATGATGATTTCATAGCCTCTTTCGAGGAGTATGAAGCGTTTGATCCGATAGAAGAAGAGATAATAGAAATTTCCGAGCAGGAGAAGAAACTCTTGGCTTACTACATTGATGAGCATATTGAAGAGTTCGCTGAGATTCTGCCTTAAAAAAGAAAAATAAGTGATATGATAAAGAGACAAATTTCATTATTAATCTGTTTGTTATTGTCTTTGCTGACATTGTCTGCTCAAAAGTACAATGTCGGTGAGGTTCCTAATCTTGTCAATTCGGATAATAAGTCATACCATTTTGGATTTATCCTTGGATTGAATACTCTTGATTTCAACCCATATCAAAGTGGTGAGATTTTGGAAGACGGAAAAATATGGTATGGAGAAGATATCAATTTTGAAGTCGGATTTTCTATCGGTATCATCTCCGATTTGCGTCTTGCCGAGCATCTTGACATGCGTTTCTGTCCTGTGTTGTATTTCGGTGAACGCACATTGAGATTCGTCGATAAAGATGGAAATGAGAGAGATGGTGGAGATGTGTCTGTGAAATCCAATTTGATTTCATTGCCATTGCTGTTCAAAATTCGTGGACAGAGAGCTCGCAACGTCCGCCCATATTTCATTGGGGGTTTTGCAGGAACTATCGCTGTCGGACGAGACAAAGAGGCTCCTATCATGTTGAAAACCACAGACTATGGTCCGGAGATAGGTTTCGGATTTGATATTTATTTGCCATACTTCAAATTATGTCCTGAGTTTAAGGCATTCTTTGGTTTGAGCGACGTGATAAATCGAGACAGACCTGATATCGCTAATGCGAATGATTTGAAATTCTCTGGTGGAGAGGCAGGAGGAAATGGAGTGTTCTCTAAGTTGACTTCACGAATTTTTGCTATCTCATTCAACTTTGAGTAATATGATAGTCAAGGTATGCGGAATGCGAGACCCTCGTCAGATGCAGGCACTTGAGGATATGGGTGTTGATTTGATGGGGATGATCTTTTTCCCGAAGAGTCCAAGATATGTGGAGACGGAAGGATTTTGTCCTTGTAGTCTGCCACAGAAAATAGCCAAAGTGGGAGTGTTTGTTAAGGCGGATATCGACACTGTGGCGTCTTGTGTGAAGAAATATAATCTTTCGTTTGTCCAGCTGCATGGCGGTGAAGATGTCGATTATGCGCGTCAGCTGATAGAGAAGACGGGAGTCAAGATAATTAAAGTGGCGAGTGTGTCAGGTGTAGACGACGTGAGGAATATCCCGACAGAGTGGGAGAGTGTCGCCGACTACATGCTTTTCGACTATAAATGTGTAGGCTACGGAGGTAGCGGACAGCAGTTCGACTGGGCTGTGTTGGATGAATACACATTGAATATACCATTCCTGTTGAGCGGTGGCGTCGGAGCCGATGATGCTGAGGCAGTGAAAAACATACGTCATCCCAAGTTTGCAGGAGTGGATGTGAACAGTAAGTTTGAAATTTCACCTGCGAATAAAGATATTGAGAAGGTAAAAACATTTTTAAGCGTAATAAGAGAATAAAATGATTGCAGAACTATTTCAAGGAGCGTTGGAAAACCTAAACTATTTTTGGGTTACATTTTTCATGATGATCGAGAGCTCATTCATTCCTTTCCCATCAGAGGTTGTGGTTATTCCGGCTGCATTTATGGCGGCGGAGGGAACGATGAGTTTGCCATTGGTTATATTGTTTGCCACAATCGGAGGATTGCTTGGTGCCACAATCAATTACGTGTTGTCGTATACATTGGGCAGAAAGATCATTTATGCTTTCGCTGACAGTAAGTTAGGACATCTATGTTTGTTGGATAGCGAAAAAGTGGCATACGCCGAGGAGTATTTCCGTAAGAGAGGAGTGTTGGCGACGTTGATAGGACGTCTGATTCCTGCAGTCCGTCAGTTGATCTCAATTCCAGCCGGACTATCGAAGATGAATTTTGGCAAGTTCGCCTTCTTCACATTCTTGGGAGCTGGAGCCTGGAACATCATTTTGGCATGTATAGGATATGCATTCCACGGAGTGATGAACAAAGATGAGCTGATAGAGAAAGTCCAGCACTACAGCCATGAGTTTTTGCTTGTGCTGATCATAATATTCGTCGGATTTGTCGTATATATGATATATAAGAATAAGAAAAAGGGTGCGTCAAAACAGTAGGTTTAATTCGTATTCTTTTGGAAAACATCTGTAGTAGAGACGTCGCATTGTGGCGTCTCTACTTTATAATACGACATCCCCACACAAATGATTGGATATTCCAATTACGTCGATAGACGTTTGATATTGGAAGAATATATTTAGACGGATCCTCTTCCTAAATATCCTCCGTGATTGAATTTCAGTCACGGAGGTTTTTATTCTTATGCTGATAAAGTTTGTGCCAGACCAATATTTTGTTGTTGCAAAATTTTGAATTTAAAATTCAATTTATGATATTTGAGTATGTGAAACCTAAATTCTAATGCTATGATATTAATGATTCTTCAACTATTGGTCGTATTGATAGCGCTATATGTGGGCTCCAGATACGGCTCTTTGGCACTAGGAGCTATTTCGGGTATAGGCCTGGCGATTCTTGTTTTGGGCTTTAATCTAAAACCTGGAACTCCTCCTACAGATGTGATCTATATAATTATTGCGGCTGTCACTTGCGCGGGTATGTTGCAAGCTGCTGGAGGTATGGACTGGATGATTCAATTGGCGGAAAAAGTTTTGCGAAGCCGTCCAAACAGCATCACATTCCTTGCTCCTATCTGTACGTTCTTCCTGACAGTGATGGTTGGAACCGGTCACGTCGTCTATACTCTGATGCCGATCATTTGTGATATCTCGTTGAAACAAGGAATCCGTCCGGAACGACCTTGCGGTGTGGCTTCTATCGCGAGTCAGGTTGGTATAACATGTTCTCCTATCGCAGCGGCTGTAGCGTCGTTTGTGACTATCTCCCATGCGGCTGGTTTTGAGATCAGCAACCTTGAAGTGATCGCCATCACGATTCCGGCTTGTCTGTGTGGATTGATGTGCGCAGCAGCAGCGTCTTACAAACGAGGATTGGACCTTGACAAAGATCCTCAATTTCAGGCACGTTGCAAGGATCCTGAGACCTACAAATACATGTATGGCAACAATGCCACATTGCTCGACAAAGAGATCAGCAAAGAGGCTAAATGGAGCGTATACATCTTCATGGGTGCTCTCGCTTTGATCGTTTTGTTCTCTGTATGCCAAATCCTAGGTCATGACATTCGTCCATCATTCCCAGTTGTGAAGGATGGGGTAGAGAAGATGGTTCCGATTGGAATGAACATCATTATCCAGATTGTGATGATTGCTGCAGCTGCGTTGATGATTCTCGTTGCAAAAGCAGAACCTAAAAAGGCGATGCAGGGTTCAGTATGGCAGTCTGGAATGGTTGCCGTCGTCGCTATTTATGGAATCGCATGGCTTGCCGACACCTATTTCGGCAATTATATGGGAGAGATGAAGGGAGCTCTGGGCAGTATTGTGGAGCAGTATCCATGGGCGATAGCACTTGTGTTCTTTGCGGTATCAGTGCTTATCAATTCGCAGGGAGCTGTGGTTGTGTCGATGCTTCCACTTGCTTATTCACTCGGAATACCAGGACCTGTATTGCTTGGACTACTTCCGTCAGTCTACGGATATTTCTTTATCCCTAATTATCCGTCGGATATTGCCACGGTGAATTTCGACCGTTCCGGCACAACTGTCATCGGAAAATATCTGTTAAACCACTCATTCATGATGCCTGGACTAATCAGTGTGACGGTGTCGTGTATTGTGGGATATGCGTTGACGATGATGATTTATTAAATGAGACATTTTAATATGAAAGCCGTGACTGAAACTCAGTCACGGCTTTTTTATAGATGTCAGACATAAATTTTGTCGTCGCTAAATTTAGAGCTTGGATGGATTCTCTTGTATTCGAGGGTTATTATTTTTTCTTGTATTTTCCATCTTTAAACTTCATCAGATAGCTGTTTTTTTTGCTGGACCCGTCTATTATTTCATTACTCTCTGCATTTATTTGCTCGTGCCATTTGTATTCTGTGACAACGAGGTCAAAATATCCATTGGTTTTTGTGTCTGATGTCTTGAAGGTTTTGTTTGTGCCTTCACAATCTTCATGATCAGATATATGTTTCCTGCAGGTGTAAAAATTTAGATCGTCAGATAACACATGTCTGATTGAGTTAGGAGAGACTGCGATGAAATCAATTCTACTTTCTGACATGTGGTCTTCGAAACTAAAATTGCTGGCACTGACTTTATGACTGTATGCTATAGTAGTGTCATTTAGAATATAACACGTATCTAGCCATTGACAGTCAGGTTTGTCGTTTAGAGGCGACAAATTGAATCCTTCGATTATTGTAGAATCTATGAGTCTACTTTCCCCATTCTCGTATTTGTAGAGATATAGGGTTGTTGAATCATGATTCTGTTCTCCTTCGGTGTCTATAGATTCCTTGATATAGAAAATCTCCCTATTAGGAAGAGTGTCTAAAACACTATATTGTAATGTGTCAAAAAAGAGAGAATCTTTATTTGAAATAAGACCGTCTTTTGTCTCGTTTGTTATGATAGAATCATTTTCTGTGTTGACTTCGTTTTTGTTTGTTTTGACGCCTGTACAGGCCGAAAAACAGATTGATAATATAATTCCGTATATGTATTTGTTCATGCTTGTAAACTGTCTAATATGTCACAAATTAAAAAATATCTATAGTGATCGCATGCAAATATATGAATGTTTCAACAAAAACAGAAAAGTCTTGGAGATATTAAGCTATTCGTTGTTCGTAATATTCTATTTTTTATTCGGGTTCGATTTGATCTTTCAATACCCATTCAGCCCCACCTTTTTCAAGATGAGGCTGATTCGTTATAGTTGGTTTTGATGACAGATTATCTGTATGGAATCTGCTGTTTAATCATCTGATTCGCAATAGTATACAGTGACTTCGATCTCTGCGTCTTTGCCATCCATCTCACCGTCTTCCACAATGATACGCCCTTCATATCCTGTGTTGGTGACGAATGAATAGTCGCATCCTTTCTTCAATGTCTCAATCTCTGCTTCGTTCTCATTCTCGGACACAATGTCGTTTTTCGCTTTGCTAGCGGTCACGAATTTAGTTCCTGTAAAGACGATTTCCACATTCTCAAGACAATCGTCGTCGTCATCTTCCGAATAGGCTTCTTGATCACAGATGGAGAGGTATGACGGCTCATCTGAATTCGGTCCTCCTAAAGTGACGGTGAAGGTCTCGTATTCATCAAGATCTTCGTCTTCTTCATCGTCGTCGCACTCGCTTTCCTCGTCGTCATCACAATCACATACTTCCTCATCCTCTTCTTCATCGTCGTCGCCTCCCATCCAAGCTGATTCCACAGTGTCGATGAAGTCGGATTCCTCTTCGTCTAGTTCATCCGCACCTGCAATCTCTCGCATCTGCTGAAGGATTGTGGCAAGTGCTTCTCCTGACAAATACTCTCCAAAAAGTTCGACTGTCTCGTTAAGTATATTCTCGTTTTCATCAATTACCTCAGACGCATATTCAAACACTCCTTCAGGATCAAGATCGTCATAGCCAAACAATTCCAATGCGTTGCCTATATGCTCGATCGCCACTTCTTGCTCCTCTTCTGAAAACTCGCCATCCACAATTGCGGCGGCAGTGAATAGTATTCCAAGACGGTGCGGAAACGGATAATCTCCCATTCTTTCGTTCATCTCTTCCCATGTCTCCTCGTCCATGTTTGCGAACTCTTCGTTAAGATCGGTCAATACCGACTCGTCATCGTCAATCCAGGAGTCTTCGTTGTCTTCCACCTCTTCCGCATCACGAATGATCCAAGTGTCGCCATGATTATACTTCTTGTTCATGATGTAGTCGTAAGAAATGTAGCAATATCCTTTGTCTCCCCATCTGTCTCCCCATGAATTGCGGACGATGAAGACCCTGTCGACGTCTGAATAACCTACGCAGAGCATTGCGTGGCTGCTATGTGAACCACGTGCGGCTTCTGTCGACGAGGGGTTGGGCACGAAACCTCTTTTCCTCTGATTGTCAAATGATTTGAATAGCGATATTCCGAAGATGATAGGGAATCCTTCAGCTAAAGCGCTCTTCCACGCCTGAAGTGTGGTCGGAATGATTTCAGCTTCGGTGATTTTGTGTCTGCTTGCCTCTTCAAAAGCTTCTTTGCTAGGTTTGGCAAACACCACAGATTTTTGCTCGGAATATGGCCATGTGTATTCTGAACAAGCTCCCGTCTCCTCCAAAAGAGATACAGCATCGGAAATGGCAGAACCGGAATCTTTCTTCTCATTGCCTTGTTTTGCACGTGCACCATAGTAGATGAACAGGCGGCTTACGTCGTAGTCGTCCTCCAATTCCTGATTCTTTTTCACGAGATATTCGTAAGCACCGGCGACGGCATTGGCAGTACAGCTGCCTACTTGACCTTGGTCTTCGACTCTGGTCATGTAGGGACGCAAATCGACCTTTTTAGGAAGTTGGCTCGCACTATATCGTGTGGAACGGAAGTTTTTTACATTTGCGTTTGGTGCACTATAGATGTAACCCGAAATTTCGCGCGTTTTGCCATCAGCGCGTTTGATTTTAAAGTCAGACATGTAGTTTAAGTTTTATATTAAATTCTTTTGTTTTTTCAAAAATGATCATCGGTATACAAGTGTGTGGTTTTCGCATCTTTGTAAAATAAGGATGACCATTGTCCATTTTGTTAACGGAAAATTATATAAAAGTTTTTTTATACACAAACGATAATTGAATTTTTCGTTTGGAAGGACGGTGGGGGATAATGGCCCCGCACATACTACGCATCCCCTCACATCCTTCGCATACTCCGCACATACTACGCTTCGCTACGTATGTACGGGGGTACAGAGATGGCGTCTTTCAGACGCACGACAGATTCACATGTTTCCATAACCATACACATAATCCGCTTCACTCTTTATGTGTGTGGTTACGGAGATAGCGTCTTCCAGACGCACGATATATCCACGTTTTTTCATAACCGTACACATAATCCGCTTCGTTCTTTATGTGCACGGTTACTAATATGGTGTCTTCCAGACGCATCTATCAAATGGGTAAACCGCATAAACAAAAAAGGCATCAGATTGCTCTGATGCCTTTTCTATATTAGGAAATATCAATTATCCCTGATCTCCGCCACCGTTGTTGTTATTGTGGTGATGGTGGTGAGGACGCTCTGGACGATCACCTCTCTCAGGACGCTCTCCCTCAACACGCTCTGGACGTGGAAGCAATGCTTTGTGTGAAAGCTTGAACTTGCCACTCTTCTGGTCGATGTCAAGAAGCTTGACTGAGATTGTGTCACCTTCCTTGATGCCTGTCTGCTCCATTGTCTCGAATCTCTTCCACTCGATCTCTGAGATGTGAAGAAGACCTTCCTTACCTGGCATAAACTCTACGAATGCTCCGTATGGCATGATGCTCTTAACCTTTGCGTCGTATGTCTCGCCAACCTCTGGAACTGCTACGATAGCCTTGATTCTGCTCAATGCTGCGTCGATAGCTGTCTTGTTAGAAGCACTTACTTCGATGTGGCCCTTACCGTCTACTTCATCGATAGAAACTACAGCACCAGACTTCTCCTGGATGTCCTGGATAATCTTTCCACCAGGTCCGATCACTGCACCGATAAGCTCCTTAGGAATGTCCATAGTGACGATGCGTGGTGCATGCTCCTTAAGATCTGGACGTACCTCTGGAATTGTCTCAAGAATCTTGCCTAGGATGTGAAGTCTTCCTTCCTTAGCCTGTGCAAGTGCTTTCTCGATAACCTCGTAAGACAATCCGTCTACCTTGATATCCATCTGTGTCGCTGTGATACCATCCTTAGTACCTGTTACCTTGAAGTCCATATCACCTAGGTGGTCCTCATCTCCAAGGATATCTGAAAGGATAGCGTACTTACCGTAGCAGTTTCCACCGTCTGCGATAAGTCCCATTGCGATACCTGCAACTGGTTTCTTGATCTTAACACCGGCATCCATCAATGAAAGTGTACCAGCACAAACTGTTGCCATTGATGAAGAACCGTTACTCTCCATGATGTCTGAAACTACACGTACGCAGTATGGATAATCTTCAGGAATCATGCCCTTAAGAGCTCTCCATGCCAAGTGTCCGTGTCCGATCTCACGACGACCAACGCCTCTCTGTGCCTTAGCCTCTCCTGTTGAGAATGGAGGGAAGTTATAGTGAAGAAGGAATCTTTCCTTGCCCTGATTCAAAACATCATCGACAAGTTTCTCATCCTGCTTTGTTCCTAGTGTACAAGTTGTCAACGACTGAGTCTCTCCACGAGTGAAGATGGCTGAACCGTGTGCACCTGGCAAATAGTCAACCTCACACCAGATTGGACGGATCTCAGTAGTCTTACGTCCGTCAAGACGCTTGCCCTCGTCTAGGATAGAACGACGCATAGCCTCTTTCTCTACTGCGTGGTAGTATCTGTCGATCATGCCTGCCTTAGCCTCTAGCTCGTCATCTGAAAGGTTAAGAGATGCGATATACTCCTCCTTTACGCTGCGGAACTTAGCCTCACGGTCGTGCTTGTCTGTATTTGCTGAAGACGCGAATGCGTAAGCCTTGTCATAACACTTAGCCCATACATCTTTCTTCAAATCCTCATCGTTGTCTTCGTGGTTGTATTCACGCTTAACTGTCTTGCCGACAGCCTCCATCAACTCTTTCTGAACAAGACATGCTGTCTTGATTGCTTCGTGAGCTACCTTCAATGCCTCAAGCATTGTGGCCTCTGAAACCTCGTTCATCTCACCCTCAACCATCATGATGTTCTCATATGTTGCGGCTACCATGATATCAAGGTCGTTACCCTTCATCTGGTCGAATGTAGGGTTGATGATGAACTTGCCATCCTTCAAGATCACACGAACCTCTGAGATTGGTCCGTTGAATGGAATGTCTGATACTGCCAATGCTGCAGATGCTGCAAGACCTGCCAAACTGTCTGGCTGGTCAACACCGTCAGCTGAAATCATCAATACATTTACGAATGTCTCTGCGTGATAATCGTCTGGGAACAATGGACGTAGTGCACGGTCCACCAAACGGGCAGTAAGTATCTCATAGTCGGATGCCTTACCCTCTCTCTTTGTGAATCCACCAGGGAAACGGCCGTAGGCTCCGTATTTTTCCTTGTATTCTACTGTCAACGGCATAAAATCTGTGCCAGGCACTGCGTCAGATGCTGTGCAGACTGTCGCTAGCAACATTGTCTTGCCAAGGCGAACTACGACTGCTCCGTCGGCCTGCTTAGCTAATTTGCCTGTCTCGATCGTAATCTCTCTGCCGTCAGGGAGTTTGACCGATTTTGTAATTACATTTAACATCTTATCTTCTTTTTTCGTCAAAATATCTGCTACAAATCTACACTTTTTTTATCCAAAAACTAAAATAATGGCAATTATTTTCGATTTTATTGGATATTTCTGCAAATTACTTTTGCATAGAGTAGAGTTTATTGTACAAACCGCCTTTTTGGATCAGCTCTTCGTGTGTTCCTTTTTCCACTATTTCTCCTTTCTCGAGCACGCAGATCAGATCTGCTTTCTTGATTGTGGATAGACGGTGGGCAATCACGATTGTTGTGCGGTTTTTCATCAGCTCCTCAAGCGCGGCCTGCACAAGTTTCTCGCTTTCTGTGTCGAGTGCCGACGTTGCTTCATCGAGAATCAGTATCGACGGATTTTTCAGAATGGCACGCGCGATGCTCAGTCTCTGTCGCTGTCCGCCGGATAGTCTGCCTCCGTGGTCGCCGATGTTGGTCTGATAGCCGTCTTCCGTCTCCATGATGAAGTTGTGGGCGTTGGCTATCTTTGCGGCGTTGATGATGTCCTCTTCCGTCGCATTATCTGTACCAAACTTTATATTGTTGTATATGGTGTCGTTGAAGAGGATCGGATCCTGGTTCACGTTGCCCATATATCCGCGTAGATCATGCAGTGTGAAATGACGGATGTCTGTTCCGTCGATTGTGATTTCTCCTTTCTGCACATCGTAGAATCTTGGCAGTAGGTCTACCATAGTGGATTTTCCAGAACCGGAAGCTCCGACCAATGCGATTGTCTGACCTTTCTTGATGTCGAGGGAGATTCCTTTCAGGATCCACTCTTCATCATATTTAAACCACACATCTTTGAATGAGATCTCTTTTTCGAAAGGCTCAGCTTTCACTGGATTGTCGACTACTTTCAAAGGATTGTTTGCCATCAACACCATGTCTATTCTCGCCAAAGATGCTTTACCTTTTTCGATGCTGTACATGGCTTTCGACAATTCTTTGGCTGGATTGATGATGCTGTAGAATATGACAAGGTAGTAGATGAACTCTCCTGCGTTGAGTGTGCTTTGCTCGTTAAGGATAAGGGATCCTCCGAAATACAAAACGATAGCTATCATTAATGTTCCCAAAAACTCGCTCATCGGGTGGGCCAACATGTAGCGACGGTTGATCTTGTTCGTCGTCTTTCTCAACTGGTTGTTCAACTCTCCGAATCTGTTGCTGACGTGCTCCTCTGCATTGAACGCTTTGATTATGCGTAATCCGTTGAGCGTCTCTTCGATGATTGATGTCAGACTGCCTTGCTGCTCTTGTCCGATGACTGATTTCCTTTTCAGACTTCGTCCGATTCGTCCCATCAAAAAGCCTGCTATCGGCAAAACAAAAAGAACGAAAAGTGTTAGCTCCCAACTCAGCATAAGCATTACGCCAAGATAGAAGACGATCATTATTGGGTTCTTGCTCAACAGTTCGATTGAACTCATGATGGATGCCTCCACTTCCCCCACGTCGGATAGCATTCTAGCCATGATATCTCCTTTCTTCTGCTTGTCGTAGAATCCGAGATTAAGGTCGACGATTTTCGCATACATGTCACGACGGATGTCGCGGACCAGACCTGTACGCATAGGGATGATAAAGTACGATGCAAGATATGTAGTGCCGGTCTTCAATAGAGTCATGAATATAAGCACTACGGAAAGAAGAAGTAGTGTGCTTATGCCTCCGTTCTGCTCTATATATTGCTGTACGAAGTAGTAAGCGTTGTTTTTTATACTGTCAAATGACCATGGCTGAAACTCATATACAGTTTTTTCTGTCTTAAACAGAATCTGCAATATAGGGATCAGTACGGCGAAAGAAAATATTGAGAAAAGTGTCGCCAACACATTGCACAGAATATTCAGTGCAATGTGTCCCTTATATCGGACGGCGAATCTTTTTATAAGTAATATAAACTGTGGTGTCTTCACGCGCAGATTATTTATAGATACCAGTATAAGTGCTTGGCTTTATTGCGCGTAGCTCAGCCTTCACCTTCTCGTCTACATTAAGAGTCTCGATGAAATCAGCGATTGTCTTTTCGTTGATCTTCTGGTTAGTACGAGTCAACTCTTTCAATGTCTCGTATGGGTTTGGATAGTTTTCACGACGAAGGATTGTCTGGATTCCTTCTGCAACTACAGCCCAGTTCTTCTCCAAATCAGCTGCGATAGCATCCTCGTTAAGAAGAAGTTTGCCAAGACCTTTCTGGATCGACTTGATAGAGATGATTGAGTGAGCCAAAGGCACACCGATGTTTCTTAAAACAGTCGAGTCTGTCAAGTCTCTCTGCAAACGAGATACAGGAAGTTTTGCTGACAAATGCTCAAGGATAGCGTTTGCGATTCCAAGGTTACCCTCTGCATTCTCGTAGTCGATTGGGTTGACTTTGTGAGGCATAGCTGACGAACCAACCTCACCTTTCTTGATCTTCTGCTTGAAATACTCCATCATGATGTACATCCAGAAGTCACGGCAAAGGTCGATCATGATCACGTTGATTCTCTTGATGCTGTCGAATACGCGGCTCAAATTGTCGTAGTTGGAAATCTGAGTTGTGTAAGCCTCACGCTCAACACCTAGTTTCTCAGCTGTGAACTTGTTGCCGAATGCGATCCAGTCAATATTTGGGAATGCCACGTTGTGGGCGTTGAAGTTTCCTGTAGCTCCACCGAACTTTGCTGGCATCTTCATCGTCTTCAACTCTGCAAGCTGCACCTGTAGACGTGATACGAATACCTTGATCTCTTTTCCAAGACGAGTAGGGGATGCTGGCTGACCGTGTGTCTTTGCCAACATTGCGATGTCTTTCCACTCTGTAGCAAACTCATCAAGTTTTGCGATAAGTCCTTCAACCTCAGGAATGAACACATTGTTAAGTGCCTCACGCATTGACATTGGGATCGAAGTGTTGTTGATGTCCTGGCTTGTCAAACCAAAGTGGATATACTCCTTGTCTTCCTTTAGACCAAGAGCCTCAAACTTCTCTTTCAAGAAGTACTCTACAGCCTTTACGTCGTGGTTTGTTACGCTTTCGATTTCCTTGATGCGGTTGGCATCCTCAATAGAGAAGTTTGCGTAGATCTTTCTCAAATCAGCAAACACCTTGCTGTCGATGTTTTTAAGTGCTGGCAATGGAATCTCGCACAATGCGATAAAATACTCCACTTCTACACGCACTCTATACTTAATTAGAGCGAACTCTGAAAAATATTCTGCTAATGCGTCTGCTTTGCTTCTATATCTTCCGTCTACTGGAGATATAGCGGTCAATTCCTGTAAATTCATACTTGACTTTTTATTTGATGTATAAAAACCCTGCAAAGATAAGCATTTTATTTGAGTTTGGTTGTATTACGACGATGGACTTTTGCTATATTTGCCCAAACCGACATAAAAAACGAAGTCGACGACGTAATTTATGAAACATTCTATTTTGACTATATTTGTTTTTGCGACGTTGCAGCTGAGCAACGCAAATATCTTGCTCAAGATCCAAAGGGTGAGTTTATGATGGTGGCAGATAAAAAATCAAAGTCGACGATAAACTATGCTATCAGATGAAGCAGTTGACATTTTGGGCAATGGCAGCCAAACGTTTCACGGTTGTGGAATGCGTGCCGATCAACCATGTGAAATTTTTCAATTGGATTTTTCTCCGTTTATTCAATTGATGCGATATTTTTACATACTTTTACAAAATTTATGGCTTTTTTTGAAAAAATCTGATTATTTATGGACAAAAATGAAATCGTAAGGAAATATAAGTGGTTTAGAGTGTTACGGGGTATACTTGAGATGTTCTTCTATATGTTATTTTTTTTTATAATCCCTGTCTGCATTTCTATTTTAATGTATATAATAGGTGTTATAATCTTACGTTTCTTAGATTTAGATGTGTTGGCTGCAGATAAATTTTTAAACATATCATTTTATATCACTTTTGGCATAATATTTTTTTGTGAACTGAAAAATGAAGAGACAATCGGAAATTTTATTATATCATTATCAAATCACGTTACTTTTTCTCATCATTTTGAAAAAAAATGGGGTATGACAGAGGAGGAAATCAAAGAATTTATTTCAAAGCAGGAAGAGCAGGAAGTTTTAAGGCGTAAAGAGCAGGAAGAGCAGGAAGCTTTAAGGCGTAAAGAGCAGGAAGAGCAGGAA
>CACZOA010000025.1 GCA_902782665.1 uncultured Bacteroidales bacterium
ATCAAATGTACCGTCCGCAAACGTGGCATCATCAAAAAAAGCCTTTATTATCTCTTCGTCGTCTGGATCTAACCCCTCTTCAATCAATCGTTGACGAAGTGAAGCCACTCCATCCTCGTATTTCTCGCCCATAAAGCGGAGAAAAACGAGAGTAAGCATCATGTCACGCTTTTCAAAGAACGATCCTGAGTTCTTTGCCTGTCTCAAAATATCTCTACACTTGAACAATATATTGTCAAGGTTCAATGTTTCTTCTTTTACTTTCTTTGCCATAGTTTTGCGGGTCTTTGTCAAGAAATATCTATCCACTTCTTTTCAATAGACAGATACCTATCCACAAAACTACTCATTTTTAGTCAATAACACGTATTAAAATAGAATTTAGCTACCCAATAACATCATCAAAAAACTTTACTCCATACATTCCATGCAAATTCCTCCTATTTCAATTTATCTAAATCCTTCAGTTGGTTCTGGTTGATGATTCTCAACAGAGCCGGCTTACCATAGTCTTCGTAATAAGCGTACACCTCATCGAACGGATCATCGTCAATTATGTAGTCAGAAATGGATTTCATCAACGAGTCGTTAAAATCGTCATAACTGATCGATGTACACACGAGATTTCGATAATCATGGCCAAATATTCTTAATAATCTGTAATAATCTCCCGTGATTCTCTCTATATCACCTTTTTTGGATGCCCAATTATAAGTGGTGTCTATACTTTTAACCTCAAGATAGGAGCTGTCGTAATTATAATTGTATGATCTGACAAGCATGACATTGTCTGAATAATCTTTCTTCATCTTCACTACATAACCTTCCGGAATTCCCTCGTCGGGGCAACCACACATAAAGATCGGCATCGAAGCAATCGCCGCATACATAATTTTTTTCGCTAGTCTCATTTGTTTAGATATTTAATTGTATCGCAAAAATATAGAATTTTCTTCAAAATAGAAAGTTAGAGATTTAATGTAGAGTCGCCCCACTATTTCTGCTTCTTCCTTTTCAGCAGATCCCTGAATGTGTCTCCCTCTTTCGTGACGATGAAGCCAAGGCCTTCGGTGCTCGTGCCCGAACGGTAAAATTCGGTGTTGGTGTGGCGATATCCCTTCAGACGCAATGTTCCGCTCTTATTCAGTTTATACTCCAAGTCGAAATTCTTGGTGAGCTCATCATCCGCATTTGCGTTTGAATTATTCTGATATCCGAAATCGGTGCTGAAGATCAAACGATCGTTGAAGAAGGAGCGTGAAAGAGAAAGACTCATCTCCATGTCACTTCCGTCTGCCTGGGCCGACGACATATCCGCTCCAATTGTCCAGCTGCTTCCGAGCACATCTCCAAAGAGTGTGTTCATTCCGTTGGAAATGCTCGACGACATGATAGATGTGAGCATACTTGAGCCGACGTTGGAACTCTGCGACGACGATACAGAATAGAATGTGCCGAATCCAAGTATGTAGGCGAACTCTCTGATTTTCAAATCATCGGTATTGATGATTCCCTGCAGACGGTTGTTGAGATCGTCTCCTGCATTCGGCAACGTGACATCATAGGAAAGATTAAACTTATCCATTGTGCCGTTGATGCCCAGACGTGCACCCACAGTCTGTCGTGTGTTTGTCAGAGTCGGGTCATTAGCGAATGATTCGTCCAGTGTGGCAAGGTCGGCACGTGTAGTATAGAGAGCCGACAAATCAAATTTGAGTGTCTCAATCCTTCCTCCTACATTGATTGTACCACCCTTCTCTATGGCAAAAGTCTTCTGCGGAAGACCAGAAATCTTCATCTTCAACTGTCCCTCATTTATGATATAGTCGCCATAAAGTTTTATCTCATCCGATGTTGTTGTGTATTCGACGCGGATGTTTCCACCACCCTTCAACGAACATTTATCGCCTGATGTGCGAGAGAGAACCACCGTCATCTCTGTGTTGTCAGTCACTTTGAGATCCACACTCGCATCTATGTTAAACTTCATCTCGTCGTACTTATTCTTCAACTCAACAGTATCCTCATGCGACACAAAGACTATAGTCGAGTATTCCGAGGCAGACGACGCGCTCTCAGGCAACACCACCGTCATCACAGCGCTCTCCCCCGTCGACACATTTCCACGGATTGACGCTCCGTCCGCATCTCCAGCCACACGTATTCGTCCATCTGCGGTCAGTTTACCATACACCATCTCATCCTTGTTCTTAGGATTATTGAGCAATATGAAATCATTGAGTGTCAGAGTAGCCAGATACTTCGGATTCTTGAAATTATGGTGCTGGACGTTACAATCCAGATTCGCCACACGTCCATAATCATCCACGATCTTCGCATTCTTGATTGTCATGCTCGTAGGAGTAAACAGGATACTGTCGTTCACACGGTAAGAGGCTTTGTTAGCCTTCACCTTCGCCAAAACGTTGTCGAGATAAATATAACCCTTCACCTCAGGCTCCGATATCTTACCTGAGACATCAATCTTGGCCGAGACTTTTCCCGTCAACTTGTCAAGAAATTCCTCTGTCATCATCTGGGCTGTCTCCAATGGGAATTCCTTGACATTGAATCTCAATCTCATAGAATCGCTTCCCGGCGACACAATACCTCCTGCCGTAGCCACAACCGATGTGTCTCTTGATATTGTGACCTTTGTGCCGACAGCCTTCCTTTCCGGACTCCATCCGCATCGCAGACTCACGTCGCCAACCCATATTGAATCTATGGCAAGCGAATCAACACGGAGATTCTTGGTGCCGAAACGTGGCATGTCTCCCATCACTCCCTTCGCCATCACATCTCCCGTGATGAAACCAGAGAACGGGAATCCCATTCGTAATTTGGAAATCACACTCGATATTGACATGCTGTCGAACGAGATTTTCAGTGAGTCGTTCACGCTCTTGCCCACCGCTCCGTCTACAAGAAGGATCTGACGTGAATCCTCCGTCAAACCAAAATGTTCGATTTTCGTATAGCCATCCTGTTTTGTCGTGATCACAGACGGTTCAAAACCGATGAGCAGGTCACGAAGCAGAAGGTCGCTCGGCATAAAGAACGTCTTCAGCAGGATCTCTTTCGTGACAGAGTCTTTCGGGAATGTTAGCAACGCTTTGATATCTCCCTCAATCTTCTGTTCCTCATCGAAATTATCATACACGAAATTTGTCAGAGCGACGTCGTTCTCCAACTCTGTAGAGAGATCAAACTTTATCGGTTTCATTTCATTGGCATACACTATCGTCTGAATGTCACCAACATACATTTTATTCTTCTGTTTGAACGAGAAATCTATATCTTTTGCCACGATTCCATTGTAGACGATACTGTCGGCATTTACAAACGCTCCCATCCTGCTCAAAGAATCGGAAAT
>CACZOA010000026.1 GCA_902782665.1 uncultured Bacteroidales bacterium
ATTATGCATTGCAAGAGTCTAAAAATGTTCATTCGGACACAATAAAACATGCTATTCTTACGAGCACATTAGAAACGGACTCTGACGCTGTTGCCAAAACAACAATTGTTGATTATAACAAAAATGATATTACAATTCACGTCAACAATGAAACTGGTGAGTTTGTTGCTTGGGTGTTCCCTATCGAGTATAATGTCAGTTTATCTGTGTATGGTCATGATGAAATAATGGGTGACAATTCATCTCTTGATTTGTCAAGATTTGTTCCAGATACCTATGAAACATATAAATACAGAGACAAAACTAATGATAAGGATGTCATTGACTCTGTAGCATATCGTCAAAAACAGGTGTTTACTAAACGTTATAGAGCTAAAATGGAAGTGTATCAATGTTCAAACTCTGGTAGGAACATTGGATATTTCGGAAAAAGTGAATACGATTATGTTAGTATGACTGGAGAAAGGACAATAATTCCTTTATATGTTGATTCTACACAAAGTTATACTTTTAATTTGCCGGTATTCATCATGAATGAAAAATACAATTTTCATTATGATGTGTTTGAAGAATATCCTTACTATGTTGACAGTAAATTACATCGAGATGATAAGAAAACCGATAGAGTGGATGTTTCTGTAAGTGACATTGCATTCAATAATAAAATGGCTTTCTCTTCAATTATAGATACGTCAAAGCGTATATATTCTTTTGTCGTAAGCGAACCAGATATGACAACTGCGAAAGGAACAATTGCCGCCACATTTACATATGGAGACAGCGAAAATCCAACCAGTGTGTCATGGGTGAATCCATTAGGAAATGAGAATGGTGAGGCATACGTTTTCGGATCGCATCAGACTGGAACTGATTTCGTGACAGGAGGACCGGACAAATTATTATGTGTTCTTCGTGACCCTCCAGGCTCTAATAGTTATGCATATTTTGAAAAAGGTACTTCTTTTGTACAATCGTCTACTTATAGTGGATCGTTTAAACATGAAGGATCTGAGATGTGGAACACTGGTTATCAAGCTCAAACTTTGACATTAGCAGCGACAAACACTCCTGCAACTAGTACAGGTACAATTAATCTTGTTGTTGGTTCTGAAAGTGGCATAAAGGCAGGTATTGTACAAGAGACTGATTATACAGGTGTAAATTCGAAGACGAATTCAATGACACTTACAACTCGCATTCAAACAAGTGATGATCCTATTTATGTGGGAGCTAATGCGGATGTTTATATTGGCTATTCTACAAATGTCTCTTTTGGAACAACCAATAGTGTTACTCCAATTCCTATGTCATTATATAAAAAAGTTGGAGGTGATGAGCATTATGAACAAGTTTATGCAATGTCTGATTCATTTGTCATTGTGAAATCTAAGGGCGTTAGTGCATTGGAAAATTTTGAAACAATGTTTGCTTATCCTCAAATCTATATTGAGCAAACCTTGATTCCGAATTTGAAAGCATTGAAGAAGTCTTTGTTGTTATTACCTACAGAGGTAGACAACTCAAAGATGCAAGAAAAGGCAGACAATGATGGTATAAACTATTATGTGTCAAAAGTTTCAGCTGACAATGCCGATTTCGGTAAACCAGGTTCTTATACTCCGTACTATACAAGCAATTCCGTTAAGTGTGATACAATCAACTATTTGAATCAATCAATCGAAAGATGGGAGAAAGCATTAAGTGACAATGATAGCGTTAAAGTAAACGCATCAAAATTACATCAGAATTATTCTTTCCAAGCTGGTGCTAATATCGAATACAGTGAATCATATTCTTCTACTTTAGCTTCTACTCAATCATTTAGTATTGATTTAGGCGTCGCATTAGGAGAAGATTATGAAGCGACAATCGCTGGTGCTAAGACAAAATTTGAATATGAAGAAAAGTTTACTACTACACAGGGTGGAGAATTTTCAGACGAGGCAGAAGCGTCTCATGCAAAAGGATTTGTTTTGGCAGAAGATGGAGATGATGATTATTTGAGCGTGGATGTGTTGTATGAAGAAATCCCAGACTTTGACGACAGCTATGTTGGCTCTGTTGGCGCTGGTAGTGCAGACACTAGCAAACTGAATGAAAAAGATACTTATCCTTCTTTTGTGTTCCGTACTCGTGGTGGTGCAACTAGTTGTCCATACGAAGGTGCTTACAAAGCAGTACATTGGAAGAACAATGAAGACAAGCTAATCAGTGCTGCTACAATGAAACTGGAAGAGCCTTCTATCGATATGCCAAAGAAATTTATCGAGAATGTTCCTTCTGGTGAAGATGCTTACTTGACAGTTTATATGAAGAATAATTCAGAAACTGGTGAAGATCAATGGTTCGATCTTCGTTTTGTAGATGCGACAAATCCAAATGGTGCTATCCCAAGCATCGATGGCAACTCTATGTCTGGTTTTGCTCTTGAATATTTGGTGCCTGCTGGTCAGGTGTTGGAAAAGACATTGGCCATCACCAAGGGTTCTGTATTAAACTATGATGATATGGCTTTGGCTCTTTGCTCTAAATGTCAAGCTGATCCTACCGGATTCCTGGATGTGATTGCTGATACAGTTTATTTCTCTGTTCACTTCATTCCTTCTTGTACGAATGCGACTATCATCACACCAAGTAACAATTGGACCTACAACACAAATTGTGCAACAGATACAGTAGATGGAGTTGTGAGACATTATATGCCAATTACTATTTCTGGCTTTGATGTAAACTATACTGACTTCGAACATATTGAGTTGCAATATAAATCAGCATCTGGTTCTGACAATGATTGGATTACTCTTGGATATTACTATAAAGATGATTCTTTAGCACAAAATGCAAAGAAAAATGGATTTAATGCATTCTCAATTTCTTCCGAGGATGCAGGTAATATCTACTATAATTTCTATATGGATAATCTTCCGGATCAGAACTACGACCTTCGTGCAGTTTCTTTCTGTAACATCAACAACCAATTATATGATAATCCTTCTGAAATCGTTTCGGGTATCAAAGATATGTATAATCCACGTTTGTTTGGTTCTCCTACTCCTGCTAATGGAGTTTTAACAATCGAAGATGATATTCGTATCAATTTCAATGAGACTATTGCTGATGGAATGTTGACAATCAATAATTTTGAAGTGACAGGCATTCGCAATGGTTCAGTCGGTGATCATAGCGTATCTATTTCATTGGATGGTGATAATGATTACCTCGCAACTGAGGTTTCTCGTAACTTTGCCAATAAGGATTTGACTTTCGAGTGTTGGATTAACTATGACTCTCTACAGAATGCTATCTTCTTCAGTCATGGCGACGCTGAAAAATCTTTATCAATGGGAATGAATGAGGATGGTAAAATTGTAGTGAATATTGGCAAAAATAAAATTGTTTCTGAGAATGTCCCTGAATGGGAGAAGTCGTCTTGGAACCATGTAGCTTTGGTTTATGACAATACAGACCAAACCATAACTGCTTACGTCAACTATGTCGCAATTATCAATGCTGTTAAAGTAGATGCGTACAACGGTAATGGTATTGTTGAGGTCGGACGTGATGTGGCAACTCAGACAGGCTACTTCAATGGAAAGGTTGATATGTTCCGTATCTGGGGTGATGCTCGTACACGCGCATCTATACAAGGTAATAGTGTTAGCAGATTCTCTGGTAATGATCTTAATTTGTTAGCATATTACGATATGGACGAAGCTAAAGGTTCTGCTACAGAGGATAGAGCCCGTGGAGCGAACCTTATGATGAAAGGATGTTCTTGGTCATTGCCTGAGGGCCGCTCTGTTGAATTTGATGGTAAAAGTTATATCGCGATGAACAGTGCTTCGGCTATTGTTACTCCGACTATGGATTTCACATTGGAGTTCTGGTTCAACGCTCAACAGGGAGCTGCTAAGCAAACAATACTTTCTAATGGTAACGGAATCAATAACGTTGGCGAAGATGCTTCTAAACTATTCAGTGTCGGATTTGACGAAGATGGTGTCCTTACTTTCCGTCATAATGGAAAAACTGTAGCTGTAGATGGTCATTATGCTGACAACAATTGGCATAATTTCACATTGGCAGTTAATCGTTCTGCTGGTATCGCTCGCATCTATATGGATGGTGAATTAAATACATATTTTGATGCAGATCAGGTAGAAAGTATCTCTTCCGACATGTTGTATGCAGGAGCTCGTGTGTGGAAAGAAAATAAGGATTCCATAGACAGAACAGCAGACGAATTCTTTACTGGTAAGGTAGATGAGATTCGTTTGTGGAATTTATATCGCCAACAATCTCAAATTGAAGCTTTCTACAATCAGCAAACTAGTGGGGATGAAATGGGATTGCTGCTTTATTATCCTTTTGAACACTTTATTACATGGCAAGGTAGACAAGAGATGCAATTTACATTGAAAGATAAAGCAAATGAAAAAAATCCTGATGCTTCTAAAAAAGGAACTGTAAATGAATCTACAGATATTCCTCCTGTTAAGACGAAGGGAGCAACGTCTTCTCTACTATATGACTGGGTCGTAAACAATGATGGTTTGATCATCAACGTGCGTGAACAAGATTACCGTATAGAAAAAACTATCGTCAATTTCACTGTTGAAGGTGTACAGGATGTGAACGGAAACTACATCAAATCTCCAATCACATGGAGTGCTTACATTGATCGTAATCAGTTGAAGTGGATGGATGATGCGTTGACAATCAACAAGAATGAGAATGAGTCTTATTCGTTTGAGATGCCTATCGTAAATAAGGGTGGTTCTGTTATCAACTACACTCTTAAGAATATGCCTTCTTGGTTGAGTGCTTCTACTGAATCAGGAGTTATCAATCCATTGGAGAAACAGACAATCGAGTTTGAGATTGATCCGTCATTGGCAGTTGGCACATACGATGAAGTTGTTTATTTGACTAATTCCAACAATGTGACAGAGCCTCTTTCTCTCAATGTGATTGTAGAGGGTGCTAAGCCAGAATGGAATGTTGATCCTAAGAAGTATGAGTTCGGCATGGCTGTCTTTGCTCAGATCAAGTTGGACAACCAGTTCTCAAATGATAAGAATGATATGCTTGCCGCATTCTATAATGGAGAGTGTGTCGGAGTGGCTAACATGAGCTACGATAAGACAATGGACTTGTGGTATGCAATGTTGACGGTTTATTCTAAAGACTCAAAGTCTCATGATTTGGCTTATCGTATCTGGGATGCAAGCAAGGGTCTGATGTTCGAGGCCGACTCTACTCCAGCATCGTTATTTGTAAGTGATACTGTTTATGGAAAACCAACGTCTCCAATAGTATTCACTAATGGAACTTCTATGTATCAGAATATTCCTTTGAGTAAGGGATGGAACTGGGTTTCATTCAATCTTAAGGGAGATATGTCTAACATGGATAAATATCTTTCAAATGCTAAGTGGGGATCTAACAGTATTGTTAAGGATTTGAGTGGTGAGTCTGCAAATTACTCTTTGAATTTAGGTAAGTGGAGCAACTCAGGAGTGAAGTTGAACAATACTAATATGTTTAAGATTTACTCTGATGTAGATCAGGTATTGTCAGTTTCAGGTTCGAATATAGATCTTACAACTACTGAGATACCAGTGTTGAAGGAATCTTGGAACTATATCTCTTATCTACCAAACTACAGCATGACATTGAAGGAAGCTTTGGCAGGTTATGATGTTGCGGATGGCGATGTTATCAAGTCGAATGAGGGATTTGCAATGTATTTTGGAAATGAGTGGATTGGTTCACTCAAGAGCATGCAGCCAAATTGTGGTTACATGTTGAAAAATACAAGTGGTTCGAACAAGACATTTAAGTATCCTTCAGCTGCTTCATCTTTACGTTCCGCTAATACTGCAGCTGTGAATGCGTCTGCTTATGAATCTAACATGAATATTATCGCTTATGCTCCAGAAAAGGAGACGGGAGATAAACTTCGTGTTTATGTTGGAGACGAGGAGAATGATGTTGTAGAGGTGGCTCTTTCTGATGCTTATACACTTCAGTTCATCAATGTTTCTGCCAACGCAGGTGATAAGGTTCGCTTCACTATGGAGCGTGATGGAATCACTTATGAGGCTACAAACAAGATGTCGTTTGTAGGAGATGCGGTATATGGAACTCCAGATCGTCCATATGTTTTGAATTTCAATATGGGCGGAATGGAAACATTGACTGTATATCCAAATCCTGTGGTTGATGTCATGACTTTGGCAGGAACTATGGTTGGTGAAGGTGACGTGACACTAGAACTCTTTGATATGGTAGGAGAACTTGTTTATACGAGCCAGATTTCTGTTTCGGATAATGAGTTGGATTCAGATGTCAACTTGAGTTTCTTGTCGTCAGGCACATATGTATTGAAAGTCAGCCGAGGCGATGAATCAAAAATATTTAAAGTTGTAAAGAAGTAATATAGGAGATAATTGTATGAAGAATTGGTTGTATATTGCTTCGTCATTCATCCTTCTCTCGGCGTCTTTCCAGAGTTGCAAGGATAATGATGATGAGCTTGAGGCTCTTGAAGAGCAGTTGAATCAGAAAGATGCAATCATCAAAAGGTTGGAGGAAGAGAAGAACAGCCTTAATAACACGAATAAGCAGTTGGAAGAGACAAACAAGAAATTGGATGAACTGCTTAATAAAATCAAAGATGGCGATTCTTCTGAGATTCAGGATATAGATATTCCTGACACTACATTTGTTCCAAATCCTGACGCTAAGAAATTTGATCAGCCAAGTTGGACGTCTGTGGCTGTCTCAGGGGAGTATGCTTATACCATGACTGTGGTTTTTGATCTTCCTGCTGAGATTAAGTCGAACGCTACAGCTAACGACCTCATGGCTGCATTTGTCGGAGGTGAGTGCAGATGTGTGAAGAAGTCTGTTGATGGTGTATTTCTTTTGACGGTTATCGGAACTGGAAAAGAGACTGAGAATGTGACATTCCGTTATTGGAATGCGGAAAATCACTTCATGTATGAATCTCTGATCACGGTTCCATTCACATCCGACAAGATATTTGGCGTTGTGGATAACCCGAAGAAGTTTGCATGTAAACAGTTGTGATGAAATATTTCTGATTAATTCAGAATTTGATCATTCTTTCTAAATCTTAATTAGGGCGTAGCTCAATGAAATCTTCGGATGGATTTGGGCTACGCTTTTTTATGGTATGATACTGGTCTTTTGTTGATATGTGACAATAAAAAATCCCTTTTGCATCGGCAAAAGGGATGAGTTTTTTTATGAGATAAACAGAGATTGTCATTACTATAAACCTAACAATCCTTTAGTCACATTCCATCTGAATTGCAATAGTTTGATTCCTTTTTTGGGTGACAGTTTAATTGTGTGGTATGCACACAACACAAAAGAAGCGGCCCATTTTATTCCTTCCATCACAAGTCGTTTAAGATACTTTATAGTGGAAATGTTCTTTGTTCTGATACGCTCGCTCTTTCCGATAGAGTAGGTCAGATTGTCAAAATATTCTTTTGTGAGTTTCTTTTCTGGAATCAGATGATAAAGGATGGCTGTAGGAAGATAGAAGAATCTCATTCCTAAAGTGGTCATCTTGTCGAAGATGTCTTTTTCTTCCGCACCTATCAGACTGTTTCCTTTGCGTCCCAGTTCAACATTGAATAATCCTACTTTATCGAATACCGATTTTCTATAAGCGGCATTTCCTCCTCCAGGAAATGAGTGCGACGGAAATTCACGAACCTTGTCTCCCAAGTATAGTTTTCCAGTGATTAGCTGTCTTGTGAATGTCGACATCCATGACGGCTCTTCTGTTTCATACTTTGGTATTATTGGTCCACCGGCAGCATCTATCTCTGGATGTTCTTCGAAGAACTTAATGTATGTCTGCAGATATTCGTCGTTTATCAGAGCATCGTCGTCTACATATACCAACAGATCACCATTTGCTTCTTGAATTCCACGGTTGCGGGCATATGACAATCCTTGGTTACGTTCGATGAAATATCTGAACTTGACATCCGGATAATCAGTCGTGAAACGGTTGCATTCAGCTTCTGTGTTGTCGTTGCTGTTGTTGTTTACTAAAACAATTTCATATTGGTCGACAGAGATTTTGTTGTCTGCAATGCTTTTCAAGACATTGTAGATGTATTTGTCTCTGTTGTATGTACACATTATAACCGATGCAAGCATATTTTCTGTTTTTCTGGTACTTAATAAGTACCACATTTATAATGCAAATTTAAGAATTTTTTCTTATTATTTAACTTTATTTGTTTTGCTAACAGTTCAAAAAATGTTTTCTTTGCAAAAAACAAATAACATATACTGACATGGGACTATTCGATGTTTTTAAATCTGTTTTGAGCAATTCTAACAATATTGCTTCTGTGATTAAGCTTCTTAATGGCAAAGTTGACGCAAAGAGTCTTGCTACAATCTTCGCTACTTATTTGTTAAAGAGCAAACTTGCTTCGTCTTCATCGGCTGCAAACAGTGAGGCTGCTTCTTTCGCTCAGCAGGTGGCTTCAGCAGTTAATCTTAACCAGTGCTCTGGTATTGCTGATGTGATTTCAAAGCTTACTGCTTCTGACAAACAAGGTACTGATGATTTGGCATCTAAACTTACTCAGGCTGTCAATCTTATCAAGACTTTGAACACAAAGGCATAAGAATTCATTACAAAAGAATTTATCGGAGACGTTGCATGCAGCGTCTCTTTTTATTTTCTATCTTTGCATTGAAGTGATTTCTTTATAATTTACATTTTATAAAAACATGTTTCTTTCAATTCTGATTCCTACGTATAACTGCGATTGCGTTTCTCTCTGTTCTTTTCTTTCTGAGCAGATTGCGTCAGACGCTATTGACGCGGAGGTTATTGTGATGGATGATGCGTCCACTGATGTGGAGATAGTGGAGAGGAATAGAAGCATCAATGATCTTGCTTATTGCAGGTTTGTGGAGTCGAAAGAAAATATAGGAATTGCGAAAAATAGAAATCATCTTGCCGACGTTGCGAAAGGAGAGTATCTGCTGTTTCTCGACGCTGATGTCTATCCCGTCTCTTCTGATTTTATAAAAAAATATATTGATAATAAAGCAGACGACGGGGTGTTGTGCGGTGGTTTGACATTCAGATTGGACGGACCGGTCAAGATGTCGCCGCTTCGTTATCTTTATGGGATGAAGTTTGAAGTGAAACAGCCTCAGTTTATATCACTCAATTTTTTCTTGCCAGCATCAGTCTTCCATAAAGTTCGTTTCAACGAATCTTTCTCCAAGTATGGTCATGAAGACACTCAGTTTGGTGCAGATTTGCAGAATGCAGGATATAAGGTTTTGAAAATCGACAATCCCGTCTACCATGATAATGGAGATACAAGCGAGCAATTTATTAATAAGACTAGAGTGGCTATCGACAATCTTGTTGAACATAAAGATCTGCTTCTTCCCACTTCACGATTGCTCCAATTGTATGAGAAACTACGTAAGTTTCCGATCGGATGGTTGATTAAAATCCCGTTCCGACACTTCCGTTCGTGGATGGAAAAGAATTTGTTGAGCGACTCACCGTCGCTATTTATATATAATGTTTACAGACTGTCGTATCTCTATTGTAAATATGCAGAGTATGAAGGATAAGATTATTGCACTTGCGAATAAATACAACACCGTCGACTTCATAAAGAATGATCCCGTACAGTTTCCCCATCGTTATGTTCAGAAGCGTGATATTGAGGTCTCAGCTTTTATCACGCAGTGGGTGGCATTTGGAAACAGGAAGCAGATTGTGAAATGTGCGGAGACTTTGGACGCTCTTTTCAACGGTTCTCCATACGATTATATTATGGGAGGCGATTGGAGGAAATATGAAAAATCAGAAGCTCGTCTTTACCGATTCTATACATGGGGTGATTTCCATGATGTATGTGCGGGGCTGTTTTCTTTATATTCCAAGTATGAAGATATGGAGCAGTGTATAGATAAGGATGCAGACGACTATTCTATCTCATTACGCAGATTGTTCGACGGAGTAAAAGGAATACCAGCAAGCTCTACAAAATCGGCCGCCAAACGAGTGAATATGATGCTACGTTGGCTTGTTCGTGATGATGGAATTGTGGACTTTGGCATTTGGAAGACACTTGACAAGCGAAAACTGCTCATTCCTCTCGACACTCATGTACATCAGCAGGGTAGGGAGATGGGTATTACTTCACGTAATTCCGCTGATATCACCACAGCAAAAGAAATTACTGGATATATGAAAACAATCTTCCCTGACGATCCTACGTTAGGTGATTTCGCATTGTTTGGTTTGGGTGTGGATGAGGATGGAAAATAAGGGGGATTATTATTTATAACGTATAAAAAAGACGACAAAATTCGTGAATCGAATTTTGTCGTCATCTTTTTTATCTGAATCCGTCGAATATAGAACGTTTGACTCCCTTTTCCAGTGGAATGGCGAGTCCTAGTTTCAAACCGATGCAGATAGGAACTATTTTGTCGGTCAATGTGCTGTTCAAGATACTGTTCTTGCTGATGCCCATTGTCGCATCGTGGTTTGATACCATGTCGTTCAACCCATACGAAAAGTATGCTCCGAAATGTACAGGGGTGGCATCATTAAAAATGAATCTCCACATCAAATCGGCATAGAGTGATAGTTGCAGACGGTTAATGTCGATATCACCGGCATTCGTTCCTTGTTTATACAGTCCATGTTGAGGAATGTTGCTCAACTCAGCTTCTATATCGTCACCGAAGTAAGCACGTGTTTCTACTGTTCCCCTTGAGTAATCATACTTGGCAATTAAAGGAAATCCGACCTTGATACCGGCTCCTACTATAAAGTGGACGTATTTGCTTGGAACACGTGCGTATAGTCCGACAGGAACTTCCACCAAAAAAGAGCGTTGCTTTTCGTTGAAATCATCGAAAATCGTGCGCAGAGTGTATGGAATGCCTGCATCAGTCTCGTCTGTGATAGGTGTTTCTATTGTCTCGCTGATATAGTAGTTGGCTGTGAGGTAGGAGATTGCTGCTCCTGCCCCGTAGCCGAAATTATTTGTCAGGAATTGTTGAAACTGACATTCGACCGATACACTGCCTCCCGGTTTCGGTTCGCCGATTTCAGGAGAGTACTTCAATATTTCTACTCCTCCATCAACCGAGATGTTGATCATTTTGTCTTGTGCCAAAGTCATCTGTGATAGAAACAGCAACATTAGCCAACCTATTCTTTTTATTGAAATTTTCATTTTACACTTTTGCTTTTAATCAACATAACTTATTTCACCAACACTTTACAGTTTGCATTCTTTCCGTCGTTTACGGTCAGAACAATGACATAATCACCTGATCTGAGTTGCATAGTAGACTGTTGAGCCTCTACATTATTGAGTATTTTCTCAATTGTTCCGTCGACTCTATATACTACGATGCGTGCGTTTTGCAGATCGTTAGCTTCCACACCTGTGATTGTCAATGTGAATTCTTTGCCTCTGTCAACGATGCCCGGTGTCGCAGTGATAGAATATGCCGCATCAATTGCTTCGTAGTGGATTGGCTCAATAAAGTAGCTCTTTCCATCTTTGTCGGATACGAAGACCATGTATTCACCATCAAGTACGGATATGTCATTGAAGTATTGTAGACTTGCGTCTTCCACTTTCTTGCCATCCTTGTACCATTGGTAAGATAGGAATTGACCGTCACCGTTTCTGCAGATCACCACGTCGTTCCAAACTCTCACGTAGTAACTCTTCTGTTTGTCGTCTGGTTTCATCACATTGATCTCAAATTCATCTTTCGCACAGTTTCCTTCTTCATCACACATCTCCATTGTGACTGTGTGTAATCCAGGTTCCATATTGTTTGGACAAATCAGATTGACGCTACTGTCGTTTGCAACTTCGCCAGAACATACCAACTTGTTTTTGTCGCGTATCTCGTATTGAGAACCCTTTCCACCTGTCAGTATATAGCTGATTGGTTGCTCATCTCCTGGTAGAATAAGTATCATATCATCATCACGGACATCCAAATTGAGTTTGCTTTTGTTTATGATCAGATTGTATCGTATCACGCTGTCGCAACCGGATACAGAAGTTAATGAATCATCCCAAGAAGCGTCTTCTGTATAGATCATATCATGCCAGATAAAACTTTGATCTGCATAGATAGTCTCCTCTTTTACAATACTCTTGTTTACGATCAAATGGTAAGCGATGATGCTGTCACATTCGTCGATGGTGGATATAGTATCATTCCATTCTTTTGACTCATAATATGTGATGCCATCAAATACAATCGAGTCGCAGGCTATGATAATTGAGTCGTTGATATGTCCATGTCCTATGATTTCGAAAAGAGGAGGCACCTCAGAGTAGCCATGCTTGTCGTATGTGGCACCACAAGGGAAGATGAATGTGCCTTGACCATCGACTCCTTCAACCCAATCTTTTGTCGCATCAACTTCATTATCCAAAGTCATAACTCCAACTTTGATGTAGTTCAAATTAGTACATTCTTTAAACATATAAATATAGCAACTATCTGCAAATTCTGTTGCTGGTAATTCTGGTGCTTTTTCCAAAGATGTACAACTCATGAACATGCCCATATAGCATCCTTTTGCCAGTTTGGTTGCTGGGAGGTCAGGCACTTTTTCCAAAGATGTACAATCCAAGAACATGCCCATATAGCATTCTTTTGCCAGTTCGGTTGCTGGTAACGCAGGTGCTTTTATCAAAGATGAACAATCATCAAACATCCA
>CACZOA010000027.1 GCA_902782665.1 uncultured Bacteroidales bacterium
ATTTGTGTTGTTTTCCGAGGTGGAGGATATTTTGCGTCCATTATTTAAAAAATATAATTTATATGATGGAGAAGTGACACATACGGTATGTGATGTGCCAATTAATTATTCATCTATGAACCATGATTATTTTCGTATCAATAAGACAATAGAATCCGTAGAAGCATTTGAGCCATTAAGGCAGGAGATGCAACGGATTATAGACGATCTCAGTCTTCCGTTCATAGACAAATACAGCAATATGGAAAATGTTGCGGATATGATAAGTAGGTTAAGAATGGAAGAAATAGGTGGATTTGTTAATTATTTAGGGTCAGCACATATTCGAGCTGCCTTTATTTTGAAGAGAACTGGGCATATAAGTTTCAAAAGGAGGCTTAATGAATTTTATAATTTTTTATGTGATTTTTACATTCGTAAAAAAATGAATATGGGGAAAATCATTGGCGCACAAAAGAATGTTTGAGTACGGTTTTGGCGATGAATGAATTTTTCTGTGAGGATTTGGAGAGTTTAGGCTTTAGGTTTGAACATATATGGGAGAAGTAAGATTGGTCTCATAAAAACAACGAATAAACCGACACGAAAATGATTGATGATTAACGATTAATGATTAGCAGGTTCGTAGAACCTGTATCACGAAGTGACGCCATATTTGATTTCTTGGCGATTCCTGCGAAGCAGGTGTCGGAATCAGGAATCGAAATCGAAAAAATAAAGATGAATTAAAAAAAGATACAATTTGAATAAAAGAAAATGATACGAAAAAAGCTCTATGTCCTGCTGGGCATCCTTTTATTCTCTGTTGTGGCGGCAAGCTGACATCGCAAAAGATTGATGGTTGATGGTTGATGATTGAAGATTGATGGTTGAAGATTTTGTCATCATCGAGGATAAGTTGAAGGAGACAACCAAACTTTCACGAAATCAAAGTGAGGCATTTAAATGTATGAACTTTACGGTGAGATCAAATAATAGGGTTTCTGATGATGGTAAAACATTAATTAAAGGAACATCTATAAGCTTTACAGGTGGTAACGCTCAGATCTACAAAGTATTTGATAGTGATACTGGTGATAATATAAAAGATATTAAAAAGCTAAAATAATCATGGCATTAGAAAAATCAGATATAAAAACATGTCTCGGATCTTTGAAGGTGAGAGACTATAAACTTAAACATAACGTTTCTAGTTATGATTTTAAGAAATTGAATAAAGAGACCGGAGACAGATATCATATTACGATAAATTATGATAAGGCATATAATGGATATCAATTTTATGAGCCTATTTCATTTGTGTTATTTAGCGAGATAGAGGATATTTTGCGACCATTATATAAGAAATATAATTTATATGGAGAATTATTTGATGGAGAAGTGACACATACGGTATGTGATGTTCCTATTATTTATTCAGCTATAAACCACGAGAATTTCAGTATTCTGAACACAATAGAATCCGTAGAAGCATTTGAGCCATTAAGGCAAGAAATGCAGCGGATTATAGATGATTATAGTTTGCCTTTTATAGACAAATACAGTAATTTGGAGGATGTGGCCGATATGATAAGTAGGTTAAGGTTCGAAGAAACATGGAAATTTGTTAATTCATTGGGCACTGCTTATATACGAGCTGCTTTTATTTTGAAGAAGACGGGACATCTGAGTTTCAGGAGAAAACTTAATGAATATTATCAATCATATAAAGATTTATATCTCCAAAATAAAAATGAGTATGGGGATGACCATTGGTTGACAAAAGATAAATCGAACACGATTTTGGCGATGAATGAGTTTTTCTGTGAGGATTTGGAGAGCTTAGGCTTTAGGTTTGAACATATATGGGAGAAATAAGATTGGTCTCATAAAAACCGATAGTATTTTATTCTGCAAAATACAAACGGTTTGTAGATAACCAGAGGTTATGTGTTCCCCAAAGGAACGGGTGATGATTTAAGAAAAATGAAATATCAGAATGTGGAGGTGGATGTCCCCTAGATGGGACGCATTGACATGGTCAATCTCCAACCGATTGTCATGATACTCAGCATCGGTGACTGTTTGTGTTTGCCCATATAAGAAAGCCTTGTTAGAAAGTTGAGGCTATAAATCGAACGCATTTGGAATGAAAGAATTTTAACATCCATTAAGAGTTCAAAAAAATATTATTGATTTTATTTGCAGTGAAATCAAAAAAGCACTAATATTGCATTGTATTTATAAACTAAAACAAAAAAAGAATTATGGCATACGTAATTGGTGAAGACTGCGTAGCATGTGGTACATGCGCAGGCGAGTGCCCAGTAGGAGCAATCTCTGAGGGCGATATCTACAAAATTGATGCAGATGCATGCACAGAGTGTGGAACTTGTGCAGGAGTTTGTCCTTCAGAGGCTATCACTTTGGGATAAGGATATTGAGGTCCAGTCTTGAGTTCAAGGCTGGACTTTTTGTTTGTTTAGTCTAAACTACTAAAAAAAAATGTGAGATTTATTTGACGATAATAAAACAAAAATATAATTTTGTCGTCGCAATCAGGAAAGAGCAACAATAGAGATTGCTTATTCTCATAAAAATTCCATAGCAAGTCGTATTTATTAATGTGTATTACACATCGGGAGTGTGTCACAGACTTTTGTTATATGCATAAGGGAAATCCTGATTATTTAGTCTATACAATTATTCGAAAAAAAAGAAGATGATATGCAGCTTTGCTGTGTCTCGTTCAACAGAGTATAAGTCAATAATATATACATGACAGAAGCAGAATTGAAGGCAAAAAAACTGCCCGAATTGCAAACAATCGCAAGATCTATAGGTATTCATCGTCCAGATTCATATCGAAAAGAACAGCTGATAAATGCAATAATGGGTCAGTCTCAGTCGCCAAATGAAGATTCGGAGCCAGAACCTCAGGCTGTGAAAGAAGAGCCTAAAATAGAAAAAGAAGAGATCTTGGCAACGGAACCCAAAAATGATACAGAAAAGGTAGTGGACCCCATAAACAGCGGTAGAGCTGGTCTTTCCACAAGCAGTAATAATAATGCAGCAGCTGCGGTTGCCAGAATGATTCTTGAAAAAAAGAAATTGGCAAAACAAAAGGCTGCGGAAAACTCGGGTGTCGCAGAACCCTTCGTCTACCAGAAACAGGAAATCGAAGAGATGTTCCGTCAAAAACAACTTGAGGAAGAGCGTAGACGTGAGGAAGAGGAAAATCAAAGAAGATTAGCAGAAGAGGAGGCTATCAGAGCTAGAGAAGAGGCTGCCAGAATAAAGGCTGAAGAGGAACGTGCGAGAATTGAGGCTGAAAGAGCCGCTGAAGAAGCAAAAAAGCAAAAACAATATGATTTCGAAGGTGTAATCAAGGGTAGTGGAGTGCTTGAAATTATCCAGCCTGATGGTTACGGATTCCTTCGTTCTCCTGATTATAATTATCTAAGTTCACCTGACGATATCTATGTCTCTTCTAATCAGATCAAACTGATGGGATTGAAGACGGGAGATGTTGTGACTGGTGACATCAGACCTCCTCGTGACGGGGAAAAATATTTCCCTCTTACACGTGTGGATACAATCAACAATTGTCCTCCAGAGCATGTGAGAGACCGTGTCCCTTTTGACCATCTGACTCCTTTGTTCGCAAATGAGAAATTCAATTTGACTGGTGATCCTAAGACTTGCAACACTTCTGTAAGAATCGTCGATCTGTTCAGCCCGATCGGAAAAGGTCAGCGTGGATTGATCGTTGCCCAGCCAAAGACTGGTAAGACAATACTATTGCAGGATATCGCAAACGCTATCGCCGCCAACCATCCAGAGGTGTATATGATGGTTCTCCTTATTGACGAGCGTCCTGAGGAGGTTACCGATATGCAGAGAAGCGTAAACGCTGAGGTTATCGCGTCTACATTTGATGAGCCTGCAGAGCGTCATGTGAAGGTTGCCAGCATCGTGTTGGAGAAGGCGAAAAGAATGGTGGAATGCGGACATGATGTGGTGATCCTTTTGGATTCTATCACACGTCTTGCCAGAGCTTACAACACTGTATCTCCTGCTTCTGGTAAGGTGTTGAGTGGTGGTGTGGACGCAAACGCATTGCAGAAACCAAAGAGATTCTTCGGTGCTGCTCGTAATATTGAAAACGGTGGTAGCTTGACTATCATTGCCACAGCTCTTACTGATACTGGTTCGAAGATGGATGATGTCATCTTTGAGGAGTTCAAGGGAACAGGTAATATGGAGCTTCAGCTCGACCGTCGTCTTGCCAACAAGAGAATATTCCCAGCTGTCGACATCATGGCAAGTAGTACTCGTCGTGACGATCTGCTTCAGGATAAGATCACTCTTCAGAGAATGTGGATCTTGAGAAAGCATTATTCTGATATGACTCCTATCGAGGCTATGACTGAGGTTAAGGAAAACCTTGAAAGAAGCAGAACCAATGAGGAGTATTTGGCTTCAATGAACCAATAATAAAATGAAATAATACAAGCAGAGAGACTTCGGTTTCTCTGCCTTTTTGTTTATGAGAATGAAGAATTTTGAAAAACTACTGTTGTGTCTTCTATCTTATTTCTGTTTTACAGCCTGTGATGAAATAGACGAGGATTTAGATGAAACTCGTTCGACTGCAGAAAACACTATTATCATGTTTTTCCCATGGTCGAACAATCTGAAACCTTGTTTTATCCAGAATATCAGTGATTTCAAGCAAGTTCTTCAGCAGAAGGGACTGGATAATGAACGCTATGTCGTATGTATCGAGTCATCTCATGGAAAAGTGGATATCATTGAGTTGAAGAAAGCTAATGGCTCTTTTGTTGAGGATACTTTGGACAGTTATTCGGATCCAAGATTCACGACGAGCGAAGGTATAACATATCTTCTTGACAGACTATATCCTAAGTTCCCATCCAACACTTATTCGATGACTGTCGGATGCCATGGGACAGGTTGGGTGCCAGCAGGTTCTTTCTCTACACGTTCAGCCAATGTCGGCTCGGATGAAAAGTCTGTGCCGGAGACGAGGTTTATTGGAGGCACCATGATGGAATCTCAGATAGAGATCTCTACTTTTAAGGAAGGAATAAAAAATTCAAAGATCAGGAAGTTTGAGATGATCCTGTTTGATAATTGCTATATGGCAAATATCGAGGTGGCGTACGAGTTGAAGGATGTGTGCAAACATATCGTGGCATATCCTACAGAGGTTATGGCATACGGTTTCCCATACCAGATAAGTGGAAATTATTTGATAGGAGGAGTCGATTATGAGAATATATGCGAGTCGTTCTACAGATTCTATGTCAATTATGAAAGACCATGTGGCACGATTTCGACAATCAATTGTGATGCTCTCGACTCTCTTGCCCGATTCATGAAAAAGGTCAATCTTTCTCTTGATGCGACGGTGCATGTAGACGCTTCATCATTACAACGTTTGGATGGCTATACACCTACCGTATTTGTTGATTTTGAGGATTATGTGTATCATCTGACAGAAGACGCAAGCATGTTGAGTGAGTTTGACGACTTGATGAGCGTTTTGATTCCGTATAAGAAAAATACCCCTACTTATTATACAACGATGGGAGGGGAGATGCCGATTGTGAAATATTCTGGAATCACAACGTCAGAGCCAAGTGAACATTCTTTAATGTCTGCGTATAAGAAGACGAGTTGGTATATGGCTACCCATGAGAATTGATAATAGGATTTTGTCCTATCCTCAATTCAGTAAGAGTGTTTTTTGTTTTCTTTTTGGATTGATTACGCGAAAATATATAACCTATGGCCAGTAAAAAATATATAGAAGCTCGTGATAACCTAATAAAGGCTATTGATTTGGCTAACGAAGCTCTTTTGAGATATCCTAATGGAAAAGACAAACAGAAATTCGTTTATGACGGAGTCTCTTATACAGAACTTGAGTGGATGATTAAATGGCATAACGAAATAAAGGATAGACGTTTAAACGAAGAAAAGAAATATGAAACGTTGCAAAGTCTAAAATATACAATTGAAGATGTCTTTACTTATTTCCAAGAGGCAGCGGGACCTGACGTGGATGAGTTTTGGCGACTTATTAAGGAAGCGAACCTTCCTTATGAGCGGGAAAACAAACTGGAGAAGATAATGACTCGTGGCCGTATTCGTAATGATATTGAGTATGACTATGTGATAGACACTATTGTTCCATTTCAGCAAGAGGGAATCCTCTCAGAAGAAGATGTCCAAAAACTGAATGAGATGATTGGAAAGTTTGAAAGTAGGAGACGGTGATGTTAGTATCGAATAAGTAAGACGTTTTCCACAAAAGTGGTGACGTCTTATTTTTTTGCCTTCTTTTTCGGATAAGGCAACACTTCGACAAGCTTTCTCACCACACGTTTCGCATCGTCTCCATGTTCGATGTCAAGGATGTAATGCTCTTTAGCTCCATCGTATGGACAGCCACATTCCGCATCACTCATCAAATCCTCAATAGCTGCATGTTTCTTTACATAGCAGATGTTGTCGCAAGCTAAGACGACCGGTTTCTCATCGATATAGATACACCAGTCTCCGAACATTTTGCGTGTGCGTATTTCTCCGATGCCGTTAAGCTGGGAACATACGAAATCGATATAATCCAATGTGCAGGCCATTTTTATTTTTTTTATGATCGTTGAGGACCCTAGTTTACGACAAATGATCAGCCTCTTCATTTGAATCTTCTGATTCTCCTGATTTTGGCAGATCTTGATTATTGTTTTGTTTTTCCAATGCTTCTACATCATCAGACTTCACTGGCATCAGACTTTCTCTGTCGCCTTTGTCTGTTTTTTGATAGATTACCCACATTATTCCGGCAAATAGCACGGTCGCAAGGATTACAGGGACGAAATCCTCTTTGCCTAATGTTTCTGTTGGGGCATCATCGATAGGAATGTTGGCGATGGTGCAGATGTAATATATAAATACAGCCAACGCATTATTGCTGAAATGCACTAACATGTTTAGTTTGATGCTTCCGCTTAAATAGTATAGCATACCTAGGAATACAGAAAGCAGGAATCGAGGAACGAAACCGTAGAATTGGAAGTGTAGGGCGCTGAATAGGACGGATGTGATTACGATAGCCCAAAATGGAGAAAACTTTTCATGCAATGTCTTCTGCAATGCACCGCGAAACATCAGTTCTTCTCCGATTGCAGGTGCGGCGGCTATTACAATCATATTGATTATGAATATTAGTACTGAGTCGGTCTTAAGTAGTTCCATAGTGATCCTCTTTGCCTCCTCTTCCATGCCTTTGATTAATTCTTCAATATTTTTAAGACTTTCTGGCAAAGTCATCTGCTCGTTTATATAGGCGGTATAGTTGACGATTGGGGTGATGGATAATAATGCCAAAAATGCCAATATATATAGGAAAAGACTATTCTTTTTGTTTAGCTTGAAGTATTCTGTGAATGAGCATTGTGGTTTGGCCGTGAGATAGAAGAAAACGCATGGGGTTCCGATAAAGACAATCATTGACGCAACGAATTGGATCAAACGTAAAGAATTCGAATGAGAAAGTAGTTTTGATCCCACCATGTCGCATCCTAATCCGACTACATTTCCTATAACATCCAACAGTATGAAAATGCCGAGCAACAATAGTATTTTTTTGCCTGTTTTATAGTTGGCAAACATTCCTTTGATAAACTTATTCATTGTCGTATCCTTCTAAATTATCGTTTAATATTTTTTCGATCATATCAAGAGCCACACCGCTTTCATATCCGCGAGATGCGGCAAATCTGAATAGTTTTGCCTTTGCGTCGTAGCGGTTCTGAAATTTGATTGTTTTTAGTTTCGACGTGAGTGCGGCCATCATAGTCTCTTCGTATGCGTCATCTGGAATTTCGTCCAGTGCCTCTTTGATATAGTCGGATGGAATTCTTTTCATTTTGAGAGCATACTCTATTTTTTCCCGTCCCCATTTGGCAAATTTGTATTTGTCTTTTGCGAAGAACTTGGAATATCTGGTTTCGTCGATGAATCTTTCAGTTTCCAGGTAATTCAGTATAGAAGTAATGTCTTCAGAAGAGAGCCCGTGTTGTTTTAGCTTTTCAGCGATGTCGCACTTGCATTTTTCCGATTCCGCGCACAACATCGACATTTTAGCCAAAGCCTCGTCTTTGCTCCATATTTTTAATCTCGTCTCTCCGATCATATCTTTTTGCCAATCACGAAACGTTCACGGTCAAAACAATCTTTTATCACCACGACGTCGCTGAATCCCGTTTCGCTCATCATCTTTTCTACGTCGTGGACATACGCCACATTGGTTTCGAATAGCAGAGCACCGTCGCTTTCAAGATTATTGATTGCAAATTTAGCGATTTTATTGTAAAATAACAATGGTTCGTCTTGTGGAACGAAGAGAGCAAGATGAGGCTCGAAGTCAAGCACATTTGATCGCATCTCCGCTTTCTCATCAGGACATATATATGGAGGGTTGCTTACAATCACGTTGAATGGAGCACAACCAGATAAGAAAGAGTCGGATAGAGCATCGTCGCAGATGAATTTCACGTCTGCTCCATTATTCTTAGCATTTGTCGACGCTACTTCAATAGCATCTTTGCTGACATCCACCGCTGAGACTTCTGCGTAGGGAATCCTTTTTTTTACTGCGACCGCAATAGCTCCCGAGCCAGTGCCGATATCCAACACTCTCATTTTGCATTTCGCATTTCTGTTTTTTAATTTCTCAATCTCATCCACCAGAGCCACAGTTTCTGGACGGGGAATCAACACTCTGGGATCAACAGCAAATTTCATTCCGTCGAACCATTCAAAACCTAATACATACTGCATTGGCTCTCCTTTTTTGAGACGGGAAAGAAACATATCACATTGTTTGATAATTTCATCGGAAGCCTTGTCGGACAACGACATTATTATCTGGCTTCGTGATTTTCCGGATATATGAGAAACACATTCGTAGAAAATTTCATTGATTTCAGAAGTTTCATATAAATTAGAAAGAGCTGTGATGAAATTATTCTTTATCTGTTTCATAAAAAAAGTTAAATAAAACGTACATTTCGTAAAAAATCTAATTATATTTGCATATCCAATAGTGCTGATAGCATTATTGATATGCGATTTTGTGGCAAAGATAAAGTAAAAATTATTCTTAATGAATAAAAATAAACTTATCACATTTATACTGAACGACATTTCCGAACTTGATATGCTAACGAAATGCATGGAAAGTATGGAAACGATTCCGTACGCAATGCACGATCTCGCCCTTCAAAAGGTAAGAAACATATTGTCGGAGTTTGAGCAGCTAAGTGTAGAAAGCAAGGAGGCAGCTCAAGAGAAGTCAGAAGAGAAGACTGTGGCAGCAAAACCTGTAAAGGAGGTCTGTCAGAAAGTTGAAACTAAAGATGCAAAGACGACAGAGAAGGCGGAGTCGGAAGTCGAAAAGGAAAGTGTAGTCGAGGAAACGCAGAGTATACAAGATCAGAAAGTCAACGTTGAGGAAGAGTTGGTTAGTCCTAGAAAAAACGCTACTATTGAGGTTGACGTTTCTGCTATAGATACTGTTAAAGTTGTTGTGAAAGAGCCAGAGCCAAAGGTGGTTGAGGAATTGAGTCAGCCGGAGCCTGAGGTTCAGAAAGAGGCGGTCAAAACAGTTGAGACAGAAAAACCTGCACCATCAAAAAGTGTAGAGAAGAAAGTGGCTGAACAGCCTAAGGCAGCGATCAGTAATCCGGTAATCACTAATGAGAGATTCAAGGGCGGCCGAAGATTAGAGAGCAGATTTGTGACAGATCTGCGTAAATCACTTAATTTCAACGATAGATTCCGTTATCAGAGGGAATTGTTTGGTGGTGATATGGCGTTGTTGAACACAACAATTGACAAATTGAATTCAATGTCGTCATTGCAGGAAGCTGAGGCCTATGTCGCTGAAAATTTCAATTGGGACACAACAGAAGGCGCAGCATTTGAATTTATGGAGTTGTTGGAAGCAAGGTTCACTAACTAGTGTTATGGCAAAACTGTACATAGTTCCGACTCCGGTCGGCAATCTTGAGGACATGACATTCAGGGCTATTAGAGTGTTGAAGGAGGCTGATTTGATATTGGCTGAAGACACTCGTACATCCAGTGTCTTGCTTAAACATTTTGAGATCGAAAACAAGATGATGTCTCACCACAAGTTTAATGAGCATCAGACTTGTGATTCAGTTGTGACGAGGATAAAGTCGGGTGAGAATGTGGCATTGATAAGTGATGCAGGCACACCTGGAATATCGGATCCTGGTTTTATGTTGTCGAGAGCATGTGCTGAGGCTGGAGTAGAGGTGGAATGCCTTCCTGGAGCGACAGCTTTTGTGCCGGCGATAGTGGATTCAGGATTACCTACAGACAGATTCTGTTTTGAAGGGTTCCTGCCACAGAAGAAGGGCCGTCAGACTCGTTTGAAAGAGATCGTCGAGGAGGAGCGCACTTCTATTATATATGAGTCTCCATACAGAGTCGTCAAGACTTTGTCGCAGATAGAGGAACTTGCTGGACCAGACAGAGTGGTGTCTGTATCACGTGAGATTTCAAAGAAATTTGAACAGACTGTTAGGGGAAGCGTATCTGAAGTCAAAGCACATTTTGAAGCAAATGAACCAAAAGGAGAGTTTGTGATTGTCATTTCCGGAAAAGAGAAGGAGAAGGCAAGCAAAAAGAAATATGATGACGACGAGGATTGATTCGTTATGACGGTATTATCAAGAATAAATTAAATAAAAATATATAAAATGAAAAAAGCAATTTTATTCGCAAGCGTAGCGCTAGTGGCTGCTACATCTTGCAACCCATGGCAGGGAGAGATTGATCAGGCCAACAAGACTTCAGATTCTTTGAGAACTGTTTTGGCTGAGGAGCGTCAGATTTCACAGCAGATGTCTGATTTGTTCGAGGAGGTTAACGCTAACATGAAGCAGATCAAGGAGGTTGAGCTTGGTGTTCTTAACGACAAAGGTCAGGAAGGTGGTACAAACAAGGCTACTATCCAGGAGGATTTCAAACTAATCTCTGAGCGTATTCAGCAGAGCAACCAGAAGATCAACGAGTTGGAGGAGAAGTTGGCTAAGTCTAACGGTCAGCTTAACGGTCTTCGTGGTACAATCGGTAAGTTGAAGAAGCAGTTGGCTGAGAGCCAGGCTGAGATGGCTAAACTTAAGGAAGAACTTGAGGCTAAGAACATCAAGATCGCTGACCTTGAGAACCAGAACTCAATTGCAATCCAGAGAATCGACTCTGTTAACAATGTTTCTGCACAGCAGGCTGCTGCTATCGCTGCTCAGGATGCAGAGTTGAACGCAGTATATTACTTGGCTGCAGACAAGGCTACTTTGAAGAACAAGGGTCTTTTGGAGAAGGCACTTAAGAAGGGTGGTGACATCAGAACTTCTGACTTTACTAAGGTTGACAAGAGAGATTTCACTGAGCTTGATCTTAAGACTAAGAAGGCTGTTATCCTTTCTCGTCACCCATTGACATCTTACACTCTTCTTCCAAAGAGCGCTGAGGACAAGACTTTGATCTTGAAGATCAAGGATTACAACAGATTCTGGTCTACTTCAGACTACTTGATCATCCAGACTAAGTAATTTTAGTTTAGATCTCATATAATCCCGGCAATGCAAATTGTCGGGATTTTTTGTTTCTTTCACGTCCGTCAAAATGCCTTGCTTGATAACTGAAAAAATACTACCTTTGAGCAAATTAAAACAATTGATTATGAGCGACGCATACGGCAAAGCTTTGACCGCATATTTCAATGGAGACAAGAAGACTCGAATCAAAGTTGAAAGCAATGTGGTGGAGACGGAATATTGGAATATTAAGGAGTTCTTCCATACTTGGGAACAGATGAGTGAGATAGAGCATCGTGCATTGAAACTGTGTGAAGGACGTACACTGGATGTCGGTGCCGGGTCTGGCAGTCATACTCTTTGGTTGCAGGATAAAGGTATGGATGTTGAGGCGATTGATGTTTCTGCCGGAGCCGTAGATGTGATGAAGCAGAGGGGAGTCAAGAATGCCCAGATACGTGATTTTTATGATATCGTCGGAGAAAAATACGACACGTTGCTGATGCTGATGAATGGAGCTGGAATAGCAAAGACGATGAAGAACCTTCCGTCTTTCCTGAACCATTGCAAGAGTTTGCTTGCCGACGGAGGCAAAATTGTGATGGACAGTTCTGATTTGATTTATCTTTACACTGACGAAGACGGTAATGTTGATCCTGGAATAGATGATGAGCCTTATTACGGGGAGATTGATTATGCTATCACTTACCGTGGAGAGAAGGATGAACCGTTTGAATGGCTATTTGTGGATTTCAACCGTCTTAACGCTGTTTGTCAGATGTGTGGGCTGAAAGCAGAGAAGGTTTATGAGAATGATCACTACCAATATTTGGTAGAGATTCACTATGCATAATTCGCAATGCATAATTCATAATTAATTAAGAATTTGCTAAATTTGCAAGACAATAAAAGTGTATCAACAAATGAAAAAAAATATCGCAATTGTAGCAGGTGGCGACCAGTCGGAAGTGGTTGTGTCACTGAAAAGTGCTAAGGGTATCTACTCTTTCATGGACAAAGAGAAGTATAATGTATATATTGTGACAATCATTGGCACAGAGTGGAACTTGGAGGTTAATGATGCAAAATATCCAATCGACAAAAATGATTTTTCAGCTGATATAGATGGCTTGAAAATCAAATTCGATTACGCCTACATCACTATCCATGGCACACCAGGTGAGGATGGTAAATTGCAGGGTTATTTTGAGTTGATGAAGATCCCATACTCTTCATGTGGTGTACTTGCTTCTGCATTGACATACAACAAGTTCACTTGTAATACATACTTGAAGAATTTTGGTATACCTGTCGCTAAATCATTGCGTTTGAGAAGTGAGAGCGACTACACAGATAAGGAAATTGTAGATGCTGTAGGTTTGCCATGTTTTGTCAAACCGAACGACGGAGGAAGCAGTTTCGGTGTGACAAAAGTAAAGACAATAGAGCAGGTAAAACCGGCAGTGAAGAAAGCATTCGCAGAAGGTTCAGAAACAGTGATAGAGAGTTTCATGCAGGGAACAGAGATCACATGCGGAATCTATAAGGCAGGTGGAAAAACTACCGTCTTCCCTATTACAGAGGTGGTCAGCGAGAATGAGTTTTTTGATTACGACGCGAAGTATAAAGGACAGGTTAAGGAGATCACTCCAGCCAGAATTTCAGAGGAAATCGCTGCAGTTGTCCGTAAGCAGACAGAAAGAATCTATAATGTGCTTGACGCTCATGGAATCATCCGTGTGGATTATATCATTTCAGCAGACGGTACTGTGAACCTTCTAGAGGTCAATACAACTCCAGGAATGACACCTACAAGTTTCATTCCTCAGCAGGTGGCTGCAGCAGGTTTGGAGATGAAGGACGTGTTGTCGAACATTATAGAAAATCAGTATAAATAATGGCATTATATCCAAAGTTGATTATTGACGCACTTACACATGTGCGTTATCCGGGCACAGGTAAGGATATTGTGTCGTCGGAGATGGTGGAGGATAACATCCGAATCGATGGAAACAAAGTGTCGTTCTCATTGATATTTGAGAAAGAGAATGATCCGTTCGCGAGATCGTTGGTGAAAGCATGTGAGACAGCAATCTTGACATATGTAGGCAAGGAGGTTGAGATAGCAGGCAATATCACCTGTAAATATAAGACGGCGATACCAAAGAAAGATCCGGACAATCCGTTGCCAGGCGTGAAGAATATCATAGCCGTTTCGTCAGGAAAGGGTGGAGTAGGAAAGAGCACCGTCTCTGCTAATCTTGCAGTTTCTCTTGCAAAGATGGGTTATAAAGTCGGTTTGCTCGACGCAGATATATTCGGACCTTCGATGCCAAAAATGTTCGGACTAGAGGATGCCCGTCCTATTTTGGAAGAAAAAAATGAGCAGGGACGTGAGTTGATCCGTCCTGAGGAGCGATACGGAGTTAAACTGTTGTCAATCGGATTCTTTGTCAATCCTAACGATGCAGTGTTGTGGAGAGGCGGAATGGCAAGCAATGCATTGAAACAGCTTATTACGGATGCCAATTGGGGTGAATTGGATTATTTTGTGTTGGATTTGCCTCCAGGCACAAGTGATATCCATCTGACATTGGTGCAGACTCTAGCGTTGACGGGAGCTATTGTGGTCAGCACACCGCAGGAAGTGGCGTTGGCAGACGCAAAGAAAGGAATCAGCATGTTTGTCGGAGAGAAGGTCAATGTTCCGATCATTGGGTTGGTGGAGAATATGGCATGGTTTACTCCGGCAGAGTTGCCAAACAACAAGTATTATATCTTTGGTAAGGAAGGATGCAAAAAGTTGGCTGAGGATATGAACGTGGAGTTGCTAGGACAGATTCCTATTGTTCAGTCGATATGTGAGTGTGGAGATAATGGAGCACCTGCAGCGTTGAAAGATGACACGATCACGTCTCAGGCATTCATGGATTTGGCATCACGAGTTGTTGCAAAAGTTGATGAAATTAATGCTTCTGGAATCAAAACAAAGCGTGTGATTACACATAAATAGCAATTAGCATTGTTTTTTTCAAAAAAAGATTTATCTTTGGAGCGTTGATAGAAAGCAACATAGTATAAATTTATAAAGGGTAAAAAATGAAAAGACTAGGAAATTATTTCGTAATGTTGACAGTTGCCATTTTGGCATTGTTTGGTACATCATGTTCTGGTGATGATTCTGAAGAACTAGGACCATTCGTGGAGTATACAGAAGCAAAAACGTTCTATGACACTTATACAGCATACACTGGATCAAAGGCGTTGATTGACACTCGTGAGAAATCAAAGTTTGCGGCAGGACATATAGATGGTGCTGTTAACTTGCCAGCAGACATTTATAATACTGCAGATGACAATGCACAGTGGAGTCAGGATCTTTTGGCATTGTATCCAAAGAACACATGTTTGTTTTTCTACGGAACAACTTCATTCCAGATGACAAAGGCTGTTGCAGGTCGTGCGTCAAGACTTGGATACGGAAAAGAGAACTCACGTATCTTCTCTAAGGGTTACGATGCGTTGAAGTCTGAATGGAAGTAAGATTTTATCTTAGAATATCAAAAGGGAGGCATATATGCTTCCCTTTTTTGTTTGAATAAATCCAACTATCTGAAATTAATGAAAATGAAAAAATCAAGAATTTGTTTTGTGATGTTGATATCTGTTATCATGTCTTTGTCTTATCTTTCGTGTGATAAAAATTGCGAAGGATGTGGAGATGAAATATATCCTTTCGTAGAATACACAGATTCAAAAACATTTTATGAAACTTATGTTTCTTATACAGGACCAAAGGCATTGGTAGACACTCGTGAGAAATCGATGTATGAGACAGAACATTTGGAAGGAGCTGTAAACTTGCCAGCAGACATAAATAATACTGCTAATAATGACACTCAGTGGTGTAAGGATCTTTTGGCATTGTATCCAAAGAGCACATGTTTGTTCTTCTACGGAACAACTTCATTCCAGATGACAAAGGCTGTTGCAGGTCGTGCGTCAAACCTTGGATATGGTAAAAATAACTCACGTATCTTCTCTAAGGGTTACGATGTTTTGAAGTTTGAATGGAAGTAAGAGTTTTATCTTAGGGAGGCTGATATGTTTCCCTTTTTTGTTCAGAATATAATATCCAATTATCAAAAAATGGACGTTGGTTGTAACGACCAACGTCCAGAATATGAAAAAAATACGTAATAAATATTTAAGATTAGTTATGCCACGTCTTTGTTAAGCATCTCCTTTATGCTCGTGCTCAAAATACTCGGCAAGCTCTCTTTCTACAACTTTAGAACCATACACTTCGTCATGCTGACTCATATCTAGACCCATCTCCTCGCTTTCTTCACTCACACGCATCGGAATCATCTTGTTTGTCAACCAATATAGTCCGTAGCTTACAACGAAAGAGTAAACAATCACACCTGCCATGACCATGCAATGGTTTCCAAAATATTGAAGGTGAGTCAACTCTGCTTTCACTGCTGGATCTTCATAGTTGTAGACGAAGATTCCTGTCATCAAAGTACCGACGATACCTCCTACTCCGTGAGTAGGGAATACATCCAAAGCGTCGTCAAGGTTGGATTTCTTGTTTTTGAAGTAGACAGCGAAATTGCAGATCAGTGTTGTCACGAATGAGATGAATACGCTCTCTCCGACAGATACCCATCCTGCAGACGGAGTGATTGCCACCAAACCAACTACTGCACCGACTGCAGCTCCAACAGCAGATGGCTTTCTTCCGCGTAGACAGTCGAAAACGATCCAAGTGATCATAGCTACAGCAGAAGCTGTGTTAGTGTTCAAGAATGCCTTGATTGCCATTCCGTCGGCAGCCAAAGAAGATCCTGCGTTGAATCCAAACCATCCAAGCCACAACATAGCGGCACCAAGAAGAATGAACGGAACGTTGGCTGGAAGGTGATCTCCTGCTTCTTTTCTTTTGCCTAAGAACATTGCACCTGCCAATGCGGCGATACCAGAAGATGCGTGAACAACAATACCACCGGCGAAGTCCTTTACATGGATGCTTGCAAATAAACCTTGTGGATGCCATGTGCAGTGAGCCAATGGACAGTATACAAAAATAAAGAAGAAAATCATGAAGAATAGGTAACCAGAGAAACGCACTCTTTCGGCAAAAGAACCAGTGATTAGAGAAGGTGTGATAATCGCAAATTTCATTTGGAACAAAGCAAAAAGTGCAATTGGAATTGACAATCCTTCAACAAAGTTTGTGTCTGAACATGCGCCTCCTACATTATTGAAAAATAAATATGAAAGAGGATTTCCAATAATTCCTCCCAAATCATGACCGAAGCATAAACTAAAACCAAATACAACCCAAAGAACACTGATTATTCCCATCGCAATGAAACTTTGTAACATTGTAGAAATAACATTCTTTTCTCGTACCATGCCACCGTAAAAAAATGATAGACCCGGTGTCATCATAAGGACAAAGATTGTGGCTGTGATCAACCATGCCACATTAGCTAATAGTTGAGCGTCTTCGCTCAATTCAATGTTGAATCCGAAATCCACGTCTCCGGGAACGAATAGTCCGCAAATGCTTATTATAAGCATAAAGGCGAACATGATAATCCATCTTTTCTGCATAACTTTATATTTTGTCAGTTTTATGTGAGTTTTTATTTCTATTTTTCTTAAATGTCCTCTTTTTTCGGTTCCAAAGTTATACTTTTTGTTCGTATGCTTGCATTTTGATATTTTTTAGCTTTTGTAATTTGTGATGTGTGGTTTAAGAGTGTAAGGTAATATTTATATAAAATAAAAAAATGTAATTAATTTATAGGTGTTTGGTTATGATTTGTAACGGATCTTTCCACGTACTTTACAGTGTAGTTTGGTAGGTTCATTTCCATTTTACTCTTTTCTTTCTGTTTTTTGTTATAAAAATGGGAATGTGTTACTGTGTTTTGCTGACATTTTTGTTTATATTTGTAGAAAATATTATAAAAATGGGATTTTTCAATAAAATTTTCGGAAATAAAGAACAGGAGAAACCAAAAGACGAGTCAACGTCGGTTCCTGTAAAAGAGGCGGAAAATAACAAGCCAGAATCAAATAACGAGTCAGATCAAAAGTTTAATCCAGCGGATAAGTTTGATCCAACCAAAGTGAATAGTACGGCAGCCGCTAATGTTAATAGTGCGGAGCCAGTAGGAAAAGTTGATGAATCTCAGTTCAGATTCAGAAGCAATGATCCGGCTCAGAATATTCAGCAGGGCCAGCAGCAGATGCAGTTGAGTCTCAACATGAACATGGGAACACCTGTTGAGAGTGATGAGAAACGTACTGAGTTGTTGCAACAGTGTTTTAAGGGCCCTGAAGGATTGAAACTATTTGCTGGCAATACGATTCAGGAGAATCTGTTCGTGATGTCATACATGCAGAATGTGATGATTCCGAAAGCTCGTAACATGAAGAAGGATCAGGATGTGAAAGTTTTCAATAATCTTCTTGCTATCAACGCAAAGATGATGGTTGCCAAGATTGCATCACAGGAGAAAGTATGGATTACAATATGTAAGACTACGGGTTATCCGTATGAATTGCAGCATGGAGCTTTGATCCTTGTTACAGATGAGAATAAGGAGGCTTTCATAAAGAAAATGGAAGAGGGGCATTACGACGTGGATATCATGCCTGTGAAGAGAGAGGAGTTACACTTGTGTATGGATGCGCTTCGTAAAGACGGATATTTGGCTGTATTTGTTGCGGATGGTATCAGACCGGCTGTAGGAATTCCTATGCAAGAGTGGCCAACTGCTAAGAAAGAGGGTGAAAATTCAATTCAAAACCCACGTCTTCAGATCGCTATGACTGCATTCTTCCAGGAAATGCGTCGAGAAAATATCGAGGAGGGTGCAAACAAAGATATGCACAACAGAATGTGTGCATACCTTGAGCATGAGATGATGGCGGCTATTGTATCGTCTACTTATTTGATCCCAACTCGTAAAGATGAAAAAGGCAACATGATATACCCTGTGATGAATGGCAGCGATAAAACTTCTGCATTGGCTGTTTATACAGATATTGTGGAGCAGTCTAAGGAGTTTGGTGCTGATTGGATGACAACAACATTGTCTTATGATAAAGTAGTGGAGATGGTAGAGGCAATGAATGCGGATGCGTTTATCGTTAACAGTAAAGGCTTGTGTTTGACTGTTAATAAGAAAATCATGGAGCATTTGGCAGTTGTAAAGAAAGAGCTAAGAGAGGAGTATGAAAAACAACAGACTCAGACTCAACCAGAAAACTTTGTTAATGTGATAGATGAAGAGAATGAAGATTTTGTTAATGAGACAGATGAAGAGAATGAAGAGTCATAAAACAGGAATCTGATTGTAAAAAAATAAAAAGGCGAGCCAATTTGGCTCGCCTTTTTTGTTTGATTATGTTATTTTAATTCATAGCTCATGAATGCGAATTTTGTGCCACATGGACTCCATGAGTTGACGTTCAAAGACCCTTGTCCACCAAACAATTTTACAAGTGTCTGGATGTTTTTCCCGTCGTTATCCATCATTCGTATTTCTACATTCTTGTTGGCTGGATGATCTCCTGGAGCGACATCTCCCTCATGATATGAGATGAAAATGACATTTTTCCCATCAGGAGAAAGGTGGGCAAACCAATCATTCATTCCATCATCAGTTATCTGAGTTTGTTCTGATCCATCGGCTTTCATTCTCCATATATGCATTAATCCGCTTCTGACGGAGTTGAACCATATATAATTGCCGCATGGACTGTATTCAGGACCGTCGTCAAGCCCGGGAGTATTTGTCAGTTGAACCTCTATTCCGCCGTTTACTGGGATAGTATAAATGTCGTATTGTCCGTTCCTTTCTGCGCAATAGGCTAGGGTAGATCCGTCGGGACTCCATCCGTGGAGATAGCTTGGTGCCATTGGTGTCACGAGTGTAGGAGATCCACCTTCTATAGGGAAAGTGTATATACGACTTTCTCCATCTTCACGTGTGTGGTGGCTCACTGCCACGCGTTTGCCATCAGGGGAAAGTACGTGATCGTTGTTGCAGTGGTTGCAATAGTGGCTGTCGATCATAGTCGAGACTTTTGTCTCGATGTTGAAACGGTAAAGCCTGCCTAGACTATTGTAGACGAGATGTATACCATCGCGTTCCCAGTTAGGAGCCTCTGCAAGAGCGTCGATTATAGCGACTGTCTCGTATGTTTTCGTCTTCAGATTGAAAATGTTAAGGATGCTTTTGACGTTTCGGTTTTCAATAGGTTTTTGCTCTTTTAGTGTTCTCATAAGAATGTTTGTTTGTTGAAAAGATTTAATCAAAAAGCCAAACTGGAATGCAGTTTGGCTTTGATTTAGTTGAAGTCTTTATTATTTAACACGCTTTGCAATGTCAGCAGCGATAGCTTCGAATTCCTCTTTGCTGAGTTCCTTCTTTGGATTTGAGAAAAGCATGTCTTTTTCACTGTTCATTGGTACAAGGTGGATATGTACGTGAGGCACTTCCATGCCAAGAACTGTTACGCCAACTCGTTTGCAGTTTGTGCTTTCTTTGATGGCTGCTGCAATTTTCTTAGCTGTCATCATCAATCCAGCATAAGTGGCGTCATCAAGATTGAAGATGTAGTCGTCTTCCTTCTTTGGAATTACCAAAGTATGACCCTTCTGTAGAGGGTTGATGTCAAGGAAAGCGAAGTAGTTTTCATCCTCGTATATTTTGTAGCAAGGAATTTCTCCTTTGATGATTCTTGTAAAAATAGTAGCCATTAGATAGAGATGCTAAGAATTTCAAAAGACATTTTTGCGGCAGGAGTCACCACTTCAACGATGTCTCCAACTTTCTTTCCAAGTAGAGCCTTTGCGATAGGAGTAGTTGTAGAGATCTTGAATTCTTTTAGATTAGCCTCGTTTTCCGACACGATAGTGTAGCTCATCTTGGCATTTGTCTTAGTGTTCTTGATTTCAACCTTGTTAAGGATATGTACAGTCTCAGTGTCGATTTTAGACATGTCAATCACCTTAGAGTTCAAGATTTTTTCTTTTAGCATAGAGATTTCTCCTTCAAGTAGACCTTGCGCTTCTTTAGCGGCGTCATACTCGGCATTTTCGCTTAGGTCGCCTTTTTCTCTTGCCTCAGCAATTTGAGCTGAAATTCTTGGACGCTCCACTGTTTCAAGGCGGTGCAATTCCTCTTGCATCTTCTGCAAGCCCTCTTTACTAACGTAAGATACAGCCATAATTTTATTTGATTTGGTATTATTTTTAAGTTTATAAAAACACAATAAAAAAGAATCTCGACATTCCGTCGAAACTCTCATTGGGTTAACTCTTAATCGGTGCAAAGATACCCTACTTTTTTGATATTCCCAAACTATTTGAGGAAAACAAAATAAAAAACAGACGGAGCAAAAAGTTGCTCCGTCTGAGATATTGTGAATAAAGAATTCTTACTTCTTTGCTAAGAATGCCTTTACGTCGTCGTTGTGAACCATAGTCTCCTCGAATACGTAAGCACCGCTCTTTGGCGACTTAACCATCTTGATGACCTTTGCGTATGAACGACCTTCACCTGTCTGCAATGATGCAACCGCTTTCTTTGCCATAGTAGCTTATTATTTAATTTCTTTGTGAATAGTATAACGCTTAAGAATAGGATTGTATTTCTTCAACTCCAAACGCTCTGGAGTGTTCTTTCTATTCTTTGTAGTAATGTAACGAGATGTTCCTGGCATTCCGCTATCTTTGTGCTCAGTACACTCCAAAATTACCTGTACTCTATTCTCTTTACTTTTCTTTGCCATCGTTAGACCTCCCGATTAAAATAGACCTTTCTGAGCTGCCTCTACAAGGGCGGCATCAATACCTTTCTTGTTAATTGTACGCAATGCTTTTGCAGACACCTTAAGCTCAATCCAGCAGCCCTGCTCTGGCCAGTAGAACTTCTTTGTCTTCAAATTTACGTTGAACAATCTCTTTGTTCTTCTCTTTGAGTGAGATACGTTGTTACCGTTCTGCGCTTGCTTTCCGGTAAGCTGACAAACCTTAGACATTTTTGTTTAACTTTTTTGTTATTGCTTACAGAATATATTCAAGGAGGAGTGTCTGAATCTTTCTCTCGAAAGTAGCGTAACTATCAGAGTCCACCAAAGAAACAATTCATTTTTATCTCCATTTGTGTTTTTGCCCTCACGTATAGGCTATTTCACAAATTCGGTGCAAAAATATAAAAAAGTTTTTAACAAACAATCTCTAAAAGCATAAAAATGGCTGTTTTTGTGGCTTTTTCTATTATTTCTTCTCTACTTCCATCAAAATTCCACTTCTTGCTCACGACTTTATTCCCGTCGCTCACAGCCATCCATACTGTTCCGACTGGTTTTTCTTCACTTCCTCCCCCTGGCCCAGCAATTCCGGATGTTGCCACACTGTAGTCGCTGCCAATGGTTCTGCATGCTCCCGTCGCCATGGATTCCACCACAGCTTTGCTGACAGCTCCGTATTTGTCAAGGTCTTCTTTGCTGACTCCCAACACGTTCATCTTCACTTCGTTTGCATACGACACTATTCCACCAAGAAAATATTGCGAACTTCCTGCGAGTAAAGTGATGTTGTGGGCAATGTTGCCACCTGTACAGCTCTCAGCTGTGGCGATCGTCTTTCCTCTTGTGAGTAGCTTTTGTGCCAGCTCTTTTACCAATTCGTTTGTGTTGGCGTTATCTATGTTTTCCATAAGTCTCTGTATAAATATTTACAAAAATAGCTCTTATTATTCGCTATACATATTAAAAGTGAAAAATAATTTTTTTATATTTGCATCGTAAATCACTATGCAAATTAAAGCGTACCAATGAAAAACAGTTCTTCAATAATGAAATTAGTCATCGCGGCGGCCTTGTTGGTGTCGTGCTTCGCTGACGTATTTTCCCAGAAGAATATGATTTTCAAGTTTTCCAATGATTTGATGGTCGGTAAGGATTTCTGCGGGTCAAAGAATGATTGGACTTTCGCTTCTGAATATGCGGTGGAACTTCCTTTGTGGGGAGACTGGAATCAGGATTACACGTACAATTTTCCAAGTGTTGGTTTTGCTGTTACCCCTTTCTATACGATGTTCCCAGACAGTGTCGCTCCGTTAATCAAAAGTGGTGACATATCTGAGTGGACTGTTGCTACTTATGCTTATTTTAAGTGGCCGTTTATCCACACTCCTCGTTTTGCGGCTAATTTGAAACTTGGTTCAGGTTTGGCTTTGTATCCGAAAGAACTTTTTAAGAAGGACAATTGGAACCAGACGGATGCTTTTTCTGTGTTATCCCGTAATATTGTGGCTTTATATAGTGGAGGATTGGATTTCAATATCCGTCTTGGCAAAACATATGGTCACAAACTGTATCAGTGGGAGATTGCTTTTGGTGGAGATATCTTTGCAATGAGTTCATTCGGAATAAACCGAAGAGCTGAGGATAAAATTATATGGGATGCTTTTCTTGGTGCACGCTACACACCTAATGTGTGGCCATTCCCACTGAAGAATGATGCAGAGAAGATAAAGAAAATTCTTGCGTTGGAGTTTGAGTTGACGGGAGGTGTCAATCAGCTTGATGTTGATGATGGCAGCCATTACTATCCAGATTTCAGTTTCTGTGCTCGTGCCGCACTTCCTCTTTCTAACGCTTATAGAATAGGTCTGTTCTCGGATGTCTTCTTTAATAGCATCTATAATGGAAAGGATAGGGAAATCAACCGTCGATACAACTTCATAGAGGAGGATAAGTTCAAAAATAAACTTCGTGTCGGCGTCGGTTTGTCGAACGATATCACCATTTATCGTTTCACTGTCGGTTTGGAGTGCGGTTTCTATGTATATAAGCCATGGAAAGTGCCTGAAGAGGATGATCTTGGAAATCCGAATAAGAATTACAAGTTGGAGAATCTGATGTATCAGAAACTTACAACAAAGTATTATTTCTCTGATAATTGGTATGGTGTTGGTAGGGTTAAGACTCATCTATTGCAGTATGAGAATGTGGAGATGGGTATAGGTTTTGCCATTCCTGATTTTGGATCTCGTTTGAAAAGCAATCCATTCAAGCGCTTGAAAAATCCGTTCAAGCGAAAGGAGGATTATACAGAATTGAAAATTCAGGGTGAGCGAAACCGTTATTACACTCCAAGAAAGTATGATCATCCTAGTAAGAAATACCAAAAGAAAAAGAACAAACCAAAAGGAAAAGGAACCAAGGGAAGTGAGGCATCAGGTGTGACTAATTTGGAGTAATTAATATATTAAGTCTTTCCGGAAACGGAAAGACTTTTTTATAGGTATTGTTACGAAGATAAGACTGATATTGACGAATAATGATTCCAAAAAACAATATAAAATAATAATAGCCTTGACAGAAGATTCTGTCAAGGCTATTTGTTTGGATTTTCTCATTGTTGATACCAGTGAGAAATATTAAAAGCCATACTTTTTTATTGGTATACCTTTCTGAAATCTTTTACGCGGACAGCTTTGCCTTCTGCCTGAGGAAGAGTTCCGAGAGGAAGCAATTTGACGTGAGGCGTAAGCAAAATCTCGTCTTTTAGCGCACGAGTCACATCTTTAGTCAATTGCTGAACCTTATCTTTGTCGTTCAAGTCGAAGTCGTTAACCTCTACCTCTACAGTCATGTTGTCGTTGTCGTTATCTGTTGTCAACGTGATCAAGTAGTTTGTAGAAAGTTCTTTGAACTTCATTAGGATCTTCTCAATCTGGATAGGGAAGATGTTGACACCACGAAGCACCATCATGTCGTCAGAGCGTCCTTTCATACGGTCCAAACGGATGTGGTTACGGCCACATGGACATGTACGGCCCAACACTCTTGTCAAGTCACGTGTACGGTAACGGATAAGTGGCATAGCCTCACGATTGATTGTTGTCAGAATCAATTCTCCGATTTCTCCGTCTGGCACTGGCTCCAATGTCTCTGGATCAACAATCTCCACAATATAATAATCTTCCCAGAAATGTAGACCATTTTGCTCTTTGCATTCGAATGCCACACCTGGTCCACACATCTCACTCATGCCGAAACTGTTGTAGGCTTTTACACCAAACATGTTCTCGATACGTTTGCGCTGCTCTTCTGAGTGAGGTTCTGCTCCAATGGCAAGAACCTTTAGTTTTGTATCTTTGCGGGGGTCGATTCCCTGCTGGTCCATCACTTCCTTGATGCGAGTCAAATAAGAAGGGACTGCGTGAATTGCTGTCGTTCCAAAGTCTGTGATAAACTTTATCTGACGCAATGTGTTTCCTGCTGCTGCAGGGACAGTCAACATGCCTAGACGCTCAGCTCCGTATTGGAATCCCAATCCGCCTGTGAACATTCCGTAACCTGATGAGTTCTGGAATACGTCGTTAGGTCTTAATCCTACCATCCACAAACAACGTGCTACAGCATTAGCCCACTCATCCAAATCTTTTTGGCTATGTAAAACGACTGTAGGATTACCTGTCGTTCCGCTTGAAGAGTGAAGGCGCACACATTTGTCTAGTGGCACACTGGCCAAACCAAAAGGATAGTTGTCTCGCAAATCTTGTTTTGTAGTGAAAGGCAACTTGCGCACATCCGCTGGTGTTTTGATATCTTCGGGCTTGATGCCCATCTCTTCAAATTTTTTCTTGTAAAAAGGAGAGTTCATGCAGTGGCGGATAGTCGCCTGCAATCTTTCTACTTGCAATGCATCAATCTGCTCTCTTGTGAGGCATTCTTTGTCTGGATGCAAAAATTCGTTTTGGTCCAACATCTTTATTTGGTTATCTTTTTGTTTTATTTTTGACAAATTCTAATTTGACTTGTAAATTTATTGTAAATATTTGGTAAAGCAAAACCTTTCATGCTAATATACAATTTTTATGCTGTTTTTTTGTATATTAGATAATGCATTTTACTTTTGTACTGATTAAGGGAACTCTTATCTTGACTTTTTTTGAATAGAGTAGGAGTCGACCATGATTTATTAATTAATAATGTATAAAGTGTAATTAAACTATAAATTAAAAATGTATCGACAACAAAAAGGTTACGTTCCGTTTCTTCTCTTGTCGCTTTTCAGTTTTTCTAATGTACAAGCGGAAGAGAATGGATCTGTAAAGAATGACTCCACTCGTGTGGAGAATCTAGTCCAAGAAAAGCAATGCGAAGAAAATTCAGCTAAAAAGTTTGTGTCAGACGTCTCTGAACGAATCAAGTTGCATGGCTATGCACAGGCTGGATATACCTACCAAAAGAATTCAGCTCAAGAAGTTAACACATTTGACATCAAAAGAACGCTACTATGGGCGAATGCTCAGATAAATGATCGGTGGTCGTTCCTTTTTATGCACGATTTCAATTCCCAGGTGCAAGAGTTTTATACTGATTTCCGAATCACTAAGAACAATGCTCTTTACGTTCGTTTGGGTCAGTTCAAAAATGGATATTCTCTTGAGAATCCTTTGTCTCCTACCGCAATGGAGACTATCGACGTCTACTCGGAAGGTGTGACTTATCTTTCTGGATGCGGAAGCGATCCTTTGTTCGGTGTTCAATATGGTCGTGATTTGGGTTTGTCGTTGTTTGGTAATGTATGTGAAAACAAATTACGCTATGAATTTCAGGTGATGAACGGACAGGGTATCAACCGTAAAGACAAAAACAATAGCAAGGATGTCATCGGTAGACTGGAGTGGGAGCCTGCCAAAAACCTTAAAATTGTCACAACAGGACAGCTTGGCCGTGGTCATGCAGTGGCGACATCTGTTTATGCTCCAGATATCGCTCTTGATCAGAACTACGACAGAAACCGTTTCAGTGTAGGTGTTGATTATAAGTCACGCAGACTCAATGTTCACAGTGAATATTTGCAGGGTAAGGACGACAAGGTAACAAGCAATGGTGTTTATGTGACAGGAAGTGTTGCTCTTATACCAAGTACGTTGGATTTGGTCGGTTCTTACGATTATTTCAATTTCAACCAGGATCTTGATTTTGATCAGCATAAGTGTGTGTTTGGTATACAATGGTGGTACTTTAAGAAATGCAGATTGCAGTTACAGTACGTCTATAAGAATGCCGTCGCAACTCCAACTAGTTTCGTTCACGACGACAACCATGCAATTATGTGCCAAGTACAGGTTCGATTCAATTAATTATAATATAATGTCATGTTAGTAAAAATTATACTTACTATTCTTTTTTTGGCACTTACAGTTGGTGTCGGTGTCAATTCCCGCAAACATGCCAATAGTGTCGACGGATTTGTTTTAGGAGGAAGATCTGTTGGCCCGTGGCTTACTGCGTTTGCATTCGGAACATCATATTTTTCAGCGGTAGTTTTCGTAGGTTATGCAGGTCAGTTCGGATGGAAATATGGTCTGTCTGCTTCTTGGATCGGTATTGGAAACGCTCTTATCGGTTCGTTGCTAGCCTGGTTGGTTTTGGGCCGACGTACCAAATTGATGACTCAACATATCCAGAGTCGCACGATGCCAGACTTCTTTGGTACTCGTTACAACAGTGAAGGTCTGCGTGTCGTTGCATCAGTGATCGCTTTCGTATTTTTGATTCCTTACACTGCTGGTGTTTATGTCGGAATCTCCAAACTTTTCGAGATGGGCTTTGGAATACCTTATTCTTATTGTGCTATCATCATGGCTTGTTTGACGGCTGTATATGTTATCCTTGGTGGCTATAAGGCGACTGCGATCAACGATTTTATCCAGGGTATCATCATGCTTTTTGGTATCGTTACTATCACAGCTGTCATCTTGAATCACCAAGGTGGTTTGGTGGCTGCTATCAGTAAGATGACGGAGCAGGTGCCTACCGCGCATGATATGGCAGACAAGTCTGGCTTGTACGCCAATTTCCAGGCTGGAGATTTTGCCTCTTTGTTTGGACCTAATCCTCTAAGTTTGTTGGGTGTGGTTGTCCTTACTTCATTGGGTACATGGGGATTGCCACAGATGGTCGGCAAGTTCTATTCAATCACAGATGAGGCTGCTATCAAACGTGGTACAGTCATTTCCACTGTTTTCGCATTGATCGTGGCTGGAGGTTGCTATTTCCTTGGTAGTTTTGGTAGATTGTTCCCAGAGCCTGCTTTCGACGAGGTCAAAGGAAAATATGCGTTCGACTCAATTGTTCCGTCTATGTTGGAGACATTGCCAGATATCTTGATTGCATTGGTTGTGCTACTTGTGCTTTCTGCATCAATGTCTACTTTGGCAAGCCTTGTTTTGACATCTTCTTCAACTATGACTTTGGATATTATCTACAGAGATAAGAAAGCTGATTTCTCGGAGGTGAAAGACGGTGAGATTGATGCTCATGTTGCAGAAAAGAAAGAGAAAAGAAAGGTGGTGGTAATGCGTGTTCTTATCATCTTCTTCATTGTCATTTCATTGATGATTGCATTGAATCCGCCTCACTTTATTGCCCAGCTGATGGGAATCTCTTGGGGTGCGTTGGCAGGTGCTTTCTTGGCTCCTTTCATGTTAGGTCTTTACTGGAGAGGTGTGACTACAGCCAGTGTATGGGCTTGTTTCGTTTGGGGTGTCGGTCTCACTGTAATCAACATGATGATGGGCAATACTATCCTAAATCCTATCGACTGTGGTGCGGTAGCAATGTTGGGCGGATTTGTTGTCGTTTTCGTTGTTAGTTTGGTGACAAAGAAGATGAACGCTGAAACTGTAGAAAAGATATTCGACTGCTACAAAAAGTAATAGTGTAATAGAATTGTATAAAAAAGCCTTGGCGGTTATTCCGTCAAGGCTTTTTTATTTGTTGTAGAGAAAATCTCCACGTTTATTTTTTCAATATGTTCTGCCTGTATTCCTTAGGGGATATTCCCACACTCTCTTTGAAGAACTTGCCGAAGAAACTTTGGCTTGTGAAGTTGAAATGGTATGCGATCTCCTTGATTGGCATGTTGGGATTTGAAAGATAATGTTTGATCTCTTCAATCACTACTTGCTCGATCCATTGTTTTGGAGTCTTGCCACTTTCGCTTTTGATCATTGTTGAGAAATAGCGTTTGGAAAGACCGATTTGAGACGCATAAAACTCCACACTTCTCTCTTTGATATAGTTGTGGAAAAGAAGCACCAAGAAGCGTTTTAATATGTCAGAACTTCTGTTGAACGAGTTGTTCTTGTTCTCTGATTCGCTTCTGTAAATGCTGTAAAGGTGGAGAACATAGTAGCAGACGGAATTGACAAGAGAGTCTTTCAGCTTCTTTGTGTAGTCAGTTTCCGACTGGCTTGTCTCCTTGAATACTTCGATCGCACTTTTTACAAACTGAGACAAAGTATTCAATTGTTCCTGATACAAGTGCAGGGTAGGGTTGGAGCGAAGATAGATAAGTCTTTCAACGTTGAATACTGAATATATTGTACGTTGCAAACGGTCGTTTGAAGAACCCAAAAGCAGTCCACTCAGGTCGTGAGAATAGTCTATCAATGAGACATTTCGACCTGGGGTATAGATGCAGACATCGCCTTTGAATAGCTCAAAAGCCACACCTTCAATCATGATTTTCAATCTTCCGTTTTCGCAAATGAACAGAAAATACATATCCTTTGAGATCTCGGATGAAAGATCTTCTACAAGATGAAGGTTTCCTGAACTTATTTTCTTAAATACTATTTCTAAATCTTCACTGTTTTTCATACTCCCCTTAGTTTAAGAAAAACAGGTGGACTTTGCAGAAGCCCACCTGCAATTGACTACATTAAATAGTTCGTTCGATATTCCAAACGAAAGCTCTCAATCCAAGTTCCTCGCTTCTCTTGTCGATTTTCTTGATGACTGTTAGCAATTCGTCGACACGATCGTCTTCCACCACTGTCATGATGGCTGAGTTCATATCTGGCCATACATGCGAGCCACGATGTGGATTTCCACCATAGGTGCCTCGACCCTGCACTTGCTCAAACAATGTGAATCCGTAAATGTTGAGTGAGTCCAACACATACTCAACTTTTTCGGTGTTAGCCTGATTGAATATTATGAATACTGATTTCATTTTTTCTCGATTTTCGTTTAACCTATACGAACTGGCTCGTCCTCATCTGAGAATCCGCCTTCACCTCTTTTGACAGAACCTCTCACTGGTTTTGTGTTTGGTCCGGCGATCTCATCTTTATTGACGTCGATGTCCATGAAGATGAACTGTCCGCGTACTTCTTTCTGAAGGTCACGTTCTCCGTGGCGGCTCATGATACCGTAAAGTACAGGCACGATGATTAGTGTTACCAGCGTTGACACGCAAAGACCACCGATCACGACGATACCCATTGATACCCACATCTCTGATCCTTCCGCTCTACTCAATGTCATAGGAATCATACCTAAGACTGTAGTTGCGGCTGTCATAAGCACCGGACGAAGACGGCTCTGGCCTGACAATGCGATAGCCTCGTTAAGCTCGTATCCACGGTCGCGCATCAAATCGATGTAGTCCACCAGCACAATACCGTTCTTCACTACGATACCCACCAACATGATTACTCCAAGCACACCGATCATATCCAAATATGTGTTTGTCACAAGCAATGCGATGATAGTACCTGAGATCGCAAACGGAACGGCCATCATGATCATGAATGGCTTAGCCAATGATTCAAACTGCGATGCCATAACCACGTATACAAGGAAGATGATAAGACCCAAAAGCATACCCATGTCGGCGAACGACTCCTGCTGGTCTTCGTATGCTCCAGACAACATGACTGTACATCCTACTGGAATTTCTGTCTTGTCGACTGTCTTTTGAATCTCGACGGCAAGCTCACCAAGAGAAGTGTTGTATGGAGTCACCTTCATTGTCAACATACGCTGACGGCTCTTACGCTCAATTTCAGGTGGAGCCCAGTACTCTTCCACTTTGGCAATCTCACTAAGTTTAACTCTACCCATCGTCGTCGGGATAGAAAGATCGTTGATCAATGATAGTGAATTACGGTTCTCCTCTTTCAAACGTACAAGGATATAATACTCATCTCCGTCTTCCTTTAGAAGTCCAGCGTTCATACCGTTTACTCGGTTGTGTACGTAAGTTGAGATAGTCGCAGATGTTAGACCAAGCTTAGATGCTTTCTCTTTGTCTACGATAATCTTTAGCTCAGGACGGTCTTTCTCACGGCTGATATCAACGTCACGTGCTCCTGGAACGTTCTTCTCAATCAAATCTTTTAGCTCGTATGCATATTTACTTGTCATGTCGAACTCATATCCGAAGACTTCTATGTCGACGGTCTGTCCGCCCTGACCACCGAAACCACCTTGGTTTTCTGCCTTGTATGTGATGATTTCTGGATATGTACTAAGAATCTGACGTAGTTTTTCAGCGATCTCATCGATAGTGACAGAACGCTCTGACTTACGTGTGCAGATCACACGCATCTGGATCTTGTTGTTTGTTGTAGATGAGAACAAGGCTCCGATACCAGCTTCGTCGTTAGAACCACATGTAGTAGAGATAAGTCTGATCTCTTCTGGGAATGCTGCTTCAAACTGAGCTTCTAGTTTACGTGCAATCTTAGCTGTCTCTTCAACTCTGTTACCTTGCTGCAACTCAACATCAACCACTAGACGTCCGTTATCCTGGTTTGAGATAAAGTTTGTACCGATCATGCCTGTCAGGATAGGGACAAGAGATAGCGCAAAGAATGCGATAGCTCCAAGCATTGTGACTTTCTTGTGTGTCAAACACCAGCGAAGTACATTTGCGTAGAATGCATCGATTTTGTCGAGAGCCTTCACGACTGTGTTGTGATACCAACCCTCTTTTACCTCTTCTTCTACCAATTTTCCATTCTCTATATGAACAGGCTTGTTCTTCAATAGCTTAGAACAAAGCATTGGTGTCAAAGAGATGGCAACGGCGGTAGATGTACAACAACAGATTGTCACAATCCAACCAAGTTCCTTAAACAAGATACCTGCAATACCAGTCACCATTGTTAGTGGCACGAACACAGCACAGATAACGAGTGTTGTTGCAATAACTGATACCCAAACCTCGTTTGTTGCATAGATAGCTGCCTCTCGTGGTGAACTTCCTCGCTGAATGTGTGTAGAAATGTTCTCAAGCACCACAATTGCGTCGTCCACAACCATTCCGACTGCGATTGTCAACGAACAGAGCGAGATGATGTTGATTGAACTGCCTGCACCCAACAGATACAGGAATGCCACAAGCAGTGAGATTGGAATTGTGATACCGATAATAAGTGCCGCTCTCCATTTTCCAAGGAAGAACAATACCACAAGAACCACGAATACTAACGCGTACATGATAGATTCCTCAAGTGAGTTGATCGCGTTTACGATATCTCTTGAAGAGTCGTAAAGAAGGTTGAACTCGACATCTTTAGGAAGAGTCTTTTGGATTTTCTCAATTTCCTTCTTGATGTCTGTACAAATCTGTACTGTGTTTCCTCCAGTCTGTTTTGTTACAATTAGACGTACACCATCTTGTCCGTTGATCTTCTCCTCCAAGCAAAGGTCTTTGATAGTATCCTTTACAGTGGCGATGTCTCGGATGTAGATTGTCTTGCCATCTGATGTAGTTGTTACTACAATGTTCTCGATTTCTGAACTTTCTGCGTACTCACTTCTAACCTCAAGCTCATACTGCTCTTTTTTCATCTTGATAGTACCGCTTGAAAGGTTGAGGTTGTTGCTTGCTACTGCATTACCCACCTGCTCCAAAGAGATCGCATAAGCGTCAAGCTTGTTCTGGTCGATATCCACGTATACACGACGCTCTGGCTCACCACTTAGAGAGATGTTACCGATCTGGTCGACGTGGTTAAGCTGTGGCACTACGATATCGTTAAGGATTTTTTCAAGTCCTGGATACGACTCTTTTGCCTGTACGATATACTGGATGATTGGCATTGAACTTGTAGAGAACTTGATCACAAGTGGAGTGCTGGCTCCGTCAGGCAGATTGTCTTTCACCATATCCACGAAAGATCGGATATCTGCAACTGCTTCGTCAAGTGAAGATCCCCACTCAAACTCCATGGCAACAAGAGAGATGTTGTCTTTACTTGTAGATGTCAATGTTTTTAGTCCATCCACTGAGTTGAGGGTGTTTTCCATTATCTTCGTCACGTTTGTCTCCACCTCACTGGCATTTGCTCCAGCGTACGTGGTCATTACGCAGACGTATGGAGGCTCCATCTCTGGGAATTGGTCGATAGGTAGTTTCTTGAAGGAGAATATACCTAACACCATCACCGCAATGAAGATGAGCGATGTTGTTATCGGCTTGTCAATCGCCGTTTTGAATATACTCATAGCCTAATTCCTAGCTTAATTAATCATTAATGATTTTTATATTGCAACCGTCAACCAAACGAGCCTGACCTGATGTCACGATGATATCACCTGGCTTGATTTCGTCTGTGATGATCTCGACCATGTCGTCAAATCTGTCTCCAAGAGTGACGTCTACTCTTTTTGCTGTACCATCTGGCTGCACTGTGAACATGTAGCGGTTGTTTGAACCTACAAGTTTAAGCACTGACATATATGGCACAACCATTGTTTCTGCTTTTCCTACACCAAGAACAGTCTTCACATACATACCTGGGCGAAGAGTGTTTGCTCCGTTAGGAATTTTGACTTTCACTTGGAATGTGTGAGTCGATGCGTCTACAGTAGGGTATACCACATCGATGATTCCAGAGAACTCCTTGCCTGGGTAGATGTCAGATGTGAATGCCATCTTCTGACCCTTTTTGATTGCAGGGATATATGATTCTGGAATACTTACCAAAGCTTTAAGAACATTAGTCTGCTTGATAGTGTAGATAGGGCGTGCTGCGTTGTAAAGCTCACCGCTCTCGTAATTCTTCTCTGCGATAACTCCTGAGCATTCAGCCTTGAAGAAAGTGTTCTTCTGAAGGTAATCAAGATTTTGTTTTGCCTGATCCATCTGAAGCTTTACAGCGTCATACTGCTGCTGAGTTGTGTTTCCGCCTGCTAGAAGAGCCTCCATACGCTGCATCTCTGTAGATACGTTAGCATAAGAGAGTTTAGCCTGATTCAACTGAGTCTGATCCATGCGTACTACAACTTCTCCGGCACTTACTCTATCTCCGATTTCTTTGTTTAATTTCTCGATGATTCCAGTCACTGAAGGTGATACCGCAACAGTTTCCCAACCGTCAAGAACGGCTGAACAAGACAGTTTGCGTTCGATTTGGCGTTTTTCCACCAATCCAGTTCGCACAAGCTGAGCCTCTACAGAGTCAGCAACCGCAACAGCGTCTCCTGCTGCTTTTGCGTTGTCTTTCTTGCCGCATGAAGAAAGCGCGATCATGCCGGCTGCTAAGAAAATTAGTGATTTTCTGTACATAATTTATATATCTTTATTGTTTTTACTTGTTAAGGAGCTTCTTAAGCTCGATATTTGCGTTTACCATTTCAAGCACTGAGTTGACGTAGTTTGTCTGCGCTGTTGTAAGGTTCATGCTTGAATTTGTGACATCCATACTTGAAGCACGTCCGTACTTGAATTTCTCTCCATAGCTGTTGAATACAGAAGACATTACATTGATGTTCTCTTTCTGCACTGTGTAGTTTTCGTATGCGGAAGTCAAGTTGTATTTCAATTGTTTCTCCTTAATCTTCAGTCCAATCTCAGTGTCTTCCACTGTGTTTGCTTGCTCAATCTGTGCGATTTTAGCCTCTTTCACAGCACATGTTCTTTTTCCAGAAGAGAAGATAGGAACAGTTAAAGTTGCTACAAATGTGTTTGTAGGTGTCATGTCGAAGTTCATTCCGTCTGTAAAGTAGTGCTTGTGTGTGTTTTGAAGAGCTACGCCTACAGTTGGGAAGAAAGCTGCGACAGCCATCTGTTTCTGCTTGTCTGTTATCTCAGAACTCTTTGTAAGCATCTGGTAGTCGAGATTTTGGTTCAAATCAAGATTTGAATTAGTAAGCTCAAGGATTGTACCGTCGTTTACAAGATCTTCAAATTTTTGATTTAGAGTGATTTCGACATCACTGTCAGCTCCAATATTCAGAATCAAAGCGTTATATAAAGCTTCTATAGAACGCTTTGTTGAGTTTACTGAACTTTTTATAGATGCGACCTGGACTGAGATTTGATCTGCGTCATTCTTTTCTGCAACACCTGCCTTGACAGCGTTTTCTGTCATAGATTTCAACTTCTCAAGGTTCTCTACGTTTGTTTCAAGAAGACGGACAGTTTCTTCAAGAGCAAGAATAGTAGTGTATGTTGACTCTACTTGATATTTTGTCTCTTGTTGGCTTTTCTGCACATTTATTTCCTGCATTTCTTTTGCCATACGTTGCATCTGAGCTCCGATGATTCCTTGGACAGACACTCCTGCAGAAGCTTGGAATGTCATCTGGCCGTAAGGATTCATTTTCATTTTCTGCCCCATAAGTTCCATTTCCTGATTAAACATATTAGTGTATTGGAAATTTCCATCTATCTGAGGCAACATCTGTGCTATAGTCTGCCAACGTTGCATTTCTGCTTTCTGTACGTCAAGGGATGCGTTTTTCAACTGACGGTTGTGCTCAAGAGCGTAGTTGATAGCGTCTTGAAGCGACAAACTCATTTTCTTGTCGTTTTGCTGTGTGACTGTTGAAGTCTGCTGCGTGCTTTCTGTGCCTTGTGCCACAATTCCTTGTGTGACGCTAAGCATTGCAATTAATGCTGTGGCTGAAAGTGTGATTCGTCTCATATTTATATTTCTTTAATTTCAGTTTGTAAGCTATATATGTTGAATTATTGTCGTTTGTCTGCGATCCATGCGTCAATGACTTTTCGTCCGTAATCAGTAGCTATGCCTCGCATAAAAATTCTCCATGATGTCGAGAATGTATCAAAATAAGACATTTTTGAATAGTCGAACATTGGATCTTGAGCCATAGCCTTCAATTGTGATACAAGTAATCTCGACATGATTTCAGGATTCAGACCTGGGTCAATCTCTGGTTCATGTCCGTCTTTTGCTTTTTGCCCTTCCCTTAACAGACGCTCAAAATATTCAAATTGGAGATCTTTGTTCTCCTTTTTCTTTTCGCTATGTGCGCTCTTCTTTATCTCCTCCAAAAAAGATTTGTGGGTGTTTCGCACATGTCTGATGAAGAGTTCGTTAAGACTTAGAATTCTTTCAAATGTAGAACTATAATCTTTGTTTAAGATGGATTCAAATTTGCTTCTTAGTTCCTTAACGAATTTTTGGCAACAAAGTTGAATGAGCTCATCTCGACTTTGTATTGTCTCGTAAAGAGTGCGTTTTGATATGCCTAAAGCAGATGAGATGTCGTCCATTTTGACATCTTTTATGCCTTGACTTTCAAATAACTTGGTAGATGTGTCGATTATCGAATCTATCAAACTCATTTTTAATTAATTTTATAAGATTAATTAATCTTTATTAGACGTTGCAAATTTAGCCTATAAAACTCAGAAAACAAAATGAGTTTTCAAAATAATGCTATAAAAAATGAAAATTAACAATTTTTAAGACTTCTTTTTGCCCAATCAGTTTAATTTCTTGAATATATGATCATGATTTTATTTTGCTATTTTAATAAGTATGTGATAGCTGGATAAAACGTATATATAAATATGTAATAGGGATGTGAAGATTTAAGCATATATTAAAGACTGTATAGTATAGTAGTGGTATTTAGTATGACAAATTCACACAAAAAACAATCATATTGTAAGTATGAGTGTAATTAGTTTATCAATATTTGTATAAAAGTTAGGTGGAAAACCAGTGTGATTGTAAAAAAATGTTACGATTTAATAAAATACTCTAAAAAAGTTATATATTTGTGGCAAAGAAACGTGATAAAGAAAAGAAAATAATAAAAAATATATAAATTTCATTCTACACGAAAAGATGAAAAAGATTTTAACTTTAGCGTGTGCAGCGGTTGCAGGAATTACTGCTGCTACAGCTCAAACAGAGTCTAATCAGTGGGCTGTTGGTGTCTACGGAGGTTTGACAGAGTATGAAGGAGAGCTTGCGAGCAACATGATGGGTATCCTAAAGGATAACTATAGTTTCTACGGACACGGAGCTATCTCAGTCAACCGCTTTTTGAACAAGCGTTGGGATGTGGCATTCTTCGGTTCTTATGGATTGTTGGGCGCAAAGAAAGAGGGAATTGAGTTTGATAATGAGAACAACAGAGGTTCTCTAGTTCTTGGAACAAACTCAAGTAACAATGCTGAGATGAAGTTGACAGAGGCTTATGGTGATTTGACAGCAGCTTTCAAGTTCGTTACTAAGGATTCTTGCCGTTTCAGCCCATACATTTTCGCAGGTGCTGGTTATCGTTATTTGATGGTTAAGGATGCAGACAAGTACATCGGTCAGGAGGGTGGAGACCCAGTTATCGTTGCCGGTCTTGGATGTGACTTTAAGATCAATGATCGTTTGGCTTTGACTTACACAGCACGTTATGGTTACACTCTAGGTGATGATAAGGACCAGTATGAGTGTGGTAGCGCTAAAGATCAGCAGTTGATGCATAGCCTAGGTTTGAAGATCTGTTTCGGATCTCCAAAGGATTCAGATAAGGATGGTGTTGAGGATAAGCTTGACAAATGTCCAAACACTCCACTTGGAGTTGCTGTAGACGCAAATGGTTGTCCACTTGATGAGGATAAGGATGGTGTTCCAGATTACCTAGACAAGTGTAAGGGTACTCCTGCTGGTGTAACTGTTGACTCACTTGGTTGTCCAGTTGATACAGACGGTGACGGTGTTGCTGATTACCTAGACAAGTGTGCTGACACTCCTAAGGAGGCTGAGGTAGACGAGAACGGATGTCCTAAGGATACAGACGGTGACGGTGTTGCTGATTATCTAGACAAGTGTCCTGGTACTCCTGCTGAGGCTAGAGGTTATGTAGATGAGAACGGTTGCCCAACAGATAAGGACGGTGACGGTGTATTCGATTACGAGGATAAGTGTCCTGAGACTCCAGGTATCAAGGAGAACAAGGGATGTCCAGAAATCAAGGCTGAGGTTAAGCAGTTGTTCAAGAAGGCACTTAACGGTATCCAGTTTGAGACTGGTAAGGCTAAGATCAAGGGTAAGACTTCATTCGCAATCCTAGACGATGTTGTAAAGGTAATGCAGGAGAACCCAGCATACAAGTTGAATATCGGTGGTCACACAGATAACGTAGGTAATGCAGAGAAGAACATGCAGCTTTCTAAAGAGCGTGCAGCTTCTGTAAGAGAGTACCTAATCAGCAAGGGTGTTGAGGAGTCTCGTTTGGCTGCTGCAGGTTACGGTGATACTCAGCCAGTTGCAGACAACAAGACTGCAAAGGGTCGTGCAGAGAACCGTCGTGTTGCATTCGTTGTTGAGTTCTAATCAGAATTAACAATAGATATTTGAGAAAGAATCGTTCCGACGGTTCTTTCTCTTTTTTTGGTTTCAACTTTCAACTATGAGTGGTATGATAGAAGATTCAGAAGACGATATTATAGTTTGGGAAAATTCGACAGCTCCTTCGCCAAAAAAATCTGAAGAAGAGATTCATGCAGTCGATAACGAGGGATTTCAGGAGATAGGAGAAGACGAGAATGATACAGATTTGGTTGGATCTGATTGTGATATTGAAGAGAATGAAGATGTTGAAGATTCAGATAATTCCGTCTACGAAAAGAAGTACTACAAAATAGGTGAAGTCGAATCAATAATTGGGGAAACCCAATCGACAATACGTTTTTGGGAAGACTCTTTTGCTGAGTTGGGGAAAAATTTTTGTAGCCAACGTTCACGAGGAGGTACTCGAAAATACACAAAAGAGAATATTGAAAATCTGAAATTGTTGCAACAGTTGCTTAGAGAGCGACGTCTTACAATAGAGGGTGCTATTTCAGAAATCAAAAGCGAAAGAAAGCGAAATGTCAAAGAAAGGGCATTAATTCTTTTGAAGGAGACGAGAGATGAGCTTAACAATCTAATAGATGCTTACAATTACGTCCTTCACAAAAATGTTGACAAATAGTCCTGAAAAAAATGTTTGGTCGGTTTTTTTTGCCTATTTGCTGATATTAATTGATTTTTAAATACGTAAATTTTGTTTTTGTTAAGTCGAATAGATACATTTGCGTGTCTGTACAATTGTAATAGGGATAATATGAAGAACATGATACTAAGAAAACTTACAACTATTATGTTGCTCGCCACATCATTAGGAATGTCGGCTACTGTCAAGATCAATGAGATCATGCCATGCAATATTTCTGCATATATGGATGGTAGCACTTATGATTTTCCTTCGTGGATCGAGTTCTATAATGATGGTGATGCTGTTGATTTGAAAGGAGCAATTGTAACTGCTTATAAAGAGTCAGGCAAGGTTGATTGGACAGGTGAGTTTAAGGAAAGCCATAAGATTCCAGAGGGATATAGTATTCTTGCATTTTATGGAGACGAGGAGGTAAAACCGTCGTCTTCTACAATATTGGGTAGCTTCCCAAAGAATTTGGAGTATAAAGCAGGAAAGTTGGAGATTAAATTTGCTGATGGCAAAACTATTTCAATGACTTATCCGTTGCAATTGCCAAATGTTTCTTATGGTGATGGAGGTTATATGGAGCCAACTCCGAAAACCAAGAACTCTAAGGCGTTTTCAAGCCGTGTGCCAACTCCAAAATTTGTCACGAAACCAGGTTTCTATTTTGGAGAGGAAAGCAAAAAGATATCGCTATCTTGTGATATGGAAGGTGCTGTGATATATTATACGACAGATGGCTCTACACCTACAGAGGAGAGCAAGTTGTATGAAGGGCCTATTGAAATCAAGGAAAATAAACCAATTAGAGCGAAAGCCTTTGTTGAAGGACAATTGGCAAGTGATGTTTTGACTGGTACTTTCATTTTAAAATCTCCTTATTCTGAGAGTTGTACAGGAAAAGATCTTCCTGTTGTAGCCATTGTTACAGATGAAGTGTTCCTTAAAGATGATGAAATAGGAATATGTGTTAAGGGAACTAATGGTGTGGCTGGTCCATCATCTTGTGTTGGAGAAAAAGCCAATTATAACAGAGATTGGAGTCGCCCTGCATTTTTTGAATATTTTGAAGATGGAGATTTGAAGTGTAGCCAGAAAATAGAGATAGGTGTGACTGGTGGATGCTCACGTCAAGAGTCATATAAGGTGAAAAGTATGAAGATGAAGGCATCCAAGAAAACAGGAAACAATCGTTTTGGCTATACTAAATTTTTCAAGGATAAACCTTTCAAGGAGGTGAAGAGTCTGCAAATCCGTAACGGTGGTAATGGATACGGTTCTTTGAGATGCCGAGATGGCTTCATGCAGTCGTTAGGTAAAGAAATGGGTATTGATTATCAGGGCTATCAGCCTGTCGCATACTATATAAATGGTAAGTATCATGGCTTGATGGGTTTACGTGAGCGTACAAATGAGGATTATGTTTTCCATAATTATGGTTTGGATGAGGATGAGGTTGATGAGGTATCTCTCAAACTAGAGCAGGTGTTTGTTGTGGCAGGTTCTGGTGATCCTTACCATGAGATGATTTCATATGTGGAAAATCATTATTCTGATCCTGACTTCTATGAACAACTTTCTTTGAGAATGGACATTGACGAATATATCCATTTCCAAATTTTGGAGCAGTTTATCGTAAATACAGACTGGCCGGGAAACAACACAAAAATTTGGAGAAAAAAGAAGGGAGGAAAATTCCGTTGGATCGTCTATGACACAGACTTTGGATACGGAATGTATAGTGATTGGGCACCAAACTATTGTAATGCTAATCTGAATATGATGGATTTTGCAATGGGTGTTGGAGATGCTGTAAACTGGGGAAATGGTTATGATTTGGGTGGAGGATCATACCAGTTCAATGAAAAGGCAAAGTGGAAAACAACATTGTTCTATCATTGCATGCAGAACGAAGATTTCAAATGGCGTTTTGCAACAGAGTTCCTTAAGCAGTTGAATACAAATTTGACTGAGGAGAGGATTATGGCAAAATGGGATTCCATCGCTTCTTTGGTCAAGAAAGACTTCTGTGCCACAAAAGAGGTATCTGGAAGTGTAAATGATTATACAGATGGAATAAAATCGTTTACTTCAACAAGATGTCGTAAAATTAAGGAACAGTTGCTTTCTAGGTTCGATATGTCTGACACAAAGGTGAAGTTTGATTTCAAGGTCATTTTGCCTGATGAATTGTCATCTGTCGACTATTTGTTAAATAAGGAGTTGAAGAATGATGTCTCTTACAGTATGTCGGCATATGTTGGTCAGAAAATCAAGATTGAGCCGGAATTGCCTGCTGGCTATAAAGTCAAGAATTGGCATTTGTCTGATTCTCTTGTGGATACTAGAGATTTGATCACAAAGGCTACTGAATGGACATATTTCTATGATAGCATTATGCCAGCCAAGAATTGGATGGCAACAGATTATGATGATTCCAAGTGGTCTGTAGGAAAAGGAAAATTCGGATATGCTAGTGATAGAGATTATGATACTAAGTTGGATTATGGTAAGGATAAGGAGAACAAGTATCTGACAGCATATTTCCGTACAACAGTTGATTGTGACAGAGACAATGAATTCAAAAAAGTCTCGTTTAAGGTTATGTATGACGACGCTGCTGTTGTCTATGTGAATGGCACCAAAGTGGCAGTTTACAATTTGCCTAAAGATACAACATATACTTATGACATGTTGGCTGTTGTGGAAGATGGATATGTAAACGACGATGAGGCTTCATTCTCAATTGATGGATCTTTGTTCAAAAAAGGTAAGAATGTGATTGCGGTAGAGATTCATCAGAACGAGCCTGAAAGTTCGGATATGACAATGAAGTTGACAGCATCTTCTGTTTCTACTGCTAAGTCTGAAGTTGAGGGTGATATCTTTGAAGGAAAAGTCGGAAAGGATATGACAGTTAAGTTGTATGTTGAGGAAGATCCAGACTATAGCAGACCACAGTTGTTCATCAATGAGGTTTGTTCTTCTAACAACAAGACAGTTGATGAGTTTGGAGAAAAACCAGATTGGATTGAAATTTACAACGCTGGCGATACGGATGTTGATTTGGCAGATATGATTTTGGTAAATAAGACAAAAGCTAAAACACATGTCTTCCCAAGATTCCAGTCTGATTCAACAACAGTTCCTGCTAATGGAAGAATATTGCTTTGGGCAGACGGTAATGCCGATGAAGGTCCACGTCACTTGAATTTCAAACTTTCTGCGGATGTCTCTCAGCAGTTGATCTTGATGCAGACCTACAAGGGTAAGAACGATACATTGGATGTTTTCGCTACCCAGACACATCCTAAGAACGGAAGTTATGGACGTAAAACAGATGGATCTAGTGACATAGTTGTTTTTGCAAATTGTTCGACAACGGCTAATTTCGGTTATGCGATAGCATCTCCTCGTGATGGTAATGGAGACGTTTTGTGTGATGCGGATATTATGGCAGGAGAAAAATTGCTTGACACAGGTATTGTGATCTATCCTAATCCAGTGGATAATACATTGTTTGTAGAGGTTAACTCAAAAGGCTCTCATCAAATTCAGATCACAGATTGTATGTCACGTAGAGTGGTTGAACAATATTCTGATGAGAATGTGACAGCGGTTGATGTGAATAAATTGACTTCAGGTGTTTATGTCATCTCAGTCATCACAGATGAGTCAACTTATACGACAAGATTTATCAAGAAGTAAAAAAGTTTTACAAAAAAGTGCAAGATAAATTGTCATAATCTCATTTTTATGTAATTTTGTAGAAAATATTAAGAAAATGAGATTTCGCAGATTACATAAGCACCATCATGAGCATTGTATAGAAAATGATGCAAGTGAGCTTTGTGTGTGTTCTGCAAAACATTAAATAGAGGAACGAAGGAGGCTTACTTGAAAGGTAGGTCTCCTTTTTTATAAAACCATTACAAATTCAAATTATGTTAAGAATAGCAGTTCAGGCAAAAGGACGTCTATTTGAAGAGACGATGACGATGTTGGAAGAGTCGAGCATCAAAGTAGAGTCAGGAAAGAGAACATTGTTGGTGAAAGCCAAGAATTTCCCTGTGGAGATTCTTTATTTGAGAGATGACGATATTCCTCAGGCGGTTGCAACAGGTATCGCTGATGTCGGCATCGTAGGTGAGAACGAGTTTGAGGAGAAGGGAGAAGACGCAGATATCATCAAGCGTCTTGATTTCAGCAAATGCCGTCTATCTTTGGCTATACCAAAGGCAGCAGACTATAATGGAATCCAGTGGTTCAATGGCAAGAAGATTGCGACTTCTTATCCTCGTATCTTGAAAAACTTTTTGGATAAGAATGGTGTGAAAGCCGAGATCCACACTATCATGGGTAGTGTTGAGATCGCTCCTGGTATCGGAATGGCAGACTGTATCTTTGATATCGTAAGTTCTGGCTCAACATTGGTAAGCAACAACTTGAAAGAGGTTGAAGTTGCAATGTATTCTGAGGCTTTGCTTATCGGTAACAAGCATCTAAATGATGATGCAGAAAAGATGGCCACTTTGAAGGAGATTCTTTTCCGTTTCGATTCTTACAAGAATGCGGAAGGAAAGAAGTATATCCTTTTGAACATTCCTAACGATAAGATCGACGAAGTATGTAAGATTCTTCCAGGAATGAAGTCTCCTACAGTTACTCCACTTAAGCAGGAGGGTTGGTCATCTCTTCACTCTGTGATTGAGGAGAAAACTTTCTGGGATATCATCAGCCAGTTGAAGCAATTGGGCGCTGAGGGTATTCTTGTGGTTCCTATTGAAAAAATGATTCTCTAATGAAGATAATCGAATATCCACAACATAAGGATTGGAAGACGTTGCTGTCTCGTCCGGCTCTCGATAATAGTAGCTTGACAGAGACGGTGACTGCTGTGCTTGACGACATCAAAAGTCGTGGTGATGCAGCGGTAAAAGAGTATGAGTTGAAATTCGATAAGGTTCAGCTTGATTCTTTACAGGTGTCTGAGTCTGAAATCGCTGAGGCTGAGACTTTGGTGGCAGAAGAATTGAAGAATGCTATCCGTCTTGCGAAGAGCAACATCGAAAAATTCCATGCTGCTCAGGATCATGAACTTCCTCGTATCGAGACCATGCCTGGCGTGACTTGTTGGCAGAAGGCTATGCCGATTGAGAAGGTCGGCTTATATATTCCAGGTGGTACAGCTCCATTGTTTTCGACAGTGTTGATGTTGGCTGTCCCTGCCCGTATCGCAGGTTGCAAGGAAATAGTTCTTTGTACTCCTCCTGCTAAAAACGGTAAGGTGCATCCTGCTGTATTGTTTGCGGCTAAAGTCGCAGGCGTGAGCAAAATATTCAAGATCGGTGGTGTACAGGCAATCGGTTCAATGGCATATGGTACGGAAAGCGTGCCGAAAGTCTACAAGATTTTTGGACCAGGCAACCAATATGTCACTGCAGCTAAGCAGAGAGTGTCGTTGAAAGATGTCGCTATTGATATGCCTGCAGGTCCAAGTGAGGTGGAGGTTATTGCTGACGAAACTGCAAATCCATCATTTGTGGCTGCTGATTTGTTGTCGCAGGCTGAGCATGGTGTAGATAGCCAGGCTGTCTGTATCACAACAAGCAAAGATCTTGCTGAGAAGGTTTTGGCTGAGGTTGAACGTCAGTTACAGTTGCTTCCTAGAAAGGAGATTGCGGAGAAGTCTGTCGCAAACAGCAAGATTATCTTGGTGAAAGATTTGGAGGAGGTCATCGACGTCACAAATGAATATGCACCTGAGCATCTGATTATATCTACGTCTAACTATATGCAGATCGCAGAGAGAATCACTAATGCAGGTTCTATTTTCTTGGGTCATTTGACTCCAGAAAGTGCAGGTGATTATGCTTCTGGAACAAACCATACTCTTCCTACAAATGGTTACGCAAAAGCATATAGCGGAGTAAACCTAGACAGTTTCCGTAAAAAGATCACTTATCAGGAAATCACACCTGATGGTCTTCAGCGTATTGGAAACGCAATTGAGATAATGGCAGAGAATGAGCAATTATTCGCTCACAAGAATGCTGTTACTCTCAGAATGAACAAATAAAATTTGGAATTCAACAAATAAAATTTTGTTATATGAAAGAATTAAGTCAATTGGTTCGACCAAACATCCTCAAGCTAAAGCCATACTCATGCGCACGTGATGAGTTTAAGGGCGAAGCGTCTGTCTATTTGGATGCTAACGAAAATCCACGTAATGATCCCTACAACAGGTATCCAGATCCATTGCAGTGGGCAGTTAAGCATCGTGTGGCGGAGGTGAAGCATGTGGATGCGAAGAACATATTGTTCGGAAATGGTAGCGATGAACCTATTGACTTGGTTTACCGTGCATTCTGCGAGCCAGGTGTTGATAATGTTGTGGCGATTGCTCCTACATATGGAATGTATGAGGTATGTGCAGATGTCAACAATGTTGAGTATCGCGCTGTCCTTTTGAAGGAAGGTTTTCAGATAGATGTCGACGCGATGCTTGCCGCAGTGGACGATCACACAAAAGTGATGTGGTTATGTTCGCCAAACAATCCTACTGGCAATTGCTTGAAGGACGGAGATATTGAGAAACTATTGAAGGAGTTTGGTGGTATCGTCGTTATTGACGAGGCTTACTGGGATTTCTGCGGCAGAGAATCGTATAGCCAGAAGTTGGCGAAGTATCCAAATATGATTGTGTTGCAGACATTCTCCAAGGCATGGGCAAGTGCGTCGGTGCGTTTGGGAATGGCATTCGCTTCTGAAGAGATTATTGGAATTTTGAACAAAATAAAATATCCATACAATATCAATAAACTTACTCAGGATTATGCGTTGAAGATTCTTAAGAATCCAGACGTCATCAAGAATTGGGCAAAAGAGACTATTTCTCTTCGTTCTGATTTGGTTTATGAGTTGAAGGGATTCAATTTTGTTGAGAAGATTTATCCTACGGATGCCAACTTCGTGTTGGTTAAGGTGACAGATGCCAACGGATTGTACGCTTATTTGACGGAGTGTGGAATAATAGTTAGAAATCGTCATCGTGTGCAGTTGTGTGGCAATTGTGTTCGTATTACGATTGGTACAAAAGAAGAAAATGAAGAGTTAATTAAAGCATTAAAGAAATATTGATATGACATACGAATTTATTGGAAAGGTTCTAAACCTGAATGAAAGAAGCGGCCAGTCTGCAAGAGGTCCATGGAAGATGTGGGAGTGCGTTGTGGAGCATGACACAACAGGACAGTTCCCTCGCCGTGTGCTTGTTAGTGTTTGGGATGAGAACGCATATAATACAATAGCAGCTGTTCAGCAGCAGGGTGGATTAGTCCACATAACATGTAGCATCGACGCAAGAGAATATAATGGCCGTTGGTTCAATGATATCCGTGCATTCCGTGCAGAACCATACAATGCGATGGCACAGCAGGGTTATGGACAGCCAATGGGTGGCTATCCTCAGCAGCCAATGCAGCAGGGTTATGCTCAGCCACAGGGTGGTTACCAGCAGCCTGTGCAGCAGCAAGGTTTTGCTCAGCCTCAAGGTTTTCAGCAGCCACAGGGTGGATATCAGCAGCCAATGCAGCAGGGAGGATTCACTGCTCCAGCAGCTCCGGCTACTCCTGATGCACAGTCTGCACCTAACGCAGACGGTGGTGACTTGCCTTTCTAAGTATGCTCTCTCGTAAGGACCGTTACTCAAATATCTTGGCATGGTTCGCTGAAAACATGCATAATGCCAAGAGTGAATTGAATTTTCGTAATCCGTATGAATTGCTAGTGGCTGTGATGCTTTCGGCACAGTGTACGGACAAACGAGTGAATCAGGTGACACCTGCGTTGTTTGAGCGTTATCCGGATATATACTCATTGGCAAAGGGAACGGAGGATGAGATTCTTGAGTATATCAAGAGTGTTTCCTATCCAAACGCAAAGGCCTTGCATCTGTTGCAGATGGCACAGATTGTGGTGGATAAGTGTGATGGAGAAATTCCGTCGACATTGGAAGCCTTGACCTCATTGCCAGGAGTAGGTAGAAAAACCGCCAATGTGATGCTTGCCGTGGCATTTGGTAAACCAGCTATGCCTGTGGATACTCATGTGTTCAGAGTGTCGCACAGATTAGGTCTAGCAGATGAGGCCAAGAATCCACTTCAGACGGAGATGATTCTGCGTCAGTATATACCAGAGTCTATTTTGAGTGACGCTCATCACTGGCTTCTTCTTCATGGAAGATATGTCTGCACAGCGTTGGCACCAAAGTGTGATGAGTGCGGTATACGAGATTATTGTAAAGAATTTAAAGAATAAGAGATGAATAAAGCATTGACAAAAACTGATTTCAATTTTGCAAATCAGAAATCCGTTTATCACGGAAAGGTTAGAGATGTATACAGTATCGGTGATGATGTGCTAGTAATGGTAGCAACAGACCGTATTTCTGCATTCGACGTGATTTTGCCAAAGGGTATTCCTTTCAAGGGACAGGTGTTGAACCAGATCGCAAAGACATTCTTGGAGGCAACAAAGGATATCTGTCCTAACTGGTTGTTGGCAACTCCGGATCCAATGGTGTCTGTTGGTGTACGTTGTGAAGGATTCCCAGTTGAGATGATCGTTCGTGGTTATTTGTGTGGTAGCGCATGGAGAGCCTACAAGAGCGGTGTCAGAGAAATCTGTGGCGTTAAGTTGCCAGAGGGAATGAAGGAAAACCAGAAGTTCCCAACTCCAATCATCACTCCAACAACAAAGGCAGAGATCGGTAAGCATGACGAGGATATCTCAAAAGAGGAGATTATCGCTCAGGGTCTTGTTTCTGCTGAGGATTACGCAGTTCTAGAGAAGTATACTTTGGCTTTGTTCCAGAGAGGTACAGAGATCGCTGCAAAGAGAGGTTTGATCCTAGTAGATACTAAATATGAGTTTGGTAAGCACGATGGTAAAATCTATTTGATGGATGAGATCCACACTCCAGATTCATCACGTTATTTCTACGCTGATGGTTATGAGGAGAAATTCAAGAATGGTGAGCCTCAGAAGCAGCTTTCTAAGGAGTTCGTTCGTGAATGGTTGATGGATAACGGTTTCCAGGGTAAGGCTGGTCAGCAGGTTCCTGAGATGACAGATGCAATTGTAGAGTCTATCTCAAACCGTTACATCGAACTTTACGAGAATATCACAGGAGAGAAGTTCGTTAAGAAAGATGACTCAGATTCAATCAACGCAAGAATTGAATCAAATGTTAAGGAATGCCTTGCTAAATTAAAATAAGGATTGTTCCTTAAACAATATATAGGAGACGCGAGTAATCACGTCTCCTTTTTGTTTGTTATAGAGACGCACGGCAGTGCGTGTTTACGGGTTAAAAAAAAGAAAGAAGACGGAATTTCTCCCGTCTTCTTCTATATTTGAATGATATTTGGATTATCTGTAGTAGATATGGTTGAGGGTGACCCAACAGCGTCCGCTTTTGTCATAGTCTTCAACAAAAGCAAATCTCACCATGACTTCGTGATCGTATACATTGTGGTAACCAAGTTGAGAATCTAGGAATTGTTGGCTGTTAGTAATGTAACACACCAACCCATAATAAGGATTTTCTCTTAAAACTACAGCCCAACGATCGCCTTTCCACTCAAGTCTGCCATAGTAATAGTGGTTATAGTCGAAGTCGTAGCGGTAACGGTGCTCTGGATCTGAATAGTAATAGCCGTCGTAGTAGTAATAGTGAGTGGCGTAATCATCATATTCGTAGCCTCTGAAGTGATCGTGGTCACTAGAGCATCCGCTTGTGATCATCGCCAATACAAAAATCAAAAATCCTAATGTTCTTTTCATTATACTCTATAATCTGTTTTCTTTTCCACAAAAATACTACAAAAATTATGCCAATGAACAAGTTTTTTGCAGATTTCTGCATTATTTTCTATTTTTGTATTGATTTTAATGAAATTCTATATGAACAAAGACAACGAAAGATTACATAGGGTTGTCGACATATTGTCAGACACGACGTCGGTGGAGAATATGGTTAATCCTACTCGTGAACAGAGTCTACCTTCGTTATCGTCGCTTAAGAAGATTGTGCAGCTCACAAAAAGCGTCGTTTTCCCTGGGTATTTCGATATGGAGCCAGTAGGGGATGGAATGCGCAAATTCAGTATAGGAGTCGCAATAGATAATTTATATGGTGAATTGAAGACGCAGATCAGCTCTGGATTGGAGTTTGATCCGAATATATCAGCATCTGAGGCACAAAAGAAAGCCCCTGGTCTTGCTATGGATTTCATTGAGCAGATCCCTGAGATCAGACGACTTCTTTATACCGATGTGAATGCGATGTTCGACAATGATCCTGCAGTGGTAAGCCATGGTGAGATTATTCTATGTTATCCTGTACTTCAGGCTATGAGCAATTATCGTATCGCACATTGTTTGCTTAAAATGGGTGTTCCGATCATTCCTCGTATCATTTCAGAGATGGCTCATTCGCGTACTGGAATCGATATACATCCTGGCGCTCAGATCGGAGAATATTTCAGTATAGACCATGGTACAGGTGTCGTTATTGGAGAGACTTGTATTATAGGAAATCATGTCAATCTATATCAGGGTGTGACTCTTGGAGCGAAGAATTTCACTCTAGACGAGAACGGACATCCTATGAATCTGCCTCGTCACCCAATTATAGAAGATCATGTGACTATTTATTCTAATGCATCCGTGCTTGGTAGAATCACGATCGGTCATGATTCCATCATTGGCGGTAACGTTTGGATAACACATGATGTGCCTCCTCATTCAAAAATTTCACAGGGTAGACTAAATGATGCTCCGACTCAAAAAAATGTTTGATTTTTTTGCTTGAAATTTTGTTTAGTTTGGATTTATTGCTACTTTTGCACCAATTTTTGTAAAATAGTCTAATAGTCTATATTTATGAGGCAGTTAAAAATTACCAAGTCAATTACCAACAGAGAGAGTGCATCGCTTGACAAGTATTTGCAGGAGATCGGCCGTGAACCATTGGTTTCAGTGGAGGAAGAGGTAGATTTAGCGCAGAGAATCCGTCAGGGAGATGAGCGAGCTTTGGACAAGTTGGTTCGTGCGAATTTGCGATTTGTTGTGTCTGTGTCAAAGCAGTACCAGAATCAAGGCTTGAGTTTGCCAGATTTGATCAACGAAGGTAATTTGGGATTGATTAAGGCTGCTGAAAAGTTCGACGAAACTCGTGGATTCAAATTCATCTCTTATGCGGTGTGGTGGATCCGTCAGAGTATTTTGCAGGCTTTGGCAGAGCAGTCACGTATTGTGCGTTTGCCTTTGAATCAGGTTGGCTCATTGAACAAAATCAACAAGGCATTTTCAGCATTTGAGCAGAAGTATGAGAGAAAACCATCCGCAGAAGAGTTGGCTCGTGAGCTTGACATGCCGGAGGATAAGGTGGCTGATACTTTGAAAGTGTCTGGACGAAGCACTTCTATCGACGCTCCTTTCGCAGAGGGTGAGGATAACAGTTTGCTTGATGTCCTTCCAAACGCTGACTCTCCAGTCGCAGACCGCTCGTTGATCAACGAGTCTTTGTCTAAGGAGATCGACCGTGCGTTGGATACGTTGACAGAACGTGAGAGCGAGATCATCAAGATGTTCTTCGGTATCGGTTGTCAGGAGATGACATTGGAAGAGATCGGTGAACAGTTCGGCTTGACTCGTGAGCGTGTCCGTCAGATTAAAGAGAAGGCGATTCGTCGTTTGCGTCAGAATTCAAGAAGCAAACTTTTGAAAGGTTACTTGGGATAATAACTCCAAGTTGATGATATCAGCGGAATCTTGCTTTGGTAGGATTCCGCTTTTTTGTGTAGAGTTTATTTCTTACTTTTGCATAATTAGATTTCAATTCATATGTTCTACGATAATATTCAATTGGTGGTATTGCCAAAGCAGGCAGCGAAGGAGGATTTGTTACGTGCGGAAGTGGCGAAGAAGATAGGTGTGCGTCCCGACAGAGTTCGTCAGGTGCGTATTATCCGTAAGAGTATTGACGCCCGATCTAAAGTGCAGGTTAAGGTCAACCTTACTGTACAGGCTTTTACTGATAAGACAGTGGCAAAGCCAATTGAGTATCCTTTCAAATATGGCGACGTGAAGGATGGCGAGAAAATCGTCATCGTAGGTGCTGGCCCTGCCGGTCTGTTCGCTGCGTTACGTCTGATCGAATTGGGCTATTGTCCTGTTGTGTTGGAACGTGGAAAAGCGGTGTCCGACAGAAAGGTTGATGTGGCTCAATTATGTCGTAACAATGGGTTGAATGAGGAATCTAACTATTGTTTTGGAGAGGGTGGTGCTGGAACCTTCTCTGATGGAAAACTGTTCACTCGAAGCAAGAAGAAAGGTGACAGTGAGCGTATATTGCAGGTGTTCCATTATCATGGGGCTCAGGATTCTATTTTGTATGAGGCTCACCCACATATCGGCACAGATCGTTTGCCGGAGGTTATCAAGAAGATGCGAAAGACGATCCTTGATTGCGGTGGTGAGATACATTTTGAGACGAAGGTGTCTCATCTGATAATTGAGGATGATACAGTCAAAGGAGTTGTAACTTCCGATGGCACAGAATACAAGAGTAGGGCAGTTGTGCTTGCTACGGGACATTCAGCGAGGGATATCTACCAGATGCTTCACGACGAAGGTGTCGCTCTTGAAGCTAAAGGTTTTGCAATGGGTGTCAGAGTGGAGCATAAGCAGGCTTTGATTGATAAAATACAGTATCATGCAGCCGACAGAGGTTTATATTTGCCTGCTGCGGAATATTCGTTTGTCACTCAGGTTGACGGTAGAGGTGTCTACACATTCTGTATGTGTCCCGGAGGATTCGTTGTCCCAGCGTCTACATATAAAGGAGAGACTGTTGTCAATGGAATGTCTTCATCTGGACGAAATTCTCCATATTCCAATTCGGCCGTTGTCGTTGAGATACGTGTGGAGGATTTGCCAGAGTTGATGCCAGACTATGAGCAGTATGGTGTGCTCGCTGGACTGGAGTTTCAAAAACGATATGAGCAGATGGCGTATGCCAATTCTGGAGGCGGAAATAAAGCTCCTTGCCAAAGACTGTTTGATTTTGTGATAGGCAGGATGAGTTTTGATCTTCCTGAAGTCTCGTATTTGCCTGGAGTCACTTCTTCTCCTATGCATTTCTGGATGCCAGATTTTATATCAAAGCGTTTGCGTGAAGGATTTGTGGAGTTTGATAAGAAGCGTAAGGGATTTTTGACTAACGACGCGGTGATTATCGGAGTTGAGAGCCGTACATCGTCGCCTGTGCGTATACCAAGAGATATGGAGACGATGCAGCATATCCAGATAAATGGACTCTATCCGGCTGGAGAAGGTGCTGGATACGCGGGTGGCATCACAAGTTCTGCGGTTGATGGCGACAATGTAGCTGTGAAGATTTCAGAGTGGCTAAAGAGTTGTTGATATGCAGGAGGCTCCATTCATAGGTGTTGCACGTCATAGACTTGTTGTTGACGGTGCTGGAGTGACGACACTTGCCGCATTCCATACTTGCACATTGAGTTGCAAGTATTGTTTGAATCCCCATTCGTTAAGGAATATTGATGCGGCAAAAGTCTTCTCTACAATGGATCTGTATGAAAAGGTGAAGATTGATGAATTGTATTTTCTGGCTACAGGAGGAGGAATCTGTTTTGGAGGAGGCGAGCCCAGTTTGAGATATGAGTTCATACGTGAGTTTAGAGATATTTGTGGACCAGATTGGAAACTGACTATAGAAACAGCATTGAATGTTCCGAAAAAGAATATTGAAGCACTTCTGCCAGTGATTGATTGCTGGATTGTGGATATCAAAGATATGAATCCTGAAATCTACAAGTCCTACACAGGTAAGACGAATGATCAGGTGATGGAAAACCTGGAACTTTTGCGAGGAATACAAGACAAAGTCAAGATTCGTATTCCGTCGATTCCTGAATATAATACGAAAGAGGATCAGGATAGCAGCGTCGCCAAATTGAAAGAGATGGGTTTTTCTGATTTTGATATTTTTAATTATAGGACGGAGATTAATAAGGGTTGACGGTTGGGCGTGTCTGATATCGAAAAATAAATGGACATGTATTGGGTAATGATTAATATTGAGAAATAATTATGAAAACAAACGGAAGAATAATTTGCGACGAATTAAAGAGAGTCAGATTGGAATTGGCAAAAGCAAATGGAATAGACTACCAGCCTACAGTTTGCAACCATCAGGGTGAATGCTCTGGCACATGCCCAAAGTGTGAGGCTGAACTTGCGGAGTTGACACGTCAGATAAAGGAAAAGAAGAGTGCGAAGGTGATTGGCATCGCTCCGTTAAAGGTGGCAGCTGTTGCAGCAGCTACTGCTACAGCATTATCTTTATCTGCTTGTCATGAAGAAGAAGGCGATATGATAGATCCTTCATGGAATGATTCTACGTCTGTAAAAAAGCAAAATGTATTGGATCCTAATGTTTTGCCAGCAGATTCTATTCCTGTCGAAAAAAAGTAAAAAGCGTTTAGAACTGTTGCGTAGGAAAAATAAAACATTTATTTTTGCAAAACAATCTTACAGGATTGCATCTCAAATATGGGGATGACCGGTTTTGACAGCGGGCAGAAGCGGTATGTAAGCATGCAGTGCGCTGGTGGCTAGCACTATAATCTGGAGACCAAAAATTTAACTGGCGAGAATAACTATGCTCTTGCAGCCTAACCGAAGTACAGTAAGTTAGCTTTATCGCGGTCAAGATGACTGCGACAAGACGTCTCCCCAAGCCCATGTCCTGAGGCGATTGGATTAGCGAGGCGCAGAATATCGGGAATAGTGTCGTTAGAGTCTGGATGACGGCATGAAATTTTCAGACTAAGGTGTTGGTTGGTGGTCCAGGTCTTGCCAACACTCGAAAACCGAAGGCTGGAATAAGCATGTAGAAAGCATATTGATTCCTCGTTTGGACGAGGGTTCGACCCCCTCCATCTCCACGTTTAAAATGAAGGGCTGTATCTTTTGGTACAGCCCTTCATTTTTATTAAGAATTAAGAATGTGTTGTTTAGCATATTGTTACGGATTTTTTACTAATTTTGCATCCGAAAAATATATAAAGATGGATTCGGTAATTAAATTTCTTAGGAATTGGACATTGCCTTGCGCTATGGTGTTTGGCGCGACATGTTATTTGATTTGGCATTTTTTGCTTCCTGTTTCGACGCAATGGCGTGCAAATGCTGCGGATATAGTCGCTGTAGTCCAGCCGATTCTGATTTTCACGATGCTGTTCATCTCTTTCTGTAAGATAGATATCCGTGATTTGCGTTGGAAACGCTGGCATTTTTACGGACTCGCATTCCAGATTCTGATTTTTGTTTTGACTGGATTTTTGGTTTATTTATTCCCTGACAGTGTCTATAGAATCAGATGGGAGTCGGCGATGATCTGTTTTATTTGCCCTACAGCTACAGCAGCCGCTGTGCTCACTCAAAAACTTGGAGGAAATGGAGCGACGTTGGTGTCGTATACTATGTTTATCAATCTTGTTACAACTGTCGCAGTGTCGGCGATCGTGCCGATTCTGAATCCTGAGAGTGGCATCACATTTTGGGTTGCTTTTTTCAAAATCATGGCTAAGGTGTTCCCGATGCTTATTTGTCCGTTCTTTTTGGCGGTACTTGTAAGGTATACAATGCCGAAATTCCACAACAGGGTTATTTCTACAAGAAATCTTGCTTTCTATATCTGGGCTGTTTCTCTTTCCATTGCAATAGCAGTCACTGTAAGATATGCAGTCTTGGCAGAGAACCTCACCGTCGCAACTGTGATAGGCATTGGTTTGGCATCCTTGGTGGCATGTATAGCACAATTCGCATTCGGCAAATTGATTGGCAGAAAGTACGACGACGAGATAAGTGGAGGTCAGGCGTTGGGCCAGAAAAACACAGTCTTCGCAATATGGGTGGGATATACATTTTTCTCTCCGATCACATCAATCGCTGGAGGCTTCTACAGTATTTGGCATAATGTGTTCAACAGTTGGCAACTCTATAGGAAGAATAAGGAGAATGAGAAGAATGGAAAATGATTCTATTCTAAATAGAATACATGTCGTTTAAATACCCCAAAAGATTATGAACAAAGCAATCCTGTTTATATTATTGTTGTTGTCTCAACTTGTTTTTGCAGGCAATAGTGTTAGTTATTTAGGATTGAAAGGTCCAGTAAAGCGTTATAAAGGAAACTCGCAAGTTTATTATTTTGACGAAGCTGGGTATTTGACACATGCGGATCGTTGTAGACCGGTGGATATTCGTATATCTTGGAAAGAGTGTTACAAACATGTATTTGATGAATCCGGAAATTTAATCAAAACGTATATCGCTAAAACAGAACCTCCATTTGTCGATGAGGCTATGTCTGATTCTATAGTCTATAACGATGCTTATACCAATGATCGACCCTCGTTTATAGATGATTTTTATAAAAATAAGATAGGCAGACGTAGAAAAAAACTTATCCTGTCGTATGGAGATTCGGCCATTTGTTATTATAAAAAAGGTTTTTTGAATAGAATAGAATATTTTAAGGAATTCCCATCATTTATTGTAAAATATCATTGTAACCCAAAATCTGACTCTTTAGATAAAGTGGAATTTATTTATAAGAAATTATCAGTATCCATAATATCAGATGTGGATGGAAACGGTAAAATGCGGCCGCGTAAATACTATGAAAATAGAAATGATACAATTTGTGATGAGCAATACACGTATTACGAGGATGGCCGAGTGAAACAGAAGACAATGTATCGTAAAAACTATAATATTGCTTGGGAGATAAGCAATATTGATTGTGTCATAACTTATATCTACGACGAGTGGAAAAATATGATCAAAGAAGAATGGTATTATAAAGATACAGGAGAGACATCGTTTGTGGATTATGAAATAGAATATTATGAGTGAAGATTATGGACATCTGCACTATGTGGAAAAATCATATGGATTTTCACATTCCAACGATAATTTTGCGTATTTTTGCACAAATCGTAGAGAGTTTAGGTTAAGTGCCTCCTACAAGAATTGATAATACACATATAAAAATATGACTATGGATTATTCTTTCATCCCAAAATTAAAATATCTAGCCGACAACAATTTCTTCTTGATGGCAGGTCCTTGCTGTATTGAAGGAGAGGAGATGGCTTTTGAAATAGCCGACAAGATGGTCGCTATCTGTGATAAACTACATATTCCATATATCTTCAAGGGTTCTTACAGAAAAGCAAACCGTTCACGTCTTGACAGCTTCTCTGGAATCGGAGATGAGAAAGCATTGGATATTTTGAAGAGAGTGGGAGAGAAGTATAATATACCTGTGGTGACGGATATCCATTCTGCTTCTGAAGCAGACATGGCTGCCAAGTATGTTGATGTCATTCAGATTCCGGCATTTCTTTGCCGCCAGACAGATATCTTGGTCGCAGCCGCTAAAACAGGCAAGGTCGTCAATATCAAGAAAGGTCAGTTTATTTCTCCTGAGTCGATGAAATTCGCAGCAGGTAAAATCAAGGAGTGTGGCAACGACAAAATCCTTCTGACTGATAGAGGAACAGAGTTCGGTTATCAGGATTTGATTGTGGACTATCGTGGCATCCCTACAATGCAGAAGATCGGTTATCCTGTTGTGCTTGACATCACTCACTCACTTCAGCAACCAAACCAGACTTCAGGAGTGACTGGGGGTAATCCGGATATGATAGAGACAATCGCACGTGCTGGAATCGCAGTAGGTGCGGATGGTTTGTTTATGGAAACCCATCCAAAGCCAAGTGAGGCGAAGAGTGACGGTGCGAATATGCTCCGTCTTGATTTGGCTGAGGCGTTGTTGACAAAGTTGGTGAAATTGCGTAAGACGGTAGTAGAGTTGTAATAGGTATGTTGCAGATTCAAGATACGATTGTAAGTTTCGATGTGTTGGAACGCCGATTCCTTTGTGATTTGGCAAAGTGCAAGGGAGAGTGTTGCATCGAAGGTGATTGTGGAGCTCCGTTGGAAGATGATGAGATACCCGTTTTGGAACGTCTTGTAGACGTCGTATGGGATCAACTTTCAGATGCATCGAAAGAGGTTATCAAGAAGCAAGGTGTGTGGTATACCGATCCTCAGGGCGACAAGGTGACTTCCATTGTGAATGGCAGGGAGTGCGTCTTTACAACCATAGATAAAGATGGAATGTGCAAGTGTGCTTTGGAGATAGCATACAGAGAAGGCAGAAGTGATTTCTACAAGCCAATCTCTTGCCATCTGTATCCGGTCAGACTAGACAAGGTCGGAGACTGTGTGGCGGTGAACTATCATAAGTGGGATGTCTGCAAGTGCGCAAGAAAATTGGGTAGCATAAACGATCTTCCCGTCTACAAATTTTTAAAAGAGCCTTTGATACGAAGATTTGGACAAGAGTGGTATGATGAACTTGAACTCTGTGTCGGAGAGTTGAAAAAACAAGGAATGATTAAATGATGAATACGGATATTCATATTCATACGGCCACGTTGCCAAATGGAGTGCGTATAGTACATAAAGAAGATGTCTCTCAGGTAGCGTATTGTGGTTTCGCGATCAATGCCGGCACCCGTGATGAGGAAGAGGACGAGAGCGGTATGGCTCATTTCATAGAGCACATGCTGTTTAAGGGAACCGAGAAAAGAAACTCTTGGCATATCCTCAACCGTCTTGAAGGAGTGGGCGGTGAGATTAACGCATACACAACAAAAGAGGAGACATTTGTTTATTCTACGGTGTTGACTGCTGATTTTGAAAAAGCGGTCGACTTATGTTCTGATATTGTTTTCCATCCTACGTTTCCTTCTCATGAGATAGAAAAAGAGGTCGACGTGATTATAGAGGAGATCAACTCTTACAATGACTCGCCGTCGGAATTGATCTATGATGAGTTTGAAAGCATCGTCTTCAAAAATTCGCAGCTTGGCAGAAACATATTGGGAGATGCCGAGCGATTGCAGGAATATACGACAGAGAATGCTTTGCGTTTTGTGGCGAACAATTATTGTACTGACAGAATCCTCTTTTTTTCTGTAGGCAATATCCCTTTCAAAAAAGTGATGAGGCTTGCTGAGAAATATTTTGGCGACGTTGCAGCGAAGTATTCAACGAAGACCAGACAGAAGTCTGCGTTGTATGTGCCAGACCACGTGCGTAAGAATCTGAGTACCCATCAGACGCATGCGTTGATTGGAGCAAGAGCATATTCTTTGTCGGATGAACGACGTTTGCCTCTATATTTGTTGAACAATATTCTTGGAGGTCCAGGAATGAATTCCAAACTAAATATAGCTGTGCGAGAGAGGAGGGGACTGGCATATACAATAGAGTCCGCTTATACTGCTTATTCCGACGACGGCCTGATCAACATATATTTCGGCACTGAGCATGATGATACAGAGAAATGTCTCAATGTCATATATAAAGAGTTGAAAGGGTTGCGTGAAAAGGAAATGCCGTCATCACAGTTAGAGCGTGCGAAAAAGCAATTGATGGGACAACTTGCCATTGCCAATGAAAACAGAGAAAACTATGCTTTGAATATGGCGAAAAGCTTTCTTTTCTTTGGTATGAATGAATCCAATTCGGTTGTGGCCGAAAGAATCTCGAAAATCACGTCGAAGCAACTTTTGGAGATCGCAAACGATATATTCGCGGAAGACAAACTATCTACACTAATATATACCAAATAGAAATTTTTATATGTGGAGACGTGGATATTCCCGTCTCTACATAATATAATGCGGAAACTTGATTTTGTTTTTGTAATGTTAATTTGAAACGTCAAAAAAAATGCCGAAAAATACGCAAATGATATTTTTTTATCTTAAATTTGCACATTAATAGTGTTAAGATGAATATAAATAAAAAAATTAAATAACAAAAAAAATGCAAAACAAAGGAATTGTATGGTTTCTGATTGTTGCTCTTTTTTTGGCATGCGTGTATTCACTTTCGTTCACATTTGTCTCAAATCACTATAAGAGTGAAGCTGAGGCATACGCTAACGGAGACGCTCAGAAGTATAATGAGTACATGGATACATTGGCAAGCCACAACGAGTCAATATGGTCGTTGAAAGAGTGCCGTGAGAAAGAGTTGAACTTAGGTTTGGACTTGAGAGGTGGTATGAATGTGGTGATGGAAATTTCTGTTCCAGACATTTTGAAAGCTCTTGCAGGTAATCAGTCATCAGAGGAATCTTTCACAAAGGCAATCGCTTTGGCGAAAGAAAAACAGAAGACTTCACAGAAAGACTTCTTAACACTGTTTATTGATGCATTCAACGAAGTTAACCCAGGAGGCCAGTTGGCTTCAATCTTCAGCGGTTACACGTTGAAAAATAAAATCAACTACACATCAACAAACGACGAAGTAGTAAAGGTATTGAGAGAAGAGGTTGATAGTGCTATCGACAACTCATTCAATGTGCTTCGTTCTCGTATCGACCGTTATGGTGTGGTACAGCCAAATATCCAGAAACTTGAGGGTTCTAGCCGTATCTTGATTGAGATGCCAGGTGTGAAAGAGCCAGAGCGTGTACGTAAGTTGCTTCAGGGAAGTGCGGATTTGGCATTCTGGGAAACTACTGAGTTCTCTGAAATCGCACGTAATATCTCTGCTGTCAACGAGATGGTGGCTGAGATGAATAAAAATGCAGCAGACACAACTAAAACAGATACAACTAAGGCCGTTGCAGAGACAACAGCATCAGACAGCTTGCTTGCTAACCTTAATAAAGATGCTGATTCTACAAAGGTAGAGGGAGCAACTTCATTGTTCTCTTATTTGCAGCCAAGCATTAATTTCCAGACTGGTCAGGTTTATCCTGGTCCACGTGTTGGTTACGCTCATTATAGCGATACAGCTAAGGTGTCTGAGTATTTGAATATGGGCCGTGCAAAAGGTTTGATCCCAAGCTCTACATTCTTCGCTTGGACAGTGAAGGAAGAGTTTAACGGATATTTCGGACTTATCGCTTTGAAGTCTAAGACTTTGAAGGGAAAAGAAAGAAAGGCACAGTTGACAGGAGCTAGTGTGACAGATGCACGTGCAGACTTCAACGAGCGTTCTATCTATGCTGCTGTAAGCATGGAGATGAATCAGGAAGGTGCTAAGACTTGGGCTAAGATGACACGTGAGAACATTGGTAAGTGTATTGCTATCGTTCTTGATGGTTATGTATATTCTTATCCTCGTGTTAATGGAGAAATCGCAGGTGGACGTTCTGAGATCACTGGTGATTTCACTGTTGATGAGGCAAAAGACTTGGCTAACGTATTGAAGAGTGGTAAGATGCCAGCCCCTGCAAAGATTGTTCAGGAAGACGTGGTTGGTCCATCTCTAGGTCAGGAGGCTATCAACGCAGGTATGATTTCATTTGTTGTAGCGTTCGTTCTTGTCCTTCTATATATGATTGCATACTATGGTTTGGTACCAGGACTTATTGCTGATGCTGCATTGGTTTGCAACGTATTCTTGATTTTCGGAGTTTTGGCTTCATTGAAGGCAGTCTTGACTTTGCCAGGTATTGCGGGTATCGTACTTACTTTGGGTATGGCGGTCGATGCTAATGTGTTGATCTATGAGCGTATCCGTGAGGAGTTGGCTTCAGGTAAGAGTATGAAGCAGGCTTTGAAGGATGGTTACGGAAATGCGATGAGTGCAATCATTGATGCCAACGTGACTACAATCTTGACAGGTATCATCTTGGCTTATTTCGGTACAGGTCCTATCAAGGGATTTGCTACAACATTGATCATCGGTATCCTTTGCTCATTGTTGACAGCTATCTTCGTGACTCGTTTGATCTTCGACTTGTATTCTAAGAACGAGAATTTTGAGAAACTTACATTCTCTACTAAACTTTCAGAGAATTGGTTCAAGAATGTCAAATATGACTTTATTGGTAAGTCTAAGCCATATTTGATGGCTGCCTTTGGTGTGATTGTTGTTGCTATTGTATCATTGTTTGCTATTGGTTTGCAGCAGGGTATTGATTTCTCTGGTGGTAGAAACTATACAGTGAAGTTTGAGAAGGAAGTAACAACAGGTGAAGTTAAAGATATGCTAGATAATGCATTTGATGGTGTTAACGCAAGCGTAATCACAATCGGTAGTGCAGATCAGGTACGTATTTCAACGAACTTCCGTATTCAGGATACTGACGACAATGTGGATGCAGATATCGAGACAAGATTGTACAACTCATTGAAACCTCTTTTGAATGAGGGAGTTACAGAGGATATGTTTGTAAACCGTTATGTTGTTAATGATGGTGTTGCCTCACTTGCTGATGCTCAGTCAGAGGTTACATACGGTATCCAGTCGTCACAGAAAGTAGGACCAACAATGGCAGACGATATCAAGATTTCAGCTGTGATTGCAGTCTTGATTGCAATGTTAGGTATCGGATTGTATATCTTCTTGAGATTTAGCCGTCTTGCATATTCAGGAGGTGCTTTGGTAGCTCTTGCTCATGATACATTGTTCATCCTATTATTGTACTGTGTATTGCCATTGACAGGTATTGTTCCTTTCTCATTGGAGGTTGACCAGTCATTCATTGCAGCAATTTTGACAGTTATCGGTTATTCTATCAACGATAAAGTGGTCATCTTCGACCGTATTCGTGAGTTTATCCGTAACCGTAAAGGTGTTGATTTCGACAAGCAGGAAGTATTCAACTCAGCTATCAGCTCTACTCTAAGCCGTACATTTAGTACATCATTGAGTACGTTGATCGTGTTGGTTATCATCTTCTTCTTCGGAGGAGAGACAATCCGTGGATTCATCTTCGCAATGTTGATCGGTGTAATCGTCGGTACTTACTCTTCAATCTTCATTGCAGCTCCATTCGCTTGCAAGTACTACTCAGCTAAGGCTGATGAAGAGGAAGAAGCTAAGAGAATCGAGAAAGAGAAACGTCTTGCTGAAAGAGCATAATAGATCTCTTTTGAAATATAAAAAACCGGATTTGAAAAAATCCGGTTTTTTTATTTTATATCTAAACCTTTTATTTACTGTTTTTATTATTGTTGTCCACTAAATTTAGAAGTTTCTTATTATACCTTTGGTATCAATTAGGAAAATTCAATATAAAATCATTATCTTTGTCATGTAATTTTTAAAATAGGGTATATATGGAAAAAATTAATTTTTTGAAGTTAGCGAAAATTTCGTTTTTGATTTTGAGTTTGTCTTCACTTATTTTTACATCTTGCCGTAGTGAGGACGAAGAAATACCAACGTCTCCAGGTCAGGATTTACCTGGTGTTCCAGTTTTGCAGGTGGGTGATTTTTATGTGCCTTATCCTGAAAACCATACTTTCAAGGGTAGTGATCAGAATGACATTTCAGTTCGAGTAGGTGATTATAGAACTGGTCATACAGATAAATTTAAGTATTATATGACTTATGATTCGTTATCATCTCAGGTAAGAGTACATTATTATTCACTTATTGATCCTTCTACTGTAGATGCATCAGATGTTGATGGTTTGACAAAAACATTTGTTGAAGATCAGTATAGTGAAGATAATGGGTTTGAGCAAACAACCGAAGAAACAGTTCTTTTTGCTGGTTTTAATGCTAAAAAAATCACCTCAATGCAAGTTTGGGCTAGAGATCCACAAACAAATGAGAAAATTGAGGGACGTTTCTATCACGAGCGATATATTTTCTTTGATAGTTCATCAAAGAAAGTGTATTCTGTGCTTATACAAATGCCAGAGTCTTTGGTGGCAAGCCGTCGACCTGAGTTGTATAACATCCTTTCTGGTCTAAAGGTTAACAAAAAATAAATGATATCAGTTGATGGATTGGCCGTAGAATTTAGCGGCAGAACTCTTTTTGAAAACATTTCTTTCCAGGTCAATGAGAAAGACAGAATTGCGTTGATGGGAAAGAATGGTGCTGGTAAGAGCACATTGTTGAAAATCTTGGCAGGTGTACAGAAACCTACAAGAGGAAATGTGTCGGCACCAAAAGATACGGTGATTGCATATCTTCCTCAGCATTTGATGACGGAGGATGGCCGTACTGTACGTGAAGAGGCAAGTCTTGCATTCGAGCAACTTTTCGCCATGGAGAAAGAAATCGAGTCACTTAACAAAGAACTCGGTGAACGTACAGATTACGAAAGTGATGAGTATATGGCGTTGATAGAAAAAGTTTCCGCATTGAGTGAGAAATTTTATGCTATCGACAATACGAATTATGAAGAAGACGTGGAGAGAACTCTTCTTGGTCTTGGATTCCTTCGTTCTGATTTCGATCGTCAGACAAGTGACTTCAGCGGAGGATGGAGAATGCGTATTGAATTAGCCAAGTTGTTGTTGAAGAAACCGGATGTTCTGCTTCTTGACGAGCCTACAAACCATCTGGATATCGAGTCAATTCAATGGCTTGAAGATTTTATTGTGAATAGTGCAAAGGCAGTGATCGTGATTTCCCACGACCGCGCCTTTGTCGACAATATCACTACACGTACAATTGAGGTGACGATGGGACGAATTTACGACTATAAGGTCAATTATTCTCATTACCTCGAGTTGCGTAAGGAGAGACGTGTGCAACAGCAGAAGGCTTACGAGGAACAACAGAAGATGATCGCTGAAACAAAAGATTTTATCGAGCGTTTCAAGGGAACCTATTCAAAGACTCTTCAGGTGCAGTCTCGCGTCAAAATGCTTGAAAAGCTTGAACTTATTGAGCCAGAAGAGGTGGATACTTCAGCTTTGAAGATCCGTTTCCAACCTGCTCCTCGTTCTGGTAATTATCCTGTTATCGTAGAAGATCTGCAGAAAGCATACGATGATAAGGTTATCATTTCTGGTGTGAATATGACAATTGAGAGAGGAGACAAGGTCGCTTTTGTCGGAAGAAACGGTGAAGGTAAGTCTACTCTCGTGAAATGTATAAAGAATGAAATTCCGTTTGATGGAAAATGTCAAATCGGACATAATGTGCAAATTGGATATTTTGCACAAAATCAGGCCTCTCTTCTTGATGGTGAACTGACTGTGTTTGAGACGATTGACAACGTCGCACAGGGAGATATCCGTACAAAAATCAAGGACTTGCTTGGTGCATTTATGTTTGGTGGAGAGGCCTCGTTAAAGAAAGTAAAGGTGTTGTCGGGTGGAGAGAAGACACGTCTTGCTTTGCTGAAATTATTGCTCGAACCTGTGAATCTTTTGATTTTGGATGAGCCGACCAACCATCTTGACCTTCGTACAAAGGATATATTGAAGTCTGCTTTGCAGAATTTTGAGGGTACAATTATCCTTGTGTCTCACGACCGTGATTTCCTTGATGGTTTGGTGTCAAAAGTTTACGAATTTGGAGGTGGAAAAGTCCGTGAACATTTGAGCACAATCACAGAATATTTGAAAGAGAAAAAGATGCAAAATTTGAGAGAGTTGGAAAAACGCTCTTAAAAATGTCTGTTATATGATTAAAGAAATGAAGAAAATTATGATGACGTTGCTGCCTGCTACAATTATTTACATGACATCGTGTGGTGGTGGAGAAAAACAGGTTGCTCCTACGATAGCGTCAGGAATTGACAAAACAAATTTAGACACTTTAGTCAATCCTAAAGACAATTTTTATCAGTTCGCATGTGGCGGATGGATGAAAAAGAATCCGTTGACTGGAGAATACGCACGCTATGGCTCTTTCGAACAGGTCGGAGAATTGAATAAAAAGCAGATGAAGTCGCTTATTGAGGAACTGTCTACGAAGAAGTTTGAGAAGGGCAGCGTCGGAGATAAACTTTGTACTCTTTACAATCTGTATATGGATTCGACTAAACTGAATACCATAGGTATCGCACCTTTGGCCGAGGATCTTCGTGCTATAGACGATATAAAAAGCAGGGATCAGTTTGTCTCATTGATAGCTGATTTGCATAAAATCGACGTGAATGTTTTCTTCTCATTCTATATCGGAGCTGACGATAAAAACAGTAAGATGAATATGCTCCACACATATCAGAGCGGTTTGTCTCTAGGAAGCCGAGATTATTATCTTTCTAAGAAAGACACTTCAATGGTGAAGATACGTGAGAAATTTATCGCTCATGTGGATAGAATGTTCCAATTGTTTGGCTATTCGGCTGATCAAGCAAAGAAATGTACAGAAGATGTGCTTGAAATTGAAACAGCATTGGCTGAGTCGTTTTACACCAAAGAACAGCTAAGAGTCCCGAATGATAATTATCATAAGATTTCTTACGATGAGTTTAAGAATGATTTTGCCGGAGTTTCTCACGTCAAAGATAAAAAAGATGTCATTCATTTTGATTGGGATACATATTTTGGAAAATTCAATTTGAAAGAAGATTCCATTAATGTTTCGCAGATAGAACCAATCAAGAAAGCGGTGGACTTGATTGTCAATTGGGATAAAGACGCATTGAAAAACTATATGAAATGGCAGTTGATAGACCGTGCTGCAGGTTCACTTGGCGATGAGGTCTACAATGCGAACTTTGATTTCTATGGCAAGGTGTTGTCTGGTCGACAGGAACCGTCTCCAAGGTGGAAGAGGGCAGTGTCTGTGCTTGAGAATGCTATGGGAGAGGCTCTTGGTGAAATGTATGTGGAGAAATATTTCCCAGCGTCGCACAAGGAGAGAATGGTACAACTTGTGAAGAATCTTCAGGATTCATATGCTGAACGTTTGGACAGCCTTTCTTGGATGAGTGACTCCACTAAGGTAAAGGCGAAGGAAAAATTGGCTGGACTCACAGTGAAAATCGGCTATCCGGATAAGTTTAGAGACTACTCGTCTCTTGAGATCACAGATGAGAATCTTTGGGAAAATACCAAAAGAATAAGTAGATTCAAAGCTGATATAATGCTAGAGAAGGCAGGAAAACCTGTTGATAAGACAGAGTGGCACATGTATCCGCAGACTGTGAATGCTTATTATAATCCTTCGACGAATGAGATATGTTTCCCTGCTGGAATTTTGCAGAAGCCGTTTTTTGATATGGAGGCTGATGATGCATATAATTATGGAGCTATCGGAGTAGTTATCGGACACGAGATGACACATGGATACGATGATCAAGGCCGCCAGTTTGACGTGGATGGAAATCTTAAGGACTGGTGGACTCCAGAAGACGCTGCTTTATTCACGCTTCGTTCAAGCAGTATCATGGAATACTTCAACGGTATTGAGGTAGCTCCGGGAGTTTATGCAAATGGAAGATTCACATTAGGTGAGAATTTGGCGGACCATGGAGGCTTGAAGATATCATTCAACGCATTGAAAAGAGCTATGAAGACAAATCCTTTGACTGAGCAGGATGGCTTCACTCCAGAGCAGAGATTCTTCTTGTCGTATGCTGGAGTGTGGGCGAACAACATACGTCCTGAAGAGATTATTCGCAGAACAAAGGAAGATCCGCATGCTCTTGGCAAGTGGAGAGTGAACGGAGCTCTACCTCATATCAATGAATGGTATGACGCATTTGGGGTGACTGAAAAAGATTCGATGTACATTGATCCAAGTAGACGAGCAAACATTTGGTAAATAAATTTAACATTTTTTTAGAGTTGTTTGCTTGTATATTGTCAAAACTCACTATCTTTGTTATAAATCTGCTTTTTAAAAGAGGCAGGTTTGTGAGAGAAGAAAATGTAAGTGGTTAATTTACAGATAAAATATGTTTGTTAATTACGAAAATATATTTTTCAAAGGTGTAGTATTTATTGCAGAGATGCTATTGTTGAATCTGCTTCTTGCGATATTGCTTCATTTTTTTGGATATAATGTTGATCCGTATTTGTCGCGAGATATGTTGCATGCGTTAGCAACATTAGCTTATGCAGTTTCGTTTTCGCAGCATGGAACAATATTTGATCAGCCGACAGCAGTGATTGAAGGAATCATGTCTAAAGTGTTCCGCACTATATTCTTGTTTTCTTTGATACTGATTGTGGCGTTTGTACTTGCAGACATCAAGTTTTCTTTCAGATTTTTCGCTCTATTTTTCACAACTTTGTTTGGAGTTGTGTTTTTGTGGCGATTTATCGCAAGAAATGTTTATCGATATTGGCGACATTTGCCAAAGAATTGTAGCCGAGTGATTATTTTGGGATCTGGTCAGGTGGCGTCTCAAGTATACGAAGAGTTGAAAAAGAGCAGAATTCAGGGATATGATGTCCTTGGAATATATGATGATAGTGACGCTTCTGAATATAAAGTAGATGCGAGTCTTGTAAAAGGGTCCTTGGCAGATGCTTTAGATTTGATCAGGTCTGGCAAAGTGAATGAGGTTATCAGTGCTTTACCAGCTGGAGACGGAAGTAAGTCGTTCAAGATTCTTCAGGAGGCGGAACGTTGCTTTGTAAAGAGTTTGATTGTGCCAGATTTTCAGAGATATATAAAGAAAGGCGTGTCTTTGATTAATGTGGCGAATGTCCCTATGATTCTATTCCGTGACGAACCACTAGAGGAGCCATTGAATCGAACAGGGAAGCGATTGTTTGACATTGTTTTCTCATTATTTGTGCTTTTGCTTTTTTCGCCAGTATATCTTATTCTTGCAATAGCGGTGAAATTGTCTTCTCCAGGACCGGTGTTCTTTAAGCAGAAGAGAACAGGAAAAAATGGAAAGGAATTTTATTGCTTGAAGTTCCGCACAATGAAGGTTAATGATGAGGCGGACAAATTGCAGGCGACGAAAGGAGATTCTCGCATTACTAAGGTAGGTGCTGTGTTGAGAAAAACAAATATGGATGAAATGCCACAGTTTGTTAATGTTTTATTTGGTGACATGTCAGTAGTGGGCCCTCGTCCACATATGGTTAGCCAAACAGAACAGTATTCTAAACTGATAGATGAATATATGGTACGTCATTTGGCTAAACCTGGAATCACCGGTTGGGCTCAGGTTACTGGATTCCGAGGCGAGACGTCAGATATCAGCCAGATGATAGGCCGTGTTAAACAAGACGTGTGGTATATAGAAAATTGGAGCTTTTGGTTGGATGTAAGAATCATATTTCAAACCGTTTTTAATATGATAAAGGGAGATAAAGCTGCATATTAACAAGAATTTATAAAGAAAAGTGAAAAAAAATTGCACGTTTTATTAAACTTATTTATATTTGCCAAACGTTAATAAATGAATTAGGATAAAACCTATTTCTAATTACCATTATTTAAGAACTGTTGCAAAATAGTTGAAAAATGAAGATAAAACACATTTTAGTAGCATTGACGATGGTCTTGCTATCTCAGACGGGACTAAAGGCGCAAGAGGAAATCGTCTATAATCAGTACTATTACAATTACTATCTAGTAAACCCTGCGGTTGCTGGAGCTGAGCGTTGTACCCATTTCATGTGGACTGGATTCTTGGGATGGACCGGAATGGATGGAGAGGACAATAAAGGTGAGACTCCTCGTTTTACAACGTTAAGTTTCCGTACTCGATTGCGTGGTGGATTGGAGCGTCTTGGAATTGGTGCTTATGCGTATGTAGATAAGAATGGATACTCGTTGCGTCGAGGTGGACAGGTGTCATTAGGTTATCATATTCCTTTGTCAGGAGGAAGCACACGTGGATATATGATGAAGCAGAGAGATATCACTAGACAGTTATCATTTGCTCTTGCGTGTGTTGTTAATGGCTATGGATTTGATGGAAAACTATTTAATTCTGGATCAACGGATATGGTGCTTGCCAACGGTGGTGAAGATAAAGGATACTATTTCAACGCCACTTTCGGTACATACTTCTTGTTTGATAATTTCTTTGCAGGTTTGACTATTGCTAATTTGATTCCAACAAAATTGGAGCAGTTAGGTAAGACAGAGCCGATTCGTCCTATTAATCCATTTATCTTTTTGGGTTATGACTTCCAGTTAGGCGATGGAATGCAGTTTGAGCCTGGAGCAATGTTCAAGTTCAACATCGATCGTGATGATGATACTACAAGCAGTGGTGATACATCTACTGATAATACTAATACTACTAAGGGAGCTCAGCGTCAATTGGATTTCCATTTGAAATTCATGCAGGATGTTCCTGGTAAAGATTTCGGATATTGGGTAGAGCTTTTGTATCGTCATTCTTTGGATGAAGGAAATTCACAAGCGTTGTGTTTGAGACCTATGGGTGGTATCAGAATTAAGAGATTCAATATTGGTTATACTTATGGTTTAGGTTTGACTACAATCAACAAACATAATAAGGGTGACCATGAGTTGATGTTAAGTTACTCATTCTGTAAGACTCAGCATTTCTGTAGATAATAAGAGTTTGATAATAGGAATTAAAAGCGATGTCCATAATGGCATCGCTTTTTTTATTTTGTAGCGGCGGATTAAATATAGAAGATTTTGTAGGAATGCCCCAAGTTGATTATGTTCAAACATGTGGTTCATTGAAGAAGTTGTTTTCGAAGTTTAATGGACCGCAAAAATTTTTTATTAACTTTGCGGCGTAAATTTAAGATTATGAATTTATCGGATTATAAAAACATTGACGAGAGCAGCGTCGGCTTTTTAGAAAATCTTCTTTCTTCATATTCGCCTTCGGGTTATGAGATGGAGGCTGCTCATTGTTGGATGGATTATGTCCATCAGTTTGCTGCCGTTGACAGTGACGTTTTGTGTAATTCTTATGGCGTAATCAATCCCGATGCTGATTTCAAAGTCATGCTTTGTGGCCATATTGATGAAATCGGTTTTCAGGTGATGCACATTGATGAAAATGGTTATATTTATGTACGCAAGCATGGAGGCATTGATTTGTTGACTGTTCCTGGAACAGAGGTGGTAATTCTGTCTCGTGGTAACAAGGTTAGAGGCGTCATTGGTAAGAAACCTATTCATTTACAGACGGCAGAAGAACGAGTTAAAGCATTGGATCTAGATAAACTTTGGATTGATATAGGTGCTGAAAGTGCAGAAGAGGCAAAAGAAATGGTTCAGATTGGAGACCCTGTTGCGGTTGTTTCTAATGTCTCTTTTATTGGAAAACACAGGGTTTCTAGTAAAGGATTGGATGATAAAATTGGAGCTTTTATTGTAGCCGAAGTGATCCGTCGTCTTTCCAAGGAAGATTTGAAAATAGGAGTTTATGGAGTGGCGTCTTCACAGGAAGAGGTAGGCTGTCGTGGTGCAGTGACAAGTGCTTACAAAATCAATCCACAGGTTGGTTTTGCCTTGGATGTCGGTTTCGCTACAGATGTTCCTGATTGCTCTGCTGTTAAGTATGGCACTTGTAAATTGGGCGACGGTGCTGTGATACGTCATTGTGCTGACAATAATGTCGCTTTAGTGCACTTGTTGCAAGATACTGCGATAGAGAAGGGTATTGCATATCAAAATGTGACTAACTCATCAGCTACAGGAGGAACGGATACATGCAAGATTCAGCTCACAAGAGAAGGCGTGGCTACTGCATTGATCTCTATCCCTAATCGTTATATGCATACCCCTGTTGAGGTGTGTGATCTTCGTGATGTTGATGCGATTATATCTTTGTTGGTAGAAACAATAAAGAAGATTGACGAGAATGAAATTTTTGATTTCATTCCATGTCATAATTATTAATCTGCGTAGTGAAATAGATTGCCTTATGATCCTACTTTTTGATCATAAGAAAAAAATAAAAGCGATTGGAGAGCCAATCGCTTTTGCTTATTTTAGAAGTAGAATTCAATTGCACTATATGATGCTTTTGAACCATTTTCCTCAATTTGGATTTTGTTTTCTCTTGCTAGCCAACCAATTGCGGCATATAATTCATCATTCTTTAGTTTAGTCCCCTTTTTCAACTGTTCGAAAGAGAATTTCTCACTTGAAGATGCGTTCAAGAATCTCCAAACCACACCGGCATTTTCTCCGATGATACCAATTAATTTGCTCTCCATACTCTCTATAAATTTAATTTGCATTTATTTATATCGCAAATATGTGATTTTTTTTTCTCTTTTGAAAATTTTTCTGCATTTTTTTTGCGTATACAATAATATCTGAGGCGAGTTCCGTTTTTTGTCTGGTTTTATTCTGATATTTTATTTTTTTTTCTTATTGATTTTCTTTATTTTGTAAACTTATACGAGTTGCGGTTGGTCGGAAAAGGATCATTTTTGGGGACATACAAATAAGTTCCTAATGTAGGTTTGGTTTTAGCTGGTTTTATAAGGTTATTTGTGCTTCCTTTTTTCGATAGTAAAGAGTCTTTATGTCTGTGTTTCATTATTTTTTTGTTGTAAATAACATGTAAAACTTGGTAAAAATTATGTTGTTGGGACGTTTTTTTTCAAAAAAACTCTTTTTTGTCTTTTTTTTTATATATTTGCTTTCTCATTATGTATAAATTCATATAATGAGTATTGTTTTAAGTTCTAAATAAATATTTTGAAATTTAATAGGGTGAAACATATATGAAAAGTAATGGTTTTATTAAACGTTTAGCTTTAGCTGCCCTTCTGTCGTTAGGTGCAGTAAGTGGTGCCTTTGCTCAAGGAGGTAACACGCAAGTACTTGTTGGAGGTACTGAGTTTGATCCTTCGGTTCCGGCGGTGGGAAAAGCTTATGTAGGAACAAATGAGATCAAGATGATCGGTGTCTTTGGTGGAGTCCTTGAATTATTTGGAACTCAGCCTTCAAAGGCAGATGATCTTGACTATGATTACAGTAAGCAGACAGCAAACAAGGGAGAGCGTATCAAATCGCATTTCCATGATGGTGAGTTTATGGCCATTACTGGAAATCCTATACAATTAGACTCTTTGCATTATATCGATGATAAAAAAGAAGACTGGGGTGTTGTTTGGAGCCGCTTTAAGGGTACTGCAAATAAGACCATAATGAGTTATAGGGTTAGTGGTTTGAAACCTAACTCATCGGTGAAAGTAATTATCAAATACCGTTCTGTTATTGATCCTGACGCAGATGGCTATGATAAACTGAAATGTAGTGAGACTGGTAGTCAGCAGACAGCCATTAAGGTTGCAGAAAATCCAGATCAATATAATTTGACAGCTGGTCAGGATGCAACACAGATAA
>CACZOA010000028.1 GCA_902782665.1 uncultured Bacteroidales bacterium
TCATCTTGTAGATGAGCGGAAAACGGGACTCGAACCCGCGACCCCGACCTTGGCAAGGTCGTGCTCTACCAACTGAGCTATTTCCGCTTATGTAAAAGAACGCTGTTTTTCTTTTGCGAGTGCAAAGGTAGCCTAATTTTTGTTTCTCACAAACTTTTAATGATGTTTTTTGTCTGTGTTTTTCCCTTTTTTTTACAAAATGCTGATTTTTCAACACTTTTCTTTTATTTTTGTGAATAATTATAATCCTTGTTTTTATATTTGCCTAATATTTAAGACCAGTAATGGACATAAATACAGAAAAAGATAAACCTATGAATCCAGACAAACAAAAAAAAATAGATTACCGTTATATAAGGATGGCTAGAATATGGGCTGAAAACTCATATTGCAAGCGTCGTCAGGTGGGTGCTCTTCTTGTGAAGGACAAGACTATTATCTCTGATGGATATAATGGTACACCATCTGGGTTCCCTAACGTCTGTGAAGATGATAACGATACAACTTTCCCTTATGTGCTTCATGCTGAGGCTAACGCTATAGCCAAAGTGGCTCAGAGCAACAACAGTAGCGACGGCGCTACTCTGTATGTTACTGCGTCGCCTTGCATCGAATGCGCAAAACTTATTATCCAGGCTGGCATCAAACGTGTCGTCTATTCTGAGAAATACCGTCTTACTGATGGCATCGATCTTCTTGAGCGTGCCGGCGTTAAGGTGGAGTTCTTGAATGAGAAAGATTACGAAAAGGAATAATTCGCCTACCTATTTTGGCGTTTTTACCCTAATAACATTATAATAACCTAACAAAAAATATGAATTCTAAAACAAAACAGGCTCTTGTGCCGGTTCTTCTTGGCGTCTTTACCGCTGTCGCTTTCATTCTTGGATCGGAATTCGGTGAACGACGTGTGCTTATTGATGAAGGACTGACGCGCACCCCTCGTAGACTATTTGAAGGTGAGGCTGATGTGATCGCGGCGAGAAAATTGTCGGATGTTCTGCATTACGTGTCAAGCATGTATGTGGATACAGTCAACATGTCTGAACTTGTCGACCGTGTGATCCCTCAGTTTACTGAGACTCTCGACCCTCACACTGCTTATATCAAAGCTGAAGATCTTCAGATCACTAATGATGAACTTGCAAGCAGTTTCTTCGGTATCGGCGTGCAGTTCAACCTCCGCAACGATACAGTCAATGTGGTGCAGGTGATTTCCGGAGGTCCGTCGGAGAAGGCTGGACTTCGTGCTGGTGATAAGATTATCGCTGTCGACGACAGTGTTTTCGTCGGCCCTAAATTGAATAATGAGGTCGTGGTGAAGACGTTACGTGGTCCGAAAGACACTCACGTCAAACTTGGCATCAAACGTAAAGGTGTCGCAGAGACTCTTGATTATGAGGTGGTCCGTGGTGAGGTGGCTCAGGAGACTGTCGACGCGTTCTATATGGCTGACGACCAGACTGGATATGTCAAGATTGACCGTTTCGGAGAGAGAACCCATGAGGAATTTTACGAAGCTTTGCTCAAACTTCAGACTGAAGGTGCAAGACGTTACATTGTCGACTTGCGTAACAATGGCGGTGGATTCCTTCCTGTGGCTGGCGAGATGTTGAATTTCCTTCTTGATGAGGGCGATACTATCGTCTACACATGCGGACGTGGCCAGACACGTGCAAATGCAGGTGAGGTGTTGATGTCGAGGGGTGCTCCGATCATCTCTGACCCTATTGTGGTGCTGATCAATGAGAATTCGGCTTCTGCGAGTGAGATTTTCGCAGGTGCTATCCAGGACAACGACAGAGGTGTCATTGTGGGAAGCCGTTCGTTCGGCAAGGGACTTGTGCAGCAGCAGATCCCTATCTCAGGTGGGGCTGCATTGCGTCTTACTATAGCAAGATACTACACTCCTTCAGGAAGATGTGTCCAGAAATATTATGGCAAGGATTATGATTATCGTGCGGAGACGGCTATGCGCTATGAGCACGGTGAGATGACCAATGTCGACAGCATGAAAAAGGCCGCGGAGAAGGACAGTATGGTCTACAAGACTTGCAAACTGGGCCGCACCGTCTACGGAGGAGGTGGAATTATGCCTGATATCTTTGTGCCACTCGACACTAATATGTCGGCATTCGCAAGAAAAGTCCTTTTGAGCGACGTCGTGTATGACTTCTCATTTAAATATATAGAGAACCATCCTTCGGAGATCGAGGCTTATAAGGAAACTGGCGATTTCAAGATGACATACAAGAATTTGATGCATGACAGTGTTTACCGTGAATTCCTTGCCTATGCGAAGAAGGAGAAGGATTTCTATCCGTCGGATAGGGAACCAGCGTCGACACAGCAGAAGATCATGCGTCTGCTTGCGGCTTATATGATTCGTTCGATCCATGGATCGGATGATCATAAGCAACGTCCATTCTATTGGGCATACAACTTGGATGACAATGCTTTCCGTGAAGCTTTGAAAGCTTTCACAAGCAAGGAGATGAAAGAAATATTGGAGCGATAATAAAAAATGGAGACGGTAGAGGTAAATTCTGCAAAGGCATGGGTTTTGGCGGCCCGCCCGAAGACGTTGGCGGCGGCGGTTGTGCCAGTACTTGTTGGTTCGGCGTTGAGTGTATATTTGGGAGACGGTGCGGCTTTCGATTGGCGAAAATTCACCATCTGCTTCTTATTCGCGTCGCTGATGCAGATTGCCGCTAATTTTATCAATGATCTTTTTGATTTTTTGAAGGGTAGCGACGGGAAAGACCGACTTGGTCCGGAAAGAGCGATGGCTCAGGGATGGATCACGAAGAAGGCGATGTATATAGGAATTGCTATTGTGGTGGGGTTGGCAGCGTTGTGCGGAATAATGATGCTTCCACTTATTGAGGAATCACAGGTGCTGACGATGATAGGAGTCGGCATATTCTGCATATTCTTCGCGTATTTCTACACATCTGGCCCGTTCCCGCTCTCTTATAATGGCCTTGGCGACGTTGCTGTTGTAGGATTCTTCGGAGTTGTGGCCACATGTTTCACATGCTATTGCCAGACACCTGGATGCTTTTCAAATCCGACGTGTATTGTGGCAGGAGTGGCGACGGGAATGGCGATCAACGCATTGTTGGTAGTCAACAACTACCGTGACCGTGAGACGGATGCTGCGGATGGCAAACGCACGCTGATAGTGAAGTTTGGCGAACGATTTGGCGAGATGCTATATTTGTGGTGCGGATTGGGAGCTGTAGTGCTGATGTGTTATGTCTTCAGAGACAATCTGGCTCTTACATTCTTTTATATACCATATATAATATTGCATTTGATGTCATACACGAAGTTGATGAGGATCAAGAGAGGCAAGGCCCTAAACCAGTTGATAGGGGAGAGTTCACGCAATATGATGGTGTTTGCCATTGCGTCGGTAGTGGCGATGATGATGTAGTTGAGAATCCTCTTATTATATAATATGACACTCTGTTTTGTAAAATACTTGCAGTTTTTGAATGAATGAGAAAGTAAAGAGAACATTAATTTTAATCAGATGGGAAAATTATTAGAAGGTTTATCTGTATTTGTTATTTGCCTTTTATTGGCAGCTGTTCTGCTAGTTGGAATTTACTATTTTTCAAGTTGGCTTCCTTCTGTAGGAGCATTGATATTTGGTCTGAGTCTAGTAATCATATTGTCGGCATTCCATTTGGAAACTTCTGGAAGTGATCCTGCTGGAGCAGGTATGGCGGCTGGATTTAAGGCACTGATCGACATCGTTATATCAATTATAGTGACAATTGTCTATTATATTTTATTGAAGAATGGAGACAGAGAAACTGTTTTGAACTATTGTACGATATTGACATCAATCGGTTTTTTGATCGCAAGTTTCTTAGTAGCGTATGATGTCGTGAAAAATGATTAGGAGATTATTGTTGTTCGATAAAAAAGGTTTGTTTAAATCAGAAAAATATATGGATTATAGAAAATTATTGCTCAATGTACTTGTAGCGTCTCTTCCTTTAGCTTCGAATGCGGGATCATCGTATGATGATTATGATGATGGGGATGAAACCGAGACTTCCTCATTTGCCTTGAGTGCGAAAGCCTCAAGAGACAGCGTTTATAAGGAGGCAACACTAAACACATATTCTATTAATTTTGACAAGGTGGTGCCTGTGGTAGAACAGTATATCAACGAAAACTCATTGTTGGTTAACACTAAAACACAGAACTATGAGGAGGTTTATTATAACGTTGTGATGACAGAAGCCCAGTATAACGCTATAAAGCAGCAATTGGAAGGGTGGAAATGTGCGGTCTTGAATTCTACGGAGACGACGAAGAATCTCTCGCGTGAAATAGAGAACCAATCTGTTTCTATAGAGCGACTGAAGTCTGACATTCAAGAGCTGGAGGCTAAGGTAGCCAAAGTCAAGAACGACTCCATAGCGGAGGAGTTGGAAAGTGTACTTTACGACAAACGTGAGTCGTTGAGAAAGAAAAAAAGATATTATAATGAAGGATGTGCTTCTCTCGGCACCGTCAACCTGAAATTTCATTTGATGCGAGACGAGACGTCGCCAAGACAGACGAAAGTCCGTTTCGTGAATATGCCAGGATTCGAGTACAGCTTCTTGATGGTAGGAAATCCAAAACCAGGATTCTCAGCGAAGTATTATAACGGATATAATCTGAAATACCTATTCACAAGAGGAAAGACGTTTGTGACATTAGGTGTGTTTAAGGCAAAAGATGTGGCTGCGACAGATTCCACCACCCTTACAGACGCCTTCAACATCAGTTTCGGCCAGGATTTCTACTCCCGTCATTTTGGACGAGGATCAAGAAAATGTTTCAATATGTATTCTGGATACAATGTCGGATTCATGGCGTTCAGGGGAGAGAATTCCTCAGCGAAGACGATTTATGTAAGTCCTACCGTAGGAGTGGAATTGTTCAAGAACCGCTACGTATTGTGGGATTTGCGAGGCAGTTACTATCTGCCGTTCAAGTACAATTATGATTTGCGAGGATGGCAATTCTCCACGTCGTTCAACGTAGCATTCTAACGAATTAAGAGTTATAAATGCGAAATGCATAATAAAAATCCGCAATCGAAGGTTGCGGATTTTTTATTTTTACCTTTCGACAGGAGCCATTTGGTTCATTATTTTTTATGTTATGCAATATATTTTTGAATGAAAGTTTTTGGAGACGGGAAAAAACTTTAAAACAGGAGTAAAAAACCTAAATCTTTGAAATGTTGATAAATAACGACTTTTTTTCTCGATTTTTGTTTGCCATGTAAAATTATATGACTATTTTTGCATTCTAAATGATAGAATATCAGTAAAAATTTAAAAAGTAAAAACAAAAATGCCTACTATTCAACAGTTAGTTAGAAAAGGAAGAGCTAGTCTTGAAGACAAGAGTAAGTCTCCTGCGTTGGATTCATGTCCACAGAGAAGAGGTGTTTGCATGCGTGTTTATACAACAACACCAAAGAAGCCGAACTCTGCAATGCGTAAGGTGGCACGTGTGAGATTGACAAACCAGAAGGAGGTTAACGCCTACATCCCAGGAGAAGGCCACAACCTACAGGAGCACTCAATCGTGATGGTACGTGGTGGTCGTGTTAAGGACCTACCGGGTGTACGTTACCACATCGTTCGCGGTACATTGGATACTGCAGGTGTAAACGGACGTACTCAGAGACGTTCTAAGTATGGAGCTAAGCGTCCAAAGCCAGGACAGGCAGCACCAGCAAAGGGTAAGAAGTAATTTTAGCTTACCGACTAGCAAATTCTTTTTTAAGTTAAAAACAGAAACTAAGTTTTAGTTTTACTGGTAGCGTGATGAAGGTTGAGTAAATGGTCGAGAGCGATCATTGAAGCGAGAAGAGCAACCAAGACAAAAACGATTTAAGAAAATGAGAAAAGCAAAACCTAAAAAGAGGATCATTTTGCCAGATCCAATTTTTAACGAAGTAATGGTAACACGTTTTGTTAACCATTTGATGTACGACGGTAAGAAGAGTACAGCGTATACTATTTTCTACTCAGCGTTGGAGAATGTTAAGAGCAAGCTTCCAAACGAGGAGAAGGAGCCACTAGAGATCTGGAAGAAGGCTCTAGAGAACGTAGCTCCACAGGTAGAGGTTAAGTCTCGCCGTGTTGGTGGTGCAACATTCCAGGTGCCTACAGAGATTCGTCCAGAGAGAAAAGAGTCTATCTCTATGAAGAACCTTATCATCTTTGCTCGTAAGAGAGCAGGCCGTTCAATGGCAGATAAGTTGGCTGCAGAGATCGCAGACGCATACAACAACCAGGGTGGAGCGTTTAAGAGAAAGGCAGATATGCACAAGATGGCTGAGGCTAACCGTGCATTCGCTCACTTCAGATTCTAATCAATCTAGTTTTAACACTTCAACAATTTAGAAAAAATGGCAAAAGCAGATTTGCATTATACGAGAAATATCGGTATCATGGCTCACATCGATGCTGGTAAGACTACAACATCAGAGCGTATTTTGTTCTACACTGGTCTTACACACAAAATCGGTGAGGTGCACGATGGTGCAGCTACAATGGACTGGATGGTTCAGGAGCAGGAGCGTGGTATCACTATTACTTCAGCTGCAACAACAACATATTGGAAGTACAACGATAAGAAGTACAAGATCAACTTGATTGATACTCCAGGACACGTTGACTTTACTGTAGAGGTTGAGCGTTCACTACGTATCCTTGACGGTGCAGTAGCAGCGTTCTGTGCAGTAGGTGGTGTTGAGCCACAGTCTGAGACTGTATGGCGTCAGGCTGACAAGTACAATGTTCCTCGTATCTGCTACGTAAACAAGATGGACCGTTCTGGTGCTAACTTCTTCGACGTAGTTGCTCAGATCAAGGAAGTTCTAGGAGCAAACCCATGTCCAATCCAGATTCCAATCGGAGCTGAGGAGTCATTCAAGGGTGTTGTAGACCTAGTAAAGATGAAGGCTATCGTTTGGCATGATGAGACAATGGGAGCTGCATACGATGTAGAGGATATCCCAGCTGATCTAGTAGACGAGGCTAACGAGTGGAGAGAGAAGATGCTTGAGGCTGTCTCTGATTGTGATGACACAATCATGGAGAAGTTCCTTGAGGGTGATCTTGATTCAATCACAGAGGATGAGATCAAGGCAGCTATCCGTAAGGGTACACTTGCAATGAAGATCTTCCCTATGGTATGTGGATCATCATTCAAGAACAAGGGAGTACAGACTATGCTAGACGCAGTTTGTTCATACCTTCCAAGCCCACTTGATACTCCAGAGATCATCGGATCTGAGGTAGGTAACGAGGAGGTTAAGGTTATTCGTCACCCAGATGAGGACGAGCCACTTTGTGCTCTTGCATTTAAGATCGCAACAGACCCATACGTAGGTCGTCTATGCTTCTTCAGAGTTTACTCAGGTAAACTAGAGGCTGGTTCATATATCTTCAACACACGTTCAGGAAAGAAGGAGCGTATCTCACGTTTGTTCCAGATGCACTCAAACCACCAGAACCCAGTTGAGGTTGTAGCCGCTGGAGATATAGGTGCAGGTGTTGGTTTCAAGGATATCCGTACTGGAGATACACTATGTGGTGAGGACGAAAAGACACACATGGTACTTGAGTCAATGGAGTTCCCTGATCCAGTTATCGGTATCGCAGTTGAGCCTAAGTCACAGGCTGATATTGACAAGCTTGGTATCGGTCTTGCAAAACTTGCAGAGGAGGATCCAACATTTACAGTTAAGACAGACGAGCAGTCAGGTCAGACAGTAATCTCAGGAATGGGTGAGCTTCACCTAGATATCATCATCGACCGTCTACGTCGTGAGTTCAAGGTAGAGTGTAACCAGGGTCGTCCACAGGTTAACTACAAGGAGGCAATTACTCAGACAGTTGAGCACAAGGAAGTATACAAGAAGCAGTCTGGTGGACGTGGTAAGTTCGCAGATATCTTGGTTAAGGTTGGACCAGTTGATCCAGACTTCCAGGGGTCACTTCAGTTCGAGGATATCGTTAAGGGAGGTAACATTCCTAAGGAGTTCATCCCATCAATCCAGAAGGGCTTCCAGGCATCAATGAAGAATGGTGTTTTGGCAGGATTCCCAGTAGACCAGTTGAAGGTTGTCGTAGTTGATGGATCATACCACCCAGTAGACTCAGACCAGTTGTCATTCGAAATCGCAGCTAACCTAGCATTCAAGGCAGCATGTGCAAAGGCACGTCCAGTATTGATGGAGCCAATCATGAAGCTAGAGGTTGTGACACCAGAAGAGAACATGGGAGATGTTATCGGTGACCTTAACAAGCGTCGTGGACAGGTAGAAGGAATGGAGACAAGCCGTTCAGGAGCAAGAATCGTGAAGGCAAAAGTTCCATTGGCAGAGATGTTCGGATACGTAACATCATTGCGTACAATCACATCAGGTCGTGCAACTTCATCAATGGAGTTCTCACACTACGCAGAGGTTTCTACAGCTATCGCTAAGCAGGTAGTTACAGAGGCAAAGGGTAGAGTAGACTTGCTATAAGAAAAACAGTGTATCCTCAGCAATGAGGGTACACTTTTCCAAAGAGATTAAATTATTTATTATAGATTCAAAGCGATGAGTCAAAGAATTAGAATTAAATTGAAGTCTTACGATCACAACTTGGTAGACAAGTCAGCTGAGAAAATCGTTAAGACAGTGAAGACAACGGGAGCTGTTGTAAGTGGTCCAATTCCGCTACCTACACACAAGCGTATTTTTACAGTCAACCGTTCAACATTTGTCAACAAGAAGTCAAGAGAGCAGTTCCAGCTTTCTTCATTCAAGAGATTGATTGACATCTATTGCACAACAGAGAAGACTGTAGATGCACTTATGAAGTTGGAGCTTCCAAGTGGAGTTGATGTAGAAATTAAGGTAAACTAATAGTAATCGAAAAGAAATGCCAGGATTATTAGGAAAGAAAATCGGAATGACATCCGTATTCAGTGCCGAGGGTAAGAACGTACCATGCACTGTTATCGA
>CACZOA010000029.1 GCA_902782665.1 uncultured Bacteroidales bacterium
AACCCCCGGTACCCTTACGAGTACACCGGTTTTCAAGACCGGCTCATTCGACCACTCTGACATCTCTCCAAGACTTTCGTCCCTTTTAGTGAACCGGGTGGGGGTCGAACCCACGACCCACAGATTAAGAGTCTGTTGCTCTACCAACTGAGCTACCGATCCATTGTTTTTTTTGGCCGTTTTTCAAAAACGATGCAAAGGTACGGCTTTTTTTGATATTTGCAAATGTTTTCGTGGTTTTTATGAAATTATTGTGATTTTCTTTTGCTGACGTATAATCGTACATGTATAAAACCATGGCTATTCTGCCAAAATGTCGCATAATAAGCCAAAAAGGACATGTAAAATGGACTTTCTGTCATGTTTGCAATTATTTTCTTCTTATTTTTTATGCTGGCACGCATTTTGAACATTCTCTGGTGTAACGATATTAATGTATAACTCTAAAAACTGACGATTATGGATTTTAAGAATTTCACATTAAAAGCACAAGAAGTCGTTAAGGAATCTATTAAAATAGTGCAAATCTCCGGTCAACAGGTTATTGAACCGGAACATATATTCAAGGCGGCTCTCAAAGTGAGCGATAATATTGTAAACTTCCTGATGAGTAAAACCGGAGCTAATGCTAAAAATATTGCGTTGGCTATAGATAGAATGGTGGATCAGGGACCAAAAGTCAGAGGCGGTGAACCATATTTCAGCCACATGACTAATGAAATGCTGTTGAAGGCGGAAACTTTGAGCCGTGAGGCTGGCGATGATTTCGTCACTGTGGAATATATGATCCTTGGTTTGCTAAACACTGATTGTGCTGCGGCGATTGTGTTGAAGAAATTCGGCATGACTGCTGAAGACACTGCAAAGGCAATTAAGGAATTGAGAAAAGGAAATAGTGTAAAATCAGACAGCGCGGAGGAATCATACCAGGCTCTTGAAAGATTCGCAATAAATTTGAATGAGCGTGCGCGTTCAGGTAAACTTGATCCGGTGATTGGCCGTGATGAAGAGATCCGACGTGTGCTTCAGATTCTTTCACGTCGTACTAAAAACAATCCTATCCTTATCGGTGAGCCAGGTACAGGTAAGACAGCGATAGCTGAGGGTCTTGCTCACAGAATAGTGCGTGGTGATGTGCCTGAAAATCTAAAGACAAAGCAATTGTATTCATTGGATATGGGTGCTCTTGTCGCAGGTGCTAAATATAAAGGAGAGTTTGAGGAACGTTTGAAATCGGTGGTCAATGAGGTATCGAAATCAGACGGTGAGATCATCCTGTTCATTGATGAGATACATACTCTGGTAGGTGCAGGTAAGGGAGACGGTGCTATGGATGCCGCAAATATTTTGAAACCAGCTCTTGCCCGTGGTGAGTTGAGATCTATCGGTGCGACTACACTTGATGAATATCAGAAATATTTCGAACAGGATAAGGCTCTTGAACGTCGTTTCCAGAAGGTTATGGTTGAGGAGCCAGACAAGGAGAGCACAATCTCTATCCTTCGTGGATTGAAAGAGAAATATGAGACTCACCACAAGGTGCGTATCAAGGATGATGCCATCATCGCCGCTGTTGAACTTTCTAGCCGATATATCACAGACCGTTTCTTGCCAGATAAGGCGATCGACTTGATAGATGAGGCTGCCTCACGTCTACGTATACAGATTGATTCTGTGCCTGAGGCTCTTGATACTTTGCAGCGTGACATCATGCAGCTTGAGATTGAGCGTGAGGCAATCAAGAGAGAGAACGATGAGAAGAAACTTGCCGCTTTGAACGCTGAAATTGCAGAGAAGAGAGATGAATGTTCGGCAATGAAGGCTAAATGGGGAAGCGAGAAGGAACTTGTCAACCAGGTACAGGCGGAGAAGGCTAAAATCGAGGATTATAAATTCAAAGCGGAGAAGGCTGAGCGAGAGGGTGATTATGCTCTTGTGGCTGAACTTCGTTATGGTAAGATAAAAGACTCAGAGGAGGCTATTAAATCGTTGGAGAAGCAACTTGAGGACAACGGTATGGGCCGAATGATTAAAGAGGAGGTCGACGAGGATGATATCGCATTCATCGTAAGCCGTTGGACGGGAATTCCAGTGACGAAGATGCGTCAGAGTGAACGTGAGAAACTTCTTCATTTGGAGGAAGAGTTGCACAAGAGAATTGTAGGTCAGGATGATGCGATCGCTGCTATTTCAGATGCGGTGCGTCGTTCACGTGCTGGATTGTCTGATCCAAAGAGACCTATCGGTTCATTCTTGTTCCTTGGCACAACCGGTGTCGGTAAGACGGAGTTGAGTAAGGCGTTGGCTGAGTTCTTGTTCGACGACGAGACTATGATGACACGTATCGATATGAGTGAGTATCAGGAGAAACATTCTGTCTCACGTCTAGTCGGAGCGCCTCCGGGATACGTAGGATACGATGAGGGTGGTCAGTTGACAGAGGCTGTACGTCGTAAACCATACAGCGTAGTCTTGTTTGATGAGATTGAGAAAGCCCATCCGGACACATTCAATATCTTGCTTCAGGTGTTGGATGACGGACGATTGACTGACAACAAGGGTCGTGTCGTCGACTTCAAGAACACTATCATCATCATGACTTCTAATATGGGTTCACACGAGATCCGTGAGAAGTTTGAGAAGATGACTCCAGAAAATAAAGAGCAGACTGTAGAATCGGCAAAGAACGCTGTAATGGATATGTTGAAAGTGACAATCCGACCAGAGTTCTTGAACCGTATCGATGAGATTGTGATGTTCACTCCACTTAACAAGGATGAGATTGGCAAGATCGTAGGATTGCATGTTGCAAAAATCAAGAAGATGCTTGCCGACGTGGATGTTGATATACAGCTTACTCAAAAAGCTATGGACTTCATCACAACTGAGGGCTACGATCCTGAGTTCGGAGCACGTCCGGTGAAGAGAGTTTTGCAGCGTTACCTACTTAATGAATTGTCAAAGAAATTGTTGGCAGGTAGCGTAAACAAGGAGAAACCTATCATCGTTGACGCAAACGACGAAGGCTTGGTATTTGAAAATTAATGATCGACGAAGACGCGTGGATTAAAACAACGTTATTCGCCATCAAAACAATTGGTATTTAAGGTTGAGAAGGCTGGATCCAGTGGTTGGATTCAGCCTTTTTTGTTGGAAACAATTCAAATTGTCCATCAAACAGACACTATTTTGCAATAAATTCAATGTCTTTTCACGTCGAAACATATCAAATATCAATCTTTCAGGGTAAGATTTGGTAGCAAATGTTTTTATCGTAACTTTGTATACCTTTATTTAATAAGCATGGAAACAAAAATATTCGATTTGAAGAAGGATTCAAAAAGGATTCTTTTCATCATTATAGCTGCCCTTCTAATGGCGGTAAACATCAAGACATTTGTGCAGGCAGGCAATCTTCTGCCTGGCGGAGCTACTGGTCTGACTCTCCTTATACAACGTATATTCAAACTCTTTTTTGATCTGGACATACCTTATTCTCCAATCAACATCCTGTTGAATGCCGTCCCTGCATTTATCGGATTCAAGTTTATCGGAAAGAAGTTCACAATATACTCATGTCTGATGATCCTGCTTGTCGGCTTATTCGCAGATATGATTCCAGCTTATACAATAACGGATGATGTTTTGCTTGTCTCAATCTTCGGTGGTATCATCAATGGTGTTGCCATCAGTATTTGTCTGTCGGTCGAGTCGACGTCGGGTGGTACAGATTTCATTGCCATCTACATGTCTGAAAAGAAACATGTGGATTCTTGGAATTTTGTACTTGGTATCAACGCTGTCATCCTCTCTGTCGCCGGACTTCTCTTCGGATGGGATAAGGCTCTCTATTCCATCATTTTCCAATATGCGTCCACTCAGATGATACACATACTTTTTCAGCATTATCAGAAAGAGACATTGCTTATTGTCACTAAACAGCCTGAACTAGTGTGTGGAATTATCGATTCTATGTGCCATCATGGAGCCACGATTATCAAAGCGGAAGGATCACATGAACATAAAGAGACTTCCATTGTATACTCTGTAGTCGGTAAAGATCAATATATTTCCATTGTCAGAGCCATAAAGAGAGAGGACCCCAATGCTTTTATCAATACAATAGATACGGAAAGCCTTACAGGTAGATTCTTTCAAAAGAAGACGGAATGATAAATTCTAAAATAATATAGAATAAGTTTTGCGACGTCGCCATTCAAAATCATCTAATTTTTCTTAACTTTGGCATATACTATATATTCAAAAGCGAAAGGAGAGATATTATGTCGCAAATAACATTCATATTGAAAGCAGACGGCATTATAGCCGACCAGATATATATTGTTGGAGCCTGCAACGAACTTGGCTTCACAGAGGAGAATGCACTTCCTATGATGGAGACTTCGGAAGGATGGGTGTTAACTATTAATGTCAGCCGAAGTAATATCCGATATTCATACTTCTATAAAATCGGAGAGGTGACTCGTCAGGAACCATGGATGTCGAGGAAGATTGAGATAACAATAAAGCAGAATATAAAAGTAGCTGTGGTTGATAGATATGGTGTGACTGATTACTCTAAAAACATCTTGAATACCAAAGTGTTTACAGAGGCTGTCTGCCATCATTCCACAAACTTTGAAATGCCAAAGAAAAGTCTGCCTGCTATCTTTTCTGTCACAATGCCAAACCTACTCACCGAACATGAATTATGTTTGATTGGCGACCAAAGCCAATGGGGAAAATGGAAGGAAGACGAAGCAATGGAACTTTCTTGTGCTGGAGCTCCATATATGTGGTGTGTGGCAGAGGGTAGCAAATTAAAGAAAACGGCTGAATACAAATATGTCATAAGAGATAAAAAGACAAAAGCTATACTCGCTTGGGAAGACGGCGATAATCGTAGATTCAAACTGCCTAAGGGAAGCTATTCTCTTGTGATTGTAAACGATGGCGTACCTAATTTCCATTTGCCAGAGTTCAAGGGTGCAGGTGTGGCAATACCTGTGTTCTCTTTGCGAACCAAAAAGAGTTTTGGATGCGGTGAGTTCGCTGATTTAAAACCGTTTGCCGACCTTGCCAAGGCTATGGGTTTACGTATCATACAAACATTGCCTATAAACGACACAACAAGCCTGCATACTTGGAAAGATTCTTATCCGTACAGTGCGATTTCCACATTCGCCCTTCATCCGATGTATATCTCAATAGAAGAGTGTGGGGAAGTGCCAAACAAGTACGACTATGACAAGATGCGTAATGAACTCAATTCCCTCGAAACTGTCGACTATGAGAAGGTGATGGAGTGGAAGATGAGCATTCTTCAGACAATGTTTGAAAGAGACAAAGAAGAGGTGCTTAATAGTAAAGAGTTCAAGGCTTTCTATGATGCCAACATGCATTGGCTTCGCCCTTATGCCGCATTCTCATACTTGCGAGACAAATTTGGAACGTGTGAGACTGCCCAATGGGGTGATTACGCCAACTATACAGACGGAAAAATGTCCGCACTTTGCGATTCTCAGAGTGTGGCATATCCAAAAATAACATTCTATTATTATCTGCAATTCCATTTGGATCGTCAGTTGAAAAAGGCGGTTGCATACTGTCATCGTATCGGAATCGCTTTGAAGGGAGATATTCCGATCGGAATGGATTTGAACAGTGTAGACGTGTGGCAATATCCAAAATTGTTCGACTGCAACGGAAGTGCGGGTGCTCCGCCAGACGATTTCTCTATCTATGGTCAGAACTGGGGATTCCCAATCTACAATTGGAAGGAGATGCAGAAAGACGATTATTCATGGTGGAGAGCACGATTCAACAAAATGTCTGACTATTTCGACGCATACAGAATCGACCATATTCTCGGATTCTTCCGCATATTCCGTATCCCTAAGGATTGTGTTTGGGGTCTGTTAGGTCAGTTCGCTCCTGCGTTGCCAATGACAAAAGAAGAGATAGAGTCGTTTGGAATAGAATTTGATGAAGAAAAGTACTGTGAACCGAATACAGACGATGAAATCCTACGTCGATTGTTTGATGGAGACGAATTGCTCGTTAAACAAAAATATCTGGTGTCAGTCGACGGTAAATACAAGTTGCGTAAGGAATTGGATACACAACGCAAGATAAAAGCGTTACTTCCATACAGCACTAATGCCGAAAAGAAGATACGTGATGGATTGATGAGCCTATTATGCCAAGTACTGTTTGTGCGTGATTATCAAGATCCTACGAAATATCATCCTCGTATCACTGTGCAGAACAGCGAAGCGTATGCAATGCTGGACCCTCATATGCGAGACAAAATAAACCGACTGTACAACTATTTCTATTTTGAGCGTCACAACTCATTCTGGGCAGAGCAGGCGATGGAGAAACTTCCGACATTGGTCCACAGCACAACGATGATGTGTTGCGGAGAAGATCTTGGTATGGTGCCAGCTTGTGTGCCAGAGGTTATGGACAAGTTGGGAATCCTTTCATTGGAGATCCAACGTATGCCGAAGGAATTCAATGTGGAGTTCGGCCATTTAGAGAAAACTCCTTATCGAAGCGTTTGCACTACGTCTACTCATGACATGAGCACTATGCGAGCATGGTGGGAGGAAGACAAAGAAAAGACTCAGAGATTTTTCAATAATTATCTGCATGAATATGGAGATGCCCCATTGTTCTGTGAGCCATGGGTGTGCGAGAAGATCATCGCTTCGCATCTTGAATCTCCGGCAATGTGGGTGATCCTACCTCTTCAGGATTGGATGGCTCTGGATGGTAATGTCCGTTGGGAGAAAACATTCAAGGAAAGAATCAATGATCCTGGAAATCCTGACAATTATTGGTGTTATCGTATGCACAAAACAGTGGAGGAACTAAGCAAGGACAAATTCCTTTGCGATAAGATAGCCAAGTTGAATAAGAAATACGGAAGATAAGAATAAATGCTTGGTTATAAAGATAAATTGAAGGAGACGCGATTAATCACGTCTCCTTTCATATTTTCCTTTTCGTAATTTACCAACGTCAAATCATAAAAAATATATTTGCCACTCCAATAATGGCACCAAGCAATCCGCCCAGCCAAACAAGCATATACAACTCATTGTTTGCCACATCAAGCACAAGCTTTTCCACCGTCGGCATATCCATACTTTGGATTTTATCCTCGACAATCTTGCTTATGTCGACAGTCCGTAGCAAACGTGGTAATTCCGTCTTCACTTTTTCTGAATAAAGTTTTACAACATCTTGTTTTAACGATTTTATCCTTTCCTCAGACACGTTTGCAGTCCAGGATGCGACGGTGCCATTGGCAAAGCGGTTGATTTCGTCGTCTACAATAGAGAGAATCATTTTTCTCCCGTCTCCACGCATTACATCATTGATCAGATTTGCCAATTTCGGAGTGATTTTGTCTTTTATAGAGTCTGCCAACGCATTTTTAGCGAGCAATCCCATGAACCCATCGCCAATTCTTTCGTCAAAAGCAGACATGGCGGAAGTGGCGATTGTCTGGCCTATTTTTTCATCAGACACAATCCCGTCTATTTTTTTCACAAGATTGTCATTAACTCTTTTGATTAGATTTTCCACTCTTTCCTCTCCAGCATAATTGCTGAAAAAAGAGCGGAGAGAATTTTCATTTGTTTGCAGAGAACGGATGATCTCGTCTGTTTTGGATTCCAGTTTTCCGATTGTCTCATCAGACAAAAGCATTTTTGAGATGCCGTCAGCATCCACGAGATTGTCGCTCACAACTCTGCCAATCGCTTTTGCAAGATCGTTCTGACGCTTTGGAATGATTCCAGGAGTAAATGGAATGGTGAATCCAAATAATCGTTTTTCTGTGTATGGGCGAAACATCATTTTGATAGCGATATAATTGGTGAAAGCACCGATTATACCTCCTAGAGCAACTGGAACTAATAGCCTGATGATATCAAATATTTCCATATCCAATCAAATTTCTTGCGAAAGTACAATTTAATGGCAAGTTTTCATCAAAAAACGGTTAAGATCATCATATTACATTAATTATGACGGCTTTTTTCGTATTTAGCATACGTAAGGGGAGATATACTTGTGCATTTTTCAACAATAGAACTACAATGAAAAATCAATCTTTTGTAGTTTGAAGAAAAAAAATTAATTTTGCATTAAGAGAAATACTGTAATATGAAAATATTGAAATCATTCAAGACGAAAATCCTTGTTGCGATGATGTTTGTGTCATCGTCATTGTCGGCAATCAACATAAATAGTTTGGAAAACGTGTCGGCGGAATCATTGTCGGCAACCCAAATCAAGGAGATCAAAAAAGCCTATAATGAGACTGGTCGAACAATGGATGATTTTGTAAGTTTTGCCGTGTCTAAAGGAATGAAGGAAACAGAAGCGGAGAAACTGAAAATTAGATTGTTGGCAGACAACAGTAAAACGGAGAAAGAAACAAAAGGAGATATTGCTATTGCCAGCAATCAAATGGCAGAAAGTATAGTTGAGGAAATAAAAGAAAATCCTGAAAGAGCAAAATATGTAAGCAATAGAATATTTGGTTCAGATTTGTTCTCCAATTCAAGAATGTCGTTTGCTCCGAGCCAAAATATGCCGACACCTCAAAACTATGTGGTCGGTCCTGGTGATGTTTTGATAGTTGACGTGTATGGTTATGCGGAGAACACGATGAATCTTACTGTATCATCAGAAGGAAATGTGAGGATTCCAAATGTTGGTCCTGTAATGGTGAATGGATTGACAATAGATGCTGTTCAGAAAAAAATCAAAAAACAGTTGTCTTCAATTTATAGCTCAATATCTTCAGGAAATACACAGGTTAGTGTTACGGTCGGCAATGTGAAAAGCATAAGTGTCTATATCACAGGTAATGTGACAAGACCGGGAACATACACTTTATCTTCTCTTTCTACTGTATACAATGCTTTGTACGCATGCTCTGGTCCAACATCGTCTGGTTCGATGCGTAACATCAAAGTGATGAGAGGAGGCAAAGAGATCGCTTCAATCGACTTGTATAAGTTTTTGACGAGCGGAAATATGTCAAACAATATTTCATTGCGAGATCAGGATGTGATTTATGTGCCTGCGTATGATATTCGAGTAAGTATCGATGGGGCCATGAAGAGACCTGGTGTATTTGAGATGAAACAAGGGGAGACATTGAAAGATTTGCTTTCATATGCAGGTGGTTTCACGGAGAATGCGTACCAGAATCGAATCACTGTACAACGAACAACAGAGAAGGAAAAAAGTGTTGCAGATGTATCAAGCGATTTGTATGGAATGTTCACATTGCAGACAGGAGATCAATTTGTTGTGTCTGAGGTGCTAGACAAATTTTCAAACAGAGTGAAAATTTATGGCGGAGTTTTTCGTCCTGGTCCATATGCTTTAGATTCAGGTATGACACTTATGGATTTGGTTAAGAAAGCAGATGGGTTAGTAGAAGATGTTTATCTGGAAAGAGCAACAATCACACGCTTGCGTGATGATTTGACTCCAGAACTAATCAGTTTTAGCGTTAAAGATCTTCTTGATGGCAAGTTTAATTTGTTGCTTAAGAAAGAAGATGAAGTGACGATAGGAAGTATAAAAGATTTGGAGGAGAAAAAGACAGTCTCTATTTATGGACAAGTGTTGTCTCCTGGCACCTATCCTTACTATGAGAACATGACAGTCAAGGATTTGGTTTTTATGGCAAAAGGATTCAAAGAGTTTGCGGCAATAGATAAGATCGAATTGTCACGCAGAATAAAGGATGATAATAAGCTGAAGGAAAACATTGAAAAGAATGAGATAAAGATTCTTTCTTTAGATAGAGAGTTGACAGCAGGTGACGATGCCGATATCAAACTTGAACCTAATGATATGATTTCGGTCAGATTGAAAGAAGGAATAGAGCCAAACAGATCTATGTCTTTGTTTGGAGAGGTCCGTTCGCCTGGTGACTATACGATTATCAACAAAAAAGAAAAAATTTCTGATGTCATGGCACGTGCTGGTGGAGTGACATGCTATGCATATGTGCAAGGAGCATTTCTTATCCGAAAAGGATCCCGTTCTGTGGCGGAAAGAATGAGAGACACGAAGTTGATTCAAAAAATTGCGGAGACGGAAGGTGATCCAGACTTGTTGAAACAACTACAAAAAAGAACTGACCTTGTCGGCATCGACATGGAGCATATTCTAAAGCATCCGGGATGTGAGGAAGATATTTTTGTAGAAGATGGTGATATGATATATGTGCCAAAGCAGCTTCAGACAATTACTGTCAATGGAAAAGTTCAGGTGCCAGGTATGATGGTATATCATGGACGCTCTGCAAGAAAAGCAATTCGAAGATCAGGAGGATTTGGACAGCATGCCGACAAACGTCGTGTATATGTGTCATATGCAAATGGAGATATGCAGGCGACAGGACATTTTGCGTTTTTTAAGAATTATCCTAAGATTAAGCCAGGCGCTCATTTATATGTTCCAGAGAAAGAAGAAACAAATGAAGATAGAAGAGCTAGAGCTAATTTTGTAGCTGCTGTACTTTCTACAGTAGTTTCTTGTGCTTCGGTTGGAGTTTCTTCTTTTGTAGTCATCTCTAATTTAAGAGATAGTAAAAAACCAGACTCGAATAATGGATCAAATTAATTAGACCAATGAAAATCGATTTAGAAGAACTTTTACAAACAGAAGATACTCAAGAAAACAAGATTTCATTTGCTGACATAAAAAAGGTTGTAATTGATTACGCTTCTTATATATGGTCAAAAAAATGGGTTCTTTTGGCAGCAGGCATTGTTGGCGTTATAATAGGCGTTATAAACGCTTTTATATACAAGCCGACGTATACTGCTACTTATAAGTTTTCGATTGAGTCTAAAAGTAGTGCTGGTAGCGGCCTCAGTGCACTTAATTTGTTAGCTGGAATAAATTCATCGTCGGGAACATTTTCAGGAGACAATCTTGTAGAGTTGTTTCGTTCAAGATCTATGGTGGAAATGGCATTGTTGAAGCCTATAGTAATTGATGGTGATACTATGAATCTGCTTGAGTACAAAATTTTGGCAGATAGTTCAAGACTTTATTGTGATCAAAACGAAACTAAGGAAAAATTATCCAAACCTCATATCGCAACACTTTGTGATGTTACTTTCCCATATAAACAAAATAGAGATTCTTTTAGTCGTGCACAAGATAGTATAATAAAGGTCATTGCTTCTGGTATGATGCAAAATGACATCCTCATCGAAAAGATTGACAAAAAGTTATCTTATGCGAATTTTTCAGTAAATTCCAAAGACGAGAGATTTGCAAAAGAATTTAGTGCGTCATTGATAAAGACTGTGTTTGATTTTTATCTTAAGAGCAAACGAGAGAATGCACAAAGAAATATAGCTGAATTCCAGATGAGAGCGGATTCCATACGTAAGGAGTTGAATAAATCTCTATATGCAGCTGCTCATTATCGAGATTTGAATATGAATCCTTCCAAAAGCGTTCTTGGTGTGGAACAGTTAAAATATCAGACCGACATACAAATCAATACGGCTGCATATTCAGAAATAGTCAAGAACATTGAAGTCATGAAGCTTGATATGGCTAAAAGCGAACCGTTGATTCAAGAGATAGATGTCCCTCGTTATCCACTTGCAAACGATAAAAAAGGAAAATTTAAAACGGGTATCAAATATGGCTTTGTGTTTGGATTCCTTACTTTTGTAGTCCTTTGTGGTGTTCATTTCTTCCAAAGCCTAAATAAGAATGATAATGATAATTTTGTTGAGTAGAAGAAGTCTAAGAATATAAAAAACTACCCTGTGTCCAGATTCAGACACAGGGTAGTTTTTTTAGTTTTATAAGTTTTATTACTTACGGATAATCTTGAAAGATTGGTTGCCTACACACAACACGTAAACACCTTTCTGGTTTGGAAGAGTGACATTTGCGGCACCTTCGTCATCAACTTTTGTCTGTCCTACAATTGTGCCGTTGATGCTAACTAGTTTGATAGATGTGTTTGTAAGGGCGTTTTCCACTCTGATCACATCTTCACTTATACTTACAATACGTAGTATTTGAGCATTAGTGACATCAACTGCAGACTGATTATCTTCAGTAAAGTGATAATTTTTCACTTCTTCTATAGAATAACTTGTTTTTTCATTACCGTTTATCACAATGTTTCCATTTTGATAGGTAATTACAGGTTTTTCCTTCAATAGGAAACTGTATTTCGCCCCATCTTTTTTCTCAATAGTCATGTATTTTACTGCTGCATTTGAATACAACAGACCACATACTAAACCGAGAACTGTAATTATAAACTTTCTCATTTTATTGTTATTTTGATTTTAATGCGTGCTATATTAGTGGATCCCGTAATCTATTGTGACACCTGTCAACAGCGTTTTCTCTTCCGTATATCCACTGCTCTTTTATTTATAAATATTGAATCAAATTCTTGGATTGCCGTCTCCTTGGTCGTACATATAGTATTTGCCATTATGCTTGATTGAATCCATCTTGACCACAACTCTTAAACGATTGTCTGTATATTTTATTACAATAACAGCCCAAACCTGTCCCTTCTCGTCTACGTCACCATTGGGGTCTGTTACGTTTGGAAGGGAAAGTAGAAGTTTTTTTGAGCTGAAACCCATTGCTGACCTGTGTACATAGACCATGTGTTGCCGTAATCTGTGCACCAGAAAATAGGCATCTCTTTATTTGAACTTAAAATTGTAGCCTGTCTTTGGTATTCTGCAAGTATTGTGTCAATGTCGTTGTCGATATCTGAAGATTGATACCAGTATTCAAAAAGATAGGTGTTATTGACTAAATTCTCAGGTTTGGAGATTCTTGTCATTGTTGGAGTATCATAAAGTTTGATGCCTACAGAATCGTAAAGCAAGTCTTCAGTCTCAAAGTCATATTCAGATGCGAAATATACCTCTGCCACATTCTTGATATCAAATTTTACGATTTTATTGTCGACTGATTTAACATACATTTTATCGCTCGCGTTGGATGTGACCGAAAGAGAGATTAATGCTAATGCAAAAAGTATAAATTTTTTCATATATCCGTTTAATTATTTGCGTATAAGATTGATTGCCGATTTGAATAAAGCATAAAATCAATCTTCTGCTTCTTTTTTGATTCAATTTCAATATCTATGTATACGTAGAATTTCAAAACATGTGGATTTTCCACCTGGTCTAAATTTCTATACGATGAGAATCTAGTTGATTTCAGCGTTAAAGACAATACAAAATTAATGTTTTTTTGTAGATTGCAAAAATATCATATTGATTTTGTTGACACTTTTATATTTGCCGTATGGAATTTTTGTGTCGACTTTAGTCCTTCAAAACGAGCTTGCTGATCAGTCATTGCCAATTTGAAATGTCTAAAAAAAGATGCTGTTTGCTGTTTATAGATATTGTATGATATTTTTACAAAAATATGGACGTGACCTCAAATGAAAATAAATTTCAATATATTTCAAAAATCATTTGTGGTATAAACTTTTTTCTATATTTTTGCACCGCAATTCGGAAAAGAATAGCATATTGGTGTGGTAGTTCAGCTGGTTAGAATACATGCCTGTCACGCATGGGGTCGCGGGTTCGAGTCCCGTCCATACCGCAAATGATGCCGATGTGGCTCAGTTGGTAGAGCGTCGCATTCGTAATGCGTAGGTCACGAGTTCGAGTCTCGTCATCGGCTCATCCTTTTTATTTTATTTGTCTCCTCTGTAATTTCAGCAACTGAATAACAGGGGATTTGTTTTTTTATAGTGATTGATGAAAGGGGCTAAATCTTATATAGTAGGCAAAGGTGCTGTTTGCGCATTAGGCAATTCGTTGTCCGAAATAGTGGCTAATATAGAAGCGGGAAAGAGTGGGGTGAAGAACGGTTCAAAAAGCTACGCTAACGGACAATCTTTCCCTTTAGGTGCAGTCGACGATGCCTTTTCTTCTCAGTATGAAATAACCAACAAGTCTTCCTATTCTCGTTTGGAGCAGATGATGATATCATCTACTTTGGACGCTGCAAAAAATACAACTGTAGATTTCTCCTCAACGTCAACTTTATTTATATTTTCTACTACAAAAGGAAATATAGATAGTCTAAGTCATGATCAATCCGACTATATCTATAGCCTGGCTAATAAAATCTTGACATATTTCAAAAATCCAAATAAACCACTATGTGTCTCAAATGCATGTATATCTGGCGTGTCGGCTGTGATTTATGCTCATAGATTGATACAAAGAGGAGAATACAAGAATGTCGTTGTGGTGGGAGGAGATCTTTTGACAGATTTTGTTGTGTCTGGATTCGACAGTTTCCGCTCTCTCAGCCACAATATATGTAAACCATATGACAAAAATAGAGACGGGATTTCATTAGGTGAAGGATCTTCTACTTTGATATTATCAAGTGAGACAACTATTCCAAATTGCTATTATATCGCTGGTGGAGCGACGTCAAATGATGCCAACCATATTTCTGGTCCATCACGTACTGGTGAAGAACTTGCACATGCGATTACTATGGCAATGGATGAGGCTGAGATGAAACCGTCGGATGTGTCATTCGTCAACATGCATGGGACAGCCACCGTCTACAATGATGAGATGGAATCAAAAGCATTGGCGGTGGCGGGTCTAGCCGACAGTATCGTCGTTAGCACAAAAGGCTATTTCGGCCATACATTGGGATGCTCCGGAGTGCTTGAACTTGCGGTCAGTGTCTCTCTTGCGGAAAAGGGAATGATCGCTAAAACAATTGGTTTTGAAGAAATAGGTACTCCTGTAAAACTTAATGTCTCCAAAAAAACAATAAAAGATAGACGATGCGATGTCTTTGTGAAAACAGGTTCTGGATTTGGAGGCTGTAATGCTGCTGTGGTTGTAAGCAACAGAAAGAGCGAATGTGCAAAAACGAATGATGAATCTGACTATTCGCAGATGACGTCGGTTGTCGTTTCTGACAATCCTGATGCTGATTTCAAAACATTTATAAAGAGTTTGTTCTCTTCTGTTTCCGAGCCATATATGAAATTCTCAAAGATGGATGATTATTGTAAGCTTGGAGTGACGGCAGTTCAATTGTTGTTAAACAAAGTTGGTGGTCTGTCGCAATATGACCCATACGAAATAGCATTGATTATAAACACTGATACAGGATGTATTGAAACGGATTGGGCTCACTTTGATAATATCAGTGGGGAAGAGTACAATTCATCTCCTGCAATATTTGTATATACACTTCCAAACGTGGTTGCTGGAGAAATCTGTATCAAAAACAAGATCAAGGGAGAAGGAGTGACATTGGTGGGCAATACAGATGATCCGAAAACGCTAGTCGAAAGGTTCTGTTGCGGAACAAAGACAAAGGCTGCGATTTATCTGTATGTAGATAAATGCGAAGATAAATTTTCCGCAAAATCAATTTTGTTTGTCCGCTCGTAAAGACTCACGGACGTGCGTCTGACAAATCAATGTGTGTTTAGTACGCTCATCTCCATACACAACCCGCATATCATACATATAAAATAAAAAAGGCGAACATTTCTGTTCGCCTTTGTGCTTTCAAGAAAGTAAATTACTTTCTCAAACCAAGCTTCTTAACGATTGTACGGTAACGCTCGATGTCCTTCTCTTTCAAGAAATCCAACATACGACGACGCTTACCTACCAACATCTTAAGAGATCTTGATGTGTTAAAATCCTTCTTGTTTGACTTTACATGCTCAGTCAAATGAGAAATACGGTATGAGAATAGCGCTATCTGGCTCTCTGCTGAACCAGTATCGGTATTAGACTTTCCGTAAGTCCCGAAGATTTCTGCTTTTTTAGCTTGATCTAGATACATTGTTATATAATTTTAATTAGCGACTGCAAAAGTAGTAATTATGAATGAGATGACAAAGAAATTTTGCCATTTTGTTCTGTTCTGTTAATTATTTGTTTTGCTTGGCTCTGGTTTGTCTAAACAAAAAGAGATGTGGGGTAGCCACATCTCTTTTGATATACTGTTTGATTTGCGATTAGAAGTTGTACTTCACCATGGCGCAAACACGATTGTTGATCACTGTATTGCGATCTTCCTTAACAGCACGGCCTAACCAAAGTCCTTTATCGTCTTTCTCTTCCTTGCCGTATGTTGCTCCAGTCAACTCATATTCAATTGCCATATCGAAACATTTGATTGAATATGTGTAAGTTGGGCATAGACGGAAGCAGTTGTCCAAAGTCTTGCCGCCTTTGTGCTGAAGAGAAGTGTATTTAACATATTCTTCCATCATGCCTTCTTTTGCACCAAAGTTTTTCTGGAAACCGGCGAAGAAACTGAATTTAGTGATATTGCCAGTGTTTTTGCTTGTTTTTGTCCAAACTGGATTGATCCATGTGCTGAACATACGAAGAGGAGTGTATTCACATTCTCCTGTCTTCTCGTCTACTTTTGTCAATCCATATCCACTTGGCATATTCAAGTGTGCTGTGTTCTGACCGTAAACAGCCTTTGCCATCAATTTGAAATTGCTTGAAGGCTTGAATTGGAAGTAGAACATTGGAGAAATGGCAGTGATTCTGTCTGAAGATTTGACTGTACATACAGTATCTTTTCCTTCATAGATCATCTGCTCTTCACGTGTCTGACGTGGCTTAAGACTTGTAAGGTCAGCTCCTAATCCAACAATTGTCTTTTTTCCAGTATGGTCAAGACCAAAGTATAATTCAGGAATGCAAGAGTTGTTCAAGAATTTGATGTTTGCTGTAGAACCGGCACCAATTACGTCCTTATCTGGTCCAACAGGAGTGTATTGAAGCATCCATAGCAAGTCTGTTGTCCATCTCCATCCGTTATCCTTTCCAAAACGAACGTCGTGGCGGATCTGAGGTGAACGGTTGAATGGCTGGAATGGAGAACCAGTTGCAAGAGCGGCACAACCAGGCATTAGATCAGAATTGAACATTGGATGCCAAGCCTGTCCTAATGTCAACATGTTTTGCTTCCATGCAAGACGAGCAAATGCCTGACGGATACGAAGCAAATATGTATATGTGCTGTAACCGCAGAAATCCATTTCGATTTTACCACTCATTGTGCAGTTTTCACTCAATTTAGGTCCTTGCAGATTGAGACCAAGACGAGTCGTGAATGCCATCCATTGCAAAGAAGACTGCTGGTTTAGGTCTTCACCAAGAAGGTTAAGGCTCTCGTCTGTTGGTAATGTGTGGAACAATCCTCCGTTCACAGCTTGAATCGTGTGAGAATCGTAAGTGAAGTAGTTACGTACAAAACCATAAAGAGAAACTTTAGGTTTTTTGTCGTTGCCCTCAAACACAACACCGTTGCGGTGGTGACGATGATGACGGTGATGCTTTACTGTGTCAGCAGCAGCATTGTCTTGTGCGAATGCAGATAGAGATGCACAAGCTACCAAGATGGATAGTAAAAATTTCTTCATTTTTTTCATAAAAAAGTAGAGACGCAATTGCCTGCGTCTCTACAAAATATATTTAGTATAATTAGTTGAATACGGCGTTCCCAAACATGATCAATGCAGAATAACCTACAATCATACCGAAGACACCTACGATGATACCAACGATAGCCATATCTTTCTGCTGGATGAATCCCTTAGCATAAGCAAGAGCGTTTGGAGGAGTTGAGATAGGAAGCGACATTGCAAGTGATGCTGACAACGCTACTCCGATAAGAAGTGCTGGCACACCACCGAATGAAGCCAACTGCTCCTGCATTCCTATACCTGCTGCAGCAAGAATTGGAACAAGAAGTGCTGCTGTACCAGAGTTTGACATAAATGTACTCATCACGATACATAGAACACCAGCTCCGATCATCATTACAAGTGTTGGCCACTGATCCAAAGGAATTGAATCAACCATGTGCTTTCCAAGACCTGTCTTATCCAATCCGATACCTAGTGCGAAACCTCCGGCTACAAGCCAAAGAACATCCCAGTCGATCAAAGCAAGATCTTTCTTTGTGATAACTCCTGTGATAGAGAATACTGCGAATGGAATCAAAGCAACCACGTTAGCGTTGATGCCGAACAAATCCTTTCCGAAAACCCACAAGAAGATAGTGACTCCGAAAGTTACATATACGATGAATGCCTTAGGACTCTTGTCGAAATCTCCAGGAACTTCAATGACGATGTCTCTCTGTGAGAATGGGAACAACTTAACTAGTAGGAACCAAGAAAATACAAGGATAATCAACACTACAGGAACCATCATCAACATCCAGTCTCCAAAAGCAATTTCGATACCCTGTTTCTCAAGGAATCCAGTTGCGATTGCGTTTGGTGGAGTTCCGATAGGAGTTCCGATACCACCAACGTTACAAGCGATTGGAATAGCAAGAGCAAGACCGATTTTTCCCTTTCCATCAGAAGGAAGAGTTGCAAGCACAGGAGATAGGATGGTAAGCATCATCGCTGCAGTTGCTGTATTACTCATAAACATTGAGAATGTTGCAGAGATCAAAATGAAACCAAGAAGCACGTATTCAGCTCTTGTTCCGAAAGGTTTTAGCATTGCCTTCGCTAGACCAGCATCCATCTTATATTTAGTGGCTGCAATTGCCAAAACGAATCCACCCATGAAAAGCATGATAGTCGGATCTGCGAATGCGGCCATGATAGCTTTGTAGCTGATAGGCTCTCCGTAAACTTGTCCATTGTATAGTTCGGCACCTTTTTCTGGAGCCATAAATGCTATCGCACTGTTGGAAACAGTAAGAAGCATCAATACCATTGTCAAAACCGAAGTTGTCCAGATAGGAATTGGCTCAGTAATCCACATAGCGGCAGCAAATAAGAAGATTGCAATTACACGCTGCTCTAAAACTGTTGGGTCACCCTTAAGTCCGAATGCGTCTGCTGGTAAAAACCATGCCAATAGACCGATTGCGAGACAAATGCCTAGACAAATGAGTTTCTTGTTGTCTGTAGGCACACCTGATGGGGTGGCCTTTGATGCCTGAGCCCCAGGCAGAGACATGTTTTGTTGCTCTTTTGGTTCCATAAAACCTTTTGATATTTTTGTTTTTCTTGTTATTAATTCAGTTGTTAAAAGCGTCGCAAATTTATTTATAACAAAGCGTTTGACAAAACGAAAAATGGGCTTTTTTTGTTTTGCATAAATATTTGAATGTTTTCAAAATGTAATATGTATGTAACAAATTGCTGATTTAGGTAAGAAAAATATCGAGGAATCGTTCTTTTTGTTTTTGCCTTTGTCTTTTTTCTTTGCAATGTGAAAATTAATATTTGTGCAAAAGAAGTGTCAAAATGAAATAATTTGCCCAAAAACGTATAATATTACACTTTGAACTCCGTAATAAATATGAGTACATATGAATGCGACATAAAATGCAATATTCATTTCATTTGTCCAAAAAAAGTGGAAAATAATGTGAATGTTGATAAATCAGCATATTTTGCAAAAAACAATTTTTTTGTTTGCGTTTTTGCTTTCCGCTTTTTATTTTTGCCGAATATTGCACAAAATGGGAAATAAAAATTAATAAAAAATAATTCATTAAACGTAATTTTATGTGGTTAACTAGTTCTTCGGTGGGAAGAAAACTGATAATGAGCATATCAGGACTATTCCTCATCATGTTTTTGGCATTTCACATGTCAATGAATTTAGTGGCTATCGTTAGCTCAGAGGCATACAACGCAGTATGTGGCTTCTTGGGATCTAACTGGTATGCAGTGGCTGGTACAGCTGTGCTAGCTGCAGGAGTATTTGTTCACTTTGCTTATGCAATTATGCTTACATTGCAGAATCGCAAGGCACGTGGTGAGCAGAGATATGCTGTATCTGAGAATCAGAAGTCAGTTGAATGGTCTTCACAGAACATGTTCGTTCTTGGAGCGATCGTGATCATCGGTCTTGCCATCCACTTGTCTCATTTCTGGGCTCACATGATGCTTCCAGAGTTGGCAGGTAACGAGGAGTTGCTTCTTACTGCTGATGGTACAACTTACGCTGCTACAGATGGCGCAGGTTTGATCTCATACACATTTAAGAACCCAATCAACGTTGTTCTTTATGTTATTTGGTTGGTAGCATTGTGGTTCCACTTGACTCACGGTATGTGGTCTGCTATCCAGACAATCGGTTGGAACAACAAGATTTGGATGTGCCGTTGGAAGTTGATTTCAAACATCTTCGCAACAGTAGTATGTTTCGGCTTTATGGCTGTAGTTGTTTACGGCTACTTTGCTTAATTTCCCATTATAATTGATAAAAATTATGGCAACTATAGATTCAAAAATTCCTAAAGGTCCTTTGGCTCAGAAGTGGACCAACTATAAGAATCATCAGAAATTGGTGAACCCAGCCAACAAGCGTAAGTTGGATATCATCGTTGTTGGTACTGGTCTTGCAGGTGCGTCTGCAGCTGCTTCTCTAGGAGCACTAGGTTTCAACGTACTAAATTTCTGTATTCAGGATTCTCCACGTCGTGCTCACTCAATCGCAGCACAGGGAGGTATCAACGCAGCTAAGAATTATCAGAACGATGGTGACTCTGTTTACCGTCTATTCTACGATACAATCAAGGGTGGTGACTACCGTGCACGTGAGGCAAACGTTTACCGTCTTGCTGAGGTGTCTAACAGCATCATCGACCAGTGTGTAGCTCAGGGTGTTCCTTTCGCTCGTGAGTACGGTGGTCTTCTTGATAACCGTTCATTCGGTGGAGCTCAGGTGTCTCGTACTTTCTATGCAAAGGGTCAGACAGGTCAGCAGCTTCTTCTTGGTGCATATTCAGCACTTAGCCGTCAGGTTAACAAGGGTACAGTTAAGCTTTATACTCGTTATGAGATGCTTGACGTTGTTATCATCGAGGGTCGTGCTCGTGGTATCATCGCACGTAATCTAGTTACAGGTAAGATCGAGCGTTTCTTCGGTCACGCAGTAGTTATCGGTACTGGTGGATACGGAAACACTTACTTCCTTTCAACTAACGCTATGGGTTCTAACGGTTCTGCTGCTATGCAGATCTACCGTAAGGGAGCTTACTTCGCAAACCCATGCTACGCACAGATTCACCCAACTTGTATTCCAGTTCACGGTGATATCCAGTCTAAGTTGACTTTGATGTCAGAGTCTCTTCGTAACGATGGTCGTATCTGGGTTCCTAAGAAACTTGAGGATGCAAAGGCTATTCAGGAGGGAAGAAAGACAGCTAACGATATTCCTGATGAGGATCGTGACTTCTACTTGGAGCGTCGTTATCCTGCATTCGGTAATCTTGTGCCACGTGACGTTGCTTCACGTGCTGCTAAGGAGCGTTGCGACAAGGGATTCGGAGTAAACAACACAGGTCTTGCTGTATTCCTTGACTTCAAGTATGCTATCCAGCGTCTTGGTAAGGATGTTGTTGCTCAGAAGTACGGTAACTTGTTCCAGATGTATGAGAAGATCACTGACGAGAATCCATACGAGGTTCCAATGAAGATCTTCCCTGCTATCCACTATACAATGGGTGGTATCTGGGTTGACTACGAGTTGATGACATCTATCCCAGGTTTGTTCGCAATCGGTGAGGCTAACTTCTCAGACCACGGAGCTAACCGTCTTGGTGCATCTGCATTGATGCAGGGTCTTGCTGACGGATACTTCGTATTGCCATACACAATCCAGAACTATTTGGCTGATCAGATCCAGGTTCCAAGAATGAGCACAGATCTACCTGAGTTCGCTGAGGCAGAGAAGGCAGTTCAGGACAAGATCAACAAGTTGATGAGCATTCAGGGTAATGAGAGCGTTGACTCAATCCACAAGAGACTTGGTCATATCATGTGGGAGTACGTAGGTATGGGCCGTACTAAGGAGGGTCTTGAGACAGCGATGAAGAAACTCAAGGAGCTTAAGAAAGATTTCTGGAGCAACGTCTACATCCCAGGTGAGGCTAACACACTTAACACTGAGTTGGAGAAGGCATTGAGATTGTCTGACTTCTTGGAGATCGGTTATTTGATGGCTATCGACGGTTACAACAGAAATGAGTCTTGTGGTGGTCACTTCCGTGAGGAGTACCAGACTGAGGAGGGAGAAGCTCTTCGTCAGGATGACCAGTACTCATATGTTGCTTGCTGGAAGTACACAGGAGAGAATTCAGATCCTGAACTTTTGAAGGAGCCACTTGATTACGAGGAGACAGAGCGTAAGACTCGTAACTACAAGAACTAATTTCTAGTAAACTTGAAAAATCAGACAAAATGGAAAAACTAATAAATATTACACTTAAGGTATGGCGCCAGAGAGGTCCACAGGAGAAGGGTGCTTTCGAGACATACCAGTTGGAGAATATTTCTACAGAGAGCTCATTCCTAGAGATGCTTGACGTTCTTAACGAGAAGTTGGTTAAGGAAAGAAAAGAGCCTGTAGTATTCGACCACGACTGTCGTGAGGGTATTTGTGGTATGTGTTCACTATATATCAACGGACATCCACACGGAAAAGACCAGGAGGTTACAACATGTCAGCTACATATGCGTCGTTTCAACGATGGTGACACTATCACAATCGAGCCATGGCGTTCAGCTGCATTCCCTGTAATCCGCGACTTGATGGTAGACCGTTCTGCTTTCGATAAGATCATGCAGGCAGGTGGTTATACATCAGTTAACACAGGTGGTATTCCTGATGCTAATGCAATTCCTATTCCAAAGCCAATCGCAGACGAGGCTATGGATGCAGCATCTTGTATCGGATGTGGTGCTTGTGTAGCAGCATGTAAGAACGGATCAGCTATGTTGTTCGTTTCTGCAAAGGTTTCTCAGTTGGCTCTTCTTCCACAGGGTAAGGTAGAGGCTGCTAAGAGAGTGAAGGCTATGATCGCTAAGATGGATGAACTTGGTTTCGGTAACTGTACTAATACAGGAGCTTGTGAGGCTGAGTGTCCAAAGGCAGTGTCAATCAGCAATATCGCTCGCTTGAACCGTGAGTTCATCTGCGCTAAGTTGAAAGACTAATATGGTCAGAAAATAATGAAAGAGGATAGACGTGATTACGTCTATCCTCTTTTTGATTAATTAATACAGATGGATGATCATCCATCAAATAATGTGGGATTTGCAAATCAGTAGACGTTGGAGACAATTGATTTGACCCGTTTATAAGAGTTTGGACCGGGAAGTGCAAATTCAAATATCATATATAATAAGGAACGATTATGGATAATAAGACAAAATATAAAGTAATAGAAGCAAAACTTAATGGAGAACTGTCATTCGACAACGGAGGAGATTTCATAGCAGACCTTTTCAGCGGAGATTTGGCAGAAATAGGATATGATTCGTTTGAAAATGAGGGAGACGTGTTGAAATGCTACGTCGCAGAAGACCTGTTTTCAGAGACAAAGTTGAAAGAGGTAATAGAAAGTTCTGAACTTTATACGAATATAACATATAAAATAGAAGAATTAGAAGACAAGGATTGGAATGAGGAGTGGGAAAAAAACTATTTCCAACCGATAGTTGTTGCAGATCAAGTGGTAGTTTGCAGCGAATTCCATAAGAACGTGCCAGAAAGCAAATATAAAATCATTATAAATCCGAGAATGGCATTCGGCACTGGACATCATCAGACGACAGGATTGATGATGAAAAATATGCTTGATTGTGATTTCAAGGGAAAGAAGGTGATGGACATGGGTTGTGGCACTGCAATCCTGTCGATCCTGGCTGCATATTTAGGAGCTGAAAGTGTAGATGCAGTTGACATAGATGTATGGGCATACGAAAATTCAATCGACAATCTCGTTGTAAATAAAGTAGAGGATAAAATACATGTTCGTCAGGGCGACGCTGCAACAGTGGAAGGACTGAATTCCGTCTACGATATATTTTTGGCCAATATCAACCGCAATATTTTGATCAATGACATACCGAGATATGCCAATTCCATCAAAGAAAATGGAAAATTAATTTTAAGTGGATTTTACAAGGACGATATTCCAGCAATCGAAGAAGTTGCTAAAAAACATAATTTTAGCTTGCAATTTGTTAAAGAAAAAGACAATTGGGTGTCAATTTGCATGAATAAGCAAAAGTGTTAGTAAAATAATAGTCAAGAAAGTTGTTTTACTTAAAAAAAAATATACTTTTGCAATCTCTCTAAAAGGAGAGTGTGTAAAGTTGTTTAATTCTTAACAAAAACGCTTATGTATTGGACATTAGAGTTGGCGACAAAATTGGAAGATGCTCCATGGCCTGCATCAAAGGATGAATTGATTGACTACGCATCTAGATCAGGAGCTCCATTGGAGGTTATCGAGAACTTGGAGGAGTTGGAAGATGAAGGCGAAATATACGAATGTATAGAGGATATTTGGCCAGATTACCCAAGCAATGAAGATTTCTTTTTCAATGAGGAGGAGTACTAACTGGTCACGGGAAAAATCAAAAAGAGAATTTTTTTTGAATTTTTACGTCGATTTTTTTTGTCAGTTACGGCAAAAAAAACTAATATTGCTCTTAAATTCCGTTTTGAACGGATCAAAAAGGGTGCTGATTTTGCTTATATCGCTATTTTTCAGCGATATAATTGCGTACTCGCAATTCAGCAACCTAGATATGTTGAGTGCAGTTTTGGATTGGGAACGAGCTAATCCATCGTTAGTGGCGAGCAATAAGAGAACGAACGTGTTGGGAGAGTTTCAATCCCAATGGGTGGGTTTTGATAATCATCCTCAGGATGTTTTTTTCAGTTTCAATTCTCATTTGCCATGTCAACGCGATCAAGCTGCCGGAGTGGTCTTCTCTGTTCAGTCAGAGAGTTTCTGGAAATTCCAGCGATTAGGTTTGGAATATGCTCATCGAATTGAAACAAAGACAGGCAACCTGTCATTCGGTTTGGATGTAGGATTCGCGGATTTTAGTTTTGATTACGATAAAGCTTCTTCAGGACTTGGAGGAGAAGACGATTACCACAAACTGCAGGATCCGTTACTAAGTAAAGAAGGTGCAAGCGAAGAACAGAACGATATTGTCTTTGATTTGAATTTTGGAGTCGGGGCAAAAATAAATAAGTTCGATGTTGGCGTTTCCGTTTTTCATTTGAATGCTGGCAAAGCTGAAATTGTAGAAGGAAAGCAATTCGCATTGGAACCGACAATGCTGGTGTATGGAGAGTACAAGTTGAAGACAAGAAGCAAAATGTTCTTATATCGGCCATCGCTGATGGTAAGAAGTGATTTTTCTTCGTTGCAGGTAGGAATGAATAATATCTGTACGTACAAAGAGAAGTTCACATTTGCTTTGAACTCATGGTTTTGGAGTTCGATGGCATTTGCATTTAGCTTTGAAGTTATTTCTGGTCTGCAGATTGGTTACGGATATGTGTTGCCATTAAATAAGATGATAAGGTCAGGTGGTTCACATGACGTAGTTGTAAGATACTCGTTTGATTTGAATTTTTCAAAGAAAGACAGGTACAAGAGTGAAAGAATTTTGTAAAACAATAAATTTGAAATAAAATTAGTAATTCAAATATCATGAAAAAGCTGTTAATTTTCTCAGTGATTGCATTGCTACTCGGTAGCTGCTCCGGAGACGGAGGAGGCGAGTTGGTCGGTGTTTATTCAAAATCATGGAAAGAGCCGTCTCCTTATGGTATGCTTTACATTAAGCGCGGATCCTTTACCATTGGTCAGAACGACCAGGACGCAAACTGGGCTATGACATCACAGTCAAAGACGGTTTCTGTTGACGCATTTTGGATGGATGAGACAGAGATTACAAATGGAGAGTACCGTCAATTCGTACACTGGGTACGCGACTCTATCGCACGTGAGAAGTTGTCTTTAGTTGATGAAGAGTTTAAGATCACACAAGACAAGAAAGGTAATGAGCTAAAGAAGCCTATTCTAAACTGGAAGAAGGAAATTCCTTGGGAAAAGCCTAACGAAGATCAGCAGATCGCTATTGATAGTATGTTCTATATGGGTGAGGATGACATCGATATCTTCCCTCAGTTGAACGCTATGATTTTGTCGTACCAGTATTCTTGGGTAGACTATATTCAGGCTGCTAAGAAGGAGAACAAGTTCGACGTAATGCGTGGATCATACAACAGAAGCATCGAGGGTCTTGGTGTAACTAAGGATAGTGCAGATGTGATGATTCGTAAGGATACTTCTTATTACAATGAGCAGGGTCACATTATCAACAAGACAATCTATAAGGAGTTGAAGAAGCGTTCAGACTTCATCTCTAAGAAGCGTATCAACATTTATCCTGATACACTTTGTTGGATTCGTGACTTTACTTACGCTTACAACGAGCCATACATGAAGTTGTATTTCGCTCACCCAGGATATGGTGAATACCCAGTAGTTGGTGTTTCATGGGAGCAGGCTCAGGCATTCTGCCATTGGCGTACAAACCTATTCAATGGATACCAGATTAAGAATGGTGGCGTACGTGTTCAGGATTTCCGTCTACCAACAGAGGCTGAGTGGGAGTACGCAGCACGTGGAGGCAAGGATTTGTCTATGTACCCATGGGGAGGTTACTACGTACGTACAGCTAAGGGATGCTTCTTGGCAAACTTCAAGCCACAGCGTGGTAATTACACAGACGACGGTTATCTAATCACATCTCGTGTAGCTTCATATCCACCAAACGATTTCGGTTTGTATGATATGGCAGGTAACGTTGCAGAGTGGACATCAACTGCATTCCACGAGTCTAACTATTCATTCGTACACGATATGAACCCTAACTACGAGTACAACGCTAAGTCAAGCGATCCAGAGGTATTGCGTAGAAAGGTCATCAAGGGTGGTGGCTGGAAGGATGTCAGCATCTTCTTGCAGTGTGGTATGCGTACATACGAGTACCAGACAGAGAACAGATCATTCCTAGGCTTCCGTTGTGTAAGAAGCTACATCGGAATGGATTAATCTAATTCTAATCAAAAACGTAATTATTAACAATCTTAAATTAATATTCGAAAAATGGGTTTAATGGAATTTATGCAGTCACCTACTGGTAAAAGAATGACAGGTGTTGCTTACTCACTAGGAGCTTCAATCGTAATCGTTGGAGCATTGTTCAAAATCATGCACTGGCCAGGTGCTGGAGTCATGCTTACAATCGGAATGGGTACTGAGGCTATCTTGTTTGCTATCGGTATCTTCGATAAGCCTCACAAGGATTACCACTGGGAGCTAGTATGGCCAGAACTTGATGACGAAGGTGCTGAGGGTTCAGCTCACGGAGTTGTTGCTGCAGGAGATTCAAAGGAACTTTCTATCCCTACAGTTGATACTAAGGCTCTAGTTGAGGAGCAGTTGAAAAACCTTTCTGAGGGTGTTTCTAAGTTGGGTAACACAGCTTCTCAGTTGGCTAACCTTTCAGAGGCAGCTAACGTATCTAGCTCATATATCTCTAACGTAAACGCAGCTTCTCAGGCTGCAGGTGCTTTCGCAGCATCTCAGGCTAACCTAAAGAACTCTTCTGATTCTTTGGTTAACTCATACAAGGATATCGAGGCTAGCATCAGCAGCGCATCTTCTGGTTCTAAGAACTTCGCTGATCAGATGAACGGAATCAACAAGAACATCTCAAGCATCAACAGCATGTTCGAGATCCAGGCTAAGACTGCTAACGAGCAGGGTGAGGCTATGTCTCTTGTAACAACTGCTCTTAAGACAGTTGCTGGTTCTATCAATTCTTCTGCAGCTTCAGCTGAGGCTTACAAGTCTGAGATCGAGAAGTTGGCACAGCAGATGAAGAGCCTTAACACTGTTTATGGCAACATGTTGAACGCCATGACTATCCGTGGTTAATTGTTAAATGTAATTAGTGTAAACTAATCTTTAGGTATTAATCTATGAGTGGAGCTACGAACTGTCCGGAGACCCCGAGACAGAAGATGATCGCCATGATGTACCTCGTGCTAACTGCCATGCTTGCACTTAACGTGTCAGCGCAGATTTTGAACGGATACACCTCGATCTACGAATCAATGACGAAGAGCGTACAGATCGCTCAGGGTAACAATGCAAACTTGGAGTACAAGTTTGGATCTCTAAAGGATCAGAATCCTGTTAAGGCTAAGCCAATGGAGCCATACGTAGACTCATTGGTAAAGGAGTCAAACGCACTATACCAGTATCTTGACACATTCAAGCACACTTTGGTTATGCTTGTAGATGGTGAGGAGGCTGATAAGAAGGATTGGACAATCAAGAACGCTGGTGACCTTAATATCGCTAGTGAGCTTTTGGAGGGAAAATCTTCACGTGCTAAGGACCCTGATGGTAATAACTGGGGTACTACAATGAAGGCAAAAATTGGTGCTTTCAGCGAGTTCGCTCAGAGAATGGTTAAAGTCGGCGACATCGCTGATACAACAAAGGCAAACTCTTTCAAGCAGACATTTGATACTCCTGATAAGAAGATCGAAGGTGCTGTATACTCTTGGGAGAAGCAGATGTTGGAGGACCAGCCAGCTATCGCAGTGTTGGCAACTGTAACAAAACTTCAGAACGACGTACGTAACACAGAGGCTGAGTGTTTGAACCACATCATCGGTCAGCTAGATGCTGGTGATTTCCGTGTGAACAAGATTCAGGCTCTTGCTATTGCTGATGAGCAGTACGTATTGAGAGGTAACAAGTATCGTGCTAAGATCGTGTTGGCTGCAACTGACTCAACTAAGGATCCTGTTATCGAGATCAATGGTAAGCCATTGGAGAAGGATATCTATGAGTTTACTGCAACAACTCTTGGTAAGCAGAAGTACAAAGGTAACATCAAGATGAAGAAGCCAAATGGTGAGGAGATTTCTTATCCATTTGAGACTGAGTACGTTGTTGGTGAGCCTACAGCTACTGTATCTGCAGATATGATGAACGTACTTTACGTAGGATTCAGCAACCCTATCTCAGTTTCAGTTCCAGGTGTTAATTCTGGTGATGTAAGCATCAGCGTTTCAAATGCAACTTCTACTAAGACAGCTAAGGGTTGGAACGTAATTCCTCAGAAGATTGGTGTTCCTTGTATCATCAACGTAAGTGCTAACATCGGAGGTAAGTCTACACACATGGCTAAACATGAGTTTAGAACTAAGAAACTTCCAGATCCAGCAGCAATGTTGAAGCATAAGACAGGTAAGTTCTACAGAGGTAAGATCGCTAAGACAGACCTAATCACAGCTGATGAGGTAGTAGCAGAGCTTCCTGATGCAGACTTGAACGTTAAGTATACTGTGCTTTCATTCTCAATCAAGTCTACTGACTCAATGGGTAATACAATTGTAGAGCCAGCTCAGGGTAATAAGTTGACTGAGAAGCAGAAGGCAGTGTTCAAGAAACTTGTTAAGGGTAAGTCAATCTACTTGTCTGATGTAAGAGCTACAGGTCCAGATAAGGTTAAGCGTGAGCTTTCTCCAGTTGAAATTGCACTTAAGTAATCTAAAAAACTGAAAAAGGTTTAAGTCATGAAAAAAAGTTTAAATTTGTTGTTAACTGCTTGTTTGCTAGCTTTTGCAAACCTCGCAAATGCTCAGGACCAGTCATTCTTCGATGAAGCTGGCAACATTTCTGAGGAATTGCAGACTAACTTGCCAACAAGTGGTCCCAAAGAAGGTCTTGAACCTATTGAGATGGTAAACCCACGCGCCGATGATATCTATTGGCAGAAGGTTGTATACAGAATTATTGACCTTCGTGAGAAGATGAACTTCCCTCTATACTACCCTGAGATTCCAGCAGACAACAGAACAAGTTTCTTTGCTCTAATGTTTAGATTGGTTCAGGATGGTAAGATCAAGGTTTATGACTACGCTGAGGAGTACGAGCACTTCGACGACCAGCACACAGTTAAATTCCGTGATTTGATGGATAAGTTCGCTTTGCCATACGAAACAAAACTTGACTCTATCACTAATGATACAATTTATGTAATTGATGACTCAGACGTTCCTAACCGTGATATCATCAAGTACTTCTGCAAGGAGGTATGGTATTTCGATAGAATTTCGTCTACTTTCAATTGCCGTATCATTGGTTTCTGCCCAGTGATGCAGAGAGAGGGTGATACTGGTCTAGAGACATTGCCTCTATTCTGGATTCCTTTTGAGACACTTCGTCCTTTCTTGTCACAGACAGAGGTTCTTATCACTGATAAGAATAATGGAGCAAGACCTTCGTTTGACGACTTGTTCATGAAGAGAAGATTTTCTAGCTACATCTACAAAGAGTCTAATGTACAGAACAGATCTTTGCTAGAGTACAATACAACACTTGAGGATGTTAAGAAGGAGCAAGACATGGTTAAAACTCGCTTGATCAACTTTGAAACAGACTTGTGGGAGTATTAAAAAAAGACTTTCTTAAAGAAAATTGGCATCGCAATAAAATGCGATGCCTTTTTTATTTGCCTTTATCTTCTACCTTTTTGCAAATACAATATCCATTTCTCTTCATTTTTTACTAATTTTGCACACGTCTATTTTGTGGACACTTCAAGAAGAGACAGAAATTTGAAATACAATGGATTATAAATTTTCAGAAATTGAAAAAAAGTGGCAGAAATATTGGGTAGAAAATGCCACATATAAAGTTAAGGAAGATTCTTCGAAAAAGAAGTTCTATGTCCTTGACATGTTCCCTTATCCATCAGGTGCTGGTTTGCACGTCGGCCATCCTCTTGGTTATATAGCATCGGATATTTTCGCTAGATACAAACGTCAGCAGGGATTCAATGTCCTTCACCCTATGGGTTACGACTCTTATGGTCTTCCTGCAGAGCAGTATGCCATCCAGACTGGTCAGCATCCTGCTGTGACTACAGCAAAAAATATAGCTCGCTATCGTGAGCAGCTTGATAAAATCGGTTTCTGCTTCGACTGGAGCCGTGAAGTTCGCACTTGTGAACCTAACTACTACAAGTGGACACAGTGGGCATTCATCAAAATGTTCAACTCTTACTATGATAATGATGCGTACAAGGCTCTTCCAATAGAGGAACTTATCGCTAAGTTTGAGAAAAATGGAAATGCCAGCGTAAACGCTGCTAACAACTGCACTGTGAAGTTCTCTGCTTCTGACTGGAAATCTTATTCAGAAAAAGAGAAGGAGCAGATCCTTTTGACATACCGTATCGCTTATTTGGCAGATACAAAGGTTAACTTCTGTCCAGCTCTTGGTTGTGTGCTTGCCAATGATGAGATCAGCGAGGGAGTCAGCGTCCGTGGTGGTTATCCTGTGGAGCAGAGAGTGATGCGTCAGTGGAGCTTGAGAGTTTCGGCATACGCACAGCGTCTACTTGATGGTCTTGATAAGATTGATTGGTCAGATGCGTTGAAGGAGACTCAGAAGAACTGGATCGGTCGTAGCGAAGGTGCTGAGATGGATTTCTGTGTTAAGGGTCAGGATCTAAAACTTAGAATCTTCACAACACGTTGCGATACAATTCATGGAGTTACTTTCATGGTGCTTGCTCCAGAAAGTGAATACGTCGCTAAGGTGACTACCGCAGATCAGAAAGCAGCTGTGGATGATTATCTTGCTCAGGTAAAACGTAGAACAGAGCGTGAACGTATTTCTGACCGTCGTGTCAGTGGTGTCTTCTCTGGATCATACGCTATTAATCCAATTACAGAAAAGGAAATTCCTATCTATATCAGTGATTATGTGCTTGCTGGCTACGGTACAGGTGCCATCATGGCTGTGCCTGCTCACGATTCTCGTGACTATGCATTCGCAAAGCATTTCAATCTTCCTATCATTCCTCTAATCGAGGGTGCAGATGTCTCTGAGGAGAGTTTCGATGCGAAGGAAGGTATCATGATGAATTCAGGCTTCTTGAACGGTCTTACTGTAAAAGAGGCATTGAAGACTGCAAAGAAGTATATTAAGGAGAAAGGTATCGGAGAAGTTAAGGTGAACTACCGTCTACGCGATGCTATCTTCTCTCGCCAAAGATATTGGGGTGAGCCATTCCCTGTTTATTACAAGGATGGTATGCCACACATGCTTGATGAAAGCAAACTTCCTCTAGAGTTGCCTGAGGTATCAGATTTCAAGCCGACAGAGAGCGGTGAGCCACCTCTTGGTCATGCAGAAAATTGGTGCACTGCCGATGGTGATCCATACGAGTTGAATACTATGCCTGGATTCGCAGGTTCGTCAGCCTACTATCTAAGATATATGGATCCAACTAACGACAAGGCTCTTGTAAGCAAGGAGGCTAACCAGTATTGGAAGAGCGTCGACTTGTACGTTGGAGGAACAGAGCATGCTACTGGACACTTGATCTATAGCCGTTTCTGGAACAAGTTCTTGTTCGACTTGGGTTATGTTTGTGAGGATGAACCATTCCGCAAATTGATCAACCAGGGTATGATTCAGGGACGATCTAATTTCGTATACCGTATCAAAGATACTAATACATTCGTGTCTCTTGGATTGAAGAAGGATTATGATGTTACTCCTATCCATGTCGACGTGAATATTGTAAACAACGATATACTTGATCTTGAAGCATTCAAGGCTTGGCGACCTGAGTTTGAGACTGCTGAGTTTATCCTTGAGGATGGCAAGTATGTATGTGGTTGGGCTGTTGAGAAGATGTCAAAGTCTATGTTCAACGTCGTTAATCCAGATGATATCGTAGACAAGTATGGTGCGGATACATTGCGTCTATACGAGATGTTCCTTGGCCCAGTTGAACAGTCTAAGCCATGGGATACAAAGGGTATCGACGGAGTGAACAGATTCTTGAAGAAATTCTGGGGTATGTTCTTCACTGGCGACAATTTTGATGTTGTGAAAGCTGAACCAACAGCAGAGGAGCAGAAGTCAATCCATAAACTTGTTAAAAAGGTTACTGGAGATATTGAGACTTTCTCATACAACACTTCTATCGCTGCATTCATGATCTGTGCAAACGAACTTACTTCATTGAAGAGCAAGAATGCAGAAGTTTTGACTAAGTTTGTCACAGTGCTTGCTCCATTCGCACCACATATTTGTGAGGAACTTTACCACTTGCTTGGCAACACAGGTTCTGTTTGCGACGCACAGTGGCCATCTTACGATGAGAAGTTCTTGGTGGAGAGCAGTGTTAAATATCCTATCTCTTTCAATGGTAAGGTGAGATTCACACTTGAACTTCCTGCTGATATGGATAAGGCTGAGGTTGAGAAGACTGCGCTTGCTAACGAACAGACAATCAAACTTCTTGATGGCAAACCAACAAAGAAGGTTATTGTCGTTCCTGGTAAGATTGTGAATATTGTATTCTAATAAATAATTTGTAATATGGAGACAGGAGCGGATGCTTTCTGTCTCCTTTTTTTGTTATGAAAAGACTTATCATCCTTTTGATTTCCTTTTTTATCTGCACTTCTGTGATGGCGGCTCAATCGGACGTCAAAGCCATGACTATTGAGCAGATGGAAGCCGCAGAGTCGCAAGCATACCTTCAACAAATCCTTTCTATAGATAGTTTGGAAGACGCTGAAGATTGCAGAAAACATAGAAATGATGCATTGATGTGCGCCAACTTTATCATCAACACTCCTTGTGAATTGAATGAAAAAAGTGATCTTATGTGGATTTATTGTGCAAGATATGTGTTGCTTTGGGACGAGAAATCAGACGAGATTCTCATCTCTTTCCCGAAAAGCTCAAAAGAGTGGATGATATGTCCGGAAATTATGTCTGTATTCTTAGCTGCTTGCACAAAGACGGCAATCGAAGATAAAATCATTCACGTCTATTCGAAAGAATTGCATGTGAAAGCGGTGACGACGTGTGTCTTATATTATATCAAGCATAAAAAGACCATGGACATGCTTTGCAAACCTAATATGAAAAAACTTGTGAAAAAACACAGAAGAGGAAAACTGGAGAAATATTTGAGTGATCAATACGATAAGGAGTATAAAGGAAAATCTCAAACGGAGAATTTTTTCATTCCTGAATGATTCCTGAGAAGACGGGAATGCCACCCGCATGAGCAATGTGACCACCAATTACACCGTTAGGTGTTTGATATTGATAAATCATGATAGATTTTATTCTATAACCAACTCAAAAAGGGCTGTGTTTTAGAAGAATATTCTAAAATATTCACTGATTGTTTTGTTTTCTTCTTTTAAAACTCGTTTTGTTTCCCTTTTTATCTTATACCGCTAATTTTGCAGAAAATAATTATTTAAGACTGGTAAACATTATGAGCACTAAAATTGGAACTAAATGTGTCCATGCAGGTTATTCTCCAAAGAATGGAGAGAGCCGTCAGATGCCTATAATCCAGAGTACGACTTTCAAATATGAGTCGTCGGATGCAATGGGCAAACTATTTGATCTTGAAGCGTCAGGTTATTTCTATACTCGTTTGCAGAACCCTACAAATGACAATGTTGCAGCAAGAATCGCAGCACTTGAGGGTGGAGTTGCAGGTATGTTGACTTCATCAGGTCAGGCAGCAAACTTTTTCGCAATCTTCAATATTTGCGAGGCTGGTGGTCACGTGATCGCATTCAACAATATCTACGGAGGTACATTCAATTTGATTGGAACAACTCTTCCAAAAATGGGAATCGAAGTGACTTTCGTAAGCGAGGATGCAACAGACGAGGAAATCAATGCAGCATTCAAGCCAAACACAAAGTTGGTTTTTGGTGAGACTGTATCTAACCCAGGTGTCCGCATTTTCGATATCGAGCGTTATGCAAAGATCGCTCACTCTCACGGAGTTCCGTTGATTATCGACAACACTTTCCCAACTCCAGTATTCTGCCGTCCTATCGAGTTCGGTGCTGATATCGTAACTCACTCTACTACTAAATATATGGATGGTCAGGGAGTAGGTGTAGGTGGAGCTATCATCGACAGCGGAAATTTTGACTGGGACAAGTATGCAGACAAATTCCCTGGACTTTGTGCTCCAGACCCATCTTACCATGGTTTGACATATACAAAGGCATTCGGTAAGGGTGCCTACATCACTAAGGCTACAGCTCAGTTGATGAGAGACTTTGGTTCAATCCAGTCTCCTCAGAATGCATTCTATCTAAATCTTGGTTTGCAGACTCTTCATGTACGTATGAGACAGCACCATGACAATGCGTTGAAGATCGCTAAATTCTTGAAGTCTAACGATCAGGTTGCTTGGATCAACTATTCTGAACTTGAGTCTGACCCAGACCACGCATTGCAGCAGAAGTATTGTCCAAATGGAACATGTGGTGTTATGGCATTTGGATTGAAGGGTGGACGTGAGTTCTCAATCAAGTTTATGGACAATTTGAAACTTATCGGTATTGCTACACACGTTGCTGATTGTCACTCTTGTGTGCTTCATCCAGCATCTCACACTCACCGTCAGCTTACAGACGAGCAACTAATTGAGGGAGGCATTTCTCCTGATTTGATCCGTCTTTCTGTCGGTATCGAAGACGCTGATGATCTAATCGAAGATATCAAGCAGGCTTTGGCAAAGGCTAAATGTTAATGAAATAGAGACGGGAATATTCCCGTCTCTACTTATTTTATACCATATTTATTTCCTGTTTAGCACAACACTATGAATGTTCCGAGTCGCTCCATGCATTTGTCGCGTCTCCATGAAGGCCATTCTGGTGATTCTGCGGTACAGATATCAGAAATGAAAATATTATTGCTGTTGACGCCAGTGGCTTCCAACTGTTCTTTGCAGGCTGAAGCAATGTCAATCAACGGCTTTTGAGATTTACTAAACCCTACTATATATTTCTCACCGAATTCAGAGGCACATGCGGCGTCAACCTCGTAACATTTCCCGCAAATGTGAGGGCCGATGGCTGCGATGATGTCAGATGAAGAAGAACCATAATGTGATTGCATCATCTCCACTGTTTTGCGGACAATCTGTTTTTGTGTTCCCACTCTGCCGGAATGAATGTTGGCTATCACATGTCTTCGCTTATCATAAAGCACCACAGGTACACAGTCTGCGGTACGAATCAAAAGCGGAAGATTACGGATGTTTGTAATCAACGCGTCGCAATCAGGAATCTCAGTTCCTCGCGTCGACTCGTCAGCTAATTTTATGATGTCACTATGTATCTGCTTGCATGAAACAACGTCGGCAGAATTGAAAAATGATGATGAATTATCGATGTTTCGGCAGTCGACATTAGTGGAAAATGCCAACACTACATCCTTTTCTTCTATTAAATATGTTCGATTAATACCCATATCAACAAAAATAACAAATTAAAATACCTTTTATCAACAAAAAAAACAAAAAAAAGTACCAAAGCAAATAATATTTTTTATATTTGCGACATAATTGAAAACGGAATTAATAAATTTAAAATACAAGATAATGAAGAAGATTTTGTTCGTAAGTGCAGCTGCATTGGCACTTGTACTTTCATCATGCAAGAAGGAGACTCCTGCTCAGGTTGAGGCTCCAGCACAGGTAGAAGAGACTGTTGAGGCTGCTACAGAGGCTACAGCAGAGGCTGCTGCTACAGTTGAGAACGCAGTATTGAAAGGTCTTGAGGAGTCTTTGAACGCAATCAAGGCAGAGGCAGAGGCTGCATCTAAGGAAGATGTTGCTGGTATCGTAGCTAAGATCACAGAGCTTAAGGCTCAGTACGAGTCAGCTAAGGCTAACTTGAACGCTGATGAGCAGGCTGGTTTCGAGGCTGCAGTTAACGCAGTAATCGAGATCCTTAAGACTAAGAACTAATCTTAAGCAAGGAAACAAAGGGACGCTATGGAAGCCTTGCTTACCGTAGCGTTCTTTTTATTATTCACAAACATTAAATTGATTAGAAAGATGGCTATTTACATTGTAAACACACAGTCTTCTAACCTAAACGTTAGAAAAGAGCCTAACACATCTTGCGATATCATCGGCAAGTTGGCTAAAGGAACAGAGGTTGAGGTTTCAAGCATCAACAATGGTTGGGGAACAATCAGCTTCAACGGTCAGACAGGTTATGTTTCAGCAGACTACCTAAAGTTGAAGGAAGTTTCTGATGATGCTCTTGACGCATTGAAGTTCTAATCTGAATAAGATTATAAATAACATATTCGCCGGTCACATAACAGTGACTGGCGATTTTTTTTATCCATTTGCGATACGTACAAAGTCTTTAATGTTGAATTGATTCCATTTAACGTTGATAAAACCCCTTATTTTTCATAATTTTGCACAAAAATTATAAGAATAAATGAATCATTTAGTGTCGCCTTCTTTATTGTCGGCGGATTTTTTGAACTTGAATGCTGATATCGAGATGCTAAACGAAAGCGTGGCTGACTGGTATCACCTTGATATTATGGATGGTGTGTTTGTGCCAAACATCTCTTTTGGTATGCCTGTGATTAAGGCAATCGCAAGCAAGGCAACAAAACCACTTGATGTCCATCTGATGATTGTCGATCCCGATCGTTATGTGGAGGAGTTCCATAAACTTGGGGCAAAGGTTTTAAGCGTTCACTATGAGGCTTGCACTCATCTTCACCGTACTTTGCAGCATATCAAGTCGTTAGGTATGTTGGCTGGCGTGACTTTGAATCCTCATACACCAGTCTCTGTGCTTGAAGAGATTATCTGCGACGCGGATGTGGTTATGCTTATGAGCGTGAATCCTGGTTTCGGTGGACAGAAGTTTATTGAAAACACATTGGATAAGGTCCGTCGTTTGAAGAAGATGATCGTAGAGAAGGGGTCGAATGCTAAGATTGAAATCGACGGTGGTGTCAATTTTGAGACAGGCAAGCAACTTCTTGACGCAGGTGCTGATATCTTGGTGGCTGGATCTTTTGTGTTTGGTGCTAAAGATCAGAAAGCTACAATCGCTGGATTGAAAAATTTATAAAGAAAAGGAGACGGGAATCATCCCGTCTCCTTTTCTTTAATTAGATTGTATCCTGTAGGGATAATTTGGTAACGTACAAAAAAAATAATATGAATTTTATAGTTAAGTCAATTCGTAGATTTCCATATCTATTCCTGACATTTTTATTCGCTTCTGGCATTGTGCTTGAATACACATTCCAGTTAGACTTAGCCAATCAAATTGGGTTGGGGTTGTCATTTGTTGTCGCTATTTCCACATTTTTTCTTTATGTGAAGATGCCAACATTGTCGTTGCCGTCAAAGACTTCGTTTTTGTCCATTCTTTTCATATTATTGGTTTTCTTTTTCCTTGGCGGTATCTTCGAATATGCTTGTCATCCGATTTCCTCAGATGAATTACAATCTTGTGGGGCGACGGAACTCAAGGCGAGAGTCGCACAAATCAAAAGTGTCCCGAAACAGACGAAGGGAGGAAAGATAAGTTGTGAGTCTGAGGTTTATTTGGAGACCGAAAACAGAAATGAAAATGATAACGTGTCTGTGTTTGCTCTACTTACGTTTGACACTTGCTCTGTTTCGTTCAAAAAAGGAGATATCGTCGTTATATCGTCATCATTGAAGTCGACAGAAAGCAATGAGTCTATTGGATTCAATTATGATACTTATCTGCGTAAAAAAGGAGTTGAGGCCACTTCTTTTGTCAAGGATTACAGAATACTAAAGACTTTGGATAATTTGTCGTTGGAGACATACGCATCCGGCCTTAATTTGTTTTTGCAGAATTCTGTAATGACAGACAATGATGTTGATGAATGTAATGCTCGAGACCTCATCGTCGCCATTACGCTAGGAGACAAGACGGATATGGACGACGGGTTGAAAGATGCTTATTCCAAGGCTGGCACAAGTCATTTGCTTGCGGTGAGTGGACTTCACGTCGGAATAATTATATTGATCGTAGAGGCTTTGGTGGGCTTTGTGATCCATCCCCAAAGAAGACGGTATGCTTTCGCGGCTGTATTGCTTGCCATAATATGGGGCTATGCTTTCTTGACAGGTTTGACGGCTTCTGTGGTGCGTACGGCTTTTATGTATACGGTTTACCGTGTGGCGATGCTTCTGTTTAGTAAACCAAATCCGATAAATGTAGTGTCGTTCACAGCATTTGTGATGCTTGTGTATAATCCATTCAATGTTTTTGATCTTGGATTCCAATTAAGTTTTTCAGCGGTATATTCGATTTTGCTTTTTGGACAACCGTTGATAAACGGGTTTGGAAAATTCTTGCCTGAAATTAAACTTAAAGGCCGGGTGGGGATGTTCCTCTCTAAACTCAGGACTTATGTGTTGGGAAGTGTCGCAATCACTCTCTCTGCCCAGATTCTTACCACTCCGATAATTCTGCTGACTTTCCATACCCTGCCGATATTGTCGATTGTCTCAAGTCTCTTTACGATCCCATTGGTGACGTTGCTGATTCCATTGTCATTCATATATTATGGATTTTTTGTGTTGTCGACGTTGCTTCCTGTTTTGACTTCCGTAGCCAGCGGAGTTTTATATCTCACGTTAAGTGTGGCAAAGTCGGTCAATGCGATTGTTCGGTATACTGCAGACGTTTCATTCTGTACCGTTGACAGATTGCCATTTTATTGTTATGATGTTGCGGTCTATGTTGCTGTGTTCCTGTTGGTTGCCGCATATCATAATTATCGCAGACTTCCATTATTATGGATTTCTGCCTCCGTTTCGATTGCTTATTTTATTGTTGCTACAGTTGATGGAATGAGTCAAAAAAACAGCAGGATGTTGGCAGTGTATAACGTGAATGGCACGACAGCGGTGAATAGAATGACGAATACAAACACTCTGTTTGGGTGCAACGACACTCTTAAGGTGTCTAAAAAGGCAGGTGAATTCTGGACAAACGGATTGATGCCATCACCGTCGTCTACAGAAGAAAATTTTTTTGATTTTGAAAAGCAACGTGTCTATGTGCTTTCAGATCGGGAAGAAATGAAAAGAGATGTGATGACGCCATTGGACGTAGATGTACTGATCTTGACGGATAATGTGGCGGCGAAATTGTGTGATTTGAAGAATTTCAGATTCAGGAAACTTATTGTAGACGGCAGTAACAAGTATTACGTGGCAAAAAAATGGAGAGAGGAAAGAGAGAAGGGCAAGGTGGATTGCCATATCGTTAGGTTTGATGGAAGCTGGATCGAATATTCTCATTGATTTAATTATACTTTTGCTGAGGCAAAATGATAGGAGAAAAGTCAAAATTAAGTGTTCCAAAGAACGGAACACTCTAATTCCTTAAGCCATTTCTTAGATTTTACGACTATAAATGTGGATTTCTTTATGTATTGATTATTAGACATTTGTTAAATTTATTGTAAAATATATGCTGGATAAATTTGGATGTAATGAAAAAAGTGCTACCTTTGCACTCGCAAACGGAAAGATGGCGGGATAGCTCAGTTGGTTAGAGCGTCGGATTCATAACCCGGAGGTCACGAGTTCAATTCTCGTTCCCGCTACTAAATACTTTTGCATATGGCGGATTAATGTAGTGGCCTAGCATGCATGCCTCTCACGCATGAAACTCGGGTTCAAATCCCGGATCCGCTACTAA
>CACZOA010000030.1 GCA_902782665.1 uncultured Bacteroidales bacterium
GACGAACTAGAGAAGGGTGGTGTCGGTATCAAAGTCGCACCTTTGGATAAAGTAATCAACTGGGGTCGTTCATACTCTGTATGGCCTTTGACATTTGCAACATCATGCTGTGGTATTGAGTTCATGTGTGTGGCAGCAGCCCGTCACGATTTCGCTCGTTTCGGTTTCGAGGTCACTCGTAACTCTCCTCGTCAGGCTGATGTTATTTTCGTTTCTGGTACAATCACTAAGAAGATGGCTCCTGTATTGCGTCGTCTTTACGATGAGATGTCAGAACCTAAATATGTGATTGCCGTTGGCGGTTGCACAGTGTCTGGTGGACCTTTCAAGAGTTCATATCATGTGGTTGAAGGAGTGGATAAGATTATCCCTGTCGACGTGTATGTGCCTGGTTGTCCTCCTCGTCCTGAGGCAATGCTATACGCAATGATGCAGTTGCAGAGAAAGATTCGTGTAGAGTCAATCTTCAAGATGCCTAAGAATCCTGAGAAAGGTTCGGTGATCTTGTCTAAGTACAACTCTGACGGAACGTTGGTTACACCAGAGTCTGAAACAAAACAAATTGTAGAAGGAGGAGCAGAATAATGGAGAAAACATTGAAAATGATTCAGTCTGTCTCGTCTTCTTGCACTAAGATTGAAGCTGCAGACGTGATGGTTAGCGTCGACAAGAAGGATTTGCATAAGGTTTGCGAGGCTTTGTATAAAGATGGTTGGGATTACCTGATCAACCTTAATGCGATAGATAATGTGGAGAACATTGAGATTGTCTACCACATTTCCAAGTCGGCTGACATGGAGAAATTTTTGGTGCTCAAGACAAATACTACAGATGTAGAGAACCCTATCATTGAGACTGTCTCTGACATCTGGAAGAGCGCTAATCTATATGAGCGTGAGGCTTACGATTTCTTTGGCGTCCGTTTCTTGAACCATCCGGATATGCGCAGACTATTCTTGCGTCCTGATTGGGTAGGATATCCATTGAGAAAGAATTACGACAATACTCCGAATGAGGGGATCCCTTCAAAGGTCCATGATATGGATGCTTGTGAGGATGTGCCTTCTATCACTCTTGACAGACATGGAGAGATTGTCGAGAATCACACTAAACTATTCGGAAGAAACGAGTATGTGGTGAATTTTGGACCACAGCACCCGTCTACACACGGAGTTTTGCATTTGAGAGTCTCTCTTGACGGTGAGATGATCAAGAAGATCGATCCAAACTTCGGATATATCCACCGTGGTATAGAGAAGATGATGGAGAGCATGACTTATCCTCAGATGCTATACCTTACTGAGCGTTTCGATTATCTTTGCGGAAGCATGAACCGTCACGCCCTATGTATGTGTGTGGAGAAGGCGATGGGAATCGAGATTCCGAAGAGAGCTGAATATATCCGTACAATTTTCGACGAGTTGAACCGTATCGCCAGCCACTTGTTGGGTTGGGCATGTATGTGTAATGATATGGGTTCAATCACAGCATTCATCTATGGTATGCGTGACCGTGAGAAGATCATGGATATTTTCCAGGAGACAGCAGGTGGACGTTTGATGGTCAACTACTATGTTATCGGTGGTGTGGCACAGGATATCCATCCTAATTTTGTCAACAGAGTCAAGGAGTTTATCCCATATTTGAGAAAGATGATCAAGGAGTACCACACATTGTTCACAGGCAATCCGATTGCACGTGGACGAATGATCAATTGCGGATTCCTAAAGAAGGAAGACGCGGTTGCTCTTGGAATGAGTGGTCCTAACGGTCGTGCTTCTGGCTGGCATTGTGATGTGAGAAAGATCGCTCCATACGCAGCTTATTCAGAAGTAGATTTCAAGGAGATTATCCACGACGGTGGTGACACAATCGACCGATATATGATCCGTTTGGAGGAGATCGAGGAGTCGTTGAAGATCATCGAGCAGTTGATCGACAAGATCCCTGAGGGAGATTTCCGTGCTAAGGTTCCTGCAATTGTGAAGGTGCCAGAAGGAGAGTACTATCAGAGAGTCGAGAACGCACGTGGAGATTTCGGTGTATACTTGAAGAGTACTGGTGACAAGTCGCCATACAGAATACATTTCCGTTCACCAAGTTTGGTTGCGGTATCTGGTTTGGATCCAATCTGTAAAGACACAAAGATTGCGGATTTGATTATGATCGGAGGATCTCTTGACTATGTCATCCCTTGTATTGATAGATAATAATCACAGATATTCTTAAAATTATGTTAGAAGTAGGAGGAATATTAAGCTGGATACACGAAGCGTTGTCTTCTGCATGTCCAGAGTGGCTTACTCTTCTTATAGAGTACGTCCTAATAGGCGTAGGTTTCCTTGCTCTATACGCATTGATCGCGCTTATCTTGATTCTATTGGAGAGAAAGATTTGTGCTTATTATCAGTGTCGTCTTGGACCGATGAGAGCTGGTTTCTGGGGATTGCTTCAGCCGTTGGCTGATATGTTCAAGATCCTTATGAAAGAGATCATTCCGTTGTTGAAGAATGATAAATTCTTGTTCTTCACAGCGTTGTTCTTGGTTATCATGGGTTCTCTTTGTACGTTCGGAGCACTTGAGTTCAGCAAGGATTTGATAGGAATAGACTTCAATGTAGGAGTTTTCTATGTGCTTGCGGTTTCATCTCTTGGAGTTCTTGGTATTTTGTTGGCAGGATGGTCATCCAACAACAAGTACACAATGATCGGAGCGATGCGTGCTGGAGCACAGCTAGTCAGCTACGAGCTTTCATCAGGTTTGTCACTTCTTGCTATTGTCATCCTAGGCGGAACAATGCAGTTGTCAGGTTTGATTGAGGCACAGAGTGAAACATGGTTCTTGTTCCAATCACCATTCACATGGATTGCGATGATCATCTACTTGATCGCAGGACATGCAGAGACTAACCGTGGACCATTCGACCTTCCAGAGGCAGAGTCGGAGCTTACTGCAGGATACCACATCGAGTATTCGGGAATCACATTCGGTTTGTTCTACGTTGGTGAGTATGTCAACATGTTCACTATCGCAGGTATCGGAACGATGGTCTTCTTGGGAGGATGGCAGCCATTGCATATTCCAGGAGCAGATGCGTTTAACGAAGTCATGAACATGATCCCTACATGGTTGTGGTTCTTTGCCAAGGCATTCGCATTGGTAATGCTAAGCTTGTGGGTTAGATGGTCATTCCCACGTTTGAGAATCGATCAGTTGCTACACTTGGAGTGGAAGATATTGATGCCAATCAGTTTGCTCAATATGCTTTTGATGGCTTTGTGGGTGGCATATTTTTAAAACAACTTTTATATAGAAGGTTATGGTTAAATATATAAAGGATCTGTTCTCTGGAATATATGCGTTGTTGCAGGGTATGGTCATCACAAACCGCAACTTCTGGAGACCAAAGGTTACAGAGCAGTATCCAGAGGATCGACAGACTGCGCGTCAGTTTGAAAGATTCCGTGGAGAACTTGTATTTGATATAAACGACAACAACGAACACAAATGTATTGGTTGTGGTCTATGTGCAAGAAATTGTCCTAATCAGTCGTTGGAGGTGATCACAAAGAGCGTCACAACGGAAGATGGAAAGACAAAGAAGGTGCTTGACAAGTTTTTGTATGACTTGGGTAGCTGTACTTTCTGTTCTCTATGTACACAGTCGTGTGCGCAGAAAGCTATCAAGTGGACAAATAATTTTGAGCACGCAGTGTATAACCGTTCAGCATTGGTAAAGCAATTGAATCCGGAAGGAAGCAAGGTCGTCGAAAGAAAGGCAGCTCCAGTTGCTCCAAAACAGGCTCCTGCCACTGAACAAAATGAAAATCAACAGTAATTATGGCAGAATATTTGACATCTATTGATTTCGCAGGATTATTTACTGCTGACAATATAGTATTCTTCATACTATCGGCGGTTATCCTTGTCTGCGGATTCATGTCTGTAGCGTCGACAAAGCTTCTTCGTGCCGCTACTTATTTGTTCTTTACGCTATTTGCGGTTGCTGGTCTTTATTTGACACTAAGCTATGAGTTTATCGCAGCTGTACAGTTGTCTGTATACGCAGGAGGTATTCTTGTGTTGCTGATTTTTGCCATCATGTTGGTTAAGAATCTTGGAACTGACACAGAGACGATATCTTATGCAAACAAGACAATCGCAGGACTTTCTGCTTTGGCAGGCACTGTGTTTGCTTTCATTACAATGAGCAAGTTCAGATTCATCCCAAGTGAGGAGGCAAATGATGCCGCTGCAATGGTAGATATGGAGATGGTCGGACAGACTCTTATGGGAACAGACAAATACCAGTATTTGTTGGCGTTCGAGGCAGTCAGCATCTTGCTTTTGGCATGTATCGTAGGTTCAATTGTAATCGCAACTAAATCAAAGGAGGATTAAGATGATACCAGTAGAAGCATATTTGGTGGTCAGCACACTTCTGTTCTTTATCGGTGTGTATGGCTTTTTGGTAAGAAAGAATCTTATCGGAATTTTGATGGCGGTTGAACTTATTCTAAACGCAGTTAACATCAACTTCGTCGTGTTCAACAGATTCCTATATCCTGATCATCTTGAAGGATATATTTATAGTTTGTTCGTGATAGTTGTTGCTGCTGCTGAGACTGCAATCGCTATCTCAATCATTATTAATGTCTACAGAAAGTTGAAGGACGTTCGTGTGGATAGTATCAACGAATTAAAGAATTAATCAGATATGGAAACGATTACTAATTTATCTCCGATAATTTTGGCGTTGCCATTTTTGATGTTCCTATTCCTTGGACTTTGTGGCAACAAACTGTTTAAGTCTAATCCAAACATTGCAGGATGGATTGGTACAGCAGGTTTGTCTGTAGTAGCAATTGTATCTTATTATATCGCAATCCAGTATTTCTGGGTTGAGGGTAAGGGTGCTGACGCTTATCAGCAGTTTGTGTTGTTCAATCATGAGTGGTTGAAGATGACTGATAACTTGGTTATCTCAATCGGTTTCATGCTTGATCCAATATCAGCGATGATGTTGGTTGTTATCTCTACCGTTTCTCTTATGGTTCATATCTATTCATTGGGCTATATGCACGGGGAGGAAGGATTCCAGCGTTATTATGCTGTGCTTTCATTGTTTACATTTGCGATGATGGGATTGGTTGTCGCAACCAATATTTTCCAGATGTATATCTTCTGGGAGCTTGTGGGTGTGTCATCATTCCTATTGATCAGCTTCTATTTCATCAAGCCATCAGCTGTGGCAGCTGCAAAGAAGGCATTTATCGTGACTCGTTTTGCGGATATGTTCTTCTTGATAGGTATTTTGATTTTGTCTTACTACACAAACACATTCGACTTCTTGAAGTTGACAGCTGTGTCTGACGGCCACGCTACTTTGGTCAACAACACAATGTGTGGTGAGATGTTTATGGGATTGTCTGTGACATCTATCGCAATGTTCTTGATTTTCTTAGGAGGTGCTGGTAAGTCGGCGATGTTCCCATTCCACATCTGGTTGCCAGATGCTATGGAAGGTCCAACTCCTGCTTCTGCACTTATCCATGCCGCTACAATGGTCGTTGCAGGTGTGTTCTTGGTTGCAAGAATGTTCCCTGTATACTTCTTTGAGGCTCACGATGTTTTGACAATCATCGGATATATCGGAGCATTCACATCATTGTTCGCTGCTATCATCGCATGTACACAGACAGATATCAAACGTGTTCTTGCATTCTCTACAATCTCACAGATCGCATATATGTTCGTCGCTCTTGCAGTGTCGGGTTATACAAGTGAGCATGAGGCATGTTTGGGCTACACAGCGTCTATGTGGCATTTGTTCACTCACGCTATGTTCAAGGCATGTTTGTTCTTGGGTGCTGGTTGTATTATCCATGCAGTTCATTCTAATGAGATGAATGCTATGGGTAACCTTCGCAAGTTCATGCCTATCGCACACATCACATTCGGTATTTCATGTTTGGCAATCGCTGGTATACTTCCATTCTCAGGATTCTACTCTAAGGATGAAATTTTGGTTGCTGCGTTCGAACATGACAAAGTGTTGTATGCATGTCAGGCATTCGTTGCGGGTCTTACAGCATTCTACATGTTCCGTTTGTATTTCCGCATCTTCTGGTATTCAGAGAATCCAGCTCATGCTCATCACACTCCACATGAGGCACCTATGAATATGAACATTCCTTTGATTGTTCTTTCAGTGTTCACATGTTATTCGTTCTTTAATCTTGTTTCGAATGACTCATACCAGTTGTTCTCATCTAAGATCACAGCGGATCGTGTCGGCTTTGAGCTTGAGACAAACTGGACTATCGCTATCGCAAGTCTTCTTGTCGCAGGTGTTGGTATCGCTATTGCTTGGGTACTATATAAAGAGAAGAATGACAAGCCGGATATGATTGCAGGAAAGGTTAAATGCTTGTATATTTCAGCAAGCCACAGATTCTATATCGATGAGATCTACTTGTTCATTACACGTAAGATTATCTTCGGAGGCATCTGTGTGGCAATCGCTTGGTTCGACCGTCACATCATCGACGGATTCATGAATCTTTTGGCATGGATCTCACGTGAGTTGTCATACGACATTCGTGACGTACAGAGTGGAAATCTTCAGCAATACGCTTGGGGCTTCTTGGTAGGTGTCCTTGCAATTGCGATGTTTGCGATTTATTATTAAACGGAGTATTAATAAAGTAAGTAATATACTATGAATATATTATCAGCTTTTGTAGTCGTATTGCTAGTCATGCTGGTGGCTGTCTTCTTGATCCCAGGAGAAAAGAAGAATGCGATCAGATGGACGATGGCAGCAGGATCAATGGTGATCCTTGGCTTGGCAGGCTACTTGGTTTGGAATTTCCTTGCACAGCGAGAGGCTGGAGCAACAGACAAATTCCTTTTTGCGGATTCAACAGTTTGGTATGAGGGAGTGATCAATATCAGCTATTCTGTTGGTGTTGACGGAGTATCGGTTGCGATGATCATGTTGTCTGCAATTGTTGTTATCACAGGTGTTTTCGCATCATGGGCAGTAGAGGATAAAGCAAAAGAGTATTTCTTGTGGTTTATCATGCTTTCGATCGGTGTGTTCGGCTTCTTTATCTCAGTAGACTTGTTCACAATGTTCTTGTTCTACGAGGTTGCCTTGATTCCAATGTATTTGTTGATTGGAGTATGGGGAAGTGGAGACAAAGAGTACGCTGCGATGAAGCTTACATTGATGTTGATGGGAGGTTCGGCATTCTTGATGGTCGGAATCTTCGGTATCTATTACTTCTCTGCAGAAGACGGTGGTGCTCTTACATTCAACCTTGAGGAGATTGCCGCAAATGCTGCGATGCCAATCGAGTGGCAGAGAGTGTTCTTCCCACTTACATTTGTAGGATTCGGAGTTCTTGGTGCTATGTTCCCATTCCACACATGGTCGCCAGACGGTCACGCATCAGCCCCTACAGCAGTGTCAATGCTTCACGCAGGAGTGTTGATGAAACTTGGAGGTTACGGATGTTTCCGCGTCGCTATGACACTTATGCCAGAGGCTTGCAAGGAACAGGCATGGATCTTCATCGTGTTGACTGGTATTTCAGTTGTTTACGGAGCATTCTCAGCTTGCGTTCAGAACGACTTGAAGTATATCAACGCATATTCATCAGTAAGCCACTGTGGTTTGGTGCTATTCGCACTTTTGATGATGAACCAGACAGCGATGACAGGAGCAATCCTTCAGATGCTTTCACACGGTTTGATGACAGCTTTGTTCTTTGCCCTAATCGGTATGATTTATGGTCAGACACATACTCGTGACATCCGTTACTTGGGAGGTTTGATGCAGGTTATGCCATTCTTGTGTGTTTGCTACGTAATCGCAGGTATGGCTTCACTTGGACTTCCAGGTTTGTCAGGATTCGTTGCTGAGATGACAATTTTCGTAGGATCATTCGCACATGAGGATTTGTTCCACAGAGTTTTGGTGATCGGTGGTTGTACATCAATTGTGATTACAGCTGTATATATCCTTCGAGTTGTGGGCAAGATCTTGTTCGGACCACTTTATAAGATTGAGAAGGTCGGTGACCAATACAATTATGTGTCAGAGCACCATGGCGAGGTTCATCACTATCCACTTCGCGATGCAATCTGGTACGAGAAGATTGCTACAATTGGATTGATCGTTTCAATTGCGATTATCGGTCTATATCCAGTTTGGATATCAGATATGATCAGTGAAAGTTTGGAGGCAGTTGCTGCAATGCTTAACTAATAAAAGAATACAACTATGGATTTAGATTATAGTCAGTTTTTATCGATGAGCCACGAGGTTTCCCTCGTCGTTGTATTGATTGTCCTTTTGCTTGCTGATCTTTTGATCAAGAATAAAAAGGCGTTCCAATACTTGGCTATTGCGGCTTTTGCTTTGCACACTGTTGCTGGTTTCTATAGCTACACGGATTTGGCAGGAGACGCTTTCGCTGGCATGTATGTTTCAGGTGCGGCTCAGTCGTTTGTTAAGAATATTCTTAATGTCGGTACTTTGATTGTGTTCTTCTTCTCTTTTGAGTGGAACAACAATGAGAATAAGAGTGGAGTAGGAGAGTTCTTCTTTTTGACATTGTCTACTCTAATCGGAATGTACTTTATGGTTTCTGCAGGAGACTTCTTGTTCTTCTATATTGGTCTTGAGACTGCTTCTATTCCAATGGCTGCTTTGGTGGCTATGAATAAGAAGGGTACAGAAGGAGCAGAAGCAGCAGCCAAGTATATTTTGACAGCATCGTTCTCTTCAGGAGTCATGCTGTTTGGTATCTCTTTGATTTATGGTGCGTGCGGATCTCTTTATTTCGACGAGGTTCAGGCAGCGTTCACTAACATCACAGCATTGCATATCTTTGCTTTGGTATGTTTCATCGCAGGTGTAGGTTTCAAGATCTCACTTGTGCCATTCCACTTCTGGACAGCAGATACATATCAGGGTGCACCTACAGGTATTACCGCTTATTTGTCAGTGATTTCAAAGGGTGCCGCAGTATTTGCGTTCATGTGCATTCTTTACAAGGCGTTCGCTAACGAGCCTGATGTATGGCAGAATATACTATGGTGGTTGATTGTCATCACAATTACAATCGGTAACTTGTTCGCTATCCGTCAGAAGAACTTGAAGAGATTCTTGGCATTCTCTTCAATCTCTCAGGCTGGTTACATCATGTTGGGTGTCTTCGCGTCATCTCAGACAGGTATGTCAAGTACAATCTATTACATCTTGATCTACATGTTCACTAACCTTGCAGCGTTTGGTATCATCTCAGCAATTGAGAACAAGACAGGCAAGGTAGGAATGGATGACTACAATGGCCTATACTCAACTAATCCTAAGCTTGCGTTCGCAATGACACTTGCAATGTTCTCTCTTGGTGGTATCCCTCCATTTGCAGGATTCTTCAGCAAGTTCTTCATTTTCGCAGCTGTAGCTGAGCATGGTGATTATTTGTTAGTGTTCTTGGCTTTGTTGAATACAATCATCTCACTTTACTACTATTTGTTGGTTGTAAAGGCTATGTTCATCAATAAGAGTGATTCTCCAATCGAGACAATCAAGATTGATGCGATGTCTCGCGTCGCTCTATTGGTTTGTGTTGTTGCAATCCTAGTGATTGGATTCATAAGTTCGATTTACATGAACATTTATGAGATCAGTTTTGGTTTTGCAAACTAAATAGAAATGTTTTTTATTCAGTGACACTTGCGTAAAAAGCAAGTGTCACTTTTTATATGGATTACTGTGAAAAAGTTAAAAAGCATATTAGGATTTATAGTTCCGTTATTATTGAGCGTCGCTCTTCTTTATTATATATATTCGGGAGAAAATTTGGATGAGCAGATCGCCTATATCAAGAATGCAAATTTTTTCTGGCTCTTTTTGCCTGTGTTGGTGGCTTTGTTCAGTAATCTGTTCAGAGCTCTCAGATGGAAGATGTTGATTAAGGCGTCAGGCTTGGAAGTGTCGCTTTTTAACTCTTTCTTAGCCGTATTGGTTGGATATTTCGCTAATTTCCTATTGCCTCGAGCTGGGGAGGTGGCAAGATGTGGCGTGCTGAAAAAGTATACAGGATTATCGTTTACGACGGTGCTTGGGACAGTTGTGACGGAGCGAATCTTTGATGTTATAATGACTGCGATCATTATGACACTTGCTTTCGTATTGGAGTTCGGAATGCTTTCGTCGTTAGTTGAAGACGCGAATCTCCCGTCGAAGATATTATCTATTCTGACGAATCCTTTTGTAATAGTGATTATACTAATTCTCGCAGTAGGGTTTGTTTTCTGTTTCAAACTACGAAACAAAAGCAAATTGTATGCCAAAGGACGAGAGAGTCTAAGAAAATTCAAGGTAGGTATGATGTCAGCGAAAGACGTTGACAACAAATTTATGTTTGGATTATACACCGTCTTAATATTTGCTTGCTATTATTTGATGCTCCATTTCAGTTTTTGGGCATTCGATTTTACAAAAGACATAACGTTTTCACAAGGATTGGTGATATATGTAATGGGGGCTTTAGGAATAATAGCACCCGTACAGGGAGGCGTAGGTGCATGGCATTTCATGACCATTCAGGCATTGGTTTTCTATCTTGGCGACGCGATTGAACCGGAGGCCAAGGCATTTGCTTTGGTAGTCCATTCCGTTCAGACGATAGTCGTATACATAGGATGCGGATTGCTTGCATATTTACTATTGCCGATAGTGAATAAAAGTAAGTAATAAACGGAAAAAGCTAAGTGAGATGACGTACTTATCTTATAAAAAAAAGCACTAAAATCTCTATTGAAATAATATTAGAATAATTAATGCAGATTGATATTTTTAAGATTTCTGCTGTCTATCGTACATTTTTACATAGACAAATAATACTTTATGATAAAAAAACACCATGATTTTGCATAATGAAATTTAATTTTTTTATTTTTGCATTGTTTGGTGGATAGCGTAGAAGAATATAAGGACTGCTACAAGATAACACCGTTTGAATTTTTGAACGTAGACACATTTTTTTTATATGAAAAAATTTTTACAAATGCTTTATGAATTCATTCCTAAGAAAGGAATTGGATTTGAAAAATATCTAGTTATTTTCTGCATGCTGATAGGTGTGCAGGGAAGTACTTTTGCTCAGTACACATTCTTGGATGTCCCGTCGGGAACTAATTTTATTTCAGAAGGAATTGTTAGTGTTAATCCGGGAGATGAGATTACATTGACTGTACCTTATGTACCAGATGGCACATCGGTTAAATGGGAATATAGAACGAAACCTAAGGAAGAGAGACAGTTACTGTCTGGAGAAACTGGAGCTTCTATAACGGTTTCAAATATTCAGGAAGATATAGAATACATAGCTTCCTATTCAAGTGCGTTTGGTGGCACTACAGATGCACGTATCCTGATATCTTGTGTTTATTTGACCTCAACTGCTAATGTTGTTTGCCCAAATCAAGCAGTTATGTTCAGTTATTCAGGAGGACAGTTTGCGGATAAAGGTAAATTTGAACAGAAAAAAGATGGTCCTGCGTGGCATCTTTTGAAGGATTTCCCAAATAATTCTATTAATCAATGGATTTTGAATGAACCAGAAAAGAATTTTTCTGTTCGTGTTTCTTTGGATTATTCATATTATGGTTCAAAGGCAAAGACTTTTGTTTCTAATCAGAAAGATATAACTATTCGTACAGATTGTAAGCCAGAGTGTTTGACAACAATGACTGGAGAGTATTATGTAGGTACAGATTTTGATCCAAATAAGGCAGATCCCCATAAAATTCCACAGGATGTCATCAATCATTTTGGCGATTATCATATAGAATTGCGTGAAGCCGATGTTAAAAATTATTGGTTGGGAAACAATGCACATGATTTCTTTGGTCAGGATCCAATGAATGATGTGTCTGCTGGCGTTGTTGGAAAAAACAACTATATGTTTTGTGAAAGCCCTAATGCAAGGGTTTGTGAGTTGATATTCTCTCCAGTTTCTGAGTTCTTAGGAAAGCCTTACACATATAAGATGCGTATGTACCTTCAGAAGGCTAGCGGATGTGATATTGATGAAAATGCAAAATTTAAAGCACGTACTGGTCAAGGAAAGCAGACTATTGATAGATTGAGTGGATCTGCGTATATGAATAGTACAGGAGAACTTATTAAGTCGGCTGAAGGATATGATGAGGGAGATATGACATTGTCGTTTAAGCAGTTGATGGATTTAGGTTCCTTGAAAGATAATGATTTGATTAAGGTTGAAATCACATTTGAAGGTAAATTCCCTGATAGTCCTAATGGTTTGACTGAATTCAAGTTCTATCCTGAGTTCGCCCAGATGAGTTGCTGGAAAGTTGCTATTGACTATATTTCTGCTGAGGTTGAAAATGTATGTTTGGATCCTCAGGTATTGTGTGCTGGTGAATATACTACTGCACATGCGGCTGGTTTCCCTTCAACATCAGAATACCGTTGGTTTAAGAAAGTTGGAGATTCGTGGGTTGAGGATGTCAATAATCATGGTAAAGGAAATGCATCTATCAAAGCTGAGAAAGGAATTGTTTCATATCAGTTAAGAGTTAATGTGCCAGGATTAGGAGAAAGAGTACATGATTTCAGTGTGTCTGGAAATGACTGTACTATAAATAAACCGACAGAGATCCTTGGAAGTACATTCTGTTTGCCAAATGTTCAGTCATATACTCCTAATATGGTGGACCATTCTAAGGAGGTGACTTATGAATGGACAATGTACAAACCTGATAATACGGTTTGGTATGATTCTAAGAAAACTCCAGATCCTCATTTTAAGGTTTTTGCTTCGTCGGAATATGCTAATCCTGATAGTGATTATTATAATCCAGGTAAGGCTGATTCTTTAGTTGTTTCTTTGAATCTTTATGATACGGCAACTGTTGTAGAGGGGGATTATAAATTACAATTAAGAGCGTTGGTAGGCACGGTTGTGGATACTACATTGGATACGATAGTTCATATTTATCGTACTCCAGATGTTACTTTGAAATTGATTGGAGATAAATATTCAGAAGAAATGAATGAGTCGGATAAAACGATTTGTCCTTCTGACAGACGCAGAGAGATAAAGACTTTTGCAGTGAATTCTTTTGATTCTCCAATGTCGTCTAAGTATCTTTATTCTTGGCATTCTGATCCAGTTGCACCAGGTGCGTTTATTCCAGATCCTTCGGATTCAAGGATGGCTACTGTTAATTTAGCAGCTATTCCTGGCATTTGTGACGGAGACTTAGATAAGTTGAAAATTTCTGTTATGGCATATATTGATGGATGTGCCGATGCGGATACTAATAAATATGGCGTTGAACAGCCTGTGGATCCTAAAGTTGATTGTGAGTCGTTGACTAGAGACGGTAAGGATACATTCAATTTGCCTGTCGGTCAAAAAACAATGATTTTTGAGGTTCCTATCCCAGATTATACATCTGGTTGTGATACAGATCCAGATCTTATTATTGAATATAAGCCAAAGTTTACAGGAGATACAAATTTGATCAATAAAGATGTTGATCCGTCTATTGGAGGCACCATTACTGTAAGAAAGTCTGAATCTGTAAATAATCCGTTGCTTAACTTGGATTTGCCATGGGGCATTTATGATTTCAAGTATACAGTTGTCGACGGTTGTGGCAAGAA
>CACZOA010000031.1 GCA_902782665.1 uncultured Bacteroidales bacterium
AGAAAGATACTCAGGCGTATTTATCGGATTTTCACCATTATTATTAGCCACAAGTTCACCTCCATACGGAGTGTGTTGTGAGTATTTTTCCAACCATTCCACCATCATTTCCCGCGTCAACTTATGTCCTGAAGCTCCCATTCCGATTGTTCCCAAATCACTGTCGGATCCTAAATATCCATCGTTATACATGCCGACGCGATAGATAGTGTCTTTCTTTTCTGCCAGTGCCTGTTGGAATTTCTCGGAATCAATATCAAATCCGGAATAGTCGTTTCCATCGGTTATTTTAAGCCAATAAGCCACGATATCCGGACGACGGACGCCGATCTTTATCTCAGGAGGAGTAGCTTCAAGCAACGTCTGCAACGCTTCCGCTATATTGGCATTTGTGCCATTTGCACTTGAATGCATCTCGCCCCAACTTCCATACATTCCAAGTTCAACGTATGTGATGACATCTGTGTTGCGGGAATAGACTTCCGCTAATTGCTTCAGATGAGTAAGAATCATACTTTGGTCAGGATCACAGTTTTTCGTGCCGTTATACCATGGATCGTATGCAAAACGTACGATAGCGCTATGTCCTCTCTTGCGAACATCGTCGAGCATACCCTCGAAAGCATCGAGCATATCCTGAGTCAATGGTTTTGAAACTCCGTATAGCGTGTCTCCCGTCTCCTTATCGATAGAGATGACGGCATTGCTTGAAAATTCAGAAATATCCATTCTCAGATGGGTGATGTTTCCCCATGTGTTCGACGGTGCGTTTCCCTCCGCCGTGAAATGTTTGCTGACTGGACGGTAAAAACCGATATGTGGGTTTTCAATGCTTTCCAAAGCGTCTGTGTAATTCAGATCTTGGAGTATTGGTTTAGCCGACGATATTGACAGCAGACAGTAGAATGATAATGTGGCAAGAATTATTTTCTTCATATCATAAATGATTTGTTATCAAAAATATAAAAAATAGCATATTAATTGAGCTGCTGACACTATTTTTTGCGGAAATCATTTGGCGTTGCACATTCCTTATTCTACATTTTTGATTATTTTTGTAGATTATTAGAGTATTTAGCATGAAGGTTATGAAAAGATTTTCACTATTTATATTTATTCTTGCGACATCGCTTTTGACTGCATTCGCTGAAGACGCGTCTGTGCTTTATTTCGCCAAGCACAGTCCTGTGCGTCATAATCTGAATCCTGCGTTTATGCCGGAAGGTTACAAGGTGTATGTGGGGGTGCCCGGATTATCAAATATTGATGTGAATGTGGGTAATAATTCCTACGTTCTCAGTGATTTCTGCAAGATAAAGAATGGCGAGATTTATTCCGTCTTCGATAATGATCCTATTATCGGAATCAACAGTGTGCTTTCGGAGGCGAAAAACACAGTCAAGGCAAATGCTTCCACATCAGTCAATTTCCTTAATTTCGGCTTCACATTCAAGGAGAAACATTTTGTAAATTTCGGAATCTCGATGAAAACGGATGTTTCGGCTTCTGTACCGTCTCCTTGGATCAAATATATGTTTGACACCGAGGACTTGACCAAATTGTCAGGCTCATTCGATTTGAGCCGTACCACTACGGATGTGAATCTCTATTCTGAATTTGCTTTGGGTTTTGCTGACAAATTGGATGAGAGACTTACCGTCGGAGCGAAATTCAAATATCTTATGGGGCATGTCAGCGCGCATATGGATTTGTCGGAACTGAAAGTGGAGATGGATTATAATGAATGGATTCTGAAGGGAAGGGGAGAGATGTACGTCTCTTGGCCGGTTCTTCAGATTGAGAATACCGACAATGGCCAGCTATATTTTGATATCACTCAGAAAGAGATCAAGAATGAAAAAGGAGAAGTTGTTGATTACGAGTATGATATCGATCCAAAGGATTTTTTCAAGCCACAAGGTCATGGATTTGCGGTAGATTTGGGAGCGACGTATAAGTTGCTCGATAATCGTTTGACACTATCGGCAAGTTTGCTTGACTGGGGATTCATCAACTGGTCAAAATCCGCTCAGAGAATAGTGTTGGATGCTGATGCAGGTTTTGAGTTTGAAGCTGCCAACATGCAGGAAGATGATGATCCGATTGATATGATCAACCTTTTGCTTGATGAGTTCAACAAAGTGGAATTCAACAAGTTCTATTATGCGGATACATCGAATAAACTTTCATACAGCACGAATTTGACAAAAAAATTGTTCATAGGAGGAGAATACTCATTCTTGGAAGACAAGATAAGTGTGGGCTTGTTATCGAAGATGTATATGGGAAAATGCAGGACGAGAGAAGAGTTTTCTATATATGGCAATTTCCGTCCACACAGATTTGTGGATTTGTCAGTAGGATATGATTTTGTGACAGGAGCCGCACATAACATCGGACTAGGAGCAAACTTCAATCTTGGCCCGGTCAATCTGTTCATAGCTGCTGATCAGATTCCATTGAAGTGGAAAGGAGGATTGCCAGTGCATACAATGGGAACACATATCTCGACAGGCATGAATTTTCTGTTTGGATGGACAAAGGGTAAAGACAAAGGAGAGAGAAGGGAGTATATAGATAATTATGAGGAAGTTGAAGATAGTGAGGTTGAGGATTGAATATAATTATGATTGACAACTTCAATTTAACATTTTTTATGAATTTTTATTCGACTATAAGTCATTTTATTCCCGATGAATTGGTATTTTTGTAACGTACAAAGGGATGGATAAGTTTTATGAATTACCTTAATGGTGATTAGGACTATAAAAAGTATAATGGGGGGATTTGATATGTGTGGGGGAAAATTCTTTTTGTAACGGTTCTAATATTTCCAGCGATTATTATTTAGTCATTAAGTAGAGATTCCATTATTGTGTGTATGGAATCTGTATGGATATGATGGAATAATTCTAATCCTTTTGAAAAAAGTAAAATTTTGACACACTACTTATAGTGTGTGTTGAGAATTTTGTATTCTCCGTTCTAATACTAACCCTACCGTCGCCCTCTGTTCTGATTACTAAACCTTCGATCTATCCGCCTATGACAAGCAGTCATGGGCTTTTATTTTTATTTGGGGAATCATTGTTCTTGATTATCGAGGTAATGTCTTAGTATTTTTCCTATTGCGTATTCTTTTGTATTGCATTCAGGCATAAACTTTCCTTTTGTCATGTCGTCGATGCATTTTCCGACAGCCAGCGATCTAAGCAAAAAAGGTTCCCCATTATAAAATGCGATCCACGGACAATGTAGGTAATTTGGAATATAGCTATAATCTTGAAGATTTAACGAACTATTGTCGTTCATAGTAATTTGAACAAGAGTATGATTGGTGGTTGTGCAAAAGGAATCATTATCTTTAGTTAGTATTGTCTGTTGGGCGTTTTTATCGATTTTTAGTGTATCAACACAAGATGATAAAAATTTCATGTCTTTAATCGTTGTTATATTATGAAAATCTCCAAAAATAATATTGCATATTGGACGATATTCCAGATCGATAATAATAGTATCCATATTTAGCATAGAAGATATTTCAATCTCCTCATCAAAGATTTTTTTATAATATTGACGCTCATTTTCTATAAGTTCTAAATTGATTGTGTCGTTCAAATTGCACATTGATCTGTATACAAATTGCAGAAACTTGTCTGTTGATGATTTGTCAATTCTTCTAGGCATATCTTTTAGAAAATAATCTTTTTTTCCAGTTACGGTTTTCTTTGCTTTACTAAAATGACCTCTTTTATTTTTGTACGATAATTCTGTCTTAACATTATGGAAACATCCTGTACTGCCTTTTATAAAGGTTATTTTCTTAATTTGTTTGTCTTTAAGATTATTAAAATCACTTATATATGGTTTGATAGAATCGATTTCTTGGTTGATTTGATATTTATTGAAGTTTTTGTCGCTCATATAAACCCCATTGTGATCTTTCCATACGTATTGGGGGTCTTTGTCTGAGTCGAGGTATCTGTACCAATTTTCAGAATTTCCATCCTTGCAATATATACTTTTGTATCCGGCATAATAGTAGATTCCATTATAGTATGTCATTGAATTATAGAGAGTATCCTTCTCTTCTTGATATATGTTGATTGGTTTTTCTGTACTCATTTTTGTTGCAGTGATTTCTCCATCGTGATAATTGCACAAATATCCATTATCTGTATAAAACCAAATAGTGTCATTCTTTGAGCATCTTCCTATTATTCTTCCATAACAATCAGGAAACTGCAGTTGTTTAGTTTTCTCCTCGTCTACTATTTCCCATTCTATATGATCTTTACGTGTTTTGCTGACTATATTATTTTGATGCACATAGTAATAATCGCCATCACTGCTTATATTGATCCATCTTGTTGTGTTTTTTTTATCATAATCGTTTATTTGGTCGGCAGGGGTAGGGATTTGTGTGAATGAATGTCCTTTATCGATAGACCTAAAGAGCATAGGTTGGGTACTTTGATTGCCTTCTGCTATAATCCAAAGTGACTCATCTTCTTTATCGTATTTGATATTGATAATGTTACAATCGTTTATCCCTTCTATTGTGTGTTTGAAGACAGAATCTTTAGTCCAGGATTTTCCGTTGTCTTCTGTGAAATATATGTTGTTTCTATAATCGAGTATCCAAACATGTTTTTCATTGTCCGAACACATTTTATATATTGACGCGGATTCTCCGGCAGAGATTTTTTCCCATGTTTGTCCTTTGTCCTGTGAATGTAATATATTATCGGAAAAATCAGTAGATACAAACAAATTGTTTTCTCCTGTTATGATCAATTCTTTATAATCCCCATTTAGAATGTGCTTCCATATTTTTAAATCCATGTCAGCTTTGAAAACTCCATATTCATTGTCTAGAAGATACAGATTATTGTCGGGTGTTATCGTCATTTCAATGTACCATCTGAAGATGTCAAATGAATCTCTTATCGTTCCTGCAGGAGTCGCAAACGATGCATAATTGAAAATAAATAAGAATATTGTTAAGAATGTGAGTTTCAGATATTTTATATATGATTCCATTGTTTCGCGATGTGAAATGTTATATGATTTGTTATGCTAATTTAATTGAAATTTGAAGAAAAATCAAAATAGCTGGATATAAATTAACGTGAGTTTGACGAATTATAAATAATGTCAATTCGACGAATTATTGTAATATTACTAGATATATCCCCTAAAAGGGAAATATTCGTCCCGTAATAATATATCTACCGATATATTACACATAATGGTGTAGTTAGTGTTGTTTTATTATTGCTTCTCAAATACTATACTACAATATCACGTAGTGATTACATATAGGTAGATAGGATATATTGTGTGATTTAGGAATCTTCCGATCAGACAGCAAAAATTTTATAAAACATAAAAAAAGCACGGACCATTTGGTCCGTGCTCAATTATGAATTATGCATTAAGAATTATGCATTATTTAGCCTGCTCAAGAGCAAGAGTCTTAGTTGGCTGATCGCAAACCTCTGATGGTCCCCAGTACTGGATTGGGCCAGGGTAAACGAATGCAGTCTCGATTGCCCAAGTAGCGCGGTTCTCAGCAAGTTTCTTGAATGGAGCACCGTCTAGCTCAACCAATGCCTTGCGGATAACTGGCTTCATTGCACCGTGACGCTTCTCCATGTTCATCATCTTTGTTACAGGCACACCACCAGCGATCCACTGGTCAGCAGGAGCTGTTGTGTTCTTGATCAAAGACATGTAACCAGTCTTGCCAGCAGCCATCAAACATGCTGCGTTGAATCCTAGTGAGTAGCAGTAGTCAGCATCGAAGTTAGAAGGAGCTGCGCAACGTCCCTCGTAACCGAAGAAGTGACCTAGACCAGAGAACTTACCTGAGTAAGAACCTGCAGCCTTTCTCTTAGCCAACTCAGTCTTAACCATCTCGATAAGAAGCTTCTCTGTCTCGATTAGAGATACCTGTACGTTTCCGTGAGGGTCACGCTCTAGAGTAAGCTGCTTCTGTACGAAATCAGGAAGAGATGCGTATACTGATGCAGAGTTAGAAGAAAGCTTCTTAACTGCTGCTGGAACATCACCGTTAGTCTCAGCTAGAAGGTCGTTCAACTCCTTGATAAGAACCTTCATCTCAGGAACGAACTCGATAAGACCTTCTGGAATCAAACATACACCGAAGTTGTTACCCTTAGCAGCACGTGCAGCTACAGTGTCAGCGATGTTGTTTACGATCTGAGCAAGAGTCATCTTCTTAGCCTCTACCTCCTCTGATACGATACAGATGTTTGGCTGAGTCTGAAGACCACACTCAAGAGCGATATGAGATGCTGAACGACCCATCAACTTGATGAAGTGCCAGTACTTCTTTGCTGAGTTAGCATCACGCATGATGTTACCGATAACCTCTGAGTAAACCTTACATGCAGTATCGAAACCGAATGAAGTCTCGATCTCATCGTTCTTAAGGTCACCGTCGATAGTCTTAGGACAACCGATCACCTGGATACCTGTATTCTTCTGTAGGTAGTACTCTGCAAGTACACATGCGTTTGTGTTAGAGTCGTCACCACCGATGATAACGATAGCCTTGATACCAAGTTTATTGCAAATCTCAATACCCTTGTCGAACTGCTCTGTCTCCTCAAGTTTTGTACGGCCAGAACCGATGATATCGAAACCACCTGTGTTGCGGTACTCGTCGATGATATCAGCTGTTAGCTCGATGTACTTGTGATCAACTAGACCTGAAGGGCCACCCAAGAAACCGTAAAGCTTAGCGTTCTTGTTCATTGACTTAAGACCGTCGAACAAACCAGAGATTACGTTGTGTCCACCAGGAGCCTGACCACCTGAAAGGATAACACCTACGTTCATATCCTTCAATGAAAGTGGTGTGTTAGATGCCTCGAATGTAACTACAGGCATACCATAAGTATTAGGGAATAGCTTCTTGATCTCTGCCTGATCTGCTACAGACTCAGTAGCCTTACCTTCCTTGATAGCTACGTTACCCTTCAAAGCCTTTGGAAGCTTTGGCTGGTATGCAGCTCTTGCGATTTGCAATGCACTCTTTGCCATTGTTTTTCTTATTTAAATGTTATTTGTTTCTTATTCTTCTTCTTCCTTCATGTTGTGGAATACTGCCTGTACGTCATCATCCTCCTCTAGCTTGTCAAGGATCTTCTGTACAGCCTCACGCTGCTCTGCAGTAACCTCCTTGTAGTCGTTTGGCTGATACTCAAATTCAACTGATTTGATCTCAAAACCGTTCTCCTCAAGGTATGCCTGGATCTTGCTGTTGCTCTCGAATGGGGCAGAGATGAAGATTGTCTTGTCTTCTTCGTCGCGCTCAACCTCCTCAACATCGTAGTCGATCAACTCAAGCTCGAACTCTTCCATGTCAAGACCTTCCTTGTCTGCAACTGTAAACATACACTTGTGCTCGAAAAGGAATGAAAGGCTTCCCTGTGTACCCAACTGTCCACCGTTACGGTTGAAGTAGTTACGTACGTTTCCTACTGTACGAGTTGTGTTGTCTGTAGCTGTAGTGACGAAGATTGCGATACCTGCAGGTCCGTATCCTTCATAGATAACCTCCTTGTAATCAGCAGTATCCTTGTCTGTTGCTCTCTTGATTGCTCTTTCGATGTTGTCTTTTGGCATGTTCTCCGACTTTGCTGTCTGGATCAATGCACGTAGACGTGGATTTCCGTCAGGGTCTGGACCTCCTGCTTTTACAGCAATTGTGATTTCCTTACCAATCTTTGTAAAAGTCTTGGCCATGTGGCCCCATCTTTTAAGCTTTGTGGCTTTGCGGTACTCAAACGCTCTTCCCATATTGTTATTTATATTTATCTAATTTTTGCTTCTAGTTTTGTCTCGAAATTCTTGATCAACTTGTTCATGATTCCGTCGATCTGAGAATCTGTCAATGTCTTCTCCTCATCTTGAAGGATGAATGAAACGGCATATGATTTCTTTCCGAAATCAAGAGTCTTGCCTTCGTATACGTCAAATAGATAGACGTCCTTAAGCAGTTTCTTTTCTGTGTCGCGTGCTATCTTCTCGATCTCTGCGAATGTTGTCTTCTTGTCGATAAGAAGTGCCAAGTCTCTCTTAACCTCAGGATACTTAGGTATGTCATAGTATGTCACATTGTGGTTCTTCATCTCGCCCATCAATGCTGTCCAGTTGACATCCGCATATTCAACCTCCTGTGAGATGTCCATCTTCTTGCAAAGCTCCTTGGATACGATTCCAAGTGTCACAAGGATTTTTCCGTTAGACGTAGTGATCTGCAAACCATAGCTCAACAAATCGTCTGAATACTCAACCACTCTTGTCTTCTCCTGTTTGATTCCAAGACGTTTGAAGATATTGTTGACGTATGCGCTAAGTGTGTAGAATGATGCTTTCTGCTGTGGCTGTGCCCAGTTCTGCTCACTCTTCATACCTGTAAGCCACATACCCAAATGGTAATCCTCTGAATATGGCTTCAACGGATTCTCTGCTGTCTGCTGTGCGTTTGCATTGTAGTAGTAGCAGTTTCCGAATTCGTAGAATGCCAAGTTAGGGCTTCTACGGTTGATATTGTAGCTGATGTTCTCAAGTCCACCGAATAGCAAAGTCTGACGCATGCAGTTCAAATCTGTGCTTAGTGGGTTCATCAACATGATTCTGTTTTCTCCCTTGAAAGTCTCGCAGTTGTCGTAGTAAGCCGACTTTGTCAACGAGTTGTTCAGGATCTCATTGAATCCCATTCCTGTAAGCTGTTCAGAAATCAAATTCTGAAGCTTGTAGCTGTTCACTTTTGGTGAGAATGACAATGAAGATTTGACAGACAAATCTGGAGTGACGTTGTTGTATCCATATATACGTAGGATATCCTCGATCACGTCGCACTCTCTCTGGACGTCAGCTCTGTAGTTTGGAACTGAGACAGTGAACTCGTCGTCGTTTTCATTTAATATAGAGATCTCAAGACCAGCCAAGATTGTGCGAACCTCATCTTTTGCGATTTCCTTACCGATCAACGAATTGATTCTGGAATAATGCATGTTCACGATAAATGGCTTGATCTCCTCTGGATAGATGTCTGTGATTTCAGAAGAAATTTCTCCGCCAGCGACCTCCTTGATCAGCATAGCCGCATATTTGATGACTTCGATGTTGCAGGCAGGGTCGCAGCCTCTCTCATATCGGAAAGACGCGTCTGTGTTCAGACCGTGGCGACGGGCTGTCTTTCTTACGTATACAGGGTTGAAGTATGCGCATTCCAAGAAAACGCATTTTGTAGATTCTGTTACACCTGAGTTCAATCCGCCAAACACACCGGCGATACAAGAACCACCGTTAGCGTCGCAAATCATCAAGTCGTTTGCGTTAAGAGAACGCTCCACACCATCTAGGGTAGTGAACTTTGTACCCTCAGGCAACGTCTTGACAGAAAGTGCGCCACCGGCGATTTTGTCAGCGTCGAAGCAGTGAAGTGGCTGGCCTACACCGTGTAGAATGAAGTTAGTAACGTCTACTACATTATTAATAGGGTGGAGACCGATTGCCGACAACGACTCCTTCAACCAGTCAGGAGACTCCTTGACTGTTACATTATTGATAGTGATTCCCGCATAGCGAGGACAAGCCGTAGAGTTTTCTACTGTCACTTTCACTTCACGGTTGTGGTTGTCAACCTTGAAATCAGCAGTAGATGGTTTAGTCAGTTTGTGTGCTGGACCGTGGAAAGCGAAATAAGCGGCCAAATCACGAGCGACGCCGTAGTGAGAAATAGCATCAGAACGGTTTGGTGTGATATCCACCTCGATGATTGTGTCGCTCTGTCCACCATAGTAATCTTTGGCAAGCATACCGACTTTCGCGTCAGCTGGAAGCTCAATGATACCGTCGTGGCTTCCGCCGATACCAATCTCGTCTTCAGCACATAGCATACCATAGCTCTCAACGCCACGAAGTTTGCCTTTCTTGATAGTGAATGTCTTGTCTCCGTCAGGCAATGAAGTGCCGATAGTAGCGACGATAGTCTTCAATCCCTTACGACAGTTAGGAGCTCCACATACAATCTGTAGCAACTCTGCATCCCCAACGTTCACTTTAGCCACATGCAAGTGGTCTGAGTTAGGGTGTTCTTCACATTCAACAACTTCACCGATTTTTAGACCTTCTGACAATTCAGGAGATGCCGACTCAACAGTGCCGACCTCTAGTCCAATAGATGTAAGAATTTTAGCAATCTCTTCTGGCGACTCAGTGATATCGATGTATCTTTTGAGCCAATTGTATGATATATTCATATTAAATATGTTATCATTTTATCAAAAAACTAGCACAAAATTATAAATAAATTTCTTTTAAACCACTATAAAAGGAGTCAAAACGTATTTTTATGGTTATTTTTCCGATATAAATTTGAAATGTGTCTTATTTTTTATATTTTCGCACAGATTTTGAATTTTGAAGTAATTAGAAACAGAAATGTCAGATAAAGAATTGGAAAGAGCACAGGCTCTGGAGGCAAAAGAGAGAGAGCAGCAGGAGCAACAGCAGGCTGCTGAGTTCAGTGAGTCAATGGAGAAGGTTGAGAACGTATTGACAAGTTCGGAGGCCTTCATTGAGAATAACAAGAAGCCATTGCTAATTGCGTTGGGTGCTGTTGTAGTTGTTGTACTTGGTTTGATTTGGTTCCTAAAGAGCCATAACGAAAAGAAGGCCGAGGCTAACGATGCGATATACAAGGCACAGTCTTGGTTTGAACGTGATTCATTCCAGTTGGCATTGAGTGGAAATGAAGATTTCCAGGGTTTTGAGGAGGTTGCAGACCAGTACTCAAGCACACCAGCAGGAAATCTAGCATGTGCATATGCAGGTATCTGTTATAAGAATCTTGGTAAGAACGATGACGCTATCAAGTATTTGAAGAAATTTTCAGCTGGTGAAAATTTGGTTTCTCCAGCTATCTACGGCGCAATTGGAGATTGCTTCTTCGATTCAAACAATACAAAGGAGGCAGAGTCATATTATAAGAAGGCAATCGACTCAAAGAACAATATGATTGCTCCGTTGTATACATATCGTCTTGCATTGCTTTATTTCAATGATGGAAAGAGTGATAAGGCGGTTTCTTTGATGGAAAGCTTGAAAGATAATTATCCACAGAGCAATGAGGCTCGTGATGCTGACAAATACATCCAGTATTTCCAGAGCTTGAAGAAGTAATTTTTGAAATATTGATTATATGCCTCCTTTTGTGTCATACATTAGGAGGCTTTTAAATTATAAAATATGTCTACGACTAATTTATCTATTTACGACGCAAACAGAGTTCCTCACGCAGGAGGAATGAAATTCGATATTATTGTTTCTGATTGGAATTCAGAGGTGACATTCGCATTGTGTAATGGTGCTGTGGAAACATTGAAGAAACATGGCGCTTTCGACAAGGACATTCGTGTGTTTCACGTTCCTGGTAGTTTTGAACTTGTTTATGCAGCAAAGAAGAGTTGCCAGTGTAAGGATGTAGACGCTGTTATTGTGCTAGGTTCTGTTGTCCGTGGTGGCACACCTCATTTTGACTATGTATGCCAGGGCACAACAAATGGTATCGCAGCTTTGAATGCAGAGGGTGTAAAACCTGTGATTTTTGGCTTACTCACTACAGATAACATGCAGCAGGCACTTGATCGTGCTGGAGGATCTCTTGGAAACAAGGGAGTGGAGTGTGCTCAGACAGCTATCCGTATGGTAGGATTCTCTTGTGATATAGATGAGAATGCCTGTGTCTCATTGTGATAAATAAAATCAGTCTTATTTAATTCTAAGATTATGAGGACAATACTTCATGCTTTAGGTATAGATGATGAAGACAAGGATGATTATTTTTTCCGTTACTTTTCATTCTTGTTTATTCAGTTTGTGTTGGTCTCTATAAATCTTTTTGCTGGATTTGTTACAAATTCATTGTCGCTTACGGCATGTGTCGGATATCATCTGACGAACCTATTTCTTATAGCTGATGATGTCGCAAAGAAAATATTTCCAGATACAAGAGCCTTAAAGATCGGACGAATCATTGTTATGGTTTTTGATTCTGTAATGGCTTTCGGATTATCTGTGATTGTTCTTGATGAATTTTTTGAAAGACTTAAATCTCCTGTTTATTTTTCAGAACCATTGGTATGGACGATGCTTATCATATCTATGGTATCAGCTATTAAAAGTTTCATCTATGGCTTCTGCCGTCACAAGGTGTTGAAGGAATCCTTTGTGTCATTGACAGTTTTCGTGTCGATGGTTGTGATGAAAATATTGGATTTCCAGGCGATAGACTCTTATGTCGGTTTTGGTGTTTCTCTGTTTGTGATTTATTTGTCGATTAAAATAATAGTCAGGGTATGGAATCATCGGAAGAATTTTTAAGAGAATCTGGTATTCGTCCAACTTCGACTAGATTATTGATTTGGGATAAAATCAATGAAGTTCCGTTTGCATTTTCTCTTACTGACATTGAAGATTTAATTCCGGATATTGACCGTTCAACAATATTCCGCACTTTGGTTGTTTTTGAAGAACATCATCTTCTCCATTCCATTGCTGATGGCAGTGGGGCACAGAAATATTGTGTTGCGAAGTCGGAGGAGGAACAGCATGTACATATCACATGCAATATATGTCATCATACTTATTGTTGCAAGTCTTTGCTGGTGCCAAAAGTTGAAGTGCCAGAAGGCTTTCAAGTAATAGAGACAAGTTATGTGATAAAGGGTATTTGCGGAGAATGCAGTAAAAAGATTTCAAAATATGGCAATGATGGACGTCAATAATATGATTGATCTCATAGATGCAATAGGTGTATTTGCATTTGCGATCAGTGGAATCCGTATGGCGGCTAATAAAGGTTTTGACCTGTTTGGTGCATTTGTGGTTGGCTTCGCCACTGCAATTGGAGGAGGAACGATTCGAGATCTGTTGTTAGGGGTGACGCCGGTATGGATGACGAACTCTCTTTATGTTACGATGACAATCTTGGCTTTGTTGTTTGTGGTGGTATTCCGAAAGAGACTTATTCACATGAATGTGACTCTGTTTATTTTTGATACATTCGGTTTGGCTTTGTATACAGTCGTCGGAATAGAGAAGACATTGGCAATGGATTACGTTTACCCTTGGTGGGTTCCGATAACGATGGGTACGTTGGGAGGAGCGGCCGGAGGTATAATCAGAGATGTTCTTCTTGCGGAGGTCCCGTTGATTTTCAAAAAAGAGATATATGCTACAGCCTGCATATTTGGAGGTGTGATATTCTTCATCTGTGATGCACTTGGCGCTAATCATTTGATTTCGGACTTTGTTTGCGCTGGTTTTGTCGTTGCTGCAAGAATCTTTGCTGTACGTTATGGAATATCTATTCCTAAAATAAAGAGTGAAGAATAAACGGAAAAAGATGCCAGTTGTGCATATGTGCCTCTTGCTTTTTACAGATAGATTTTTCTAAAGAAAAATGACAAAAAATGCTGATAAATCATGTTGTATGACTTTTAGTTTAGATTAATATGTAAAAAGTGATGGAATTGATGATTTTTTTTAGGCAAATGCTTTGATTTAGTAAATAAATGTTTATCTTTGTAAAAAGAACGAAACTACAGAACAGAATTGTAATGAAAAGGCTTTTAACGTATTTAATAGTATTATTCTCATTGTTCGCTTTCTCTACAGAGATGGCGGCACAGGAGATTAATTTCAGGGCGTTTAAGAGTTCTGCAGGTGTGGGCGCAAAGAATGTTCCTGATGTATACGCATGGGGACCTTGGATCGGAAACAATACTTCAATTGTCATTAACATGACAAAAAATGTAGTTAATGTAGGTGATGCCACTTATGAAATCATGGAAAAACCCAAACATTGGGTTGTAAAGAAGGATTTCAAGTATTGTTGTTTTGAGTGTGCGACACCTAATTTTGACAAAGCTAATATTAAACTTTATCAATACGATAGAGGAGAATATAGAATATATGTGAATGAAGAAAAGAAAGCTGTTAGATACGTTGTTAAGTATCTCGACAACTAATCATTTACATTGGAATAGAAACATAAATTTTTCGCATTAATTATTTTTTTCCAAGGCGTTGAGTATGTGATATATTCGACGTCTTTTTTTTATGTCTTAATCGCTTTAAGATGACGTTGTGATCATTGCTACTTAGTGTTAAGGAGTGCTTCGATAGCCATTCCTCCGGCAGCCAAAGAAGAACCTTCGTTGGGCTCAATCCACTTGAGTGACTTAAACCGTTAGGATTAATATGGTTAGGGTTTTCATGGATATGTTGTGGCGTATCGTTCAATTTTCTTTTGCTTGCCACGTCAATTCTTTTATCCTTATTTTGGGTCTGTTGTTAAAACTATACCAGATATGCCATTTGTTGGGTGTAGTAGATCATAAATGCTGTTGAATCTTTCTCTCTTTTCTGACTATTTATGATGATATTCATTGACTTGTTGTAATTGCTTGGATTTCTAGTTTTGCATATGGCTAGATCAATCATAGCTCATAAATAATCATATAAAATCTCAACAAATTCTAATATCTCATTTTAATCAGGTTATTCTATTTTGTCTAGACTAGAGTAGGGGAGAGTGTCTTTTAGAACTGGTTTTCTATAATCAAAAACTGTGAGTAATGAGGTGGTTTTATATGCTGATTTTTTCTGTGTTGGATTTTCAAAAAAAACAGTTTAGATGCAGAATCACGCATCTAAACTGTTTATTATTAAAGGAAATAAATATTTTTTATTTCTATTTCGCATTAGCGCTTGTGTTTATTTCGCATCGGATTTTCCGCATCCATGTCTATTCACATTTCGCTATTATATTTCGCATATTATTTCGTTCCAAGGCGTTGGGCAGG
>CACZOA010000032.1 GCA_902782665.1 uncultured Bacteroidales bacterium
GTAACAACCCAATGGTTGGTTGCTCGGTAGCTTGTGCAGTAGAGGTTGACCTTGTATTGAACAAGAAATAATCAGTTCTGATTATAATTCTATACTCCTGTAATCCAATGGATTGCAGGAGTTTTTTTTTGTATAGGCCGAAATTAATTTGTCGGGTTCATCTTATTGTACAGTCCCATTCCTTTCACTGTCAATAAATATTTTTGTCTTGGATGACGTGGGGATTCAGGATACAACATCCTAACCCATCCTCCTTCAATTGCAGGATTTAATGTGTATTCTAAAAAGTTTGGACGATGTTTGAGGTTTACCGCAGACATCATCTCTTTTACCGACAATTGTGTTAGACCTATTGCTATGACAAGTCGCAATATATTTTCATTGTTTGTCCAAAACTGATTTGAATGTCGTGTTCGTACTTGTTCGGGTACTTGTTCGGGTACTTGTCGGGGCACTCTCATGATGAAGCACTCTGCCTGGAGGGCAGTACACATTCTATCCCCGAGACTTCGTCCCTGGTTACTTTCGCCTTGCTCGGTAGCGTTTTTCAGACGCGATGTTATGTCGTGAATGAGGAATTTCAAAGTGCAAAATCTGCACTTAACCTCCCTTCAAAGTGCAAAAATTGCACTTTGGAAGAGATGGCAGTACTTCGTATAGTGCAGGCTAATCCAAGAGTGACACAAAAGAGATGGCCTCTGAAATAGGCAAATCAGAACAAACACTTAAAGCCATTACTGTATTTCTTCAAGAGAAAGGACTGCTTGTGTTAAATTCTATTAAAACATTCTCCAAAACTTTCTTTTTCTACCGAAAGATCCATTCTTACCAACTGACATATAGAGTTTGCTACAATATGCCTGATATGCGACCTCCATCTCTGGATCCTCACAGGGTTCTGACCTTAAAATGTCACTGATAATAGGATTTGTCTCACGACCATCCTTATAGTCGTTGGCTTCATGCTTTGCCATATCATTGTTTAAGTAACCAAGGAACCGACTTGGAGCAAACTTGATTATGTCTCCATCTTTGTATGCGACAAAACAGATTCCGTTCTTGATTAAATCCAAAGCAAACCGTCTTTTGTCCAGATAGCCATAAGGATTAAGATAATCATTAAGAGTTTTGATATTATCCAATATCTCCTCCTTTGTCTTTACGAATTCAATATATTCCATATATCTCTAATAAAATTATTAAATAACAATTAGTAATAACGATGATACAATTAATGTACAGACCAATAGTCACGAGTACGAATAAACTCCGCAACTGCAAATTCCATTTTTGCATTATACCCCGAAAATGTAAATCCTGTTAGAGTAGTCACCAAACGAAAAATACATTTCCAGGAACAGAAGAATCATCTCTGAGGACTACACTTGATAACATTGGTTTTCAATTATCATACTCAAATTCTGAAATACAACCCAATCATTCTCCAAATTCAATCCTAAAATAAGGATTGATAGAAAAATCATATTTCCCATCTAAGCCTGCTCTTCTTAGCAATCTGCCATAGCTTATAGTAGAGCCTCGTTTAGCAACGTCAATTAGCACTTTTCTGATTTTTTCCTCTTCTATTGTCAGTTTCATATTTTCATCTGTTTAGGGTTGACCGCTTTTATTTCTCTTCATGTTGCTTTACATAAAGATGTGCTGCTTTGACAACTATCTTTACAGACGGTACAAGCAGATATAAAATAGAAAATACAAATCCCGACAAGGCACAATCACGAGCGTTAGCTAATGAAGTGTCCGCAAACCTTTTTGAGCATGTGTCACTGTACATACAAATGAAATACACGGTAAACACCAATAGAGCTCCAATAATCACTAAAAAAACTGCTTGTAGGAAATTCAAATTCCTAATTGTTGCTTCTTCATACGAAGCCTGTACTTTTTTTTCTTTCAAATCACCATTGTTTAGTTTGACTTCTAGTTAACAATGCAAAATTAGAAACAAGGTATGCCAAAAATGGGGGATAGGTTTTGATTTTTTTTGGAAAAAATCAAAAAAGCATAACCCAAAGCTATGCTTTTTTGATTGAAAGTATTTACTTTAATAAAACCCTAATGAACTTACATAATTTGGCAATCAAATCAACCGCTTCTTTTTCATCGTGTGCTTCATAATAAAAACCTAATTCATCTTGAGGGAAAGGAGTTCCATCGTCATATTCCTTCCACCATTCCATACCTAAGCTCTCCAAAATTCTGATGATTTCATCAGAATACTCATCCAATTGGTTACGACCTTTTGACTTAAGAAAATGAAACTGATATGAATCAAACTCATAGTCCTTTGTTTCATCTGAAATACCATAAATCCTAAATTCATACATTTTTCTGTTAAATGAATAATTAGAGAACTCTATATATGGTAATAATTCTTTTGCTGTTGTTTCTACATATCTTACCTCAAATGGATAGACATCCATGCATTCTTTAATGTATTTATTATATAAATAATACGTATGCAGTTCAGAATGAGTAGCATTAGATTTTAAGGAAGTAAGCAACATAATACCAGAATATTCATAATTGCCTATAAATCCTTGTGCCGAATACCTAATAAGTTCAGGATTCTTTATCAATAAATCTCTCCATCTGCTTTTCTCTCGGCCATCTTTTGCTATTAATTCCAAAGATTCCTGTACATCATTTACGTTAAATCGATTATCATCAAGTATCTTCTTAAATATATAATAACCTGGATGGTTGTCTTTTTCATCAACACGTAAGCAACGTCGCCAAGAGTAATCTCGTTTAACATTATTTTTAACTACATTTGTCGTAAGCAAATTAAAAGCATCTCCTGAAGTCCAAAGATAATAATCACCTTTAGTTAAAGCAGCTCTCTCCAAACAATAATTCTTATTGTTTATTCGATCATAATAACTATTAGCAAAAACTTTACTAGCCTTTTCTTTGTAAATACGGAACTTCAACAATAACTCGTCATTGAGGTCAGGTTCCCAATCATAACATGCTATGTCAAACACGCCCGAATAATCTAAAATAAAACCAATTTGTCCATCGAAATAATCATGTTTTTCAACTTCTTCAATTTCCTCTCGCCAACCATCATTTCTCAAGATTAGTTTTGCTTTTACCCTCTCCTCTGCGACTTGCCATGAAGAAAAATAATCTATGCTATTATTATCAGCAAGATACTCTAGTATATGATCTGCATGATCAAGTAGCTTATTAACAGACTTGATTCCAGAGGCATACCGATATGAAGTATCCGTTATAGTATTGTCCATATCACTTAGATTCTTGATAACACGCATCCAGTCAGCAAGGCCACTCGTGTCAGTATATCGAATCAAATATTGTAAATAAGCATGTAATTGTATTCTTTCTGCTAGAGATAATTTATTCTCTATTGCATTACGGAACATTTTTTCTTCATCATAATAGAATAAATATGAATCAGGAATAAGACGAGGAATACCTTCTTCATTAACAGATAATACATCAAGTGCTTTAACAAGATACAAGGAAGATTCTTCTGATAGAACTTCACTTTTTTGATATGCATTGAAAGTTAGATGTTTGTTATCATCCTGAATCAATTCTTCTAAAGCTTCATTCTTTTCTTTCTGATTAACATAAATTTTTCCTGCATACGCATTTGTAAATAAAACTCTTATAAAATTTGCAACTAAATCGTCAAAATGGTCATAGTCATTATCATAATGTCTTAATTCTCGATAATTCCAGAACAAGTTTGTCCATTTTGTGTCTATGTTGTATGAAAAGTATTTACTAAGATCAACATCTATTGTGGTTTTTCCAATAGATAGTGTAAATTTTTCATTCTGACCTACACTTTTCAAATACTGCTCATATTTAGCTTTGAAATTTTCAAAAGGAGTTAATTGTTTTCCTCTTGAATTCATTTTGATATAGAGGTCATCAGTAAGCTGATATTTTTGCAAATCCATAAAAAGGAATGTAATAATCGGCTTTTCTGTATCAATTAGTCTATCAAAAAATTCTGGTCGAAAATTAAATCTCTCATGAATCGAATCAAGCATGACCAACATTGACTGAATGGTTGGATCATAATTCCAAGTTCGATAATACCAGTTTTTATTTTTTATTGTGGCAGATACTGTAGGAACACCATCTTCTTCATTCCTATATAGATTGTCCATATCTATAGCATTCGCCATCAAAGCATCACAAAAATTAGTCGCAGACATTCTTGTTTCATAAGAGAACATTGAACGTCCATCATGGGTCATATTATCCAAAAATTTAGTTTTTGCTTCTAAATTAGTAGATATACAGTACAAATACCAATGCAACAAGAAGAGTGTAGTAAGACGCTGCTGTCCATCAAGTGGCACAAACAATTTCTCACCTTCTCGCTCTTGAATGTTTCCATATACAAAATCCAAATCACGGTCTGGAATATTAGCATCCAAATAATCATACAAAGCATCTAGAAACTCGCATCTAACTTCATTCACATTGTCAGAAATTCTTCCCTGAGCATATTCTCGTTGTATAATTGGAACAACAAGTTTGTATTTTTTTTCTGAAAAAAGTTTATAGAAAGACAATCTTTCCCCCTCTCGATTGGTTGTTAGTAGTTCCATATTTTACATGTTTGCAGGTAAATATTCTGATAGTTTTTCTTTCATAGCTTTAAAATAGGCTTTAGCATCAGTTTCCGTCCAATACATCATTTCATCTACTTTTGTACTATAAAATTTCAAAAAAACATTTTTAGTCACAATTGGAACAAACACCCCCATTTTATCATTTTTAATGATATGTTTACGCTTGATAGGGTAAAAAGCATTTCCATATGATCGGTTTGTTTCTGAATCTAACAAAGCTAAATTAGAAATATGATTCTTCTCTTGTGTTTGAGTATCCTTAAAAATCTCTTTTTGTGCTTTATCAAACAAATCTCTAAACTCTGATTGTATTGGTTTTTCCATTTGTTTGAGTTTTAACACTTTTTCTAGGAAATTTTTAAGATTTTGATCCTCCTCTTGATCTATTTTTTCTTGAACTTTTCCAGGTTCACTATACTCTGTATAATACTCTAATATATCATCAGCCCATTTGCGAATATCCTTTTCTGACGATGGATAGTTGTCAGTTTGCGAACAAATGTGTTCAATATCCCAATTGCCAGTCTTAAACTTGTTGAATGGGAATCGCATATCTGACTTCTTTGTCTCCAATACAGTAAGAATATTAAATAGCAATAACACTTTACGAACTTCTTTTCTATCTTCATACCCAAGGTCATTTAGGTTACACTTAAGTAACTGCTTCCTAATTTGGGATTTAATAAAAAGGTTTACGAAGTCCGCTTTATCAAGTGTATCACAAGCCTCTTTTAATGTTTGAATTTCCTCGTTATACTCAATTAAGAATCCAATATAATGATATAGTTCACGATTTTCAAACCATTCCTCTAATGTTTGGAAATAATTTCTGACTTGTTGCCAAAGTTTATCAACGTCTTTCTTCAACTTAACATATTTATTTGAAAACCAATTGAATGTATGATAATACTCATCCTCAACAGTCCGTTTGCTCATTAAATCAAACAAATATTCTATGCGATTATCATACTTTTGAACATTGCTTGTGTTGTAGATAAAGAACCAAAATGAATCATTCTGCAATTTTTGCTCCATTGAATTCCATTCAGAAGCTATCTGAATTTGCTTCAAAGTTGCATCCTGTTCATTAAAGTTTCCTCTCTTTAGAATCAAAGCTTTTATGAGTTCTGAATTAGTCAATGGAATTTTTCCAATATTTAGACGAGTAAAAATATCTATGGTTGACGCACATTCTGAATCTGCAATTTCATACCAGATAACTCGGACATTGTTTGCTTTATCTATTATGTTCTCATCTACAGCTTGATCATCAGCTCCAATAATGGCTTTTAGCATATCCATCTTCGAAACATTCTTACCTTGCTCCTTAAACCATGTTTTAACTGTCTCGTATACCTTGTACATATGGTAGAAGTCAACACAGTCGTTTTTTTTACTATCATCAGTATCCAATTCACGTAAAAACGCTTCTGAATCAGGGCGTGTTTCATAACAAATAGAATACAATTCAAACTCTGAATTTACATATTCTATAATTTCAGACAGCGTCTTTATGATAATGAATATTGTGGTTAGACGCTGCTGACCATCTATCACTTCATATTCATTACCGTCCAAATGTTTGACTACAATAGGCTGAAGACAATAAAATTCTCCATCAGCATGTTTTACTTTATAGAAATCTTTTACGTCATCAAGAAGTTGTTCCGCTTGCTTTTTTGACCATCTATAACCACGTTGATAGTCAGGAATCATGAATTTCATCCCTGACATTTGACTGATACTCTTTATCTGTATTGTGTTGTCCATTGACTTATTAGGGTTTATTTGTGATTTATCATAAATCAAATTTATGGGCAATATAACAACAGATGCAAGAAATCTTATTATAACATCTTGATAATTATGCTACTTGCCACATTTCATAGAGATACTAAGATGCTATTTCAAATACCATTTCTAAAAAATTTAGTTATTTTTTCTGTTTGGGTCTTCTTCATAATTCTAACAATTCTTTATACGATTGTCTATGAATTCATTGATCAGGACGATTTTATAGTTTATACATCCCATTCATTATTTTTAGACACTTCACAAATGTAAAAGTTCATAATGGATTATGCAATTTTTCCATTCTTTTTCACACACACATTACAACACTCTTTAGATATGGGACACTTTGCATTCCTCATTTCTTCAAATAATCCATCTGTAAGGCAACGCTCTTAAGGTTGTAAAAACAAATATTTTTCCCCTTTCCATCCATAAATCGTTTATCCTGCCCAACTATGGTTGGCAAACGTCGAAGACGATTGGCTACTGTAGCCAAAATTTTAATTCCGTCGCATTATATTTTTCCAATCTTTTGATATAATTTTGTCTGCAAATATGCTTCATGACAAATTCATCAAAGATCTAATTATGAACCGATTCAGATTATATACATGGCAATTGGCGTCGATTCTTTTCTGCGTCAGCATGACATCTTGTTTTGAAGAGGAAGAAAACGAGGAAATGCTGGAAGAAGAATATTTTTATGAATATATGGATCTTGGTTTGCCCAGTGGACTCAAATGGGCAACAATGAACGTTGGGGCCACCAAGCCTGAAGAATATGGAGGATACTATTCTTGGGGCGAAATTGAAGAAAAGGAACATTATAGCTGGAGCAATGGATATAAATATGACGTTTCTGAGAGCAGTCTATTAGCAATAAATGTAGTAGACTCATGCGGTAATCTCACATATTCTCATGATGCGGCATCCATGAATTGGGGTGGACTATGGAGGACTCCTACAGAATCAGAATTCAAAGAACTTATCGACCATTGCGACTGGAATTGGACGAATCTGAATGGAGTGAATGGCTATATGGTATCAAGTAAAGAGAAAGACAACAAAAATTCAATTTTTCTTCCAGCCGGAGGAATCAACGTTTACCCAGAACTAGTTAAATTAGGCGAGTTTGGCTACTATTGGTGTGCTAATACCAGCGACGACTATTCCTTGTATTCCACCACATTTCAGTTTAATTCCGACATGAAAAAACTAGGCAGAATCAGTTTGCGATATTCAGGACAAGCTGTCCGCCCTGTCGCAGAATACTGATATATTCCATATCATCATCTGTAAATGCACGTAATTAAGTTCACGGTAGATTTTCTCGCATACGCTCTAAAATCAACCATGGGCTGAAATAGCAACCGTTTCCACGGTTGGGAAAGGCTACCGTGGAACCTTTATCAAAACAGTCTATGGTTGGCAAGCGTCGCAAACGATTGGCTACCGTGGTCTGTCTCATTAATTAGAGACGCCGTAATACCATTTGAGACGCCGTAATACGACGTCTCTACAATGGATTTCTCTCCCATTTCCGCATTATGCACTACGAATTGCGCATTATAAATTAGATTTTATCGGGCTTTTGATGTAACTTTGTGGGCAGATATATGGAAAAAATACACATAACATTGAAAAAAATATTACTGCTTCTGCTCTCTTGTGTTTGTTTTTCGTCTGTTTGGGCTGAAAATGAGAATCCAATCATACCTGAGCAGGATTCGTCTGTGCAGAAAAAAAATCCGAAAGTGGCTCTTGTGCTTGCAGGTGGCGGTGCGAAAGGTTTGGCTCACATTGGTGTTATCAAAGTGCTTGAAGAGGCTGGTTTGCCTATCGACATCGTTGTCGGCAACTCTATGGGCAGCATCGTGGGTGGTCTGTACGCTATCGGCTATGATGCCAACCAGCTGGATAGCCTGACTCGTGCCACAGACTGGAGCGACCTTCTTTTAGACTCTCCTAATTACGGAAATAAGTTGTTGACTTCCAAGAAGATGAACGAAACTTATCAGCTTCGTGTCTCCCTTGATCCGCAACGTCGAATCCGCCAAGGTGGTTTGACGGGATTGATCGATGGAATGAACATTGAAAGTATGCTCACTCATCTTACCGAAGGAGTGGACGACAATGTGGATTTCAACACTCTTCCCCGCCCTTTCGCATGTAATGCGACGGATGTGAAAACCGGCTCAATATATGAGTTTCACAATGGAGACATTGCTATGGCGATGCGCGCGTCGATGGCTATTCCCGGCGTGTTCACCCCTATTCATAAAGACTCATTGATGCTCGTAGACGGTTTTGTGACCAACAACTACCCAGTGGATGTGGCACGACGTATGGGCGCGGATATTATCGTGGGAGTCGACTTGGTGTCGCATTCGCAGGAGGCGGTGAACTATGATAATTTCACCAATCTTATGACTCACCTCCTTGAACTTAGCAGCTCGAATCTCTACGACAAAAATATCAAGGACACACAAATATATATCGACGTCGACGTGACTGGATTCGCCAGTTCCAGCTTCGGCAAAGAGGAAATCGACACTCTGATAAAACGTGGAGAAGCCAGAGCCCGTCAGCTATTGCCACTGATAGTGCAGCTGCGTGACTCTCTGCTGAACGACGGACACAGTCCATACAATCATATAGTTTATACCGCGCCTAAAAAATCAGATACTGACGACGACCAGAATAATGCGTTCAGAAAAACATTCCGCACCAGTTCTATCAACCTAGGAGCTCGATTCGACAACGATGAGTATGCGTCGCTGCACGTCAACCCTCAATTCATGCTGCCTACAAAGAAAAAGAACATGATGGTGCAACTGTATGCACGTCTTGGACTACGTCTGAAGGGAGAGATGAGTTTTGACAAATTCACCGAAAAAAACAGCCGCTTCGGATCTTCCTATTTCTTTGAGCACGGTGAGTTTCAATTCTACAACTATGGAGAACGCGCTGCCGTAATCACATCATATCACCAATGTCCACGCTTCTACTTCTCGCAGGAGTGGAACAAGGTGCAATACACATTCGGACTCCGTTTCGACTGGTATAAATACACTGATATTCTCGTCGACCAAGGGCTTCCGTCGCCAAGAACAGATAAGAATGATCATTTCTTCACGCTCTATGCCCAAGCGGAATATAACTCGCTCAACTCTGAAATTTTTCCATTGAAAGGAACACTTTTCAATTGTAGCGCAAGTTTGGTGACCAAAAATCTCATATATTACATCAACGACAGACCACTGCCAATGTTCCAGATGAATTGGAAAACCGTCATTCCTGTAGGCTCACCTCGATTCACCGTTGGCCCACACGTGCGTGGACGAGCCCTTCTAACAGGGGTGGATGACAGCCCGGCACCGTTTGCCCTGCTCAATACAATCGGAGGATTGAAATCAGGAATGAAAATGGACCAACAGATTGTGGCGGCAGGTATGGCAAACGTGGAATTAATCAGTGACAATGGCATTCTGTTCGGAGGACTTGACCTACAGCAACGTATCGGAGACAACCATTATATACAAGCGTCTATCGACGGTGGAACAATCGCCGATCACGTCAGAGAGGCAGTCATGAAAGACCACCTCACTTGGGGAGCACAGTTAGGCTACAGCTACGACACAGGTGCGGGGCCACTATCTCTGACCGGCTATTGGAGTGAGCGTACACGCAGAATAGCTTTTATGTTTAATTTCGGATATTATTTCTAAACACAAAAATATGGGCAGGTTTCAAGCCCGCCCATTTCTATTGTCAATTTTCAAGTTTTGGAAGTGAGGAAATTTCACTTCTGATAAGTAATCTCTCTCCATTCCAACATGTCCGTCTCTTGGACATCTTCGTCACCATCACTATTCACCACCATCTTTGCAGACCTTTTGGTCCAATTTCCTATACTGTCAGTCTCAAGGATTTGATAAGTGACGACAGACACCTCCTCCGTGCCTTCAGAAACCAATTTCTTCTTCGATGATATACAATTTTGGTTGGAATCATATTCAAAAGAGGTTTCAGAATAACCTAAATTTTTAGAGATTATAGAGTCTACAAAACCATCGGCATTATATTTATATGTATTGCACGTAGTAATTCCCCAATCAGGAAGCACATTTTCCACTCTCACCAGCTGACCTTTTTCATTTCGGGACTCTTTATCACCACGTTCTTTTGGAGAAGCCTTTCCTTTTTTGTCGAAGACATAAGACTCCTTTTTCCATTCCTGTTCCAAATAGGAAGACGTAGTTTTATAATAATCAGCGCTATGCACCACCAATTTAACAACATTACCACGAACATCCAATCGCTGACGGTCGGGAGACGTGAACGGGACAATGTCGACAGACAAGGTCGTAGAATCCAAAGATTCTGTTTTTACTTCTTCCTTATAATCCACCTTTGTTTTTGTCTGACCACACGAAAGTAAGAAAGAAGGCAGGACCAAAACCCAAAATTTGTTTTTCATATTCGTTGCAATTTTTCGCTTACAAGAGCCTCTTTAAGTAAATTCATTAATAGGATTCATGAAATAAATCCGCACAAATTCCATTTGAAAACCAAAATTATAATTTTTCTTATTCAATTCCTGCGGAAAGAAAAAAAAATGTCAGAACAACATTAAATTCACAATGACAATGTGGCAAAACACCCAATTTATTTAATTTTTAGAAATATATGTCCATGCATTCCCACGTGACACATCTCAATTACGCATTTATAATTTTTGATTGAACCAACTCGTATGGCAGTTTTCGAAACCTGCCCATCACAGACAAGGAATCCTGGAAAAGTGGAAATTTTCAAGCAAAACATCTTGGAAAAATGGAAATTTCAGCCAATTTCACATTGGAAAAATGGAAATTTTGAAGTTAAGAAGCTTGGAAAAGTGGAAATTTTAGGCAAAAACATCTTGGAAAAGTGGAAATTTCAGCCGATTTTACCTTGGAAAAGTGGAAATTTTGAAGTTAAAAACTTGGAAAAATGGAAAATTTTGGGCAAAACATCTTGGAAAAGTGGAAATTTCAGCCGATTTTACCTTGGAAAAGTGGAAATTTTGGGGTTAAAAAGCTTGGAAAAGTGGAAAATTTGAGCGAAATTTGCATAGAAAAATGGAAATTTTAGGTTATAGCAACATTTTACAAAAAGATAAAACATTATGATTCAAAGAAATATATCAACATACTTAGAAAATTTCTACAAAACATCAAAAAAAGCACTTCTGCTTACTGGTGCAAGACAAATAGGAAAAACATTCGCAATACGAGAATTCGGCAAAAAATTCAAAAGTTTTGTGGAGATAAATTTTGTGGAAAATCAGGAGTTCGCTGAAGCAATCAGAAATGCGAGCGGAAGAGAAGACATTCTGTTTCGCATATCTACAGCCACAAAAAAGCCGTTGATCAAAGGAGAGACACTGATATTCTTTGACGAGGTGCAAGCGTGTCCGGAAGTGGTGACGGCGATAAAATTCTTGGTAGACGACGGTTCATACAAATACATAATGAGTGGATCTCTGCTCGGTGTGGAGCTGAAAGATCTGCGTTCAGAGCCAGTGGGATACATGAGTGTAAAGGAGATGTTTCCTCTCGACTTTGAAGAGTTCATACGTGCGATAGGCATCGGCGACAATGTGATCGACCATCTGCAGAATGCGTGGGACAACCGCACTCCCGTCGACGCCTTCATCCATCAGAAGATGATGGAGCTTTTCAGACTATACCTCGTGGTGGGAGGAATGCCGGAGGCTGTGAAGAAATATCTGGAGACAAACAATCTTCAGGAGGTGATGGCGGCACAACGTGACATCATAACTCTCTACAAGCGTGACATCACCAAATACGACTTCAAAGACAAGCTGCAAATCAACCATATATACGATTTGATTCCGCCAGAGCTGAACGAGAAAAACAAGCGTTTCATCTTGAAGAGTCTCAACGAAAACGCCAAATACGACCGCTACCACAACGGTTTCCTTTGGCTGAAAAACGCAGGTGTGGCAATTCCTGTCTACAATGTGGAAGAGCCTAAAATGCCTCTCAAGTTGTCGATGTCTCGCAATCTGCTCAAACTGTTCCTTAGCGACATAGGTCTGCTTGCCGCCCAATACGCAAACGGCATCCAGCTGCGTATCATCAACGGAGACAAAGACATCAATTTCGGTTCCGTTTACGAGAATGCCGTCGCACAGGAATTGATAGCCCACTCTTTCGAGCCGTTCTACTACAACAACAAGAAACGTGGAGAGATCGACTTTGTGATAGAATACCACGGCAGAATCCTACCGATCGAGGTGAAATCGGGCAAAGACTACGAGGTGCACCGTGCACTGTCTAACATCATGGACTGTCCGGATTACGATCTGCAGGAGGCAGTAGTGTTGTGCAACGACAATTTGAAGGTGGTGGGCAAACTGACGTACGCTCCCGTCTACATGACTATGTGTCTGAAGAAAAACGACTACGCACCTACTTTCTACAAGGTGGATATTTCAATGGTGAAGGAGCCGGAAATGAAGTATGGGAAAGAAGATTGAAGATTGAGGGTTGAGGGTTGAGGGTGGATGGTGGAGGGTTGATGATGGATGATGGATGGTTGATGATTGATGATGGAGGGTTGAGGGTGGATGGTTGAAGATGGACGATGGAGGGTGGATGATTATCACAAATTTTGATTATCTTTGAACTACAAAAACGAGTCAGGAAGAAATGAAAGTTTGCATAGCGGAGAAACCGAGTGTGGCACGCGATATTGCTCGTATGCTTGGAGCGACAGCCAAGATGGATGGTTATTACGAAGGTAATGACTATCAGGTGACTTGGGTGTTCGGCCATCTATGCACCCTCAAAGAGCCTCACGACTACGACCCTATGTGGAAGCAGTGGATGATGGAGACGCTTCCGATCATTCCGTCTACTTTCGGCATCAAGCTGAAAAACGACAAAGGCGTGAGCAAACAGTTCAATCTCATCAAACGTCTGATTGACAATGCGGAATATGTGGTGAACTGCGGCGATGCCGGCCAGGAGGGTGAGCTTATCCAACGCTGGGTGCTTCAGTATGCTAAATGCAAAGCTCCTGTCTATCGTCTTTGGATCTCTTCTCTTACCGACGAGGCTATCTCACAAGGTTTCGCAAATCTCCGTCCATCAGCCGATTACGACAGTCTGTATGCGGCGGGAGCTCTCCGCGCTATCGGCGATTGGCTCCTTGGAATGAATGCGACGCGAGCATATTCCATCAAATATTCGGTGCCGGGCACTCCCCTTTCCATCGGACGTGTACAGACGCCGACTCTGGCCCTCGTCGTGGCAAGACACAAAGAGATCATCAACTTCAAGCCGGAGCTTTACTGGGAACTGAAGACGCTTTTCTGCAATACCAATTTTTCCTGCACAAAGGGCAAATTCAAAAAGAAAGAAGACGCGGAGAAAGTTCTGCAGACGGTGACCGGCCAACCTTTCTCGATCACCAAGGTAGACAAGAAGGCTGGCAAGGAGATGCCTCCAAAATTGTTCGACTTGACCTCCTTGCAGGTGGAGTGCAACCGTCGTTTCGGCTACACTGCCGAACTGACGCTTAAATGCGCACAGTCGCTATACGAAAAGAAATACACCACATATCCACGTGTCGACACTCGATTCCTGCCTGAGGATGTGCATCCGAAGATTCCTCAGATAATGGGAGGAATACAGAATTATTCGTTGCTGACAGCTCCTGTGTTGCAGAAACCGATTCCAAAGTTGAAACGTATCTTCGACAACTCCAAGATCACTGATCACCATGCGATCATTCCGACGGGAGTGCTGGCCACAAACATGACGCAGGAGGAGTTCAACGTCTACGATATCGTGACTCGCTGCTTCATTGCCAATTTCTATCCCGACTGTCAGATCTCCACAACCACAGTGGAGGGAGAATCAGCTGGCGTAGGATTCAAGACATCCGGCAAAGAGATCGTTGATCCGGGATGGCGATTGGTTTATTCGGACGACGTGAAACCAGCCAATCCATCGGAGGATCCCAACAAAGAGGAGAACAACACCGTCATCCCGGCATTTACTGTCGGACAGAACGGACCACATAATCCGTCGATCGTGGAGAAGCAGACCACTCCTCCCAAACCATACACCGAAGCCACTCTGCTTCGTGCGATGGAAACAGCAGGAAAAAATGTTGAGGATGAGGAACTTCGTGAGGCGATGAAGGAGAACGGAATAGGACGACCATCTACACGAGCCGGCATCATCGAGACTCTTTTCAAACGTGAGTATATGATCCGCCAACGAAAAAACATCATCCCTACCGAAAGAGGAATAAAGCTGATCGACACTATAAACCAGGAACTTATCAAATCTGCGGAACTGACAGGTCAATGGGAGAAGAAGCTACGTCTGGTGGAGAAGAAAGAGTATCAGTCGGCCGACTTCATGGCTGAGCTGAAGAAGATGGTGTGCGAGGTAGTCGACGCAGTGAAACGTGATGTGTCGATGACTAAAATTGCTGAAGCACGTAGAGACGCACGGACGTGCGTCTCTGATGAGCAACCTCCAAAAGAGAAGAAACCACGGGCACCAAGAAAGAAAAAGGCTGACGACGGCAGTGAGCCAACAGCAAAAAAGACGGTGAAAAGGAAGAAAACAGACACTCCCGCCCCTACCTCATTGGCAGAATGTGTATGTCCGATCTGCAAACGTGGCAGGATCCTGAAAGGTCGCACTGCCTACGGATGCTCCGAATACGCGTCGGGCTGCAATTTCAGAATTCCGTTTTTCATCAACAATATCGCCATCAGCGACGACGATGCAGTAGCTTTATTGCAAGGCAATGCAGTGAGAGGAGTGATGCTGAGCACGCTGTTGGGGGTTAATGGTTGAGGGTTAATGGTTGAAGGTTGAGGGTTGAAGGGTTAGAGTAAAAAGTTTAGAGTTAAGAATTACATGAAAAAGAAAATAGCGATCATATTACTTCTCCTTATCTCTGTAACCATCGGTGTCTGTTGGGCACAACAAGATGATTACAAAGAGGGAGACATCCTTTTCCAAGTGTCGAAAAGCCGTCAATCTCCATTGATCCAGAAAGCCACAGGATCTAAATGGTCTCATTGTGGTGTCGTGGTCGAGAAAGACAAAAAGCTATTTGTGTTGGAAGCGTCCAAGGTGGTCCGACTCACCCCTCTGCAACAGTGGATAAAACAAGGCAAAGACGAGAAGGTGAAGATGATGCGTGTGAAAAAGGAGCCGGTTAAAATCAAATATAATAAATACTTAGGGAAGTCATACGACCTTGCTTTTAAGTTCGACAATGGCAAATGGTACTGCTCTGAGTTAATCTACGACATCTACAAATCACAGTTAGGAATAGAACTTTGCAAGCCCAAACAGCTACGTCAGTATCAGATCAACGGCATGGAAGATGTCATCAAAAAAAGAGGCATGAGTCTCGATCAATTGGTGGTCGCTCCATCTGATTTGTTAGATTATTGATTATATGCAAGTTAATCCAAATTTCCACATTTTTATGAGGGATCAAACCATCAAAAACCACACTTTTATGAGGGAATGAACCAACAAATTAACGTATCACACATTTTTTTGCAAATTAAGAATTAAAAGTTAAGAATTAAGAATGGGCAAATAATCCTGACATCCTTTTTCAGCTATTGATGTACTATAAATGGCCAACGACTTACTTTATAGTTGTTTTCCGCTTAAAATCTCAAAAAAATGAAAAAATCTGCGTAAATTTGCGGAAAATTAAGATTATATGATTGAAATAATTCCAGCTATTGATATTATTGACGGCAAGTGTGTCCGTCTTAGCCAAGGAGACTACGACCAGAAGAAAGTTTACAACGAAAATCCTCTTGAGATTGCAAAAGAGTTTGAAGACGCAGGTATTCGCCGTCTTCACCTTGTCGACCTTGACGGAGCTAAGGCGCACCACATAGTCAACCATAAAGTGTTGGAGACAATCGCAACTAAAACGAACCTTGTGATTGATTTCGGAGGAGGTCTGAAGAGTGACGAAGATCTTAAGATAGCTTTCAACAGCGGTGCGTCAATGGTCACAGGCGGAAGTATCGCCGTGAAGGATCCAGACACATTCTGCGGATGGATCGACAAGTTTGGCGGAGAGAAAATCATTCTTGGAGCAGACGCGAAGGATGGCAAGATCGCAGTGGGCGGATGGATCGAGACAACTCAGGAGCCACTTATCCCATTCATATCACAATACCGTCAGCGTGGAATTTCAAAAGTGATCTGCACAGATATCAGTAAAGACGGAATGTTGAAAGGAGCCTCAACAGACCTTTACAAAGAGATTCTTGCAGCAGAATCTGGTCTATACCTTATCGCAAGCGGAGGTGTCAGCAAGATTGAGGATATCATCGAGCTTGACGAAGCCGGAGTGCCAGCCGTAATCACAGGAAAGGCGATCTACGAAGGCAAAATCACTCTTGAACAAATATCAAAACTTCTCGCATAAAATTTGGCGATTTATTTATAAATTTGCACAAAACTATTGAATATGACTATTGATTTCGATAAACTTGGTGGACTTGTGCCAGCTATCATCCAGGACGATGCAACACTGAAGGTTTTGATGCTTGGATTCATGAATAAAGAGGCGTATGAGAAGACCGTTGCCACTGGCAAAGTGACATTCTTTTCTCGCACACGCAACAAGCTATGGACCAAAGGTGAGACAAGCGGCAATTTCTTGAACCTTGTCAGCATCAAAAACGACTGCGACAACGACACTCTTCTTATCCGTGTCAACCCTGTCGGACCTGTTTGCCATACAGGCACAGACACATGCTGGGGTGAGGTCAACGAAGGTGGCATGACCGCTCTTGAAGCTGTACAGAGGAAGATCAAGGCCGACGTAGCAGATCCATCTACATACGCAGGAAAGAACCATGCAGAAGGTAAAAACCGTGTGGCTCAAAACCTTGGTGAGGAGGCTGTGGTGGCTGTGATCAAAGCATCCAAAGGTTCACGTGAGGAGATCATCGAGCAGAGCGGATCTCTACTCTACCATCTGCTTGAGATGCTTACTGAAAACGGCATCGACATCAACGAAATCAAGAAAATTGCACCAAAAGACTAATACTTTACAACTGTGAGCGAGATATTGTTAGACTACAAAAACGTTTCAATCAACCACTCTGAGGTGACGGTGTTGAAGAATTTGACACAGCAGATCAGAGTAGGTGAACTTGTCTACCTCACAGGTAAGGTGGGAAGCGGAAAAAGTTCGTTTCTCAAATCTATATATGCAGATGCCGAGATATCAGCAGGCAGTGCGATGGTGCTCAACTACGACATCCGCAAGATAAAGCGTAAGGAGATACCATACCTCCGCAGGGAATTGGGAATCATATTCCAGGATTTCAAGTTGCTGACAGACAGAAGCGTAGAGAAAAATCTCGACTTCGTGTTGAAAGCCACAGAAGTGAGCGACAAAAACGAGCGAAAGGAGAGAATCGCAAATGTGCTGGCTTACGTAGGTATGGACAACAAAGGCTACAAGATGCCACATGAGTTGTCGGGAGGTGAGCAGCAACGCGTCGTCATCGCAAGAGCATTGCTCAATGATCCAAAGATGATCCTTGCAGACGAGCCTACAGGAAACCTTGACGCAGAAACAGGAAAAGATATCATGACGTTGCTTCACAAGATATCGCGTGAGAAGACCGCGGTGGTGATGGCGACTCATAATATGAGATGGCTTCAGATGTTTGAAGGACGTGTACTGCACTTCAACAACATGGAAGTCAACGAAATATCAGCAAACGAAGTAGTAACAACAAAAAATGAAGAGTAAATGATCAAGTTTTTATTCATGCTGGTGCTTATAGGCATACTTTTTATGCTACTCGTCCCAATCATTCTGAAGACGGTCATAACAAACCTTATAGGCAAAGCCACAAAAAGGCAACAGCAACAATACCAACAATATAGCGACGATTCTCGATCGTCTTACTCGTCGGCAGATGAAGACGAATCCTATTACGGCAGCGTCTTGGTGCACGATGAAGAGAGTGCTCGACGCATGAAGAGAATGAAAGAAGATGCTGAAGACGTGGAAGCTGTGATAATAGATGAGCCTGCCAAGGAAAGAATAGAGATAGAAGAGAGAGAAAAAGTGAGAAGGTAAAAGGTTAGGCTGGAAACTTGAGACAAAAAGGAAAATAAAACATTAAGTATATAAAAATGGGAAAAAAAGCATTGTTGATGATCCTCGATGGTTGGGGAATCGGTAACAAAACTAAGTCTGACGTAATCGCGTCTACACCAACACCAAATTGGGACGCATTGATAGCAAACTATCCAAACTCACAGCTACAGGCATCAGGTGAGAACGTTGGTTTGCCAGACGGACAGATGGGTAACTCAGAGGTAGGACACTTGAATATCGGTGCAGGACGTATTGTATATCAAGACCTTGTTAAGATTAACCGTGCTTGTGCAGACGGTTCAATCATGAAGAACCCAGAGGTTGTTTCTGCATTTGAGTATGCAAAAAAGACAGGAAAGAAAGTTCACTATATGGGCTTGACATCGACAGGTGGTGTACACTCATCTTTCGATCACTTGTTCAAGCTATGTGAGATAGCAAAAGAATTCGGTGTTGCAGACAAGACATTCATCCACTGTTTCATGGATGGTCGTGACACAGACCCTAAGAGCGGTAAAGGATTCATCGAGCAGCTTAGCGCACAGGCAAAGAAGACAGGCTGTACAATAGCATCTATCGTCGGCCGTTTCTACGCAATGGACCGTGACAAGCGTTGGGAGCGTATCAAAGAGGCATACGATTTGTTGGTTAACGGAATCGGAGCTCCAGCTACAGACATGGTTAAGGCAATGCAGGACAGCTACGACGCAGGTGTGACTGACGAGTTCGTTAAGCCAATCGTAAACACATCTGTAGACGGAAAGATCGGTGAGGGTGACGTAGTTATCTTCTTCAACTACCGTAACGACCGTGCTAAGGAGCTTACAATCGTATTGTCACAGAACGACGTTCCAGAGCAGGGAATGAAGACAATTCCAAACATCCAGTTCTACTGTATGACTCCATACGATGCTTCATTCACAGGTGTTCACATCCTATTCCCTAAGGAGAATGTAAGCAACACATTGGCTGAGTACCTTTCAAACAAAGGCAAGAAGCAGCTTCACACAGCTGAGACTGAGAAGTTTGCTCACGTAACATTCTTCTTGAACGGTGGTCGTGAGACTCCATTCGACGGAGAGGAGAGAATCTTGGTTCCTTCTCCAAAGGTAGCAACTTACGATTTGAAGCCAGAGATGTCAGCATTCGAGGTAAAAGACAAGCTAGTTGAGGCTATCCACTCACAGAAGTTCGACTTCATCGTTGTAAACTTCGCAAACGGAGATATGGTTGGTCACACAGGTAAGTATGATGCAATCGAGAAGGCAGTTAAGGCTATGGATCAGGTTGTAAAGGAAGTTACAGACGCTACTCTTGCTGAAGACTACGCTACAATCATCATCGCAGACCACGGAAACTGTGATTTCGCAATCAACGCAGACGGAACTCCAAACACAGCACACTCACTTAACCCAGTGCCATTCGTTTACGTTGCAAACGACGCTAAAACAGTAAAGGTTTCTAACGGTGTATTGGCAGACGTTGCTCCATCAATCTTGTCAGTGATGGGTCTTGAGCAGCCATCTGAAATGACTGGTAAGAA
>CACZOA010000033.1 GCA_902782665.1 uncultured Bacteroidales bacterium
CATTATATGTAGCCCACTTTGTTCCGCTTGGCAATCCTAAATCGACGTATGTGTCCTTGCCGATTGTTCCACTGACAGTGACTTGCAAAAGTTCAGTCTCTTGAGTATCTTCCTCAAAATTCACTTCTGTCACATGCTTTACATCGTAACGTACAACTTTGCCATCATCTGTTTTTACTTGCATATAAGTCACAGCATTCACAATAAATGCAAACGATGCGATCATTGATGTCGATAACAGTAATAATTTTTTCATATATTCTATTTTTATTGAGTACCTACATAAAATATATTGCTATACGAAATTTCTATTTAAGTCATTCAAATATAGATTTTCCACACAACAAGCACAAAATTATAGCAAAGCATTAATTTGTCAAAAACAATATTAAACTTTTTTATCATCCATAATTATGTTCTTTATACCATACTTGTCTATCTTGAATTCTCTCCTCTTTTTTTCATAAAAAGCAGCACTTCTCTTTGAACTTAGTGTCTCTGTGGTTTTATTAAATTTATGTGCTCGCCTACAGCTCGCACTTGGGGGAGAGGGAAATTCTTAATTTTTCACTCTTCATTCTTAATCCAATAAAAAAGGGCGACGGAATTCCGTCGCCCATATAAATCAATTAACGATTCTTACTGCATAATAGCGATAGTGCGAGAGTATACTCCAATCTGCTGCTTGCCATCTGCCTTAATGTTTGGCATCTTCAAGAATTTGTTAACCAGACGAAGGTCGTAAGGTACTTCTGAAGCCACAAGTACAAGATTATCTGTACCAAGTGGATATGTCAACTCAATTGGATAATCCTCTAGATCGATAACACAATTCGCAGGGATCAACAGGTGAGACAATGTCTGAGCATCGTCGATAGGCAAACATTCTGCCATCTCTCCGTTAGATGCGATGTCAATCACATTGACATAAAGGATCTTCGAGCTGTTGTTCTTCACTCTGAAATAGACCTCTCTACCTGCCTTTGCAGCGACAACGATCTCTCCTGTCTTTGGATCCACAAGATCAAACGACACTCCGAAATCGCTCTTCTCATTGCTTACATTAAACTGTGCCTCACTGTTCTTCTTTGCCAAAATCGACTTTGCGATGTCGCTCTCAATGATGTCGCCACGATATGTACATCCAGCTGCGGAATGGCTGATATTGTCAGTTCCATTTCCGTTGAACAAAGATTTTACAGCGTGAGCCACAAACTGAGTTGAAGCCGACGATGCGCTTCCCTGCTCTTTGATGATAGCCGAAACCGACTTGCCGTCTACTGCTCCTGTAGCATATATTTTCTGGGCTGACTTGTCGATGATGGATAGACTTGCTCCATCTTTCACACGAACGACATCAGACTCCTGAAGTTCCGCACGTTTTGTAAGTGTCTGCCAAGTATTCCCTGCCTTTCTCTCCACACTTCCCGTCACTGAGTAGACGAAAAGATTTCCTGCGAATGTTGCCACAGCCATAACCAGCATGCTGGCAACTGATATTAATCTCTTCATAACTTTGCCCTCCTATTGGTTTATTAATTTCTTTTTGGGAACAATATGTAGTTTCCTTGTTTATTCTCAAATATCGGCATCTGCTTGCCATTTGTAGAAGTACGTACCTGCTGACGGATATACTTCTCCAAGCCATCGATAGTGATGTTTCCTTCCTCGTCTACAGCCTTACCGTTGATACCTTCTATCAAAGCCTTTGTAAAGATACCGTTCTTCCACTCCTCACTTTCATTTGATTTCTGGCTTGCTGTGCTAGAGTAGAATCCGATGATGCCTGGATCAGCAAGTGAGAATGGCTCAGCCACAGATTTTTGTCCGTACATTGCGCCAGAGTGGCAAGCATCCATAAAGATGATGATCTTACATCTCTTGTCCTTCAAACGTTTTGTCGCGCTTCTGATGACATCAAAGTTCACAGCAGTTGAGAACAAATCCTCGCTCTCTGCGTTTGCCGACAAGAAGTATGTCTCATCACCCTCCTTAGCTCCATGACCAGAGAAATATAGCAAAATCACGTCGCCCTGATCCACCTTATTCACAAGCTGAGAAAGCTGCTTCTTGATTGTGCGGTCGTTTGCATTCTTGTCTGTCACAAGTGAAGCTGTGGCTAGATTCTTATAATAAGTCAAATTGCTGTTCTGCACTGCACTCAAGAAATCTGCGGCATCCTTTGACGCATGCTGAAGTTTCAAATCAGCCTGGTCGTAATCGCTGACTCCAATTGACACAACATGCAATGCAGGTTTGTTCTGATCAGCCTTGTAATACAATCTCACAACAGCGGGATCACTGCTCAATCCCTTACTGTCTTTCGCGATCAACTGTACTCTGCATACATCCTCCTTACGTGGAAGAGTAAGTGTGATCTGGTCAGACAACTGCTTGACACCCTTTGTTGTAGGCTGAAGCTCACCGTTGATATAAGCGGCGATAGTAGGTTTGCTACCATCAGCAGTCTTAGCCTGGTAAACAAATGTCATCTCAGGATTAGTGTATTGAGCACCATCCTTAGGAGAGACGATTGTGATGGTAGGAGCTCCTGCAGCCGCTGGTTGTGCCGGTTTCTGTGGATTCACAGATGGAGCAGGAGGAGTTGATGGAGTCGACGGTGCTGCTGGAGCACTTGCGAACAATGAGTTTTTGAATTTTCCGTCATCAATATTATGAGCTTCAGACGGACGTGTGCCTGCCTTCGGGTTCTTCAACTGCCATGCGAAACCGGCCTTTTTAGCCTCAGCGGCAGTAGCATATGCTGGCTGAACAATCCATTTTTCACCACGGTCCAAACATCCCCATTTTCCTCCTCGTTTTACGACAGCGAAGTTACGATCTGGAGTGAACATACAAGTCTTATCATAATCATCAAGGAAAGGCTTAACAATCCAGTTTCCCAAATAGTTAGCAAATCCCTTCTTTCTTGTCTGAGAATCCATAGCCTCGTATGAAGTCAAACCAAGCGGTGCGTACTCACCCCACTCCTTGGCAGCCTGAAGAATAGATTCTTTTGTAGTCATCACCGGTTTGATGATATACTTCGCGTCGGCATCAATGGCACCCCAAAGACCTTTATATTTTACAATAGCATATTCCGATGCTCCAGACAAAGTATAAGTATCATCAATCTCGTCAAACAAAGGAGAAATCACCCAATCACCATAGTAGTTGGCGTAACCGAATTTGCCATTAGCGTCAGCCGCATCATAAATATAATCCTCGATACGTGCCTTTCTCCACTGAGCGTGAGCTGCCTTGAATGCGATATTCTTGTTCTTGAATACCATCTTTGCGATCACGTCTCCTTCTGTATTGATCACACCCCAATACTTACCCTGACGAACTACAGCGTAATCCTTAGAGCCGATAAAAGAATGAGCTGGGTCAACCTCATCATAAACATGTTTGATCACAGTTCGAAGTGTCTTAGGATCCTGAAATCCCCACTTGTTTGTTTTGTTGTTCTTCACCGCTTTAAGTGCCGCGAATGTAGGCAAGCAAAGCAGCAATGTCAAAATCGCTAAACCTATTCGTTTCATATTATTTTTCATCTTCTATATCAATTTTGCAAATTTCTAAATCCAGCTTTCTTTATATGCGAATGGCAAATTCCAAATTTCAAAATAGGCATTCGCTCTTATTTCACGTATCAAGCAAACAGTACTATAAACTCAACCATTCCCATTTTTTTGCCAGCCATTGGTAAGGGGCAAGAGACTCAAACCACAACCAAAGTTCACTGCTGAATCCACCCAATCCCACACCGATCATAGCATATGTATAGTTGAGATTATATCTGAAATTGATGAACGTCAAACCACCTAGCAACATCATTCCGAGAAGGAATCCGAGCTGAGTGAAGTTGATGATCATACCATTTGTTTTTTCGTAAGCCTCATAAGCCCAGCAACAGAAATAGTTGAAAGCAAGGGTGATCAGCAATCCCCAGATTATCGCCCATTCGTCGCTCATATTTGTGATGAGACGGTGCTCCTTTGTTGCTGTAGCGATGCTATAAGCGTGAATCAAAGTTCCGTTGATACGACGCATTCCATAAAGTTCAGTTGCGATCGTATGGTAGTCTCGCAAGTCGTCGATATCACCCACGAGGATGATTCGATCATTCACGTCGAAACTGTCAAGGAAAAGCTCCATATCGAGAATCTTACGCATATCAAACACGTCGACCTGCATCTTCTTATAATTGATCAACTCCTCATCATTTCCTCGTTCCTGAAGCATCTTATATTTGTCAGGATAACCAAGACGAAGGATCTCGCCGACGAAAGAAGGAAGAGTCAGTGAGCATCCATTTTCTCCTCCAGTGGAGATTGTCACCGAGTCAGGCGAGAAATGGCGGACAATTCCGTCTTCAATATTCACGCTGGCATTGTAACACACATCGTGATAGAAAGATTGTTCGACAGCCAATGAGTCGCCCATCTTCACGATACGTTGTGCAGAAACGAAATTTGGTATTCTTGCAATGACGTTGCGCAAACTGTCATTTTCAATAGAATCAGATGAGATATTGTGGCTGAAGATGCAATCCATCGCAACCACTCTAGGACCAAACTTCGCAATATAATCAAGACCTTCAGCAATCTCAAGTCTTGAATGGACTCCAGACATGTTGACAAAAGCAACATCCTGACAATAATCCAAATCACCTTCCTTTAAGTTCTCCGTATATAAATAGTTGTCAGTAAATGCGATAGCATCCAAAGCACGAGCAATCGGATTCAAAAAAGCCCACGAAAAAGCGAGAACAGCCACCAACACGCACACACCAATTGTCACCAATAGGGTGCCCACGCTCTGTCTCATGTAGCGGCAAAATTTCACCATTTTATCACTCATACGTTTCAAATATTCGTAAGGAAAAACTAAATTTTCCGCAATTTAATAAAAATATTCGCAATGCAATAAAGTTGACGCAAATTTTATAAGATATTTATGCGATACAATTATTAGAACGCATCTCTTATTGTTGCATAGCAGTCTATGCGACAATAAGATACAGATGAATTCTTAAACCATCCATCACAAGGCATTGTCACACAATTCCAGAATGATACAACTTATTTCTGAATTGATTCATTTTAATTATTTATCCCTTATGACTGGTTTGCCATCATCCCCAATACCACCCCAGCGATCTTCGAGCATCGCCGCAATCATTTCTTTGCGTAGACAGAATGACTTTCCATTTACAGGATTTAGACAAACGCCATCGAAAGCCGTCATTAAAGATGACAATTCTCGCAAATTGGTGAATTTTCTTTGCGAATAGTTAGAAGCTAATTCCGATTGGTTCATTGTATTCATATCTGAGAACGCTATAATCAATTTCATACCTTGTGTCTCTAGCGGTTGGAATTTTATGGAATATTCTCCATCTTTCTGTTCAACATTGCACGGCATATACAAAATGACATTTTTCAGATACTGACAATTGCCCTCTGTGATTGCCTCAAAAAGTTTGAATTCTTGCATCTTCACAGCAACATCCAAAGGAAGACCAGGAGTAAATCTATCCAAATTTGCAGGCTCGTCACATTTTGTCATCACATCTTCCATATCATAGCCATCCCATTTCATTTTCAAACTGGCATTTTCTACTCTGACATGACAAGCAGGTACCTGATTTGATGTGCTTTGCATACACTCCAATCCTTTGTTGACGATAACCTCTCCAACTGTATATTCCAATACCGAATTCCCGTTTCTTTCTATTTCTGATTTTACCAACTGAGATTTCACTTCTGGAGAACAGCCTGAATCATCAAACACGAATTTAGAAGTTTCATAACGCGGAGTAAGATTCTTAAACACTAAGATATCTCCATTTAATTCATAAGTGCCTACCAATGTCACTATCACTTGATATCTTTCTTTTCCTCCATCTTGTCTTACCACCACCTTTGTCGTGTCAAATTGGCGGAAGACACTTCCATCTCTATCCAATGTAAGTATATCGGAACATTCAGCGAATGAGTTTGCATTGATTCTTCCGTCGCGACGAGCCTTCCAGGAACCGATTATTCTTTCTTTCATATTTTTGATATAGACATAACAAAGGAGACGCGATTGCTCACGTCTCCTATACTTAACTTATACGATTTTAATTATTTGTATGCGTTAGCAATCTGAGAGATCAACGATACAAGTGGAGCATTCCAGTTGAGCGCGATCTCATTTGTAGAGTAGCTGCACGACATATCAAGATATGCTTTTGCAGGATACTTAACTGTAGGATATGCACTGTTTCCACAGTCTGATGTCTGGTCAAGAGAAGGACCACCTACCAAATATCCTGGGATTGGTGTATTGATACCATCGGCAATACTTCTACGGTCGTGGATATTGTTTGGAGATTTTGCTCCAAATCCAGTGACAAAGCAGTATCCTGTAGCGTTAGCACCTAGAATATAGTCAAGACAATACTGTGCTGCTGACAAATACTTCTCTGAATTCAATCTCTTACATGCCATCGCAAGCACCATACCTGAGTTTGCGACCTGTCCGTTTGATCCCCAGAAATACTCTCTCATTGGCACACGTCCTACACTTTCATTGTAGATTGAAAGAAGGTCATCGGCTAGTTCTTTGAACTTCTTTTCCACCACCTTGACATCTACCTTCTCCTGCAATGCATCCTCATTGTGCATCAACGAAATCAATCCAAGTGTGCTCACGTCGCCCCAGAACGGAACTGTGAAATACTGAGAGAACTTAAGCACAGAAGCATACTTCGCATCACCAGTAGTGATCAAAAGTTCAGATGCTGCCCAGAACTGCTCATCTTTCACTTCACTTGAAGCGTATGATCCTGTGTTACAATCAGAAGGGTTCTGGAACATCACATAATGACGCTGTGACGCAGCCCAATCATAAGCTCTCTTAGCAGCTGCCAATGCCTTATCTGAGAAATCAGGATAATCAGTATTGCCTTTGTAGATACGTGATGCCAAAGCCATAGTCGCAGCAAAATCATAAGCACAATCCGCTGACTTACCGATCAAGAAACGTTCTTTCTTATCATCGGCTGGCATGATCATGTCTGGGAATTTAAGTGTAGTGACTTTGTTGAAGACACTTCCGTCTGCCTCATCCTGCATCGAGAGCATCCATTTCAACTCATACATACATTCGTCAAGGATATCAGCTGTATGGTTGCCACTCTCCGGAATATTCAAGTCAAATTTATCGAAATATTTTGTATTCAACTGATATGCGGTAAGCAGAGTATGAAGCGTAATTGCCGCATTTACAGTATACTTTCCATAATCACCCGCGTCGTACCATCCGCCGCTCGCATTACGATGAACTTTTGAACCTTTTGCGTTTGTATAGACAGTAACCTTATCATCTGGATGTCCAGCGGCACGCGAATAATCCACACCTTTGAATTTAGCGAACTTACTTTCAATAGGAGAACTGCATCGCCAGAAGTAGTATCCTTTGATTGTCTGTTTCAACAAATCATCATATACATGTCCATCTTTCTGAACTTTGAATGGATCCGACTCTTTTGCTCCGATTTTCAATTTATACTCTCCAGGAATAGAGAACTTTGTGAAATCTGCCCAAGTGACATTATCCCCTGATGCTCTCCACGATTTTGCCTTTGGAAGTGAATCTTTATAAACTACAGTACCACTTTTAGCATCAATAATTGAGTATTCAGAAACAGTAGAATTACAAATCATAGCCTGCTTTACTGCTTGTGCAGGATATCCAATCTGGTTTGCTTGCAATGTGACATCGGCAGCCATTGAGCAGACAGGCATTGCCAATGAAGCAAGAAATATACTTTTTTTCAAGTCCATAATAATAACCCTATAATAAAATGGTTCACACATTCATACGCATCAATATGGGGAACCAATTAACCAATTCATGCATCTACAAAATAAAATTATCCGCGACAACATTCAAAATAAAAACAAGAAAAAAATATCAACTTCAATCATTTTAGTCAAATATTATATTATTCAACATATTTTTAAGCAGACAAATCCGTTTTCAAAGAAAAGACATTTCAAAAAAAATCTGTCATACGTAACAATCTTTTCTCTCAACAGTACGTTATAGACAAAAATACAGGTCTGAAAATGATTATATTTCCATACAAAAACCCTAATTTTTTTATTTTATGTCTATTAGATTATGAATTTCACTAATTTTGTGACATATTTTTCTTAACTACGTATAATTCAAGATGAAAAAGAGACTCTGGAGTATCTTTGCAATACTTTTCGCAATATCAGCACAAGTGTTTGCTGTGCTAAACGAACAAAACCTAGACAACACAGTCAGTGTGCTTAAAGCAGAACTGGAAAAAACATACAAAGAAGAGACTGAAATGATGGCCAGATATGACAGTCTCAACGTACAACAGCACAGGGAAGCTTTGAAAACGATTCAAGAGAGCGAAAAAATCGCTCTGATGCTATACAGCCAAAAGCAAGACTATATTTTCGATATGGCATACGCATGTCATGAGGCGACCATGCAATATCACAATTTCAAAAAGAAAAGAATGCCTTTCGACATCAGTATCAAAAAACTTGACAATGAAATAAAACGCTATACTCTCTTGATCGAGTCGTTGGAAAGCATATCCCCAAGAAAAAAGAAATTCAACATCGATAGTCTTAGAGTTGCCAAAATGAAAGAAGACTCTATAAAAAAAGCAGTAGAGCAGGCAACCGCAGCATACGAGGCTCAAAAATATGGCAAGCAACCAGTAGACTCAACAACCAAAGGAATGGGAATCAACATCTTTGGCAAACAGCTTGGCGGCGACACTTCTTCAACAAGTGCTGAGGAAATCAAGAAAGCGATGGAGGCTAAGCAAGATAGCTTTATGTTGGAAAAGGCAAGAGAAATCGCCAAAGAGGTGACAGACTCTTCAAACAACATAAGCAACACAAACGATACATTCAGAATCCCGTCAATACCAAAATCTGCAAGCAGATTGTTTATGACGAAGCTAAAAGACTTCAGATTGTCGGAAGCCAGCCAGATAGAAAGAGATTCTTGTGTGGCTTTATCTAAAAAAATACTTGCAAATCTCATTTCTGTAAGAGACCATATCATCAAAGACAAAAAACTGTACGAGCACGTTGAGTCTCGTCTGAAAAACGTCAATGATTATGCCCTTGGCAGATATGAAGCAATACAGCAGAGTATCTTCACCAATGGAGGAAACAACTATCTCTCTGTAATCCGCAATTTTTCAACATATTGCAGCAATGCAACCCATGACATAAAGGACAAATATACCAGCAACAACACTGAAGATTCAGATTGGAAAGGAACCACCATAATAAGTCTGGTATTATCGGTTTTTGGACTCATTATATTAGCAGCGGGAATTGCCATCTTCTTCTTGAAGCAATATGGCAAACGAAAAAAACTCAAATCTGAGTTTATCCCATACTACGCAATCTCACTGACATGTTTTCTATTTACAATATTGTGCACATTGCCTCAGATATTCGCAAGTCAGAATTTCCTGACAATGGCATGTTCACGATTGATAGAGTATGTGCTTTTGATTGCGGCCATAACCCTTTCACTTGTCTATCGCACAAAAGGAGATCAGATAAAGAGTGCGTTTTCATGCTACTTCCCTATTTTGATGATGGGTCTTGTGATCATCATATTCCGCATTCTGTTTGTGCCAAACAATCTGGTTGTGATTCTCTTCCCTCCAATGCTTATATTGTTCACAATCTGGGGTTTCCGTTCGGTGAAGAAACATCACGCGAACATCCCTAAATACGACGAGATATACGCATGGATATCTCTCACCATCATGACAGTTGCCTGTGTCATGGCATGGCTCGGTTATGCTCTTTTGGCCGTGGAAGTTTTCATCTGGTGGCTCGTCCAGCTTACATGCGTACAGGCATTGACATTCGCGTCGGAATATATGAAGGCGTTTGAAAAAGACAAGGTTGCCAAGCATATTCTAAACAAAAACGGAATTTTTGAGTCGTCAATGACAAAAGAAGAATACAACAATATTCTCAACAAAAAGATCATCGAGTTGCAAAACAACCAAGGCGACAATATCACTCACACCTGGTTCCTGGATCTCGTCACTATGTGTCTGATCCCTGTGGCAGCAGTGCTATCATTCCTTCTCTGCATCTATATCGCCACAGATATCTTCGATCTTACAGCCATGTGTAAAGACATCTTCTTCACAAACTTCCTCGACATAGAGGATTTGTGTCAGCTGTCATTGTTCAAACTTGTTGTTGTGTTGGAATTCTACTTTATCTTCAGATTCATATCATACCTTTTCCGTTCCGTCTACAAGCATTGGAAGCTTAAAAACAAACAGGTGCATGAGATTGAGAGATCCAATATCACTCTTGTAAACAATCTTATCTCTATTGTTGTATGGAGTATCTACTTCATCTTCATCCTGTTTTTACTACAGGTGCCAAAAAGTGGAATCTCAATCGTAACAGCAGGTCTTGCTACCGGTCTCGGATTCGCAATGCGTGATATGATCAACAATTTCTTCTATGGAATCACATTGATGACAGGACGTGTGAGAGTCGGCGATTTCATCGAGTGCGACGGAGTAAGAGGTAAAGTGGAGTCGATAACTTATCAAAGCACCCAGCTTATCACTTTAGATGGTTGCGTTGTCGCATTCCTGAATTCAACTCTTTTCACAAAGACATTCAAAAACCTGACCCGTAACCACGGATATGAACTTGTGAAATTGCCAGTCGGTGTGGCATACGGAACAGATGTGGAAAAAGTCAGAAAAATCCTAGAGGAAAAATTAAGTCTCTTAAGATCTGAGAAGACGGGAGTAAAACCGAACGTGGATCCAAGCAAACAAATCAGTGTGTACTTCAACGATTTCGGAGATAGTTCCGTTAATCTTTACGCTGTAATGTGGATTCTGGTAGAAAATAAGTTTGTGATTGTATCAAGAGCGAAAGAACTAATTTACAACGCATTGAACGAGAACGATATTGCAATTCCTTTCCCTCAACGCGATCTTCACATCATTACAACTCCATCTAAATAGTAAATGAAGTTGAATCATCTGCTTGCCACAATCATGATCCTCGTCATTCCATTTATTGGAATGGCCCAGACAGGAATTGCAGAAACTGAAGCAGATATGACAATCAGCGTCGACTCCAGTGTCAAAGTTCGCAGAATAGAAGCAGAGCGAGACACTGACCTTTACAGAAGCAGTCAGTTTCCCGAAGAGGAATATATATATGTCACCGAGTATGAAGAGGAAAAGAAATGGTTTGACAGAGTTATAACCCGTCTGTTGAAGACGTCGGTGGATTCCAACTATATAACGACCAACGACTACGGACTCCAGTTGAAATTAAGTTTTAACACATTAAACACCCAAACTAATTTCAGATGGACCCCAATATCAGACACACTGCCAAACTTTTGTTCCATCACGTCGGACCAGATATCGAAGATAGGTCTATGGGTCGGATATCGTAATTTCGGACTTGGATACAGTTTTGATCTTGGATCATTTACCAAAGAATACAACTCAGAATTCAGCATCTGCTATTATGGCGACGCATGGGGAATAGACCTGTTTATCAACACCACCATTGGCAACAACCTTTACTTCAACGAAAAGCACACCGACATTTCCGACGTGAACATTTCAATCTTCCGCTGGAGGATCAACAGCTATTATGCCCCACTCTACAAAAAATTCTCCTATAATGCCGCGTTTTCCCATAGTATGCGACAAGAGAAAAGTGCAGGCAGTCCACTATTCGGCCTGTCAACAACCAGTTTTTATCTTATCAAAAACAAATATGGTAAAAACAAAAAACTACCAGTAGTCACAAAAGAAGAGTGGCAATTTCCAAATGAAATATACTTTTTCGGATTGAACCTAAACGCTGGCTACGCACACAACTTCGTGACTCCGAAAAAGACACTACTTCATATCTCCGCGCTCCCATATATAACCTTATTCAGGATAGCGGGTGTGAATCCGTCAGATGCCATAGGCGATCATGATCCGAAATTCCAATATGGATTGGTGGGAAAAGCCAGTTGGATATGGCAACGTGAGAATCACTTGATAAGTCTGTTCGGATCCGTAAATTTCAACAATATCATCAAATCCCCGATCAAGGTGAACGACACTTCATACAGCATCGGAACATGTTACGGATTCAGAGCTTACAAACATTGCAAACCGCACAAGAAAAGACGAATCAAAAGGAAACATACCACTAACCCAACAATATCACAATAATATTCCTCGCTTTTTATAACTTCTCGTTCTAACGAACTTGCAGAGAGGGAAATGGGAAAAGCAAAGGAGTTCCGCCCTCTGGAATACACGTAGCATACTGAGATTTCTTTGTGAAACAGAGTCATTTATTATTAATAATTAATTTTATTAATAGGAATAACAACAAAACTATTATATTTGCATCATTACAATGACAATTATATGAGAAAAGGAATACTTACATTAACAATTGCCTCCCTATTCTGTCATTCTGGTTTCGCACAGAATGAGAACGAAGTGGCATCACAAAACGAACGATACAACCTTACGCTCGAGCAGTGTATTGAGTATGCATTCGGAAACAGTCTTGAGCGTCAAAGCTTGAAACTATCAGAAAAGGTTAGCGAATATTCCTACGAGCAAGCAAAGAACAATCGTAAGCCTCAAGTAAGCGGTTCTATATCTGAGTCTCTTTCCCATACCGGACGTGAAAGCGATGTCAGCCTTGGAGGAAGCGTCGGCATCAATGCAGGTGCTACTCTCTATCAAGGTAGAGCGATAAAGAACAATATTGAGAAGACACGTATTGAAGCAGAGAATGCAGTGGTAAGAACCGATCAATACGACCATAACCTTATCATTAAGATCCTTCAGTATTTCCTAAACGCTCTTTCTTCAGAAGAATTGCTACGTTTCCAGAAAGTGATACTTGAGACTAGCGAGGAGCAACTACGTCAAGGAGAAGAGAAATACAAAGTGGGAACTATCCTGGAGAGCGACTATCTTATCCTTCAGGCTCAATATGCCAACGATGAGTGCAACCTGCTAAACAGCCAGATCAACCGTGACAACGCTTTGCTTAATCTGAAGCTTGCCCTTTCAATGGATCCGAACGCAGAGCTCACACTCGTCTACCCAGACACAACAGATATGGATGCGATGGCAGAGTTGCCAAGCGTCGAGACTGCTATTCAACGTACACTTGACACTCACCCTGATATGATTCTGGCAAAATCAAATATTGAAATTGCGAAAATCAATGAAGAGATCACACGTGCAGGCAGACGTCCTACAATCTCAGCAAGCGCAGGTTTGAGTTCAGGACACAGAAACTTTGATGATATCGGCAACCAATTCGTTGACCGTTTCAGCCAAAGCCTAGGTGTGTCAATGTCTATTCCAATCTACGACAGAGGCAAGACAAAGACATCCCTAAAGATGAATGAGGCTCAGACAAAGATGGCTGAAGTTGATTTGCAGGAGGCAGAGTTGAAACTTCGTCAGACTGTAGCCGTTGAATGTGCTAACGTGGATCTTGCATACCGTCAGTACAAGACAAACGAAAAAAGAGCAAAAGCATACAAGTCTGTATACGATGTCTACAATATGAAGTTCAAATATGGAACTGTCACTAGCGTGGATCTGTTGCAGCAGCAGAACAACTACATCAACTATCTTACAGATTATGTAAGATCTAAATATTCATTCATCCTCGAGCGCAAAATTTTGGATGTCTACATGGATTATCCGATCAAGTATGAGGCTGTACGTATCAATAAGTAAAAAATAAAACATAATACAATGGCAAAAAAAATAGGCATAGGCATTGCGATAGCGGTAGTCATAGGACTGTTGCTATACTTCTTCTGGCCGTCTAAGAAAGAGGTCACTTTCAAGACGCAAGTGATCGAGGAAGGTACAATTTCCAAATCGATTTCAGCCACTGGTTATCTGCAGCCTGCAGACAAAGTGGAGGTCGGAACACAAGTGTCAGGTAAAGTGGAAAAACTTTATGTGACTTACAACTCCAAAGTGAAAAAAGGTCAGATATTGGCTGAATTGGATAAGTCGACGCTGCTTGAACGCTTGTCGCAGGCAAAATCATCAAAATCCAGCGCAGAGAGTACACTTAATCTTGCGACTCAGAACTACAACCGTACAAAGGCATTGTTTGAGGCTGGTGCGGCTACACAGCAAGCTTTTGATGAGGCTACAAACACATATATCCAGGCTCAGAACACACTTAACAACGCCAACACTAACGTGCGTGAGGCTCAGGTGAACCTAAGCTATGCAGTCATCACATCACCAATCGACGGTGTGATCTTGGCTAAACAGGTAGAGCAGGGACAGACAGTAGCGTCTTCTTTCTCAACTCCTACTTTGTTCGTGATCGCAAAAGATTTGAAGAGCATGACAGTAGAGGCAAATATCGACGAGGCTGACATAGGCCAGGTGAAAGTCGGACAGAAAGTAGAGTTCACAGTAGACTCTTATACAGGTGAGACATTCTATGGTGAAGTGCAGGAGATTCGTCTTGAGCCAAATGTCACTAGCAACGTCGTCACTTATACTGTGATCGTCAAGGCTGAGAATCCAGAGGAGAAACTATATCCAGGCATGACAGCAAGTGTAACTATCTACACAAACGCGCAGAGTGGCAAGCTTGTCCCTACCGCAGCCATGTCGTTCTCTCCATCTGAAGAGTTGTTCGCAGCTCTAGACAAACCTGAAAGACCATCAAAAGATGGACATAGAGATGGCAAGAAGCCAGAAGGATTTGACGGAGAAAAGAGAGAGCGTCCAAGCCGTGAGAAGATGGAAGGCATGAGACAGAACGGACAGAAAGTCTGGATCAAAAATGGAAACTCCATCAAACCACGTTTCATTGAGACTGGATTGAACGACGGTGTCAACGCTATCGTCAAAGATGGTCTTGCTGTTGGCGACACAGTAGTGATATCGGCACAGGTAGGTGAGAAAGTCAAGAAAGCCAAAGGAGGAATGTCTAACAACCCATTGACTCCTACTCCTCCTCGCGGTAAACGAATGAGATAATAATATGGCAAATTCCATAATAAGAATCAACGAGCTCAAACGTAATTTCATCGTCGGAAGTGAGACGGTGCGTGCATTGCGTGGAGTATCGTTTGAAATACAGGCAGGCGAGTTTGTGGCAATCATGGGAACCAGCGGAAGCGGAAAAAGTACGATGCTGAATATCCTTGGTTGCTTGGACAAACCTACGTCTGGAGAATACTTCATCGACGAAATCGAGGTGTCGAAATTCTCCAACGACAAATTGTCGGAAATCCGTAACAAGAAGATCGGATTCGTTTTCCAAAGCTACAATCTTCTTCCACGTACAGCGGCAATCGAACAGGTGGAACTGCCATTACTCTACAATTCCAGCATCAATGCGAAGGAAAGAAGAGAAAGGGCAGAAGAGGCCCTTCGCCTTGTTGGTTTGGAAGATAGAATGTATCACCTTCCCAACCAGATGTCGGGAGGTCAGCAACAACGTGTGGCAATTGCCCGTGCCATAGTCAACGATCCTGTCATCATTCTTGCCGACGAGGCGACAGGAAATCTTGACACACGTACATCCTACGAAATCATGAGCCTTTTCCAGCGTCTCAACGAGACTGGAAAGACTATCGCTTTCGTCACACACGAGCCAGATATCGCAGCATTCACATCAAGAGTGATCATGCTACGTGATGGAAAAGTGACAAAAGATGAACCAGTGAACACAGCCAGTGCGCAAGCGGCTCTTGATGCGCTTCCAGCAAGCGACGACTATTAAAATTGACAATTATATGGTTGCTGTCCAAGTTTGAGGATTGCAAAGGACGGAACGTCCTTGCCCCACCCAAACCGCGAGCCCGTAGGGCGAGCGATCAAATGAATTTTGGGGTGACTTGTATGAATACTAAAAATAGTTTGTTTGGACAAGTCGTATAAATGTCTTAAAAATTTAGACTATGAATTTCTCGAATCTAATAAAAATAGCATACACAGCCCTGCTCCGCAACACAACAAGAGCGTTGCTGACAATGCTCGGTATCATCATCGGTATCGCATCTGTGATTGCCATGGTCAACATGGGACAAAGTTCACAAGCTCAAATCGAGGAGAATATCTCTTCGATGGGAACAAACCTTATCATGGTGATGCGTGCTCATCAGCGTGGAGGCGGTGTGAACCTTGGAAATTCCAACTCCCAGTCGCTTAAACTTGCAGACGTGGAGGCGATAAAGGCACAGGCAAAATATGTAGACGCTGTATCACCATCTGTGAATGCTTCCGGACAGCTCGTAAATGGTTCAAAAAACTGGCCAGGATCGATGCAAGGAGGAAGTGTGGAGTATCTTGCCATCAAGAAGTATGAGATCGCATACGGAACGAATTTCACAGAACAGGATATCGCTTCATACGCAAAAGTATGTCTGATTGGAAAAACCATCGTCGACAACCTGTTTGAAGAAGGAGAGAATCCGATCGGCAAAGAGATCAGATTCGGAAAGATTCCGATGAAGATTATCGGAGTGCTTGAAGAGAAAGGACAGAACAGTATGGGACAGGACCAGGATGATATCCTTATCGCTCCATATTCGACGGTGCAGAAACGTATCTTGGCACAAAACCATCTCAACATGATCTACGCATCAGCCAAGAATGAGGATGTGTGCCAGCTTGCGACAGAAGAGATCGAGAAGATTCTTCGTACTACCCATGAACTTAGTCCGGAAGCCAGCAACGATTTTGAGGTGCGCACACAAGCAGAGATGTTGGAGATGATGTCGAGTGTGGTTGGCACAATCACGTCGCTACTTACAGCCACTGCCATCATATCACTTATCGTTGGAGGTATCGGAATCATGAATATCATGTATGTGACGGTGACTGAGCGTACAAAAGAGATCGGATTGAGAATGGCTATCGGAGCCAAGGCAAGAGACGTATTGTGGCAATTCCTTATCGAGAGTGCTATGTTGAGCGTCGTTGGAGGAATCATCGGAATAATAGTTGGCATAATAGCCTCCTACGTCATAGCCCAAGTGATGGTATCACCGTTTGTGATAAGTGTCGGAGCCGTATTTATGGCATTCTTCGTGAGTGCGTTCATCGGTATTTTCTTCGGATGGCTACCTGCCAAGAAGGCCGCAAAACTTGATCCTATCACAGCGTTGAGATATGAGTAAGGACAAAATGATGAGTGCAAAATCATAAATGACAAATTTATTAAAACATTTCACACAGAAATAAATCAGGGGGCATCAAAATGTCCCCTGACTTGTGAAATATTATTACGACATCTCCATCTGACATTTGTGAAGATTTGAATAGCGAAAAATTATGACAGATTCAGAATTGTACAAAAGTCTCAGTGCACTGACGAAAAATAAAAGCGTATGGGAAGAGCAGATTCCATACGTAGAATCATTATTGTCGGCTGATTCAGTGAAAATCAAGTCGAAAGCATTGTGGATGCTCGGTGAGATGGGACTCGCATTCCCCTCGTCGATCAAAAATAGTGTAGATGCCATTGCCTCTTTCCGCAACAGCACAGAGCCTATTCTACGGGAACGTGCCATCAATGCTCTCGGCAGAATCGGACGGGGATGTTTCAATTCCGTCGAGCCATATTGGAATGATTTTTTCCGTTTTGCTCACGATGAAGATGCAAGCGTCAGACTGGCTTTCATCTGGGCGTCGGAAAATATCGCCACCAACACTCCCGATCCCTACAAGGATCACATGCCACTGTTTGCTGAATTGCTTCACGACAGCGACGACCGAGTAAGGATGGAAGCTCCAGAAATATTCCGTGTCCTCGGGAAACGCAAACCTGATTTTGTCAAACCATACATTGAGCGACTACGAAACATCGCCGAAACAGACAGCAACCGTGTGGTGAAGATCCATTGCCAGGGAGCGATACGCGCAGCAAAATAGAGTTTTTAGAAGTCGTTCAAAATTTTTCAATAAAATTGAACATATTCTTAGAACTTGTCGCATTTTCTTGGTTCGTTGATTTTTTTGAACTATTTTTCAGCGTCTAGTTTGACAAAGCTCTAAATATAACATAATGACACATTTTATTACAAAAATCACAACTGCAGGACACCGACTCATGATCCTGTTTCTTCTTGCAGTCGGCATCACATCCGTGCAAGCCCAGATAGAACTCAATTTCAATCTCAACAACCGTGGAGATCTCGTCACGGAAGATCATTATGGCATCTTCTATGAAGAAATAAACCATGCAGGAGACGGTGGACTCTATGCCGAGCTGGTTCGCAACCGTTC
>CACZOA010000034.1 GCA_902782665.1 uncultured Bacteroidales bacterium
TTCAAAATTGGCGAAGAACATTCCGTCGAAGCTATTTAATGCTACTACACGAATGATCTCAGGAATCAAACTTCATGATTTCAATTGTGGATTGAAGGCTTACAACTGCCATGTAATCAAGAGTATAGAGGTATATGGAGAGATGCACCGCTACATTCCATATTTGGCTAAAAACGCAGGATTCAAGAAGATTGGAGAGAAGGTGGTTCAGCATCAGGCAAGAAAGTACGGCGAGACTAAATTCGGATTGAACCGATTCTTCAACGGATATCTTGATCTGCTTTCGTTGTGGTTTATCTCGACTTTCGGTGGCAAACCGATGCATTTCTTTGGATTTGTAGGAAGCATCTTGTTCTTGCTTGGTTTTATTTCCGCTGCCTATGTTGGAATTTCCAAACTTATCCATATGGCTAACGGACAGTTGGATCCGCTTGTGACAAGCAGCCCGTATTTCTACATTGCTTTGACGATGATGATTCTTGGTACACAGCTGTTCATGACAGGATTCCTAGGAGAGTTGATTTCACGCAACTCAAGTGAAAGAAATAACTATAAGATTGAAAAAGTAATTTAATAGAATATGGACGTTATTCTTGATATATTGAAATTTTCTGTAAGTGGAATTTTGGTGTTCCTTGCCACTTTCTTTGTATTGAAGAATTTGCTCGACAACAGAGAGAAGGAGAGAAGACATCAGATGAGAATTGAGACTGGTAAAATCCTTACTCCGATCAAACTTACAGCTTATGAGCGTTTGGTTTTGTTCTTGGAGCGTATCAAGCCAGAGAGCATGGTCGTTAGAATCCAGTATCCTACTATGAAAGCAGGAGATCTTCACCTTATGTATATCCAGCAGGTGCGTGAAGAGTTTGAACATAACGTCTCTCAGCAGATTTATGTGTCTGAAGACCTTTGGCGTTTTGTCATCGCTGCGAAGGAGAGCCTTTTGCAATTCATCAACACTTGTTCGGAGTCTGTTCCGAAGGATGTCCCTGCAGTTGAGTTGTCGAAGATCCTGATTGAGAAATACAACGAGACAGAGAATCCGCCAATTGATATTGCATTGGTTGTTTTGAAGAGCGAAATCAAAACTTTGGCATGATGAAACTTCTTGATTTGGTCAGCAAACGAGTGTCTGTACGCTCTTTCGATACAGCCAGAGTGGTGGAGAAGGATGTGCTTGACGAGGTGTTTGAAATCGCACGTTTGGCACCGTCGGCATGCAACAAGCAGCCATGGCGATTGATCGTTGTGAAAAGTAAGAGTAAGTTGACGGAATTGTCTGCGGCTTACGATAGAGATTGGTTCAAGACGGCTCCAGTTGTGTTGGCTGTTGTTGTCGACCATACAGAGTCGTGGCACAGAGCCGATGGTAAGGACCATGCTGATGTGGACGCTTCGATTTTTGTGGAACATCTATGTTTGGCTGCCGCAGAGAAAGACCTTGGCACATGCTGGGTTTGTAATTTCAATCCTGAGGTGGCGAACAGAGTGCTTGGTATAGATGGAGTGGAGAAGGAACTGGTGGCTTTGGTACCTATCGGTTATCCATCCGACAATTCCGTCTTCACAAAAGCTAAGATAAGAAAAGATATGTCTGAAATCGTCAGTGAGATTTAAGGACATTTATAATTAAGAAACAGTCTATGATGCGCAAAACGTATGATATGGTAAGCAGACGAGTGGTGGGAGCATTGGCGTCCATCGCTTTGTTGTTGTCACTTACTATGTGTGAGACGGATTTTTGCAATGAGAATATGTATGTTGTCGGCACATTGAGAGCCTTCCATAAACAGTCGAAATCACAGATAGATGTCTTTTTGGCAACAATGGACGCTAATGGTGACACGATAATGTATGTGGACAGGACGAGTGGGTCGTATGCCAATTTCTCATTGAATCCAGAATCCGACACTTCTCGATTCTACGTTTTGTCTGCTGATACAGTGACTCTTGGAAAAATAGCCATCGTGCATACTAACAGAAGTGAATTTGTGAATGCTGAGTGTGGAGTACGTACGTTGAGCACGATCGATACTGTTTTGATTGAGGACGCTACGAAAGGTGATTCCGTGGCTATATTAATGAAAGATGTTGATGAAAACTACGACAATGGGAATATCGAGATTTTTTTTGCTGGTTTTGAGTAGTCTTTTCATCTCATCTGTCTTTGCTCAGAAAAAAGGAGAGACGGAGGTCGTTGAGGAGTGGAATAATACTACGTCCAAAACTTTCTATGGTATATCTGTGTATACTGATATCGCTGGCCCCATTACTTCTATGTTCAAGGATGGCAAAACAGATTTTAGTTTTGGTGTAGACGCGGATATCTGCCATACTATTTATCCGACATTTGAGGCTGGATATTCCAAGTATGACGCTACTGAGTCTTATAATTATGGTTTGACTCAGCTTCCTGGCTATTCCTACACTTGCAACGGATCTTATTATAAGATTGGAGTAAACTTCAATTTCTTGAATGATGGACGAGGAAATAAAGTGATACCACTGCTATATATAGGTGCGAAATTTGCATTCTCACCATCTCACTTTGATATTGAAAACGTAAGATTCCATAATGAGTATTGGAATGTCGATAAGGGATATTCCGTTTCAGGAAAGAGCCTTTGTCGTTGGGCAGAGTTTGCGGTTGGTCTGAGATATCCTATTGCAAAATTCTTCTGTATGGGAGTTGAAGGAAAGTTACGTGAGTTTGGCTCAGCGAAGACAAAGACTATAGATATGTCAGATGGCGTCTCACTTGATGTGAAGCAGAGCTATTCACCTGGTTTTGGAAATTTCAATGGAAGTAAATGGGGTGTGAAATACACCATCGGCTATTTCTTTCACTAATCACAAATTATTTTGTAGCGTTTGATTATTCTTCATGCGCGAACCTGTAAGCAAATCTTGCTCCAAGTTCAATTGTTTGAATCACTTGATCTTGGTTTTGACTGTGCGGTGACAGTACATTCCATCCACCGAAGAAATTCACATCAAAGTATGAGCATACCATTGCTCCTATTGAGATTCCTGTAGTCAGACATGCTCCTAATTTGGCTGGGCAAGTGAAATAATCGTTGGATATTTTGTTATAGTAATTCACTCCTGCTAACACTTTAGGACTTATATACATGTGTTTGAATATGTTGATGTTGGAGTATATGCCAGCTTGAAGCATAGACATGTCGAATGTTTCTCCGTTGTTTTCTACGTTTTCATAAGAATAATACACACTGGATACGCTTAATCTGCCGCCTACTCCCAAATGATGGTTCCAGTACCAAGCACCTTCTATACCTGTAGAACTTCCAGTTGATGTGCTGAAAGCCGGACCAGATGTCGGCTTATATTTTGTAAGTGGAATTTGGAAACTTGCGTAGAATCCCAGAAACGAAGGGTCACTAGGCTCGTAGTTTATCCAATGGTCTACGATTTCTGTTTTTATTTTGTCGCGGTTGAAAATGATATCACTTAGCCAATATCCGAACTCAGTCGATATGATTCCTATTCCAGCACCGGCCAATATGTCGCTCATCCAATGACGGTTGTTTGCCATTCGCATAAGAGCAGTGGCTGAAGCAGTGGCGTATGCGCCCATGCCGATCCATGGACTCAAGTGCCCGTATTCAACATTCAGCATATGGGCGGTCATGAATGCGGTAGCGGTGTGTCCTGAAGGGAAACTGTTGTTTGATGATCCGTCCGGACGACGAAGTTTGGCTGTGTATTTAATGCTGTTCACAAGTCCAGCCATGATTATTGCGGAAAAAGCGTCTGCGGTGAGCATCTCTCCCCAACTCTTACTGCGGCTCGGCACACCAAAAGCTTTCATTCCGAACATTACTCCAGCTGGCAGATACTGTGTGAAATTGTCTATCTCATTGTGAAATTTAGGAATGAAGCTGTTGCGCAGTTCTCTGAATTTTTTGTTGTGCTCCATCTCGATTATACCTCCAACAATAAGAGGCACGCCGATATGTGTGCATTCTATTAATCTTGAATATGGATATTTGATTATTAACGAATCGTTTATTGAGACATGTCTGTGCTTTTCATTTCCAACATTTGATATGCAGGAATCAGAAATGATTGGCTTTGGCAATGAACCGTCGTCGCTGACGGATACAATTTTGACAGAATCCGTTTCGTCGGTTGCTGAAACAGGTATGATGGCCATGCCTCCAACTATTGCTATACATATTAATTTGGACAATACGTCGGCAGAGACAAAGTGTGGAAACACTATGCTTCTTTCTTTGCGTATGATTATTGTAGTCAAGGACCCTATTATTCTTAATATATTGCCCAAATACATTTTAAGAATGTTACTTTTTGAACAAAAGTAACGAATTTTAGTAATGCATTGTTGAATCAGCTTATCATTTTTTCCACTTTTCACAATTTTGTAATGTCATGGCTAAAATGTTTGCAATTAGTAGGAAGATCTGAATATTATTTGTATTTTTGAAAAGCGTCGACGATGGTGTCTGATGCTTATCATTAAAACTTATAATTATGAATTTCAACAAAAGTCTATTGAAGTTTTTGATCTCGTGTTTTGTGATGACTCTGTCATTGGGTGTTCAGGCACAAAGCCTTGTAGTTTCTGATTTTTCGGAGGATTTCAAGGAAGAGGATAAATTTTATTATACTGATTGGACAAATTTTTCAGTAGAATGTGCACAGGAGATAATAAAGGAAGGCGGATTTACTCCAATTCTTGAGTTTTATGATAAAACAGGAGAAAAATACTTATATTCATTATTAGAAAAAAATCCACCAGTGCCTAATGGGGGAATAGATATTTCAAAACCGATGATACTTCATTTTATGGCAGGTGATTATGAACTTCCAGTTGTATGGTACGAGTTTGGATTTGGTTGTTGGTTTGATTCAAATATTTATCAAAGCAACAGACAAATTATGTCAGCATCAGGAAAGTCATTTCTAAAACATCTTTTCACTAATAATTGTGATTTTTATTATCTAAAATTGTCACCGGTGAGTGCACCTAATATAATTTATAAAATAGGACCGTTTGCTAAATAAGAGGCGTAAGAGCTATATTTTCAATCTTTATATTTAATCATCAGTATCTCTTAGGTGTCTGATGCTTATCATTAAAACTTATAATTATGAATTTCAACAAAAATCTGCTGAAATTTTTGATCTCATGTTTTGTGCTGACTCTGTCATTGGGTGTTCAGGCACAAGGTTATGAATGTACTGATTTTACGGATGATTTTGATAAATCAAAGGTAGGTTTTAAGCAACAATGTGAAGAATGGCCTGCGGAATGTATGGCAAAACTGATCAATCAGGAGTCGTTTTTAGATCCAGTTATTGAGTGTTATGATAAAAAAGGTGTTAAGCATTTGTTGTCTTTAAGTTTTAGACAAGGGCCTGTAAAAGACAGTATAGATATTACAAAGCCATTTATTCTTCATCTGATGGTGGATGATGATGAAGTCCCTTTGAAGTACTATAAATTTAATACAACCTGTTGGATGGACGGTTGCCAATATGAAAGTAACATAGCGGAAATGACAGAAAAAGGGAAAAGCTTTTTTAGCGCATTATCAAGATGTAATCCTAATACTCCGCTTTATTTTTTGTTTTCGCCGGATGATTCACCTACTCGAGTATATCCGATAGGTCCGTTTTCGAAAGAGAGATAGACTTTTTTAATGAAAGTAATCATTTGAAAGAAATGATATAAAAGCAAATCGTTTCAGGTTGAATGTAATGGCATTTTTGCTCCTTATTTTAGTGGCTTTATTTGGTTTATGCCGATTTTTTATCTAATTTTGCATCCCGTTAAGTATAAAAAACAACATTATATAACATAAAATGACAGACATCAAGAACCTAAGCATTGCTGCGGACAATATCAGAATCTTGACCGCTGCAATGGTAGAAAAGGCTAAATCGGGACATCCGGGAGGAGGAATGGGAGGCGCAGACTTCATCAATGTGCTCTATTCTAAATACTTACGCTATGATCCAAGCGACCCTCTATGGGTTTGTAGAGACCGTTTCTTCTTAGATCCAGGTCATATGTCTCCAATGCTGTATTCAGTATTGTTGTTGTCTGGTAAGTATGATATTACAGATATCCAGAATTTCCGTCAGTGGGGTAGCTGCACTCCAGGACATCCAGAGGTTTGTTTTGAAAGAGGTATTGAGAATACATCTGGTCCATTAGGACAGGGACACACTATGGCTGTAGGTGCTGCGATCGCTGGAAAATTCCTTACTCAGAAGTTTGGAAACTGGATGGATCACAAGATCTACACTTTCATTTCAGACGGTGGTATCCAGGAGGAGATTTCACAGGGTGCAGGAAGAATTGCCGGAAATCTTGGTTTGTCTAACTTGATTATGTTCTATGATGCCAACAACATTCAGCTTTCTACAAAGGTTGATGAGGTATCTAACGAGGATATCGAGCAGAAGTATAAGGCGTGGGACTGGAACGTTATCACAATCAATGGTAATGATGCAGCTCAGATTATTGAGGCTCTTGAAAATGCCAATGCTGAGACTACACGTCCTACACTTATCATCGGTAACACTACAATGGGACGCGGTTGTGTCAAGTCTGACGGTTCTAATTTTGAAGGTCAGGTTTCGACTCACGGACAGCCATTGTCTGCTGCTGGTGTTGACGTCGCTAAGACAATTGAGAACCTTGGTGGTGATCCTAATGATCCATTCAAGATTTTTGAAGAGACAAAGAAAATATATGCTGCTCGTAGAGAGGAATTGATCGCTGATGCTAAAAAGCGTAAGGCTGAGCAGGCAGAGTGGGCAAAGAAGAACCCAGAGTTGGCTGCTAAACTAGAACTTTTCTTCAGTGGCAAACTTCCTAATCTTGATTTCTCTAAGATCGAGCAGAAGCCAAACCAGGCAACTCGTGCCGCTTCATCTGCAGTGCTTGGTTATTTGGCAGATAATGTAGAGAATATGATTGTCAGCAGTGCTGACTTGTCAAATTCAGATAAGACAGATGGTTTCTTGAAGAAGACTCATCCTATTGTGAACGGTGATTTCAGCGGTAGATTCTTGAACGCTGGAGTTTCAGAGTTGACAATGGCATGTATAATGAATGGTATCGTGCTTCACGGTGGTATGTATGCTGCTTGCGGAACATTCTTCGTCTTCTCAGATTATATGAAGCCAGCTTACAGAATGGCAGCTCTTATGCGTCTTCCTGTAAAATATGTATGGAGCCACGACGCATTCCGTGTAGGAGAGGATGGTCCAACACACCAGCCAATCGAGCAGGAGATGCAGGTGAGACTTTTGGAGAAGATCAAGAACCATGCAGGTAAGAACAGTATGCTAGTTCTTCGTCCTGCTGACGTATATGAGACAACTGAGGCTTGGAAGATGGCAATGGAGAACACAGACACTCCTACAGCGTTGATCCTTTCTCGTCAGAATGTCAACGACCTTCCTGGCGACAGAATCGCAGAGTCGAAGAAAGCATCCAAGGGAGCTTATATCGTAAAGGCTTGCCAAGGCACTCCAGATATCGTAATGATAGCAAACGGTAGTGAGGTCAGCACATTGTTTGAGGGTGCTAAACTTTTAGAGGAGCGCAAGAACTTGAAGATTCAGATTGTATCTGCAATCTCAGAGGGATTGTTCAGAACTCAGAGCAAGGAGTATCAGGAGGAGGTTATCCCGTCGTCGGCAAAGAAATATGGTTTGACTGCTGGAATACCTTGCTCATTGCAAGGTCTGGTAGGGGTTGACGGATATGTCCACGGACTTGATCATTTTGGTTACTCGGCACCTTACAAAGTGTTGGACGAAAAATTCGGCTTCAATGGCGAAAGCGTCTACTCCGATGTTTGTGAATTCCTGAATATTTAATCGATATTAATAGAGCCACCTTAATTTAAGGTGGCTTTTTTTATTTAATGTTATGACTAGAGTTGACTACAGATACCATTTCCCATTGCCGTTTTATGGCGTTGCACTTTTGTTGGACATTGCTATGGTGATGTTCTATATAGTACTCGCTTTGCAGACAGCGTTTGGAATCAGTGATGATATTCTGCCAAAAGAGAATTTTGGCTATTATTTGGCTGGAACTTTCATTTTCTCAGCCATATTAGCATTCTATACATATATGTTGCTCACTAGTCGTGACACATTCATCTATGATAATTCAGAAAACAGATTTTTTTCCGGCTATACGTTCCTTGGCAAAGACAAGGGAGAGTGGAAAAAAATAGACGGTACGTTCAGCCGCATCGTCTTCCAGACTTATGAGCAGAGTCAAACCTTCAATTTCATGGGCATAAGCAAGAATAAAGTAGACGAGACTGTGTATGAGTTGCGTAAAGTGTACGACGACCAGACTTACGACTGCTTGGTTTCTACATCAGACGTGAAATGTTTGCCTGCGACCTTGAAAATAGGTAAGCAAATCGCTGATGTCAACGGAGTCAAATTCTTCGATTATGTGAAGGATAAATACAGAAAACAGAA
>CACZOA010000035.1 GCA_902782665.1 uncultured Bacteroidales bacterium
GAATAAAGCAGAGAGTATGATGGTTTTTCTCATAATTTGTAGATTTATTTGCGTATTATTTTAAATGATCGGATGCCAGCGGAAAGGATAAATATACCTGTCTGGTTTGGCATTTTGATGATGGTTTTTCCATCTTCGTCTACTTTTGTTTTTGAGAACGTTGTTCCATTTATCGCAGTAAGGATGACGTATGTATTTGGTTGTGCGTTCTGCACCTCGATTGTCTCTTCGTCTACTTGGATAAATCTTAATGATTCGGAGAAAACTTCTTCTGCTTTTGTCTCGTCACTCTCTGTGAAGTGGTAGTTTTTGACATCTTCAAAATTGTAGCTTGTTTTTTCGTCCTTATTGATCACAAGACTTTCGTTTTGATATGTGATGACAGGGTTGTCGGCTAATAAAAATGATATCTTCGATCCGTTTTTCAATTCAACGGTCATATAATTGGATTCGGCGTGTATGCCTAAAGCCAAACAAATTGACGATAGGACGAAAAGAAAACGTTTCCTCATAAAATTATTTTTTTCATTTGACTTGTGTTTAGCTATCCGATAGAATCTGATAATCGAAATAAAGCAATTAATGCAAAATTATAAAACATTATAAAAAACGATGATATGTTATACATGTGGATAAATGTTTTGACATGTTATTTAAGTTATTTTAACTAAATTTATATCTTGCAAATCCGTGAAATTCGAATTCAGTAATCCAACTTTATCACCAATAATTTTGGAGTGGAAACAGACACATCAATACTCACACGGATTATTTGCCTCTTTTTTCTGCTTATTCCATTTGTGAATCATGAGTTTTGTGTAGATATGAGAAGAAAAAGAATACCTTTGCATTCAGTAACAATAATATTCAGGACATGAAAATACTTATAGTTGAAGACGACCAGGGAATGCTGGATGTGATAAGCCAATCTTTGATTAAAGCTCGCTACGTGGTGGAGACGGCTTCCACTTTGAGTGATGCCCGTTCCAAACTTCTCGTTTATGAATACGACTGTGTTCTTCTTGACATTATGTTGCCGGATGGCAATGGTCTGAGCCTGCTTCAAGAACTGGCAAGTCAAAAAATCAATCGCAACATCATTATCCTTTCCGCACGTGATTCTGTCGACGACAAGATCGAGGGTCTTGAACTTGGTGCCGACGATTATCTGCCCAAACCGTTTCATCTGGCAGAACTTCATGCACGTATCAGAAGTCTTATGCGTCGTCGACGGGATGGCGAACAGACAATATGTCTTGGCAATGTAGAGCTTAATCCTGATCTGTTCTCTGTCAAGGTGGATGGTAAGATGTTGGAGGTTAGCCGAAAGGAGTTTGATATATTGCATTATCTGATCAGCCGTCCTGACCGTGTTGTAAGTAAAGAGTCGTTGGCTGAGGCTGTATGGGGCGACTATATTGACCAGTCGGATAATTTTGACTTTATCTATGCCCATATCAAAAACTTACGCAAGCGTCTGAAGATGGCTTCTGCGGATATCGAACTGAAAACTGTCTATGGATTCGGCTACAAAATCACCACACCATGAAACTATTGCATCATATCACTCTCCGTCTCTCTATCCTTATGTCTCTGCTGATTCTGTTTTGGAGCGTCCCTTTCTACTACGCCCTGATAGAAGAGGTGAACGATGAAACGGACGATTCTCTTGAAGAGATGGCGGAGACTATCATCAAACGTACTTTGGCGGGAGAAGAACTGGGTTCTGCTTTCTCTTCCAGCAACAACCAATTCCATATACGTGATGTCTCTGCGGAATATGCGGCTAGTCATGAACATATAAGGTACGAGGATCGTGAGGTTTACGTTAAAGAGATGAGAGAATACGAATCCGCGCGTGTGTTGACTACCATTTATTGTGATGACGACGGTGCTTTTCATGAACTTGAGGTTTATACACCTCACATTGAAAAAGACGATCTGCGTGAGACAATCTTCAAATGGATGCTTGCATTAGCTCTGACTCTGCTTTTGGGAACGATGTTGCTGAATACGTTCTCGATACGTCTGACCATGAAACCTCTGTACAACTTGTTGAAATGGACGGAGCAGTTCAGACTACACAAAAAAATGTCCAAACTTGTGAATCCTACAAACATTCATGAGTTTCGTCAACTCAATGAGACAGTTGAGCAATCTATGTTGAGAAGCCAAAAACAGTTTGAATTGCAGAAAAACTTCATCGGTAATGCCTCACATGAACTACAGACTCCTCTGGCTGTCTGCATGAACCATCTGGAATTGATGTTGGAAGATCCTAATTTGGAGGAAAAACAGATTGTTGAGATTGGCAAAGTCATCAGAACTCTCAAGAACATGACGCAATTAAATCGTACTTTGCTTGTTTTGTCCCGTATAGACAACGGACAATTCACCCAAAGCGAATGCGTCAGTTTCCGAGAGTTGACAGAGCGGATTCTCACGGATCTGCAATCCATATTCGCTTCAATGGACATCCGCGTCGAAAACAGATCTTCTTCTGATTTCCAATATGTCATGGATCCGACTTTGGCATCCATGTTGCTCACCAATCTGCTGAAAAATGCCTTCGTCCACAATCGACAAGGTGGACGGATCGTTTTGGAGAGTAGTGTAGATCATTTCCGTATTTCAAACACAGGAACGGAAAACGCTCTGCCAACCAATCAGATTTTTGAGCCTTTCTACCATTCTCCAGACAAACCCAACTCCACAGGATTGGGATTGCCAATAACAAAATCCATTTGCAGACAGAGTGGACTTTACATTAAATACGAATATTTGGATGCGATGCATTGCTTTGAGGTGGGGAAGGATCATGCAGATTTAAAATAGGAAGTAAAATTTTTTCTCACTTTGGAATAATTTCAGATTCTTTTCAGAATTGCTCCCTTACTTTGCATTCGAATCAAGGGACAATCAATGTTTAACTAAAAAAGAAAAGAGATGAAAAAGTTTATTAAAGTATTCGCAGTAGTTTGTGCCATGAGCGCGCAGACACAGGTTTTCGCAGGACAGGACAAGCCAATCAAGATGGAGCAACTTCCTGCAAGTGCACAACAGGTCATCAGCAAGCATTTTGCTGGACATAAAATCGCATTGGCAAAAGTAGATTCTGAATTGTTCGGAAAGACATATGATGTCATCTTCACTAACGGAGACAAATTAGAGTTTGACAGTCAGGGCAACTGGTTGGAAGTGGAGTGCAAGAAAAGTGAAGTGCCTGCCGCACTTGTGCCTGAAGCTATTTCCAAATTTGTGGCAGATTCGTATCCTCAGATGAAGATCTTAGAGATCGACCATGACCGCAGAGGTTACGATGTGAAGCTTTCCAATCGTATGGAACTTAAATTCGACAGCCAATATCAGTTGGTGGGCATCGATGACTGATTATGTTTAACAAAAAGAAGAAACGACGATGAAGAAGAAACATATTTTTATCAAAACATTCTTCCTGGCCGCTCTCTTTAATTTTGTCGCATGTGACGACGATACGGATTTGGCTGCCAGTGATGTTCCAAAGGCGGTAGAGCAGACTTTCAACAGTATGTTTGTCAACGTACATCCACAATGGGAGTTGGAAAACAAGCTATATAAGGCGGAATTTTTCCAGGACGGGCATGAATTTGAAGCCTGTTTCAATTCAGATGGATCGTGGTCGCACACATATAAGGATGTTTATCTTAATGAATTGCCAGAACAGGTGACTAACTATGTGAGCACCAGATATGCTGATTATCGCATTGACGATTCAAAATTCGTAAAAACGCCGACAACAGAATACTATCAGTTGGAGTTGGAGAAAAATGGCAAACGTGACAAGGTTTTGAGGGTCACAGCCAACGGACAAGAACTATAAATATCCATTAAACCCATGGCCGATTAAGCTAAACGATAATCAGCCGTGGGTTATTTTTATCTGATTTAATTTTGAATTTATTTACAGCGTCGGCAATGAGATGCCTTTGATCTTTCTGTAAAGGTCGAGAGCATAGACGTCTGTCATGCCGGACACATGGTCGAGCACTGCTAATATTCTTTCGTATGGCGACTCGCTCGACACTGCGAATTGCGACGGGATACGGGCGAGAAGCTGTTTTGAATATGCTTTGTCTGCATTGAACACTGCGTCGATCTCCTTCTCGATCAGTGTGTAGATGATGTTGTAGCCGGCGATTTCGATGTCGACCACCTCCTTGCTCTTGTATATTTTCTTCGCCGACACTCTCTGGCACTCTTTGTAGGCGTTGCTCACTCTCTCCGACACATAGTCGATCAGCGAGCCTTCAAACTCCCCTGCCAAAATCTTTTCCTCATTTTTTATGAAGACGTCGGCACACTCTTCTATCAGCACTCCGATGACGCTGGAACGCAGATAGGCAACCTGTTCATTCACGTCGTCTACAAACGACATCCTTTCCCGACGTCGTGCCTGCTTCTCCTCCGAGAAGAATCCGAGAAGCAGATTGAATGTCTCATCTTTATCGAGCAGACGCATCTTCAACGCGTCTTCAATATCCATTATCTCATAGCAGATGTCGTCGGCAGCCTCCACCAGGTAGACGAGGGGATGACGAGAATATTTCCCGTCGGCTTTCTTTTCTATTCCTAAATAGTCGGCGATTTTCTTGTATGTATCGAAGTCTGACTGGAAGAATCCGAATTTGTTTTTCTTGCCTTTCACATCTGAGGAGATGTAGGGATACTTCACGATCGACAGCAGAGTAGGGTATGTGAGCACGAATCCGCCCTCACGTCTCCCCTCAAAACGATGGGTAAGCAGACGGAATGCGTTGGCGTTGCCGTCGAAGTGGGTGAAATCAGCCCATTGCTCATCGGTGATGCCGTATTTGTCTTTCAATTCCATTCCCGCTCCTTCAGAAAAGAACGATGAAATGGCCGTTTCTCCGCTGTGTCCGAACGGAGGATTGCCCATATCGTGAGCCAGACAGGCTGCTGAAACGATGGATCCAAGGTCTTCGACGTGGTTGGAGATCTCATCTCCGTATTTCTCTTTCAGAAATTTTGAGACACGGTTGCCGATAGATCGTCCCACACAGCTCACCTCCAATGAGTGGGTAAGACGGTTGTGCACGAAAATGGTATTTGGCAGTGGAAACACCTGGGTTTTGTTTTGCAGACGTCTGAATGGGGCTGAAAAAACAAGACGGTCGTAGTCGCGTTGAAACTCCGTACGGTCTTGCTCTTTGGGGTCGTGATAGTTTTCCAATCCCAAGCGAATAGTGCAAATCAGTTTATTCCAATCCATCATTTTCTGACACTTTTTTATATTTGACAACACAAATATAGTAATAAGGGCGGCAAGTTGGTTGGTTTTATTTGCTTTTTAAATCGCAAGAATTTATATTTGTGATGTTTATGGATGGTAGTGGCTTCCAATATTTCCATCATCTGTAAGCGTATGGGCATGGTTATATGTCTGTTTGGTATTAGAGGAACAAAAAAAAGGAAATTAAGGAAAACTATGACTACAAAATCACTTTTCAAAGATATTCTCATGGCACCTTTGTCCTGGATTTACGGACTTGTGGTTGTCATACGAAATTTCATGTTTGACGTTGGCTTGTTGAAATCCACAAAATTTGATATCCCTGTGATTGTTGTAGGCAATATCACTGCTGGAGGTACGGGAAAAACTCCTGTCACTGAGTATCTTGTGAAGCTACTTTCAGAAAAGTTCCGCACAGCTGTGGTGAGCCGTGGCTATAAGCGTAAGACTAAAGGGTTCATTCTTTCGGATGAAAAGAGCACACCTGATCAGATCGGCGACGAACCGTATCAGATCAAACGCAAGTTTCCAGAGGTGGTTTTGGCAGTGGATGAGAAGCGAGTGAGGGCGATAGAGAAGTTGAGCAACGAAGGTTCATACCGTCCGGAAGTGTTTGTGCTAGACGATGCGTACCAGCACCGTTATGTCACACCGGATATCTCTATTCTTCTTGTAGACTATAACAATCTTATCTACAACGACCGTTTGTTGCCGTTGGGCAGATTGAGAGAGCCATTAAAGGCAAAAGATAAGGCTTCGATCGTGATTGTGACAAAGTGTCCGAAGGATATCACTCCGATGGAATTGCGTGTGATCACGATGAATCTGAAGCTGTATCCATATCAGACGTTGTTCTTCTCATATATGGAGTATGGCGATTTGCAGCCTGTGTTCCCATGTGCGAAACAGATAGATGCCGATCAGTTGAAAGCTTCGACGGCCTTGTCGCTTACTGGAATCGCGTCGTCAGCTACATTTGAGGAATATGTCAGAAGCCTTACAAACGGCATCAAGACAATCAATTTCGCCGACCATCACAAATTGACATTGAAGGATTATAATAAGGTGACGGAGATGTTCGCGGAGATCGACAACAACAGAAAGATTATCCTTACTACAGAGAAGGATGCTGTGAAGATGATGAATGATGAGACATTCCCGTCGGCATTGAAGAAATACATCTATTATATTCCGATGAATATAAAACTTCTGAAAGATGAAGAGTCGTTCAACAATTTAATCATCAATTATGTTACAAAGAATAGAAGCTACATGCGCTTATCTTAAAAGCCAGACGGAATTGCGTCCAGAAATCGCCATCATCCTTGGCACAGGTTTGGGCGGTCTGACAGAAGAGATCAGCGTTGAGAAAGAGATACCATATTCACAGATTCCAGGATTCGTGCAGAGCACAGTGGCGGGGCACTCTGGAAAACTGATATTCGGAACGATTGCGGGAGTTCCAGTGATGGCGATGCAGGGAAGATTCCATTTCTATGAGGGATATCCTATGAAAGACGTCACATATCCAGAGGTGGTGATGAAAGGTATGGGAATCAAATATTTGATGGTGAGCAATGCTGCAGGAGGATTGAATCCAGAGTTCAAGGCAGGCGACATCATGTTGATCACAGACCATATCAACCTCTTCCCAGAACATCCGTTGAGAGGCAAGAATGAGGATTCAATAGGTACTCGTTTCCCAGACATGAACAACGCATACAACCGTGATTTGATCGCATTGGCTGAGAGTGTTGCGGCGGCAAACAGAATTCCTTATAAGAAAGGAGTGTATGTCGGCACACAAGGCCCAACATTCGAGACAGTCGCAGAATACAAGTATTTCCGTCTGATTGGTGGAGACACATGTGGAATGAGCACAGTGCCAGAGATTATCGTGGCGCACTGGGCAGGCATCAAATGTTTCGGAGTTTCAATCGTATCGAATGCACTTGGCGACGCATTGAATGGTATAGAGACAAATCATGAAGAGGTGCAGCGCAACACCAATATCGCAAAAGACAATCTGAAGGTCTTGTTCCGTGAGATGGTGAAGAAAATGAAATGAAATCAGGTTAGGTTTTTTGAGGATTGTTAAGGGCGGAACGCCCTAACCCCTCTTCCCCTATGCGAGTCCGTAAGGACGAGCATTTGTAAAACTATAACCTCTAACGAGGTATAGAGAGAAATCTATCTAAATATTTTTCTACCCATATGTAACGCCTGACGGCGTAAATGGGAATGACCATATGTAGAGACGTCGTATCACGGCGTCTCTATTTTTATCCAGCCAGGGCGACCACAAGGGATCGCCCCTACGGTCAAAATCCAATTCATCAGACGTATTTCCCAACAATTATGCATTATGCATTATGAATTATTTTAAGATCCATTCTTCCAATTCCCTCTGCTCTTTCATCAATCTTTTTATATTTCTTTCCTTTTCTCTTTTCTTCTTTCTCATCGCTCTTTCTTTTTCACTTTGCTCATTGAAAAGGTAGTTGAATTTCAAATTCAATGTATTGCCGGAACCGTTGATGCCATAGATTCCCTCCATGTCGTTTTCCCACTCGAGACCGACTCCGAAATGTGAGGTGAAGTACCATGTCACGCCTGCATGACATCCCCAGCTTCTCTCCGTGTATGTCTTGGCAGATACCACATATTCTTCATCCATATCGGGTCTTATGATACCAAAACCACCGAACATGCCTGCGTATGTATCCATCCTTTTAAGAAACTGAAAGTGGAAATTGATACGGGTGACGAATCTATGTCTTGTGAAACATGGTTCGGAAACATCATAATCTGTGATCATATTTCCTAAATCTTTCATGACGACGTGTTCCTTCCAGATATCGGTGTCGAACTTGTAACCGTAATGGTAACCAACGTTATATTGGAATCCGAAATCTATTCCTCCATTACGGCCAAAATGTTTTGTGTGCAGGATTCCACTGGCAAGCTTCCAATTGCACCCGATGTTCAATCGTAAGATATCATCCGTACAATACTCTTTGTCATCATCTGCGTTATAATCGCGGATTGGTATCCCCATTCCGCCTTCAATTCTAAATTTATCCACTTTGTCGATCTCTGTGGCTCTGTGTTTTCCTGAAAATGCCGGGAATATAGCTAACATTGATAGCATTGCTGACAAAAATAATTTCATTGACGTATTATTAAGGTTCCTTTTGTTTAATTCAATAACTCAAGTTTCATAAGTGTTTTAAAGTGGATCAGTGGGGGAATGAAGATCGTTAAGAGCGGAATACCTTTGTTTTGTCCAGGCTCCGCGAAGGGTAATCGGAGCATTTTTTGTAAAGGGGGGGGATAAGGTGTTCCGCCCATTAACAATCTTCTTTTTATACCAACTTTAATATCAAATCTACTTATGTCAACTTGATTCAACTATAAAACGGACATATTGAATTATTATTGTTTAGATTTTCAGTTTTGTTCATTTTGTAAGAATTTATGTAATATCAAAATGTCAAAAAAAAGAATTAAACTATCAAAGTGTGAAATTAAACTACAAGAAACAGCATCTTTTAGTAAGAGAAACGCCTTGTTAAGTCGCATTTTGTAATACGAAAATATGATTTGAGTTTTGCTATGTTTTAAATTGTAAGCGTTGAAAGTTCCAAACCTTACAATTTGATACTATTAAGTATTGTTTTGTTGCGTATTGTAATCATATAAAACTTATTTGCGTAAAAATGATATCGTTTTCTGTTATAAAGCAGTATAGTGAGTAATTTTGCATTGGTATTCCAAACGGGATTACCGACTTGGATAATTAGATATAAAACGACGAAAAGAAACAAAGTTATGCAAAACAATTTCACTAAAGGACTTTATACTCCAGCGAATGAGCATGATGCTTGTGGTGTCGGTATGGTTGTAAACATACATGGAAACAAGAGTCATGAACTTGTTGATTCCGCTCTTAAAGTCTTGGAGAACATGATGCATCGTGGCGCTGAAGGTGCAGACGGAAAGAGTGGTGATGGTGCCGGTATTATGGTCCAGATACCTCACGAGTTTATTTTGTTGAAAGGTATCCCAGTCCCAGAGAAGGGTAAGTATGGTACAGGACTTGTTTTCTTGCCAAAAGATAAGACTGAGCAAGACAAGATTCTAAAGGTGATGATCGAGGTGATCGAGGCTGAAGGTTTGAACCTTATGAAGCTTCGTGATGTGCCTACAAATCCTGCATGCCTAGGTAAGGTGGCTCTAGAGAGTGAGCCAGATATCAAGCAGGTGTTCATCACTGGCGTCTCTAACGAGGATGCTCCTAACCTTGAGAGAAAACTCTACATCATCCGTAAAAAGATAGAGAATCAGGTAAATCATAAGGATTTCTATATTGTATCATTGTCGAGCAAGAATATCATCTACAAGGGTATGCTTTCATCAATGCAGGTACGCGATTATTTCGACGACCTTCGTGATACATACTTCACTTCTGGTCTTGCTTTGGTACACTCACGTTTCTCTACAAACACATTCCCTACATGGTCTCTTGCACAGCCATTCCGTTTGCTATGTCACAACGGTGAGATCAACACAGTAAGAGGAAACAGAAACTGGATGAAAGCTCGTGAGTCGGTGCTTAACTCAGGTCTTCTTGGTGATATCTCAGGCATCCGTCCAATCGTGCAGCCAAATATGAGTGACTCTGCATCTTTGGATAATGTGTTCGAGTTCTTCGTGATGAGCGGTCTTTCTTTGCCACACGCAATGGCTTTGCTTGTGCCAGAGAGCTTCAACGACAAGAACCCTATCAGCGACGACCTAAAGGCATTCTATGAATACCATTCAATTTTGATGGAACCATGGGATGGTCCTGCAGCCTTGATGTTCTCGGATGGACGTTATGCAGGAGGTATGCTCGACAGAAATGGTCTTCGTCCATCAAGATATTTGATCACCAACAACGACATGATGGTTGTCGCTTCGGAAGTCGGTGTTCTTGATTTTGATCCAAGCGAGATCAAGCAAAAGGGCAGACTTCAGCCTGGTAAGATCTTGATGATCGATACAGAAGAGGGTAAGATTTACTACGATGGTGATTTGAAGGCACAACTTGCTGCTGAACACCCATATAGAGATTGGTTGCACACTAACCGTATTCAGCTTGAGAAGTTGAAGAGCGGACGTAAGGTTACCAATTCCGTCGCAAATTATAAGAGCAAACTTTTGAACTTCGGATTCGCTAAGGAAGATATCGAAAAGACAATCATTCCTATGGCAGTCAACGGTGCTGAGCCAGTCGCAGCGATGGGTAATGATACTCCACTTGCTGTCATCTCAGATCGTCCACAGATTTTCTTCAACTACTTCCGCCAGCAGTTCGCTCAGGTTACAAACCCTGCCATCGACCCAATCCGTGAGGAACTTGTGATGAGTTTGACTGAGTATATCGGTAAGGTAGGACCTGGTATTTTGAATCCAGATGAGAGCAACTGTAAGATGGTGCGTCTTCCTCATCCAATCCTTTCAAATGCTGAACTTGATATTCTTTGCAATATCCGTTACAAGGGATTCGTTACTACTAAACTTCCTATGTTGTTTGAAGCTAGCAAGGGAGAGGAAGGACTTAAAGAGGCTCTAGACGATCTTTGTAAGAGTGCAGAGGAGAGCGTAGATAAGGGTATTAATTATATCATCCTTTCAGATAGAGACGTTGATGAGAAACATGCGGTTATCCCATGTTTGCTTGCAGTCTCAGCCGTTCACCACTATTTGATCAGCGTCGGCAAGCGAGTTCAGACGGCTTTGATCGTTGAGTCTGGTGAGATCCGTGAGGTGATGCATGCGGCATTGCTTCTTGGTTATGGCGCTTCAGCATTGAATCCATATATGACATTCGCTGTTCTTGAAGAACTTGTGAAGAACAAGGAGATTCAGGAGGATTTCGCTACAGCAGAGCACAATTATATCAAGGCTGTATGCAAGGGTCTTTACAAGATCATGTCTAAGATGGGTATCTCAACTATCCGTTCTTACCGTGGTGCTAAGATCTTTGAGAGCATCGGTTTGAGCGAGAGCTTGTTGAGATCTTACTTCGGAACAGAAATTTCTACTATCGGTGGTATCGGTTTGAAGCAGATCGCAGACGACGCAATCAAACTTCACGATATCGCGATGAAGGCTACAGACGAGGATATGGTTCCAGATTCTGGTTTGTTCGCTTACAGAAAAGATGGTATCGCACACGCTTGGAATCCAGAGACAATCTCAACTCTACAGATTGCGACTCGTATGGGTTCTTACAAGAAATATAAAGAGTATACAAATTACGTAGATAATAAGGAGAAGCAGATTTTCATCCGTGACTTCTTCAATTTCAAGAAAGCTGCCAAGCCAATCTCTGTCGACGAGGTTGAACCAGTCGAGAGCATTGTAAAGCATTTTGTCACAGGTGCCATGTCGTTCGGAGCTATCTCTATTGAGGCTCACGAGGCTATCGCTCTTGCGATGAATAAACTTGGAACTCGTTCAAACACAGGTGAAGGTGGTGAGGACAACGCACGTTACCACTCAAGTGTTGACGGAGTGAGCTTGTCATCAAAGACAAAGCAGATCGCTTCTGGTCGTTTCGGTGTCACAGCTGAGTATCTTGTGAACGCTGAGGAGATTCAGATCAAGGTGGCTCAGGGAGCTAAACCAGGAGAGGGTGGTCAGTTGCCAGGATTCAAGGTCAATGAGGTCATTGCCAAGACTCGTAACTCAATTCCTGGAATCTCACTTATTTCTCCTCCACCTCATCACGATATCTACTCAATCGAGGACCTTGCACAGTTGATCTTCGACTTGAAGAATATCAATCCTACTGCTGCTGTTTCAGTCAAGCTTGTTGCTGAGAGCGGTGTAGGTACAATCGCAGCTGGTGTGGCTAAGGCTAACGCTGATTTGATTGTCATCTCTGGTGCAGAAGGTGGTACGGGAGCATCTCCAGCCTCTTCAATGAGATTCGCTGGTATCTCTCCAGAAATCGGTCTTGCAGAGACTCAGCAGACATTGGTTTTGAATGGTCTACGTGGTCGTGTACGTTTGCAGACAGATGGTCAGTTGAAGACTGGTCGTGATGTGATTCTAACTGCACTTCTTGGTGCTGACGAGTTCAGCTTCGGAACACTTCCTTTGATTGTATTAGGATGTGTGATGATGAGAAAGTGTAACACAAATACATGTCCTGTAGGAGTCGCTACTCAGGATCCTAAACTTCGTGAAAGATTCAGAGGTCGTTCAGAGTATCTTGTTAACTACTTCACTTTCTTGGCTCAGGAGGTTCGTGAGTATCTTGCAGAGATGGGATTCAAGAAGTTTGAGGATATCATCGGACATACCGAGTTGATTGAGATCAAACCAATGGATAACGATAAACACAAAACTTTGGATTTCTCTCGTCTACTTGCACGAGTTGACAGCAAAGAGTCTTTGTGCTGGGATCACAGAGCATTCACTAAGGTTGAGGGTGTTAAGGATTTCGAGATTCTTGCTCAGGCTAAGGACGCTATTGAGAAGAAGCAGGAGGTCAACCTCGATTTCGCTATCAAGAATACAGACCGTGCTGTAGGTACAATGCTTTCTGGTGCGATAGCACAGAAGTATGGCGAGGCTGGTCTTGCTGATTCTACAATCAATATCAAGTTCAAGGGTTCTGCCGGTCAGTCGTTTGGAGCATTCCTTGCTAAGGGAGTAAACTTCAAACTTGAGGGTGAGACTAACGACTACTTCGGAAAAGGTCTTTCTGGAGGTCGTATATCGATCCTTCCTCCAGTACGAAGCAGTTTCGAGGCTGACAAGAACATCATCGCTGGTAACACAGGTTTGTATGGTGCGACAACAGGTGAGCTTTATGTCAATGGTCGTGTAGGAGAGCGTTTTGCAGTTCGTAACTCAGGAGCTATCGCAGTAATCGAGGGAGCAGGCGACCACTGCTGTGAGTATATGACAGGCGGTCGTGTGGTTGTCCTTGGTGAGACGGGAAGAAACTTCGCTGCTGGTATGTCAGGAGGTGTCGCTTACGTATGGGATAAGAACCATAATTTCGACTACTTCTGTAATATGGATATGGTAGAGTTGAGCTTGATTGAGGAGGCTAGCTACCGTAAGGAACTTCACGAGTTGATTCGCAAACATTGGTTGTACACAGGTTCTAACCTTGCGCGTACAATGCTTGATGACTGGAATCACTACGTTGAACAGTTCATCCAGGTTGTTCCAATCGAGTACAAGAGAGTACTTCAGGAGGAGCAGTTGAAGAAGCTTCAGAACAAGATAGCTGACATTAAAGCAGAATAAAAAATGCATAATGCTAAATGCTAAGTGCTAAATTATTTATCAATGTAGTAATGTGTGGTTCACAATTATGAATTATGCATTATGAATTAAGAATTGAATAATATGGGAAATCCTAAAGCATTCCTAACAGTGCCTCGTAAGGAGGCCGGATATCGCCCCGTTCAGGATCGTATTCGTGATTTTGGAGAGGTGGAACAGACATTGAATTCAAAGGACAGACAAGAGCAGGCTTCTCGATGCATGGATTGTGGAGTGCCTTTCTGTCACTGGGCTTGTCCGCTTGGCAACAAACAGCCAGAATGGCAAGACGCACTATATAAAGGTAAATGGGAAGAGGCTTACAAAATCCTTTCCACTACAAACGACTTTCCTGAGTTTACAGGCCGTATCTGTCCTGCACTTTGCGAGAAGAGTTGTGTGCTCAACCTTACAATCGGTGAGCCTACAACATGTCGTGAGAATGAGTGCGCAATCATTGAGCGTGCTTTCTTGGAGGGTTATGTTCCTGTCCATACATACGCTCGCAATGGAAAGAAAGTTGCTGTGATCGGTTCAGGTCCTGCTGGACTTTCTGTAGCTGCACAGTTGAATAAGAAGGGCTACGAGGTTACAGTCTTTGAGAAGAATGAGGCTGCAGGTGGACTTCTTCGTTATGGCATTCCAAACTTCAAGCTCAACAAGTCTGTTATCGACCGCAGAATTGAGATCATGGAGAAGGAAGGAATCAAATTCCTATACAATCAGAATATCGACTGCACAAAACTTCCTGCTGGTTTCGATGCTTATGCGATCTGTACAGGAACACCGACTGCTCGTGACCTAAAGATTGAGGGACGTGAGTTGAAGGGAATTTACCTTGCTCTTGAGATGCTTTCTCAGCAGAACAGAGTGCTTGCAGGAATGAAGTTCAAGGATTCAGAACTTGTCAACGCAAAAGGTAAGAAGGTGCTTGTTATCGGTGGTGGTGATACAGGTTCCGACTGTATTGGTACTGCTAATCGTCAGGGTGCTGTAAGTGTGACTCAGATTGAGATCATGCCAGAGCCACCTGTAGGTTACAATCCAGCAACTCCTTGGCCTAATTGGCCAAATATCAAGAAGACAACGTCTTCACATAAAGAAGGATGCGAGAGAAGATGGCTTCTAAACTCAAACAGATTCATCGGAAAAGATGGAAAACTTGTTGGTGTAGAGGTTGAAGGAGTCATTTGGGAGCCAAATCCAGATGGTGGCCGCCCAATCATGAAACTTGACGGAAAGAAAGAGATTATCGATTGCGATATGGTGCTTCTTGCTATGGGATTCATCAAACCAGAGCATCCAAAGTATGCGGATAATGTATTTTTGGTAGGTGATGCAGCATCAGGTGCTAGCCTAGTAGTGCGTGCGATCGCTTCTGGACGTAAGGTGGCAGAGCAGATTGACGCATATGTTAATGGAGTTAAGAAGTAAAAGTTAAGAATAAAAGATGGCACAACTTGGAGGAGACATTCCTCCAAGTTGGAAAAGCCGTTTTATTCATTAATTCTTCAATTCTAACTCTTCATTATTAATTCTTAATCCGAACTGAATTATGTGTGGTATAGTTTGTGCGTTCGATCTAAAGAAGTCGGCGCAGGAGTTGCGTCCTCAACTCCTTGAAATGTCAAAGAGAATTCGTCATCGTGGACCAGATTGGTCTGGAATTTATTGTGGCGACAAGGCAATACTTGCTCACGAGAGACTTGCTATTGTTGATCCACAGAGTGGCCAGCAGCCATTGTATAGCAAAGACGGCAAACTTGTGCTTGCTGTAAACGGAGAGATCTACAATCATCAAAGCATCCGCGACCGTCAGGCTGGCTCATACGAGTTTCTTACTAAGAGTGATTGTGAGGTCATCCTTTCGCTTTACCGTGAGAAAGGAATCAATTTTATTGAGGATCTAAACGGAATTTTCGCTTTTGCTCTATACGATATTGAGAAAGATGTCTACCTGATTGCCCGTGATCACGAGGGTATCATTCCTCTATATATGGGTTGGGATAAGAATGGCACATTCTATGTGGCTTCTGAGATGAAGGCCCTTGAAGGTTATTGTGAGACAATCAAGTCATTCCCTCCAGGACAATATTTCTATTCAAAAGATGGAGAATTGAAGACGTGGTACAAGCGTGACTGGATGGAGTATGATGCTGTCAAAGACAACACATCAAGTATAGAAGAACTTCGTAATGCACTTGAGAATGCCGTTAAGCGTCAGTTGATGACAGATGTTCCATACGGAGTGCTTCTTTCTGGAGGTCTTGACTCATCAATCGTTTCTGCGGTTGCGAAGAAGTTTGCTTCTCAGCGTGTGGAGAGTGGAGACAAACTTGGTGCATGGTGGCCACAGTTGCACTCATTCGCAGTTGGTTTGAAGGGTGCACCTGATTTGCTTGCCGCAAAGAAGGTTGCCGACCATATCGGCACTGTGCATCACGAGATCAATTTCACAGTTCAGGAAGGTCTTGATGCCGTACGCGACGTCATCTATCATATCGAGACATACGATGTGACAACAGTGAGAGCAAGTACTCCGATGTATCTTCTAGCCCGCGTCATCAAGAGCATGGGAATTAAGATGGTACTTTCTGGAGAGGGAGCAGACGAGATTTTTGGCGGATATCTATATTTCCACAAAGCTCCAAATGCAGAGGAATTGCATAAGGAGACGGTGCGAAAACTTTCAAAACTTCATATGTACGATTGCTTGCGTGCAAACAAGAGCCTTTCTGCATGGGGTGTTGAGGGACGTGTTCCATTCTTGGATAAAGAGTTTATGGATGTCGCAATGCGTTTGAATCCGAAAGATAAGTTGAGCGGTACCGTCGGCAAGATAGAGAAATGGATCCTTCGTAAGGCATTCGAGGACTATTTGCCAGAAGAGGTCGCTTGGCGACAGAAAGAGCAGTTCTCTGATGGTGTCGGCTACAGCTGGATTGACACATTGAAAGAGTTGACATCACAGAAGGTCACAGATGAGCAGATGTCTCATGCGGCTGAGAGATTCCCTATCAACCCACCTATGACTAAGGAGGAATACTACTACAGAACTATCTTCGAGGAGCATTTCCCAAGTCAGACAGCGGCGCAGACAGTGCCAAGCGAGAAGAGCGTAGCTTGTTCGACTGCAATCGCGCTTGAGTGGGATGAGGCGTTCAAAAACATGAACGATCCTTCAGGTAGAGCTGTTAAGAGCGTACATAATCAGGCTTATAAGTAAAAAGATAGGCAGCATAATAATTTGTTTCTTGGGGGTGATGCAGTGATGCGTCACCCTTTTTCTTTATATTTGCTTTTGAGATTTCTTTGCATGAAGATAGTTTTAAGTAGGTTGGATAATATATGGATAGATCAAAAGAGTCTCGTATGTGGCATTTAAAATCAGAATTAAAATGAAAATTAATTTATTATCCATTGTGTTTATGCTGATATTGCTGATTGGGTGTTCCGGAAAAAGCAGAGTAGACACAACGCAGAAGAAAGAATATAAATATGAGACTACAAAAGAGGAAGAGGAAGCTATAAATTTGTATTATCGTGCTTATAATGTATGGATGGGACCTCCTGAGATGAAGACGTTGATGGAAGCTCAAGTTATGTTTGATTCTGCATACAGCATGTTGGGTGACAAAATGAATCCTGACGCATTTATGTATATGCTTATGACAAACAGTGATTTGGAGGATTATGAAAAGTGCATAAGCTTGGTGCAAAATAGAGATGACAGTCTGTTTTATTTCCCATTTGAAAAACAAATGTTCACGTCGATGTATAAAGCAAAAAATAGTCTTCTGAATGGTGATACACTAGGCTATGATAAGCATTATGCTGAAGCTGGCATGTGTGTATGGGATAATTTCAAAAAGTATGACGATAAGAGTGTTTTGTTGATGTTATTTAAGCTTCGCAGATACTTTCATGACAAGGAAGCGATGATAGCGGATATGGATTCATTAGGAAAGTATGCAATTATAGAAGATAGTGTGTTACGAGGATTTGGTTGCTTAGATTATATTTATGATTACACTATAAAGGACGAAGCCATATATAGAGGTGAACTCTATTTGGCAAAGGGAGACTCTATAGGAATGCGTAGGCAATATGATATCGCAATTGCTTATGTAAAAGAGCAGTTCCGAAAAAATCCTGGATATAAGGAATTAGAAGATTGGTGTACTGTGAAGACAGATTGTTTTAACAGAGAAAATGTAAGGTCTTTTTTTGATGATTTGGATTCTATACAAAAATTAAAGGTGTTGCCAGATAGTGAGATCGACTATTTTAGAGAAAGAAGTCAGTATTTATTGGAATTCCGTTTACAAGAAGAAAGGGGAGAATAGGATATGAAAATATTTTGTTTGTTGATCGCATTAATGTCAATGACCGTGTCGGCACAAAACCATTTTGATGGTTTTGTCAAGAAATTGGATGTGGCCTACACTTGTGTGTCTAATCCAGCTCCAGATGATTTTAGACCTGCTTTTTTAAGTAAAGAATATAGAGCAGGACATGACATGTATAAACTAAAATCAAAGGCATTATACAAGAATATTTATGGTCAGAAGAGCTATTTGCAATATTTCCTAAGCTATTATTTGTTTAATGACACTGCTGACTGCAAGCAGGCAGTCGAAAGATTCTTTTCAGTTGAAAGACTGGAAGGATTAAAGTATATGGTAGACGGTGGGGTTAAGACTCCTCCTATGGTAATGATATTCAACAGCAAGAGCATTTATTGTGTGTATGGAGCATGCGAAACCGAGATGGAATCTTGGGGAAACTTAAAAAAGACGTTTATTGCAGAATATGCAGACGATAATGCGACGTTACTGATTGCAAAATGTGGATTCGTAAAGTGGGAGAAATATAGGAAACAGTAGGGGTGGTGTTTAAAAATGTAAAATCAATTTTTTAGTTACATGATTTTAAACAGAAAACAGCATATATTTTGATATGCTTGGAAAACCAACAAACTAGTTTGTTATAGAAAACCCATAACGGGATAAAACAAACAATAGAAAATCATGTTTTTTATGTTTTGTTTTCAGCGTTGGGCTGTTTTCAATGTCATTTATGACATATTTTCCTGCACCAACAACGGAGTTGTTTTTATATAGGTGCGTTTTCTGTTAACCTTATTTTTTCGGAACGTGAATCACACGCATTAATAACAAAAATAAAAACTCTTTGTAAATTGCGTTTTGATACAACATCTTTTTTCATTTCTCATTCAACCGATTTCCCAATTCCCTCAATGTTATTGGAATCTGTTTCTTCAATTTCTTGCCTTTCTTGGTTTGTACGAATAGTAAGTATATACAGTTGCAATTAGCATCCGCATATTTTATAACTTCCAATTTCTTTGGAGATATCTTTGATAGAACGGTATCCACTTTTCCCCCCTCGATTAAGGATCCGTCAACGACATAATAATCTATTTTGTGATTGCCATATATATTTAAGCATGGACACGAAGTATCGGCAGTACTATACGCTTTCTTTGTCCGGCTAAATGCGATACTCGAAAAGACAATTAGGAAGAAAGCAAGAAAAAGTTTTTTCATTTACTTATTTGATGAAAGATTAATTCAGCTGTGGCAGGCTTAAATCTGTCAAATTACCGCCTGAAATGCCGAGATAGAACGTGTGGTAAGAATTTTTGCTATTTACGTTTGGAATGAAGTCGACGAGATCTTTTGTATATCTGTAGCCAATACTAAATACAAGGAAACAGTAGTCAATTCCGAGATAGAAGCCTGGCTGAAAACGTTTTGCATTCATGTCGAAATAGTTCACATTATCGGATCCTTCGACATACGATTTTGCCACAAAATTGAAACGCATGTTGAATCCTGCATAGCCTGACAGAGCTGTCGCACGATCTCCGGCAGGTGTTGTGACACCTACGTTAAGCGGAATGCAACCTGTGAATATTTTATCTGTACATTTAATCTTTTTATTGTCTGTCTCTAGATTGTAGTCGGAATGTAAATAGCTAAGGTCTATACCACTTTGCACTAACAGTGGACTATCATCTTCAGGAATACGAAATGCAATTAACCTGTTAACGCTTATGCCTTGAACGGATTTAGTTAAGTATTCAGGTGAGGATTTACATTTGCCTATTTGTAAACTGAATATAGAATTGTCCTCCCATATGTCGTGAAAAAAATTGTAACCGAATGTACCTTCCTCGATTTTTGCTTTTTGGGGAATATTTCGTTTTGATAGCTTCGGACAATTCTCGAATGCGTACTTTTTTATGTAGAATTGATTTGAAGGCCATCTGACTTTCTTTAGTGATGAACAGTCGGAAAACGCATGATGATCGATTTCTGTCACTGTATTAGGGATATCAATGCTGTCTAATGCACTACATCCGGAAAACATAAAACTTGGAATCCTAGTCATAGAATCTGGCAGATGTATTTTTTTCAAATGTGTGCAATTGCTGAAGATGTGACTTTTGTCTAAGAATAGAACAGAATTAGGGATAACAATTTCCCCGATGGATTCACAATTCTCAAATGCATGTTTCCCAATATGTTCTAATCCTTCAGGCAAGACAATCCTCTTGAGAGATTTGCAATTTCGGAATGTGGCGTCGTCAATACGCTTTAATCCTGCAGGAAAACTTATTTCATCGAGAGCTTTGCAATCCTCGAATGCGTTTTTGCTAATATATTTCAAGCCTTCTGGAAGAACAGCTTTTTTGAGAGATTTGCAATCTTTGAATGCGTTGATGCCTATTCTCTCTAATCCTTCTGGAAGAATAATCTCCTTTAAATTATGGCAATTTTTGAAAGCACCGTCATCTATTCTCTTTACTCCCTTGGGGATGATCACTGTGTCACAATAGAATTGATTTGTCCAGCCTTTGCATACGGTGCCACTATCACTGAGAAGCAATAAATTTAGGGAAGTACATTCTTTTAATGCATGATTATGAATCACGCAGTTTTGAGGAATGTTTATTTTTTTCAGATTAGGACAATCATAAAATGCTTCGTATTTGATTTCTTTCAAACTTTCAGGAAGAACGACCTCAATTATTCTATTGTTGTTGGAAAATGCATATTTGTCAATAGTGACAACACCTTCATTAATGACCAGTTTGGAAGGACATGAATCCTCGATTCCGACCCAATCATAGCATGTACGACCATTGTTGTAGTAAATAATTTTGTTGAGTTTGCTATTGTTGAAGGCATCATCTCCTATTTTTTCCACTGAGGCTGGAATATAGATATCACTTAACGAATCACAATCATAAAATGCCATTGAACCTATTGTGACAACAGAATCTGGAAGATGAACGTTTTTAAGTGAGTGGCAGGAGTAAAATGCTTTGTGACCAATTTTTTTTAAGGAATTAGGAAGAACAACGGTTGTAAAATGCATAGTGGCGTCAATGTCTCTATATTCCAACTCTTTGATCCCTTCATTAACGATAAGTGTGTCTCCTTTGATTGTGTAAATATCACTATTGGCTTTTGCGGATAAACACAATAAGGAGATAAAGAGAAAAAGTAGAAAAATTCTCTTTGATGGTATGATTTTTGTTAATGCCATATATCTTGGTTCATTCATTTACCTTTTTTCTATGTTTACCTTATAATCAGATATCCCAAGATCTTTCATCGTTATAGGAATCTGTTTGGATAGACGGGATCCTTTCTTTGTCCTGATAAAAACATAGTCACAGTATGTATTTGTTGATACGATTTTCATATCTTTTATGTCGTTGATATTTAGATTAATAAATCTTTTTTCATCTATAATCATTCCATCTAATACAAAAAGAAAATTCCCTTCTTTTAGACCCGTCGTTTTTATAGCATGTGGGCATCCGATGCGACTTTTCATAGCCTCGTCAACACTAATTTCATCCAATTCTTTTAGATCAGTCGTTTTTATAGAAGGTTGAGGTGGACCTCCGATGCGACTTTTCAAAGCCTCGTCAACACTTATTTCATCTGGAGCTTCTTCCTGTTCTTTCGCAAAAGCGGAAAGTGAAGAGATTAGCAGCAGAACTATCAGAAAAAGTTTTTTCATAGGAAATGGCGGAATATATTTCATTTTATCAATTGCTTGTCTTCCCCACATAATCCCACAAGATTACATGTGCCGATCAATCCTCCTTTTGTCGCAACTTTGAACATGCCATATCGTGCGTGGGCATATTTATCTCCCGTGCCTTCCTGGAAGAAATAGCTGTCGCTTCCGAAATAGACGTATTTCTCCCATGTACTTTTGCCTATTTCGTAGCGAAGAAGTATTTCGTTCTTCTGTAGATCGTCCGCTGAATTGGTTAGTCGCACATAATGGGCTACTCTGTCTTTGTCTAAACGTACCACACAGTATTTGTATACGTTGTAATCTTGGTACGGATTTTCTTCTGTAACCGCTACAGCTATGTCTTCATTATCATTTTCTTCTACGGTCACAGAGTCATCCTCAACCACTTCTACAATTTCATCTTCATTATTGACCGCAGTCGTATCCTCATCATTAATCGCAGTAATATCTACATAGACGGCAATACTGTCAGTCGCAAATTCTTCTGTAACCACATTACTAAATCTCTCTTTTCCACGTCTCACGTCGTCGCCCAGACTGAAACGCAATGCCATGTAGTCGCCCTGCATTAGAGAACGAGGGTCGACGGGGCGAAGTTTCAGCAAAACTATTTCTCCGTCGTTGAGCACGCTTTCGTTTTTTATGATATTGAAGAAAAAGAATCCTAAAACCAACAACATGTTGGCTGAAATGATATATAATTTCAATTTGCTCATTTTGCCAATTTTTTAATGAAATAGAATAAAGATATGAAGACGATGCCACTTGCCATCAGCAGGTAGGATTTATAAATCAACGTGATGTTCAAATCATAGTAGAATATGCTAAGCGCATAAATCATGAAAAGACCGCAGATGGCCACGCCGAAATAGTCCAAAACTGTGTATGTAAGAACAAGCCCTAACGTCGCAAGAGCCATCTCTGGTGAGATACAAGAAGCGACGCAACCTAAGAAGATTAGTCCAATGCTCCAGGCAAATTTTTGAGTGTCTTTCACCTGTTTTGACAATAGCTTATATGCCACCACAAATGTGAATGTCGCACAGATTATAGATCCTACTATACCGTTAGAGACAAAAAAATCAGTTTTTAATAGAGTCTCCATGTAGCCGATTGTGGCAGAGGTACGCGCATAACCTATGGCTGTCACTACTGTACAAAAGCGAATTGTCGGGATATATTGTGCGTAGATGTTCTCTTTGTCGAACTTATCCGCATCATACATAATGGTAAGTCCATATACCGCAAGAAGGATGACAGCATAAAAAAAGAAAATATAATGAATAAATATAGAGTGATCAATATGCTTTAAGTCTATGAAAACAAGTGGAATAAGTGCAAAAATAGCAAGCAGAAAAATTTGTCTCATAAGATGATTGCGACAAAAAATCCATGCTATTGCCAGGACAAGGATGTTTAAGAAAATTATTGCTTCGATATTATCTATTTCGAGAAGGCCAATGTTTATAAGAAATATACCGATAAGACACAGAGGGTAAGCAACTGAAAGAATAAATTTTTCACTGTCAATCACCCTTGTCAAATAAATGGCACCAGCTGTCATACATATTCCAAAGCAGGTGATAACGCTTTCATCCGCATTCTTAAACAGTAGGGCAAAGAATCCAAGCATTGTGCTCATTGTTATTAGCCCACCGAAAAAGAAAAGTATTTTAAGAGGCCATGTCAGTTTTGTGCCTTCTGTAAAATCGATTTTATCTGTAAATTCCATAATATTCTTTTTTGAAAATTCCTATTCGTCAATATGATTCTCAGTGACATCTTGAAACTCTTTGTTTAGGGTCTCAGATTCCCATTCTTTCTTTTTGTCGATGATATGTTTACCCAAGAAGTAAATGCCTGCCATGAAAGGAAGCGTAATGAGAATCATAGATTCAAAATCATCTATTATTTTGATGAATAATTCGTATACCAACACTAGAATACCTGTGCAAAATATAGAGTAAGTTGCCAGATTTTTCTTTAGCAGGGAGTATATACATGAAAGTGCGTACACCACAATACTGACTAATAAACCCAACACACCTACATATTTGTCACTTCTTTCAAAGATGAAAATGGATACCTCTATCACAGCAAGAATAGATAATATGCAAACAAACAATGTCATGAACCATTTTGGAGCAACGCTTTTGTTCGGAATAAATTTTGGAGAAAATTCAAAAAATGCCGTGACGACGGTAAGAATCACCAAATAGTCGGTGAGAGCAAAATCGACAGAAGGATGCAATCCGTAGGGAAGCAGGATCAAACCTATAAAGAAAATCCACAACGGATAGAAATCTGCCACCGCCACCCAAACGACAATGCACAATGCCCAACTTAAAAATAGCAGATAACTATCTGCACCAGTCTGATACACCTGACCATACACTGCTAAGAAAGCCCCAACTAGTATACACATCGCGAAAATGGTGATGTTGCGTACCCAGTCTCGCATCGGCACTTTCATTACGGCGACGAAGGTCGCTAATAGAAGTCCCAATACAACACCCATCTTTGCGAAGCGATGTAGTCCATCCCAGTTGTATGCAAAGAAGAATATGATACCACTTAATAGGAATCCAGCTCCAAGTGTGAGCGTCAAAATTTCCGAGAATTTCAGCCATTTCTGACCGTCGGCCCTTTTTATAGATGGCGAATTAATCGCACTATTATCTTCCATATTTTTGAATTTAGATTTGTAAGTTTTGGCAAATATATGGAAATGCGAGTCTAATGATTAATTTATTAGCGGATATATTCCTCTGATTTGTAAATATTTCTTAAACGCCATAACCAGGTTTTAGAGGATGAAAAATGATAATAATTCGAAAAAATAGAGCAGATTCATTGTTGAACCTGCTCTTTATAATTATCATTATCTTGCTAATTAAGACATTGAAGACTTATTTCTGTTCTTCAGAAGACTTGTCGCCACCAATTATGATGGTGGAAGATTTGTTATCTTTCCCTATGAGAGATGCGGACCCGACTTTCAATTTGTCATCAATTATCTTATTGGCAAATTTCATCCATTTTTTATATGATGTTTTTTCCAATTCGCTGAATGTGTCCCAATATGTTCTGAACCCATCCTTGCTTAATGTCGCCATTACAGCCATCTGTGATTTATATTTACCTGTAATATCAAAGAAATATTCAACGCGAATGTTGTATTTCCATTCATAGGTTTGATTATCATAAACTCTAAATTCGTATTGAACTTTCATACTTCCTGCGTCTTTAGGGTCAAAATATTCAAAAACCTGAACAATTACGTTAGAATGATTATATTCGTCAATACATATAGTTTTGTCTTCAATCTTCTGTTTGTCATGTAGCTTAAAAGCAATCTTTTTGTATTTTTCCCCTTTGTCGTATATAGAAAGCGAATTATATATTTTTGTCACAAAAGCGATAGTACTGTAGTCTGATTCTCCCATGTCTTTTATCATGGCGTTGACAGCTTTGTTTATAGAGGATTTTTCTGTATTCTGGACAATCATTGAATGAGCTAGGAAACGATGCTCATAATCCACATTTTTCAATTTTAGGATTTTCTCGCATGTTGTTATGGAATTTGGTATATCTTTCATGTATTTATGATAGATATTGGCTTTGTGAAGATAAAAAGTTGGATTGTCAGGATATTTTTCTATTCCTCCATCGATTACTTTCATCGCTTCATCAAATCGGGACATTGATGCCAAAATATAGCTTTGTGTAATGATGGCATCTATATTCGACGGTTCGAATTTCAATCCTTTGGTATTGACTGATAGAGCTTCTTCATAACGTCCTATATTCAACAATAATTCAGCTTTGCTTACATAAGCATCCGTAAGAGTAGTGTCAAGCATAATTATTTTGTCGTAGCAAATTAATGCACTATCCACTTGTTGCTTCTTCAAGTAAGCGTTTGCTTGACCTAAATATTCTTTTGCCAGAGTTGTATCTGCTGTGGCTTTGATTGGTTCGGTGTTTGCAATCACAGACATACAATTCAATAATGTTCCTAATAATAGAAATCCGATTTTTTTGCTTATCCCCATAGTTTGGACAATTTAATTTTGTGTCTTTAATCTTTCATGTTTCTTGCAAATATAGAAATTTATAGTTTTGACAAACAATTTTTCACCTTATTTATTTCCATTCGTTGTTTTGAGCTAAATGCCTCTACGAACGTTTTATGGATAAATTGTAGAAATCAACGCAGAAGATATGTATTTGAGTTAAAAAACATATCCACGTCTTCCCAAATCTTCATTTTATTGTTTATTTTTGCCACTAGTATCTTTTTGAGATAGTAAGAAATAATAAAAACAATAATAATTTATGCAGTTCGGACATTTTGATGACAAGCGTAAAGAGTATGTAGTAACCAATCCGGCTACTCCTAAGTCATGGAGCAACTATCTTGGTGACACTCGTTACGGTGCAATTATCACAAACAACGCAGGTGGATACTCTTTCTACCGTTCATCAGTGCAGGGTTGTTTCCTTCGCCTAAAGTTTAATACAGTTCCTAACGACCAGCCAGGTCGCTATATCTATCTTCACGACCTTGATTCTAAGGATTTCTGGAGTGGTAGCTGGCAGCCAGTAGGTAAGCCTCTTGACAAGTATAAGAGCGAGTGCCGTCACGGTTCAGCCTACACTATCATCTCTTCTGAGTATGAGGGAATCAAGACTGAGACTCTTTACTTCGTGCCACTTGGCCAGGAGTTTGAGGTTTGGAGAGTGAAGGTGACTAACAATTCAGGCAAGAAGAGAAACCTACGTGCGTTCACATACGCAGAGTTCGCTTCAAACTGGAACATGCACGATGACAGCAACAACTTGCAGTACACTCAGTATATCATTAAGACTTCTTACGCTGATGGTTTTATCGATCACGGTAACAACCTTTACATGCCAGAGGAGCCAGATAATTTCCAGAATAAGGACCAGGCTCGTCACTCTTTCATCGGAGTCGTTGGTCAGCCTGTTACTGGTTATGATTCAGACCGTGACAAGTTCATCGGTCTTTACCACACATACGCTAATCCAGAGTCAGTTGTAAAGGGTCAGTGTGGCAACACAGTGACTGAGGGAGACAACGGTTGTGGTACACTTCAGGTAGACTTGACACTTGAGGCTGGCGAGACTAAGGAGTTCACAGTAGTTCTTGGTATCGGTAAGGCTTGGGTTGAGGGTAAGAAGGCTGCTGAAATAGTAGCATCTCCAGCAAAGGTTGAGGCTGAGTACAAGAAAGTCGTTGACTACTGGCATGGCCGTATCGAGGGACTTTCAGCTGAGACACCAGATGCTGATTTCAACTCTATGATCAATATGTGGAATCCATTCAACAACCTTATCACATACGCATGGAGCCGTGCCGCTTCATTGATCTACCGTGGTGAGCGTGATGGTATGGGTTACCGTGATACAATCCAGGATATGCTTGGTGTTATTCACAATATTCCAGAAGAGGTTGTGGAGAGACTTGAGCTTATGTTGACAGGTCAGAACTCTAACGGTGGTGCGATGCCAGTCGTTAAGCCTTTCGCACACAATCCTGGTCATGAGGCTCCTACTCCAGAGAACGAGTTCCGTTCAGACGACTGTATGTGGTTGTTCAACACAGTACCAACATACGTAAAGGAGATCGGTAATATTGATTACTACAACAAGGTGCTTCCATACTCAGACAAGGGAGAGGGCACAGTGCTTGATCACCTTCGTCGCGCTATCCAGTTCAACCTTGATCGTCTTGGAAAGAACGGTCTTCCATGCGGTTTGAAGGCAGACTGGAACGACTGTCTAGTACTTGGAGCTAAGGGTGAGACTGTATTCGTGGCTATGCAGCTTCGTTACGCTCTTACTGTTTATATCGATATCTGTACTCGTTTGTCTAAGCTTGATGAGGTTAAGTGGGCAGAGGGTCATTTGACAACTCTTTCTGCTAACATCGACAAGGCAGCTTGGGATGGAGAGTGGTACGTACGTGCTATCAAGGAAGACGGATATGTATTCGGAACAAGCAAGAACCCAATCAAGGAGGGTAATATCTGGCTTAACCCACAGTCGTGGGCTATCATCTCAGGTCAGGCTACTGGCGAGAGAGCAGAGACAGTTATGAACTCGGTAGAGAAGCATCTTGCAATCGAATATGGTCTAGTTCTTTGTGATCCTCCTTTCGAGAAGACAGAGGCAAGCGTAATCAAGGCTCCATTGTTCATCAAGGGTATGAAGGAGAACGCTGCAGTATTCCAGCACACTCAGGGTTGGGGAATCATGGCAGACTGTATTCTTGGTCACGGTAAGCGTGCATTCAAGAACTACAAGAACTATCTTCCTGCAAACTATAATACTCGTGCTGAGGTTCGTCAGATTGAGCCATACGTATATGCTCAGACAACTTGCTCAACTTACAACATGCGTGCCGGTCAGAGCCGTTGTCCATGGTTGTCAGGTACAGCATCTTGGGCATACTTCACAGCAGCTCAGTACATCCTTGGTATCCGTCCAGACTACAACGGATTGCTAATTGATCCATGTATCCCAGCTTGGGAAGGATTCAAGGCATCACGTCGCTTCCGTGGCAATATCATCAATATCGTTGTCAAGAACCCTAACAAAGTTGAGAAGGGAGTAAAGAGCATCACTGTTGATGGCAAGGCTGTTACAGGTAATGTTGTGCCAGCAGACATGCTATCTAATGGATGCAATGTAGAGGTTATCATGGGATAATCCAAATGTGGAGACGGTGTTTTATTACCGTCTATCTACAAAAAAATATGAAGAGCAGGGAGATCATTCTTCCTGCTCTTTTTATGCTTTAATTTGCTCATTTAATCGAGGATTTCGTTAGACGGAATGAAATGTTGCGATATTTGCCTTTAAGAAGTGGAAAAGATTACGATTGTTGACGTTTTTTATATGCGAATGGCTAATTTGCAATTCAAAAATGACTATTCGCATTTATTTTGTGTAATGTGTTTAGTGATTTATATTCGAGTTGCCAAACCTTTTTTTGTTATACGCTAGCCCTTAACAATCCTCAAACTCTATAGCACAAATTCTGATATAAAAATAAATAGATTCTATAAATGCGGAATGAATAACCATCAATCATTCATCATTTTTAGCGATGAATATTTTATCCTTTTTTAAAACACTTAATTTTGTGGTGTTACAAATACGACAACTATAATTTTGAAATATAATTTGAAAGAGATATGATGAAAAAACTACTTGCATCGGTTATGGCATATGCTTTGTGCCTGTTTGTGTCGGCTACAGACATGGTCGTGAAGCAGAATAACGGAGAGGACCAGAAGATCAATGTGGTGGACACGTCGGAAACATTTTTGAGATTTAAAATTTTATCGGATTCCACAGTGGAGCTGACAAAAGAGTCTTCATATCGTGGTTATGATCCCTTCACTACACTAGAATATTGCGGTCATAATTCTATCACTATACCAGAAAAAGTGCGAATAGGAAGAAAAGTGTATACGGTGACAAGCATCGGTATTGCTGCTTTTTACAGATGCGACAATTTGATTAGCATAAGCATTCCTGAGGGTGTGACGAGTATCGGAGTAGCTGCTTTTGAGGAATGTCGCAGTTTGACAAAAATCGATATTCCGGAGAGTCTGACAAATATCGGAGAAAATGCTTTTTCTGGTTGCTACAGTTTGGAAAACATAAGTATTCCAGAGGGAGTGACAAACATCGGAGAATTTGCTTTTTCTGGTTGTAGTAGTTTGAAAAGCATAAATATCCCAGAGAGTGTGACAAGCATCGGAGCGTCTACTTTTTATGGATGTAGTAGTTTGGAGCCAAAATTATTGGTCTACGACAAAGGCACAAAATGTTATGGATGGGTAGGAAATAAGGAAAAATGCACAAATGTTGTGATTCCTGATGGAGTGACGAGTATCGGATATGCTGCTTTTAGGGGATGCGGCAGTTTGACTAGTATTAAAATTCCAGAGGGAGTGACGAGCATCGGAAATTCTGCTTTTCGTAGTTGTGACAATTTGACAAACGTAAATATTCCAGAGGGAGTGACAAGCATCGGAGAAGATGTTTTTTCTGGTTGCTACAGTTTGGAAAACATAAGTATTCCAGAGGGAGTGACAAGCATCGAAAAATTTGCTTTTAGGGGATGCGGCAGTTTGACTGGCATAGATATCCCGGAGAGTTTGACTAGCATCGGAGTAGCTGCTTTTGAGGAATGCAGAAGTTTGACTAGCATAGATATCCCAGAGAGTTTAACTAGCATCGGAGAAGATGCTTTTGGGGACTGCAACAGTTTGAATCCAAAGTTACTGGTCTATGATAAAGGCACTAAATGCTATGGTTGGCTTGGAAATAAGGGAAAATGTATTGATGTCGTGATCCCTAAGGGTGTGACGAGCATCGGAGGATCTGCGTTTCAAGGTTGTGACAGTTTGACTAATATAAATGTTCCAGAAAGTGTGACGAGCATCGGAAAAGATGTTTTTTGGGGATGCCACAGTTTGGAAAACATAAGTATTCCAGAGGGAGTGACAAGCATCGGAAATAAAGCTTTTTATGCCTGTAGCAGTTTGACCAGCATCAACATCCCTGAAAGTGTCTCTTCTATCGGTGATTGGGCTTTTCGCTTATGCACCAGTTTGACCAGCATAAACATTCCAGAGAGTGTGACCAGCATCGGAAAAGATGCTTTTTGGGGATGCAGTAATCTTGAAATTGTAATTGATAATTCCAAGGATAACGTGAAGGTTAGAAGTTCTACGTTTGAAGGTTGCAAATCTGTGAAATACCTGAAATAAAGGATTTCATGGTGTAAGATAGATTAAGGGATGGACGACGGTTCATCCCTTTTTCAATTCAAAATTATAAATGCAAAATGAAAAATAAATTATAAATGCGAAATGCGAAATGCGGAATCAATTCAAAATTATAAATGCGAAATGAATAATCGTTAATCATTAATCGTTAAATCCCATTCCGTAAATCAACACCAATAATCATTTAAATCCGATTCCCATAATCGATTAAACCGACACCATAATGATTTCGGTCTGTCGACCTCAATCATTATGGAATCATTCCAAGGGCGACCACAAGGGATCGCCCCTACAGATGCCATATTTGATTTTTGCGATTCCTGTACGTAGAGACGCACGGTCGTGCGTCTCAATATAACGGTCGTGCGTTTACGAAAGGAACATTATATTGAATTATATTCACAAAAAAGGCGTGATTCATGATAAATCACGCCTTTTTCCTGTTGATGGTGTAGGGGCGAAACCCAGAGCGATTGAGAGGGATCGATGAGCAACGGCCCTACAAACCATCATGTCTCAAAAAATTAAAAATTAAAAATGCGAAATGCTAAATTCAGCATTGTGCATTTTGCATTTATAATTTAGCATTAGTACTTAAAGCTGCTTCCTCCCACAAACTCTCTCAACAATGATGTAGTAGGGATTTCGTTCTCCTGGATATCAGCGAAGTAAGAAAGGAAGTTGAGCAGACGGTGGGCTTCAGAGTAGATAGGCGATGTCTGAGGCACCATCGACAATGGAGCGATAGCATGATGTTTAAGCACACAAAGCTCGAAGATCATTGCAGAGTTGAACATTGCGTCTGCCTCCTCTTGGAACGGTACAATCCACTTCTCTTCTCCCTTCATCACGTCCGGCCAACGCTTGATTGTTTCTTCCGCAGAGTAACCACGATATTTGAAATCACGCACGATACGGCGGATCAGACGGTTGTCTGTGTTTGGAATACAGTTGTGGTTGTCAAGCGAGATGGAAGTCAATGCAGATACGAAGATCTTAAACTTGTTTTCAGCAGGGATCTTCTCTGTAAGTTTCGGATTCAAAGCGTGGATTCCCTCAAAAATCAAGACCTCGTTGTTGTGGATCTGGATTGTCTCACCCTCCTCACGCTCGCCAGTCTCAAAATTGTAGCGAGGAAGAGTCACTTTTTCACCAGAGATAAGTTTGTTAAGATCGCTGTTGAACAAATCGAGATCCAAAGCGTACAGACTCTCGAAATCATAGTTTCCATTCTCATCTTTCGGAGTAAGTCGACGTGGCACAAAATAGTCGTCGAGAGATACCGCCAACGGTTTCAAACCACAGACCGCAAGCTGCACAGATAGTCGTTTGCTGGAAGTTGTCTTACCCGAAGAAGATGGACCTGCAAGCAGAACGACGCGAACTTTTGGACGTTTAGCAATCTCGTCGGCTATAAGAGCGATCTTTTTCTCCTGGAGAGCCTCCGCTACCTTGATCAGATTGCTTGCGTTGTTTTTCTCAAGCAGACCGATATTAAGGTCACCGACATTTTCAATGCCAAGAAGCTGGTTGAAAGTCGTATGCTCAGAGAACGCTTTCAAAAGTTGAGGCTCCTGACGCACTGGAGCAAGCTCATTTGGTTTATCTGCCGACGGTACAGTAAGCAGGATGGCTCCATGATAAGGAGTGAGTGCGAATTTGTCGAGATAGCCGGCGTTTGGTACAAGAGCACCATAGTAGAAGTCGTAAATATCGTCGAGACGGTACAATTCAGTGTACATTTCGCCACGACTTTTTAATATGTTGACTTTGTCGAATGCCGCATTGTCCTCAAAATATTGTATCGCCCATGAAGTAGGGACGATCTCCTGCACAAATTCAGCCTTTTCAGCTATCTTTTCGCGCATTCTCTCAGAAAGGCGACGGCATAGATCCTCATTCACGTCGCCAAGACCTGCAATCTGGCATAAGTATCCGCCAGAGATAGGGTGCTCTATACGAAGACAAGCCTCTTTATTTATATGTGTGACAGCCTCATATAGTAGGAAAGAGATACTACGTAGATAAGCTCTGACACCGTGGAGAGAATCCAATCCTAGAAACTCCACACATTTAGGCTTGTAGACGCAGAATTTCAAATCTTTGATTTTTCCGTTGACCTTCGCCACAATCGCTTTGACATCTTTCGGACAGATCTCCTCCAAAGAGATGCCAGCGGGATATGAATTTGTAATATTGCTGTTTACGCAATAGATTTTCACTTTCTTTTCCATGACTGAGAAATATTATATGTTCAAATATCTTAACACTAAATTAAAGCCAATTTTTGTAATGGCAAAAGAAAAGGATGCGAAAAAATGCCGCGAAATGATATACAACATAAAAAGGGCCAAATAAGAAAATTTAACATAAAAAAAAGGCGAATATGTTAGTTTTATATTTCAAAAATTGTAATTTTGCATTCGTATATACGTTGGTTAACTTGTATGTGATCACGGCTATACAAAATATTAGGTTAATAAATACTAGAAATGTCAGTTGTCAAAAGATAACGGACTAAACGATTAAAAAAATGAGAAAATTTTTATTTCTATTAGTGTCAACAGTTTGTTTTGCATTGACAGCACAGGCTCAGAAGAGTGTAACTGAGTATTTCAATGAGGGTATCCAGAGATACCGTAATGCTGAGTACAAGGCTGCAATTCAGAGCTTCAACAAGGTACTTGAGCTTAACCCTAAGTTCATTGAGGCTTATGGTAACATGGGTAACGCTAAGTTCCGTTTGGGTGACTATAAGGGAGCTAAGGCTGATTACGATATCGTTCTTGAGTCTAACCCAAATGATGCTTTGACATTCTACAACCGTGCAACTGCAAGAAAGGAGCTAGGAGATGTTAAGGGTTCTATTGATGATAACAATGCAGCAATCAAGATCAATCCTAAGTTTGCTGAGGCATACTTCAACAGAGGTAACTCATATGCAGAACTTGGTGATGAGAAGGCTGCAATGAAAGATTACAACAAAGCAATTGCCCTTACTCCTCAGTTTGCAAAGGCATACTACAATCGTGGTCACCTTCGTTACAAAGGTGGTGATGTAGAGGCTGCTGCTCTTGACTGGGAACGTGCTGCTTCACTTGACTTCTACAAGGCATTCGATTCTTTGAAGGAGTACTGTGGTATCGGAACTCAGGAAACAAACTGTGATCCAACAGTAGGTTTAAAGTAAGAAATTACAGAAAGGATTTATAAAGAGAGCGTATCATTGATACGCTCTCTTTTTTTGTATGCGTTTTTGTCGTTAATAAATATGAACGAAGACATGATTCGTAATTGATAAAAACAACCGTGAAACCGGTTTATATTTATAAATTGGCGACCACAAGGGATCGCACCTACGTGTGGATTCTCCACAATTACGCATTACGAATTATGAATTACGAATTGACCACAAGGGATCGCCCCCTACGTGTGGATTTCCCCCCTCAATTACGCATTACGAATTATGAATTGTTTGGGCGACCACAAGGGATCGCACCTACATGTGGATTTTCCTCTCAATTACGCATTACGCATTATGAATTACGAATTGTTTGGACGACCGCAAGGGATCGCACCTACGTGTGGATTCTCCACAATTACGCATTATGAATTATGATAAAAAAAGACGTGTTTCCACGTCTTTCTTGTATTAAATCAAATTGTTCCAAATCAAGGTTTGAAACAATCTTTTTAGAATGTCAACGACAATGAGAATCCATTTGGCTTTGCATTCATCTTAAAAGTCATGCTGTTGTCGTATGAACTGATCTTATCGTCATTGCTAAATGTCGTTTTATAATGACGCTTCAACATTTTATGGCATCTTGCTTTTCCTGTCGCAAATTTCACAATACCGATAGGCAATGTGATAGATGAGGCAACACCACATGCTATACTTGCGACCATAAATGGCGTGTTTGGATGGTAATATTCGCATTCATCATAATCATAATAATGACGATTGCCGTAGTGATCATACCAGTAATCATCATATCCATCTTCCCAATAGCCAGTCGCGATACTTACTGCACAAAGTGTCGCTGAGGCAGCTGAAAGGATAGCTCCCGTCAACATAAGGTTGAAACCTTTCTTCATTCTGTCGGATTGCTCAGAAAATTCGTTGTAGTCATGTCCCAAATAATTCATGGCTTCGTATTCTGTTAGGAATGCACCGTTGTATGTGTTAGCCAATCCTGACGGAGATTTTCTTTTAACAGTGACATCCTTGACTACAATTGGCTTTGACTGTTGGTCGGCCTGCTGAACCTGAACCTCTGCTTCTGGTGCAAACACGTCTTTCTCTCCATTCTTATACTTGATCATGAAGATATCATCCTTATTGAAGATATAAGACGGACCGTCAGGATTTGAGGTTTTCTTGTATTTGACCTCATTAGGAGTAATCTCCTCTACTTTTACTTCTGTCTCTTCACCATTTCGGAAAACAATCACATCTTGTGCATTGGCGACAATTGCGCATAGTGAAGTGGCAAAAAACAGAATTGATCTTACTATTTTCATATTCTTTGTATTTTATTTGTTTATTTTCGCCTGTATTTCGCATAGCATTAATTTGGATGCAAAAATACACAAATGATGAAACTCATCAAAGTAAAGAAGTATAGTATATACATTTATTTAAGGATTTATAACAGTTCAGTTGGTGGAAATGTAGACAGAATGGAGGTTATAGATTGTTTGTCATTAATAATCCTAATTTATAATATACTTATGGCAAAAGAAAAATAAGGTATTGCTGACATCATTTATTTTTTTGCAAATAGCACTAAAAAGAACAACGCATAATGTCGGATTTATACAAAATTTGCGTCAAATAAGTTATAAAACATATATTTTTTGCATTTTCTTGACAAAATGCGTATCTTTGCGTCATAATTGTGAATTATTGAAAATAAGAACATTTTTAGAAAATAATACAATGGACAACAAAAAGTTGAGCGATGCTCTAAAGTATCACGCAGAGGGACGTCCTGGTAAGGTTCAGGTGGTCCCAACAAAGCCAACAGCAACTCAGAGAGACCTTTCTTTGGCATATTCTCCAGGTGTTGCCGAACCATGTTTGGAAATCCAGAAAGATGAGAACCTTGCTTACAACTACACAGCAAAGGGTAATCTTGTAGCCGTAATCTCTAACGGAACAGCAGTGCTTGGTCTTGGTGACATAGGTGCGCTTGCAGGAAAACCAGTTATGGAAGGTAAGGGTTTGTTGTTCAAGATTTTCGCAGATGTTGACGTATTTGATATCGAAGTAAACGAAAAGAACATTGATAAGTTTGTTGAGACTGTAAAGGCTATCGCTCCTACATTCGGTGGTATCAACCTTGAGGACATCAAGGCTCCTGAGTGTTTCGAGATCGAGGACAGACTAAAGGCAGAGCTTGACATTCCTTTGATGCACGACGACCAGCACGGTACAGCTATCATCTCTTCTGCTGCCCTTTTGAATGCTCTTGAGGTTGCAGGCAAGAAGATTGAGGATGCTAAGATCGTTGTAAACGGTGCAGGTGCCGCTGCTAACTCATGTACTCGTCTATATGTCGCTCTAGGTGCTCAGAAGAAGAACATCGTAATGTGCGACTCAAAGGGTGTTATCAATTCTAAGAGAACTGACCTTAACCCACGTAAGGAGGAGTTTAAGACAGATCGTGACATCAACACTCTTGCAGAGGCTGTAAAGGATGCTGACGTATTCTTGGGATTGTCTAAGGGTAACGTATTGTCTCAGGATATGGTTCGCTCAATGGCTAGCAACCCAATCGTGTTCGCTCTTGCAAACCCTAATCCAGAAATCACTTACGAGGATGCAATGGCATCTCGTCCTGATATCATCTTCGGAACAGGTCGTTCGGATTATCCTAACCAGATCAACAACGTACTTGGATTCCCTTATATTTTCCGTGGTGCTCTTGATACTCACTCAAAGGCAATCAACGAGGAGATGAAGCTTGCTGCTGTACGTGCTCTAGCAGAGTTGGCTAAGAAGCCAGTTCCAGAGATCGTTAGCAAGGCTTATGGTGGTAAGGCAATGTCTTTCGGTAAGGAATATCTTATCCCTACAGCTCTTGATCCACGTCTACTTGAGACAGTTGCTCCAGCAGTAGCTAAGGCTGCTATTGAGAGTGGTGTTGCTCGTCATGAGATCAAGGATTGGGATCTATACCGCGATCAGCTACGTCACCGTATGGGCTTGAACAACAAGCTTATCGACGGTCTACGTGTTCGCGCTAAGAAGGCTCCTAAGAAGGTTGTATTCTCTGAGCCAAACAATGTAAGCGTACTTTCTGCTGCAGTTGCTGCTAAGGCTGACGGAATCTGTATCCCAGTTCTAGTTGGTAACGAGACTAATATCGCTCGTATCGCTGATGAGAACAATATCAATATCTCTGGTATCGAAATCATCAACAACCGTGCTGAGAATCAGGGCTCACGTCGTGATCGCTACGCAAGATACTTGTCTGAGAAGAACGCACGTAATGGTTACACATACGCAGAGAGTCTAGAGTTGATGTTCAACCGTAGCTACTTTGCTACAATGATGGTTGAGATGGGTGATGCAGACGCTATGGTATGCGGTGTTTACACTAAGTATACTGATGCGATCAAGCCAGCTCTTGAGATCGTAGGAACTCGTGAGGGTATCAACCACATCGCTGCTCTTAACATCGTTAACACAGCTAAGGGAACATTCTTCTTGGCAGACACATTGGTTAACAACCATCCAAGTGTTGAGACTCTTGAGGAGATCGTTAAGTTGACTAACGACAGCGTTAAGATCTTCAATGTTGATCCAGTTATCGCAATGCTTTCTTACAGCAATTTCGGCGCTGACAACACTGGCAGCCCAGTCACTGTTCATAAGGCAGTTGAGAATCTACACAAGAACCACCCAGAGATCTTGGTAGACGGTGAGATGCAGGTTAACTTCGCTCTTGACAAGGATCTTCGTTCAGCTACATACCCATTCTCTAAGCTAGAGGGTAAGGATGTCAATACTTTGATCTTCCCTAACCTAAGCTCAGCTAACATCACATACAAGACTCTTCTTTCTATGGGTCTTGCTGAGAATGTTGGTCCTGTTCAGATGGGATTGAAGAAGCCTATCTACGTATGCGAGCCTGAGGCTTCTGTACGTGACATCATGAATATCGTGACTATCGCAGTTATCGATGCTCAGATCAACGGAAAGTAATAAAACAAGATAATTGTTAATTTTAGACACGAAAGAGGGCATATCAAGACGATATGCCCTCTTTTTGTTTGGAAATATAATGTGAGATGTTTTCCTTCTTGATTTAGCCTTTTTTATTGATATTGCCTGATCCTTACATCAATACCACTTCCTTCCAAAAGTTTCACCACTTGTTGAATATCTGTCTGTCCGTAGTGGTAAGGGAAAAGAACTTTAGGATTTATCATCTTTGCCGCTTTTGCCAATTGTTCAGGAGACATAGTGTAGGGGAGGTTGCATGGCAAAAAAGCGACGTCGACATCCTTAATGTCCTTCATCTCCTCGATATCCTCTGTGTCGCCTGCTATATAAATGCGGAATCCGTCAATTGTAAGCACATAGCCGTTGTCTCGACCCTTAGGGTGAAACTGCTGTTTGTCTGATGAGGTGTTGTAGGCAGGGACGGCGTCGACTCTCCACGTCCCAGAAAATCCTTTCCCTAGCCACAAGAGTATCACGTCGCCATTCTTCATCACGCTGCCTTTGCCACCCAATATTTCGCTGCTGCGAGGATTGGTGATAAGTGTAGTCCCTTCTTTAGTAAGTTGACGGATAGCCACAGAATCGAGATGGTCGAAATGTTCATGAGTGACGAAGATATAATCAGCTTTGGGCAGGGTCGTGAAATCAGTTGCGGGTTGCACTGCGTTGGTGACTGGATCTACGTATATCCATTTCTCTTCGGTTTGCCCGATTTGCATCCTGACTGATCCATGTTTGATGCAGTACATTTTTATGGATGTACCTTCAGATGTGGTGAAACTGTCCACATTTTCTTGGTCTGTTTTTGCAACCTCGTTCTCTCCGATGTTTTTTGCAGAGTTTTGGGCATTACAGCTGACTAGAGTGCAGAGCAATGTTACGATTGAAATTGTCCTTTTTATCATAGTAAAATTGTTTTATGGCAGGTTTTGAAAAGATACTTTATTCCATTATCTTCTTCATCCATTTCTTAGTCCACTCTGCTTCTCCTTCTTTCCAAATATGACTCCAAAAGTTTATATTGAAAAGCAGACGTCTTAAATCTTTCTCTTTCCCGTCGTGACCAATTAAATTAAGGACTTCATTCACTTTATCGGATCTATATAAAACGGTATCAGGCGCCATCGCTTTTTCTATTGTTGTTGCCACTACCTCTTCTACTGTTGCCGAGACCATTATCTCAGTATCCCAATGTCTGTAGTTGCTTGACGAAAACAATGAGTCGAGTTTAAGGTAGTTTTTGCTGTTTACATAATGATATGAGTCAGAAAGTTGGTGGGCGGCGTTGTATACCTCCGGACACTCTTTTGCCAATTGTCTGATCTGTTCTGTGTGATTCTCCAGCCAAGTTTTGATGCACTTTTTTGCCTTGTCCTTTTTCTCAGAAAAGAGATATTCAAGTGCGTTTGTCTTTTCTGAATTTATAGCGTTGCTTACAATAGCGGCATAGTTGTTGCCTACGTTGCAATGTTCTTTTGCACAATATTGCGATAATTCATTGTAGATGCCGTTCATCAATGAATCCACGATCTCTTCTGGATCTTCCGTCGTAACCTTCTCTGCTATTTCAGACAATAATTGTCCGTCTATCTCAATGTCAGTAAATCCTTTTGAATAGTTTTTTGTGATGGCGTAAGATGGCATAATAGCGAAAAAAGAAGCTTCCCTTGCTTGTGCCTTTTTTATGATTTGTTTGTAGACAAAATCAACATTGGAACACACTTCTATTTGACGTTCTGCCATTATGTAGTTAATGTTGACATTGCCTGTGTCTCCATGATGACGCCCCCAATGACATCCGGTTAGACAAGCGGCACTCGGATGTAAAAAGCTAGGAATATAGCTGAGAGACGACGGTATATGATAGCCCTCTTTAGTCTCTTCGAATACGAGATATTCGCCCTGAGTAGAATAATATTCTTCATTAAGCAGAATGGAGTCTTTAAAAGTGAACCCAATACTCCTATAATAAGAAGTAGAATGATTTAAATCTAATGTGTCGATTCTTAGCCTTATATCTTTGTGTATTGCATTTGCTCCTTTCAGCCAAGCAATCATACCCAAAGCTACTACGAAAAGGAGTGTGATGACTCCCAACAAGTAATTTGTCCTATTTATTTTGAAGTTCATGATCTTTCTTTTTTTTGATTAGATAATAGTTTAGAGCCAATAGAATGGCTCCGCATACGAAAATGCTTACAGCAACTCCCGCCCGACCAAGGTCGTTTATATCGGATATGTTGTAGATGGCTATAATCCAGCAGAACATAGCGATATTGAAGAATATGACATTATAGGTTTTTCTCCATAGGTAGGTGTGGAAAGCCAAGTGAATGATCAATAGTAACGCATAGATATTTGTTGTATGTCCCTCAAATATAGGTGTCGCTATGGCGACGACGATGGCTGCCAACAAAGGGAAATATTGTCTGAACTCTATTTTGATGCTGTTTCTCTTTTGAATGAACCAAAGCAGAAACAGAGGTGCGGCGAATGGAATAATAATTGCCCAACCGACTGTATCTGTAAAAGAATAATGATTTTTCGCTACGCCAATTGTCAATGTGATAAAAGTCGCCAGGAACGATCCTAATTCCAGCCATTTGGCATCTGTCTCCAGCCATTGTTTTTCTTTGTTCCAGATCAGGAATGAGAAAGTGTAGCATGGAGCGATGAGAGCGAGAATAAAATAAACAAGAGCACTGTTCTCAACGAAAAATATGTTTTTTATGTGAAATGAGAAAGCTGTAATGACGAATGCAGATATGAAGAAACGGATATTCAAACACAAACGTTCTTTAGCCAACAAATATGTGTTGTAGAAAAACAAGATGTCCATCATAAACACCATGCAACCAAGGGTGAAATTGACATTTTGACTATTATAGTCGATAAGAAGTGTGATGGAGGCTATGACTATCAATATTGTTGCGGCTATTGTCGCCTTGAAAAAGATGACGATAGGGTAACATACTAAAATAGCAAAGATGAAGAAGACAAGTGCATCAAGCTCAAGCTTGAATGTTCCATATTTCAACATGTAAAATGTAGTGAATATGGCTACGCCCTGCAATATGGCAACACCTTCTGTAAAGACCTTTTTGTCGGATAGCTTTGTCTCTACAGCATAGCATGCCAAAGCCCCTACAATGATCGGAAGCAGACTGAACAGAATATGAGCGTTCGTCCCGACGTCATCCCAACAGTCGCCTATCAAGATGGCTGCTCCTGTCATGACGAATATGGCTGCGACGATGCTCAACGCATATTTGCTGGTGGATGTATTCTTTGATGAATCATAATAGTTGATGATTTCGTCAGCGGTTTGCTGCGTAATCACTTGTCTTTTTACCAGTTCATCCGTGTCGATTTTTATTTTCATAGATGCTAATGTGTTATGTAATCGTTGGCAAATTTATAATTTTCTATCAGATATGCAAATGAATGGCCATTAAGTGTTAGAAAACCACAACTTTTTGACCATTGACTATATACACTCCTTTGCCAACTTGGATTCTTGTCATAGCGTTGGCTAAAAGGTTGGTGGTACGGACAATTTTACCGTCTATTGAGTATATGTTAATGGTTTGTCCCTTTGGCGAAATGATGTACAAACTGCCTTTGGTACAGAAAATCTTTATCTCATGTTGACTTTGTGTAAGAGCCAAACTTGTTGTGTTGTTATAATTTTCATCCTTGATGAAAGTGGTGTCTTCTTTTATAGTACATATATTATTATCCTTTATCTCCCATCTGTTATACGAATCTTGATCTTGTTGGATGGTAATCCATTGGTTCAACTGATCGACTATTGAATCAAGACATGTGGAGTCTCTATATTGGTATACGACGAAGTTATTCTCATCATCTCCGATTTCTTCACCGATATACTGTGTCGTGGATGTGCTGACGCAGTGTGTATTGTCGTTTGTGTATACGTTATAAATCTCACTTGCTTGGTTGCCATAGCCTATAATGCCGCCAGCCAAAGTGTCAAGGCCAGTCACACCGCCAAGATTGTATGAATTGGAGATGTTGCCAACGACGTCGTCAAACCCGCCATTATATCCTACAAGACCACCTACTTGTTGATCTCCGTTGATTTCTCCATTATTCAAGGCATTCACAATAAAACCATCATTTCTTCCTGCAATACCACCTATTTTATTGTCTCCAATGATTGTCGAGTTGTTAATGCAATTGTCTATGAATCCGATTCTTACATTATAGCAGTTTGTAAAGTCAGCAAAACCTCCGTTGTATCCGCAAATTCCGCCGCCTCCTTCATTTGCTGTTATATTATGATTGTTTGTACAGTCAGTAATAGTTCCATAGTTGTAGGCACATATGCCTCCACTACAAAGAGAACTGGTTACTTCCGCTTGATTGGTGCAATCTTTTATAGTGTTGAAATTAACACCACATATACCACCGGAATAGTGCCAACTGTCAATGGAACAACCAATGTTTTTGCAGTTTGAGATAAGTCCATTGTTTGCTGCGGCTATTGCTCCACACCAGAACGTAGAATAGACGATGCCGTTTTCTATGGAGAGATCGTATATCGCCCCATATTCTCCAATATATCCAAATAGTCCGTAATATGATTTATTCTCATTTATATCAATGTATAAATTGGAAATAGTGTGACTATTGCCAAACAGTGTTCCCTCAAAATAGTTGGAGATAGAACCAATAGGAGTCCAACTTCCTAAGGAATCACTACAAACTTCGGATAAATCAATATCATTTGTGAGACTAAAAAACTCATTATAAAAATCTGTTCCATTATTTACTTCTTCAGCTAACTCAACAAGTTGTTGAGATGTCGAAATAAGAAATGGATCGTCTTTTGTTCCGGCACCATCCCAATTGGCACAGTAGGAATGAAAAGACAATATGCTTAGTGTGATAGATGTAATGATTAATCTTTTCATTCTTTTCCGGTATTAAAAGTGAAAGAGTCGGTAGATGGATCATAGAAGTCTGAATAAAAGAAGTCTATTTCATCCATATGCTCATTGAGTAATTCTTCTGTGTTGATAGTATACATTGAGACTTTAAGTGGCATTATACATTTTATTTTCCTTAATTCTTTGGAATCTTGGTCAACGCTTGTTGTGATGAAATCTATTTTGCCATAGCCTTTTAGTAAATTTTTGGTGATGTATATTAAAATGTCGTTTGCGTTGTCTGTAGAAAACATGACATTATAGCCTTTCTCTTTCAACTCAAAGTAATCTTCTTCAGAGAAACATTCAACGTATACTCTTTCTTTTATTTCTGAGAAATATTTTTCAATGATGTCTGGGTCTGAGATTTTGTCAGTTACGATTGAGACGTCTGGATTATTTTTCAGAGTATCTATTATTTCTTGGATGGTAATAGGAGTATACATGTCGTATATCTTTCTTGTGCTGAATTCTTCGAAGGATATCATTGTGTCTTTGAGCTCACTATGATTGGTTATATCATTGAAATAGGCCCAATCATGTGATGCCACAATAACTCCATCTGAAGTAGAATCCATATCCACCTCAAGATATTTATATCCTTTTTCAAGTGAGTTGTTCATTGCTTCACGACTATTGGTATATACATAGCCATCAATTGACCCAAGAGCATGTGCGATAGGTTGTGGCTTTTGTTGCCCAAATGTTTGGTGAACATATGACAATAAAAGGACAAACAATATAAGTTTTTTGATTTCCATTTGTAGTGTTTTATGTTGTTATACGATTTTATAGGACTAAAGTACTGTATGTGTATAAGATATAAAGACTTATACATGCTAAATGAATAGAATTAAAACAAGACCTGTAAGTTCAAACTTACAGGTCTTGTTTTAGGTTATTGTTGTAATCAAATAAATTACTCTGACTTTGGTACAATACGGAAATTGTCGAATGCGATCATAACGTCAGTGTCAGCTTCTGGCTTGCCAAATACCAAAACTGAGAAGTTGATAGCTTTTGCAAGATCAAGTGTCAAATTCTCTTTTGGCTGATCCTCGTTGTAGACGTATTTGAAAGCAGTCAACGGAATTGTAATTGTTTCCCAACCGTCTGTGTAGAAACCGTTTGACAAATCTTTACCACTGTTTTGTCCAGCTATAAAGTAGTTTTTGTCATTTTTGTATGGTTCCCAACGACAAATAGGTGAGATTGTACGTCCGATTTTATCTGGCTCTGCTGATGCATATCCAGCTATAAACTCAGTAGCGATGCCTTTGTATGCAGCTTCTTTAGGAATGTTGCACTCAAATTTCAGCACCAAATCTTCGACTTTTTGCTCGTAGAAAGGCAATCCCGCAATAGATACAGCTCCGCGTCCGCCTTCGTCAGCTCCGTGCATGTATTGGAACCATAAGTCGTTAACATAAGAGTATGGGTGCTTAGCAGAGTAAGTGCCGTGTAGCAAACCGAACTTGCCTGAGCAACCTTCTGTGAGTTTTCCACTATATGGCAAGATAGAATCGTTTTGAATCTGACCTTGAACCAAATTTCCGTCATGGTCAAATGGAACGATTCCTCCCCATGTCTGGTGGCGTGTGTCGAAATCGATGATGATGTTACGCTCGTCTCTAAAAATGAAATTAGACGTTGTTACACCAGCAAGATTTTTTACTTTTATTTTTCCTGTCCACGCTTTGTCTGGCACTCTCACCACAATCTTGTCGTCTTGTGAAGAGATTACCTCTGCTTGGACAGAATCGTTATAGAACTGAGTGTCAAAGTATACTTTGGCATTGGCAAGACTTGAACCATAGATTACAGCCTCACCACCTGCAGGAACAAACTCAGATTTCATTCCAAAAATCTGAGGAACATCAATGTCTACGGCTTCAACTCGCTGCGCTCCTCCTGAACATCCAGTCAAAAGTGAAATTGACAGCATGCCGCAAATTCCTAAAATTTTCATGTCTCTCTTCATGGCCCTTAAATGTTATGTTCAAATTTTCTATAAAGATAGGGATTTTTTTATATAAATATCGAATTGGTGATATTGATTTTAGAACTCTTAGAAGTATCTCTGTCTCAACATTTGTAAATCAATGTCAAATGATGAGTATCTCCATCTTTTCGACGAGAGAATCTTCTTGAAATTACCTATAAACTTAAATCCAGCCATCCTTGTTGGCTTGAAAATGTCAAGTGGTAAAACCAATGACATTATGAAAAGCAATAGGTTGTGGATGAATAGTAGTGCTTGTTGTCTGCGTGGCAGAAAGAGTCGTCGTAATAGAACGTCGTTATATTCTTTCTCTATTTTGGATTTTGTTGTTTCCCCTCTTTGAAGCGGACTGTCGACGGGCTTTAGCAAATCGCAATGTGTGCTTGTCAGAAAACATGATTTCCAGCAATGCAACCAACCTCGCAAAAACAGATCAATGTCTCCACTGCAGTCTGGCGCGTATAACAGATTGAAGCCTCCAAGTTGAAGAAGTTTTTCTCTTGATAATGCGACGTTGCTGCGGTCGAATGTCAACGTGTAACTTGATGCGACTGAAGCGACATCTTCAGTCTTATAGTTGACATGGCGAGACGTCATAATCGGCACATAACAGTGTGTTGATTCCCCTGTCTCTGGATATCTTGCAACGACTCCTGCTGCAAACATATTGTTCTTTTCAAACTGAGGTATCACGACATCAAAATAGTCTTTTGGCAGGAGAGTGTCTTCTGTCAGAAGTACGATTATGTTACCCGATGCTTTGAATAACCCTTTGTTTGCAACTTCTGGGTATGACGCATGCGAATTGGCAATGAAAATTTGCAGATCATGATAATTCGCACGTATATCCTCCGTCTGTTTGCTTAGCGCGTCTCGCCCAACGACGATCACTTCCTTTTCTTGAACCAGAGACGAGTTTTCCAATGAAGAGATGACGGAATCTATCACCTTTTCAATGCTTTTGTTCTCGTTAATCATCGGTATCACAACCGACACACTCTGCTTCAACATTTGAGAGTAATCTTAAATATATAGTCTATGATTGTCGTTCACTTTGAATAGCATGTCCGCACGCTCTGGCATCTCTGCAAGGATATGGCGTGTTATTCGCTCGTAGTGAGCGATGAAACGTCTCACCTGGTCCGGAGTCATGATGTGCGTCGCCTCTTTTCCTTGGTTTGCGATTCGTAGTTTCTCTTCTTGAAGATTTCTCCACTCGAACACTTTGTCGTAGGAAGGAATCTGCAGCATCACAAGGAAGTTGAGGGTGTCAAACAAATCCTTATAATCTGTTTTCAATTGGTCGTTGACGTAGCGTCGCCATACACAGTCTTTGTCTTCAGTGGCCTCCAATTCGTTGATTGGAGTAATTAGTTCAGAATCCTCCTGTGCAGTTGCGTCAATACACCATCCATCAAACAAAACGACATCTGGTTTACCTACGAATTTTGTCCATTCAGATTTTGGATATACATCATCGATGGCTTTGTTGAATCGTGGAATCATCGTAACTGTATTCTCATCAGCGTTGCGTAGAGAATTGATGATCTCAAGCCCCATCTTCACATCGTGAGTGCCTGGAACACCTCGCGTCATCAACAACGGATGTACCTCTTCTGAAAGTCTCTTACGTTCTTTCCTGCTTAGATACAAATCGTCGATGCTCCAAGATGCCACCTTCTTGCCGAATTGTTCTTCCAACACCAATTTGAGAAGCTCACAGAATGTACTTTTTCCTGCTCCTTGTGCACCATTCACGCCGATCACCTGCATGCGAGAACCAAAGCCGACATTGATGATATTGGCCAACGGAATATAGATACGTGGAAGATCGTCCATTAATTCCTGGCTTAACATCAACTGCTCAAGCTTTTCTGAAAATGATGAATAAAGCTGTTCCATAGTCTTCACAAATTTGATTCAATACAAATCCAAAGTCCAATTGTAATTATAATGGAAATAAAGTTCTGTTTTTACCCAAAGACAGGTGCACAAAGCGTGGGCTTGTCCCTGTGTCTCCACATTTCCAGAATGGGTCGTGGTATGGTAAATCCCAGATATAACTACATTGATGGTAAAATAATCCCCAAATTTTTACGGATCTGCACAAAGATATGAAAAAATCTTAAAAAAGTTTAAAATTCGGACTTATTAGCATTAAAGTATGAAATTTTTTAGTTAGAATTGCGATTAATTTATATAACAAAATTTATACGATATGAAAAAAGTATTTTCTATTGTTGCTGTTGTAAGTATGTTGTTTGCAACGTCATGTTGCAAATGTAATTGCAAGTGTAATCAGGAAGGAGCACAGTGTGAACAGAAGTGTGACAAACCATGTGATAGAGGTGAGAGACCTCATCATCCTGGAAATCATGAGTTTGGTCCTCGCCCAGGTGAAGGACGTCATGGAGGTCCACGTCACCATCATATGAATCCTGAGATGGCTGAGAAAATGGCAAAGTGGATGAATTTTGACAGTCTTTCTGTTGATGAGCAGAAAGCTCTTATCGCTGAGAGAAAAGCAGAGATTGATGCTCGTGAGGCAGAGAGAAAAGCTAAGAAAGCGGAGATGGAAGAGAAGTGGGCTAACTTCGACAAATTGTCTGTCGAAGAGCAGAAAGAACTTCTTGATCAGAGAAACCACATCCCTTTCTTTAAGAAGGGCATGATGTTCAAACATCATCAAAATGGAGATAAAGAGTAATCTTTTTCTATAAGCAAAAATGCCGCTCAATGTTAATACGTTGAGCGGCATTTTTTTTGAAATATTGTACATCGATAATCTACATAAATAGATAAAAACACAAAATTTGAATGACTTTTATCTTGTTATTTCTTGATTTATTTTTAAGGTTTTTACGTGATTTTATTTATATTTGCAGTTTAGTGATAACTTGCATGAAGATTGCGTGCTCGATATCATAGAAAATAGAAGGATAGTTTTGAAAAAAATAATACTCATACTGTTTGTGCTGTTTAGCATTGGGTGTCTGCCACAATTGGTGAACGCTCAGGATAATGATGTGCAAACTGTTGAGAATGAGGATGAAACAGACAATGATGAGGAATCTTCTCATCATAAGGAGAAGAAACTATCTCGTAAAGAAAGAAAGAGAAAAGAAGCGAAGGAACGCAAGTTAAGGGAAGAAAAAGAGGAAGCTGAAAGAAAAGAGGAAGAGCAGAAAAGGCATCTTCAGGAGGAAGCACGACGCAAGGAACAAATGAAGAGCATACAGCGTGCTCGAGAACTTCGTGAAGCCGAAGAAAAAAGAAAAGCTGCAGAGGAAGCAGAAAGAAAGGCTGAGGAAGAAGGTCCGGTATATGCTTCTGAAGCAGAAAGAATTCGTGCTGAAAGAGAAATCCGTCTACAACAAGTACGTGAAGAGCAAAAACGCCGAGCAGAAGCAGTGGCTGAACGCCAACGCTTGTCACGTGAACGTGAGGCAGAGCGTGCCGCTCGTCAAAAACAATTGGCGGCGGAGAAGATTGCAAGACAAAAAGCAGAGAGAGAAAGACTTCGCCAAAAAGAGCTAGAAAAGAAACAAAAGCAACGTGAGAATTGGCAGGCGAAAAAACGTCAGGAGGCTGAAGCTAAGGCTGCGGCTAAACAAAGAGCTTTAGAGGCTAAACAGAAGGAGCAGGAACAAGCTGCCGCCCATCGTCAAGCTGTTATGGCTGCCAAACAAAAGGCGGCTGAGCAACGTGCCGAACAGATGAGACGTACTCAAGAAATCAAGAAAGCACAACGTGAACGTGAGGCTAAAGAACGAGCTAAAAGACAGCAGAAACGTTTGGAAAAGGCTCAGAAAAAGCGTGAGATGAAGGCTAAGGAGCTCGAGAGAAGAGCTCAAGCACGAGAGCGTGAACGTGAACGCCGTGAGGAGGAAATGAGAGCTCGTGCTGCAAAACGTGAGGCTGAGGCCGCAAGACGTGAGAAATTAGCTGAAAAACGTCTGGTACATGCAGAGCAGATGGCTAAGCGTAGAGAGGCTGAGGAACTTCGCAAGATTCAGGAGAATGAAAAACTCAAAGAGGAAGAGAAACAGGCTCTGATTGAGAAACAACAGCAAGAGGCTATCGCAAGAGCTCGTAAAGAGGCGGAACGTATAATGAAGGGCAAAAACAAAGTCAGAAAAGCCCAGAAACGAGCTGAAGAAAAGGAGAGAAAACGTCTTGAAAAACTCGAAGAGGAGGAAGAGGCTAATGCTGATTTGTTTGAACTAGCTGAACTTGTCGCTGCCGGAGATAGTGCGGCAATAGAATATGCGAATAAGAATAGACGAGGCAGAAAACTTCCTGTTGTCATTTTAAAGGATGAAATGCTTAATGGAGAACTTGAACCAGAGCCTACTATTGAGGAACCTATTGATGAAAAGGAATTGCAGACTCGTCGTACTATTGAGGCTATCATCAAGAAAAAACGTGAGGCTGCTGCTGCCGCGTTGGCTGCTAAAGACTCTACTCAACAAAATGATTCCACTTTTGCCGTAGATGAATCTGTCCCTGATTCATTGAATTTGGATTCTTTGGAGGAGGATATCGATGTTGAGATGCTAAAGGAGTATGCTGCTCTTGATAGTTCGCTTCTTGCCCAGCAATTGGCTGAACTTGAAGAGGAAATGCGAAATATGGAAGAATTGAAAGAGGCGGAAAAGGCTCAGAAAGAGGGAAAGAGTGAAGAGATTGTTGCTAAAATCAAGATTCCAAAATGTCGTTATCTAAATGAGGTTCACTACGATCGAGGTAAATTCAAGTTTATCTATGATTACGATTTCTTCATGTATTACTGGCATCAACGCTACTTCTATAAGAAACGTTTCTACAACCGTGTAGATTCAGGCAGAGTGATTGCCAAAAAGATCATGGATCTGGTTGGTAACACACAGTACAGACGTGTGTTGCTTAATGACGTTGTGGATTCTGTAATGGTTCTTTTGCCAGAATACTCAGCTATTGACACACTCGTCGACTCGGTGATGACTGAGCTTAATCTCGAATATCTTGCGACGGGAGAGATCAAAATCTATTACAAGAAACGTCGCCAGAAGAAGATACGTGCTAAATATTTGCCAACGGCCCCAGACAATAAACCGCTTGGCCATATTAAATTCTATACTCGCAACAGACGTAAGGTGATTGAAGAGCTTGATGCAGCACCATGGGATTCTATCCTACTGGCTATGGAGGATACTGTAGACGAGGATATGGTGAAGATGACAGACTCTTTGGAAAAACTTCGTACGGCGGCAGAGGCATCATCTGTGGTGCTTGATAGTCTGCAGAAGCAGGCAGACCGTCAGGCTTTGATCGACAGAATCACTGGACGTAAAAAGAAGAAAAATGAGAATGCGGCTACATCAGACTCATTGGGTGTAATCAGTGAGGAAGAACAACCGGAAACAAAGTCGAAGAGACATTTCTTTAAGAAGAAAGATGATACAGAAGATACTGTTCCACCTGATGGTGATGGATCAGAGGTAAAAGAGAAGAAACGTTCTAGAAGGAATAAAAAAGAAGATGCTGCTGTAAATGAAGCATTGTCTGAGGAAGAATTGCAACGTCGCCAGGAGGAGGCTGAACGTCAGGCTTTGATCGACAGAATCACTGGACGTACTTCGAAGGCTAAACAAGAGGAGAAGGCTTCTGAAGATTCTTCTGCTGTCGCTACTGGTGTGGATCAATCCGAACCACAGGTGGAGCAGGAACAGGTGGAGCAGACAGAACCAAAGGAACATAAACGCTCTAGAAGAAAGAAAGATGAGACTTCTTCGGAAGAGCAACCTGTATCAGTAAGCGAGGATGCAGAACAGAATGAGCCTAAGGAAAATCGTCGTTCAAGAAAGAAGAAGGAAGAGCCAGTTCAAGAAGAGCCAGCACCAGAAGTGACTCCTGTAGTATCTGCCACTCCACGTGAAGAGACTGAAGAGGAGAAAAAGAAGAGAGAGCAGCAGGAGTTGATTGAACGAATCACAGGACGTAAATCAAAACCTCAGCAACAGGAAGAGGTTTCGTCTACAAATGATACGGAAGAGCCAAAAGAGTCCAAGCGATCAAGGAGAAAGAAAGAAGAAGTGACTTCTGAAGAGACTCCTGCATCAGTTAACGAGGACGAAGCTGAACCAAAAGAGAGCAAACGTTCCAGAAGAAAGAAACAGGAGGAGGAAGTAGCTCCTGAAGAGGTGTCGGAAGCTCCAGAAACTCCACATGAGGAGACTGAAGAGGAGAGAAAGAAGAGAGAGCAGCAGGAGTTGATCGATAGAATCACTGGACGTTCAAGAAAATAATTAGACTGTAGGGGCAGGTTTTATGCCTGCCCTGTCACAGCCTCCATAAACAAGGATTTTTAAAGTACAAAAATATGATAAATGAGACTATGGCAGGATTTGAAAATATCCTTGCCGCAATTGAGAAGGGAAGGGTCGTGTTCCAGTTCCCAAGTTTAGTTGATTCTCGCTACACGGTAGCGACAGTATCAGAAAAGAATTACGTGGAGAGGAAAGAGTTGATTTTCCTCGTGAGGTTGTTGTTTGTGAGGATGCTCAAAGTCAGACGGCTGATGCAGCGTGGTGAAGTGCCGACGGAGATATTCGATATTGAGTTCCTCGATAAAATCCTGAAAAATTTCAAGCCATATGATGTGCAGGATTGCTCTTATTATAATGCGATCCTACAGAATCTCTTTTTTGCGGTTTTGGCAAACCCTAAGGATTCGCTTCATCCCCGTATGTTTGCGAAGGAGATAGGCAGACGTGGGGCTAAAACCAGTTTCCGCTATTCTTCAATGTTTGCCTTGCCGGAAGATGATATCGTTGCTTTGTTTGATTCTGTAGACGTGGAAGTAGATCCAATCTTTGAGTGCCTGGACACAGAGATCAGCCAGACAGGAAAGAAGTGCCACAGAGACGGATTCAGCCGTGAACCGCGTGCGAGCCAGCGTGCGAGAATCAGCAATTCACTATTTTTTTATGAAGGGGAAGACGGAAAAGGATTGATACCGTTGTTGAAAGATCTTGTGTTGACGGATGATGCGTATTCTGAACTGATCGAACGAGTGTTGAAGATCGGAGAAGGACACGACTCGTGGTATTATGAACAAGGATTGAAAGAATAATATTATGATTCCAAGAATTAAGAACTATAGAGCTCTTGACAATTATATGCTCTATGTATAGTTTGATGATGGATATAAAGTCATGTATGACGTTATGGGCGACATTAGGACGTTACCTTCATTTCTCCCTCTGTTGGATATTTGTGGCTTATTTAAGCAAGTCCAGTTAGATTCCAGTCGCACATATCTTTTTTGGAATGAAGAAATTGATCTCGCAAGCGGCTGTATCTATAAATATGGTGTTGTAGCATAGAGAGATTATCAAGATCGACAAGGAGGATTTTCTTCATAAAAATAGACGCTGCATTATTTGCAACGTCTATTTCTTATAGGTGAAGACGCGATGATATTGCGTCTCTACAATGTTACTTTACAAGATCAAGAGTGTCTTTTGCGATCATATACTCCTCGTCAGTAGGAACCACAAGAACCTTTACCTTAGACGATGGAGTTGAGATGATCTTCTCTACTCCTGACGCTGCGTTGTTAGCGGCTTCGTCGATCTCAATTCCTAGGTAACCGAAATCTTCGCAGCAAAGCTGACGGATTGTTCTCTGGTTTTCACCGATTCCTCCTGTGAAGACCAAAATATCAAGACCGCCAAGAACAGCTGTATATGAGCCGATGAACTTGCGTACACGGTAAACGAACATATCTCTTGCAAGAGTAGCACGCTCGTTGCCGTCTTTGATGCCAGCCTCCACGTCGCGCATATCCTGAGAAATACCAGATACGCCCTTCAATCCACTCTCCTTATTAAGAATATTGTTGATTGCCTTGATGTCAAGTTTTTCACGGTCCATCAAGTATGTGATAGCACCTGTGTCGATATCACCGCAGCGAGTACCCATTACAAGACCTTCAAGTGGAGTAAGACCCATTGAAGTGTCGACGCTCTTACCATCCTTGATTGCAGAGATTGAACCACCGTTACCGATGTGGCAAGTGATCATCTTTATGCCTTCTGGCTTCATTCCAAGGATCTCCAAAGTGCGTGCAGATACGTATCTGTGGCTAGTTCCGTGGAAACCGTATCTACGAACGCCATCCTTTTTGTAATATTCATAAGGAAGAGCATACATGTATGCCTTAGATGGCATAGTCTGGTGGAATGCTGTATCGAACACTGCTACCTGAGGCACATTTGGCAACTCATGAGTGATTGCCTCGATACCTTTTAGGTTGGCAGGGTTGTGAAGAGGTGCAAGAGGAGCACACTCCTTGATATTATCGATAACCTCCTTAGTAATTAGTACAGATTTGTTGAATTTCTCACCTCCGTGTACAACACGATGACCTACAGCCTCGATTTCAGACAGACTCTTGATTGCACCGTCTTCCTTTGATTGAAGAACCTTAAGAATCAATTCGATTCCTGCTGTGTGTTCTGGAATTTCGCAGTCAATTTGCTTTTTCTCACCTGATGGAGTCTTGTACTTCAAGAATGAATCTTTCAAGCCGATTTTTTCAACTCCTCCCGACGCCAATGTGTCGTTCTTTGGCATGTCTATCAATTTGTATTTGATAGAAGAGCTGCCGCAGTTTAGTACTAATATTTTCATGAAATTTTTTTAGTTATATATGAAATGTTGCAGACGTTGGTACGCCTGCAACATTAGATTATTTATTGTTTCGCAGCAATTGCTTGGTTTGCTGTAATTGCAATCATCTTTACAACGTCCTCTACTGAGCATCCACGAGAAAGGTCGTTTACTGGAGCTGCAAGACCCTGAAGGATTGGTCCAAGTGCCTCTGCACCAGCAAGACGCTGAACAAGTTTGTAGCCGATGTTTCCAGCTTCAAGAGAAGGGAATACCAATACGTTAGCCTGGCCTGCGACCTCGCTGCCTGGAGCTTTGCTCTTAGCGACGCTAGGTACAAGAGCTGCGTCTGCCTGAAGCTCTGCGTCGATCTTCAAGTCTGGAGCATATTGTTTTGCGAAATTACCAGCCTCGATAACCTTGTCTACAGTCTCATGCTTAGCTGAACCCTTTGTAGAGAAGCTCATGATAGCCACCTTAGGATCATCGAAACCGAAGATAGATTTAGCAGTACCTGCGCTGACAACAGCGATGCTTCCAAGTTCCTCAGCTGTTGGCACTGGTGTAGCTGCACAGTCGGCGAACAACAACATGCCATCGTGTCCGTATGTCTTGTCCTTGAAAATCATAAGGAAAGCACCGCTCACACATTTAGCACCCTGACGAGTCTTGATGATCTGGAATGCAGGACGAAGCACGTTGCCAGTGTAGTTCTTAGCACCAGCTACCTCACCATCTGCGTCGCCAGCCTTGACAAGAAGACAAGCCAAATATAGAGGATCCTTTACAAGCTCAACTGCCTGCTCAGGCTGCAAACCCTTACGTTGACGAAGTTGAAGCAACAGGTCGATATATTTCTGACTGTTTGGATTATTTTCTGGGTCGATGATAGTGGCCTTTGCGATGTTCTTAAGACCGAACTCAGAAGCCAACTTGTTGATCTCATTAGGGTTGCCTAACAAGATGATGTTTGCGATACCCTCTGCCAAAATTTGGTCGGCAGCCTTCAAAGTACGCTCTTCTGTACCCTCAGGAAGAACGATGCGCTGCTTGTTCTGCTTAGCGCGAGCAATAATACTGTCTAAAATTGCCATATCTGAAAAATCTTTAATTCTTTTGATGTTTTAATTAATCTTGTCACACGCAGAAAAGAATCCACATACGTTTTTAATTTACGTATGGTATTTTGACACGCACGACCGTGCGTCTCTACACGTGTGTCTGATTAATTTGTTTTGAATTTGAATTGCACTTTTGCCAACTCTTCGTTAGCCTTTACAATCTTACTCTTCAATCCGGCTTTGTGTGCTTTGACCTTCTCTGCCACAGCCTTGTCACTCAATGCGATCATTTGTGCTGCAAGTATTCCTGCATTCATCGCGCCGTTGATTCCGACTGTCGCCACTGGAATGCCTGGAGGCATCTGTACGATAGAAAGAAGAGCGTCCATACCTTCAAGAGTAGATGCGATAGGAACTCCAATCACAGGAACGGATGTCTGTGCTGCAATCACACCTGGTAATGCTGCTGCCATACCAGCCGCAGCGATGATCACCTTGATGCCACGTGATTCAGCGTTTGTTGCGAAACTCTCTACTTCAGATGGAGTACGATGTGCAGAAAGGGCATTTATCTCGAACGGAATTTCAAACTCGTCGAGTATTTTTGCTGCTTTCTCCATTATAGGCAGGTCTGATGTGCTGCCCATTATGATACTTACTTGTGGATTCATTATCCTTATCCTTCAAAAAATGTCAAACACTTCGTTTATTTTGACACATAATATTTGTGTGTCTCTACGTGTCGTCATACAACACGCTCATTTTGCAAAGATACATCTTTTTGTATTAACAAAAAATTATTAAGATTGAAAATCCCAAACTGATAAATCAGAAGGGAACATTTTTGAGTCGCTGAATGGTGTTTTTGGTATTTTTGTGCAGACTAGGCAACGGTTTTCTTATTGTTTGTTCTGTAAAATTGGAAGAATCTAAAATGTAGCCTGTCAAAAAAAGAAAATAATTAATTGATTTGTAAATATATGCAACTTGTTGAAAAATTGAATGCACTTTGTGCATCCCGTAAACTAGAGAAAAAAATAGTTGATAAGATTGCGGATAATGGTGTCTTAATTACATTTTGTGTGTTTACCTTAATGGCAATCTTGATTCGTTTTTCTGTTAAAGACTTTGAGTCTGGTGATTACATAGGGTCTCTTGCTCTATGGTATGACCATTTCAAGACACACAGGGGATTTGCCGCATTGAGATCGCCGATAGGAGATTATAATGTTCCTTATCAGTTTTTTATCGCACTGATGACATATATAAAAATCAAGCCACTTTATCTGTTTAAGATTTTATCTTGTATTTTCGATTTCCTCCTTGCTATATATTCTGGAAAATTTGTCTACTACATATCTTCAGAAAGAACTGGTGAATCACGTTCGTTCAAGGATGCGATTTCAAATATGACGTTTGTATTGCCATACGGTGTTGTACTTCTACTTCCCACTGTTGTTTTCAACTCTGCACTTTGGGGACAATGTGATGCTATCTACACCTTTTTCCTTGTCCTTTCTTTATTTTTGATTTATCGGAAAAGCTATTTTTCTCGTTTGTGTTCTTAGGCTGTGCATTCGCATTTAAGCTTCAAACAGTGTTTATACTGCCTTTTTTCTTCTATTTATACTTTAGGGAAAAGAATTTCAGCATCTTTTTCTTATTGTTTTTGCCGTTAGTCGACATTTTGTTGTCAATACCTTCTCTATGTATGGGATTGCGATTTTCAAAACTCGTTGACGTATATATTAATCAATCAGATGCTTATCACTATGTATATATGAATTATCCAAGTTTCTGGGCTATGATCGGAGACAATTATGATTATTTGAAACCGGTAGCAATAATAATCACACTTATGATATTGTTTGTGGAATTGTTATATATTGTGCGGAAAAAGGTGGATTTGAAATCGGCTGATAATTTTTTGAGCGTAGCTGTATGGTCGGTTTGGACATGCGTCCTTTTTTTGCCTTCGATGCATGAGAGGTACGCCTATTTGGCCGAAATTTTGATTGTCATTTTGTTTTTCGTGAAATTATGGTCAGAAGATAGGAAAAATTTGGGCATGATCTGTGTTGTGGCGTGTGTGTTGCAATTGATGACATGTATACAATATGGACGTTACTTATTCCAAAATTCGTATATGAATTTTGGTATGACTCTTATATTGCATACTTCTGTATACCTTTTCTTTTCATACAAATTATTTGTAAATGGGTTCCAAAAAAATGATGAAACAATAGATGAGTTTTGATTCTATTGGGCTCTGTAACGTTATCAAAAGTGAAAAGAGCAAAAAAATATATCGATGTTTTGAGAAAATAAAACTATTTTTGCACCATATACACTAATTTTAGAAGTAGAATAAATTTAATGATATGGCAGAAAACCAAGAGATAGAAAAAAGTGAAGCCAAAGAGGTGCTTAATTTTATTGAGCAGAAGGTGGTGGAAGATTTGGCAAATGGCAAAAACGGTGGAAAAGTTCAGACTCGTTTCCCGCCAGAACCAAACGGCTATCTCCATATTGGTCATGCAAAAGCTATTTGCATGGATTTCGGTATCGCCAAGAAATATAATGGCGTATGCAACCTCCGTTTCGATGATACAAATCCTGTGAAGGAAGACAACGAATATGTTGAGGCAATCAAAGAAGATATCAAATGGTTGGGATTCGAGTGGGGCAACGTCTTCTATGCATCCGACTATTTCCAGCAACTTTGGGATCTTGCTGTGACGTTGATCAAGGAGGGAAAGGCTTACGTTGATGAGCAGACTCCTGAGGAAATTGCCGCACAGAAGGGAACTCCTACAGTGGCAGGAACGGAAAGTCCGTACAGAAACCGACCAATTGAGGAAAACCTTCGTCTTTTCCAGGATATGACAGACGGAAAGATTGAGGATGGAAAAATGGTTCTTCGAGCTAAGATTGATATGGCTAGCTCAAACATGCATTTCCGTGATCCGATTATCTATCGTATCATCACAACGCATCCGCATCATCGTACAGGTTGGAAGTGGAAGGTATATCCTATGTATGATTTTGCTCATGGCCAGAGCGACTATTTTGAGGGTGTGACTCACTCATTGTGTACGCTTGAGTTTGTGCCTCACCGTCCACTATATGATTTGTTTATTGATTGGTTGAAAGAGGGAAAGGATCTTGACGATAACCGTCCTCGTCAGTATGAGTTCAATAAACTTAATCTGAACTACACTTTGATGTCGAAACGTAATCTTTTGACATTGGTTAAGGAGCATGTTGTTGAAGATTGGGACGATCCTCGTATGCCTACTATATGTGGATTCAGAAGACGTGGCTATTCACCAGAGAGCATCCATAATTTCATCAACAAGATTGGTTACACCACTTATGACGCTCTTAATGAGTTCTCATTGCTTGAGAGTGCGGTGCGTGATGATTTGAACAAGCGTGCTACGCGTGTGGCTGCAGTGCTTGATCCAATCAAGTTGGTCATCACCAACTATCCAGAAGGAAAGGTTGAGGAGCTTGATGCTATCAATAATCCTGAAGACGAGAATTCTGCCACACACAAGGTTGAATTCAGTCGTGAGCTATGGATTGAGCGTGACGATTTTATGGAGGATGCTCCAGCAAAATTCTTCCGCCTTGGCCCTGGCAAGGAGGTCCGTTTGAAGAATGCTTACATTATCAAGTGTAGTGAGAATCCTGAGGAGTGCATTGTGAAGGATACTGATGGAAATATCGTAGAGATTCATGCAGAGTTTATCCCTGAAACAAAGACAGGAGAGGCTAACTGCAATATGAAGATCAAAGGAAAGACAATCCATTGGGTAAGCTGTGCACATGCGATCAAAGCAGAGGTCCGTCTGTACGACAGACTATGGAAGGTTGAGAATCCTCGTGACGAGTTGGCTCGTATCAAGGAGGAGAAACAGTGTGAGGCTATCGACGCAATGCGTGAAATACTAAACCCTGATTCATTGAAGGTGTTGACTAACTGTTATGTTGAGAAGTACTTGGCAGATAGTAAACCTCTTGACTACTTGCAGTTCCAACGTATCGGCTATTTTACTGTAGATAAGACATCTACTGCAGATCATTTGGTATTCAACCGTACGGTAGGATTGAAGGATAGCTGGGCAAAAGAGATGAAGAAATAAACTACAATAACAACAACATGAAAAAGAATTTTTTCTATGCGTTAGGAATGGTTGCTATGCTATGTGGCTGCTCTTCTGGTACAGTTGAAGAAGAGGAAAACAGAATGATAGCAACGGGATTCGTTGGTGGGTTAGGTGATGCAACGACATCTATTTCCTATTATGATTTTAAGGAGGAGGATCCTGGATGTAAGATTTCTGGATTTTCTGGATTGGAGGATTTTGGACGTTGGTCGGAGGTAGACTCTTGTAATATTTCTTTTGACAATATTGTCCCTAATTCGGATTTGACAATAAGAATAAATGTCTTTTTGACAGGACCTGCTAATGAGCCAGCAAAATATAGTGCGTATGCCAATGGCAAGTATGTAGGATCAGGTGAAACTTACCATGGAGTGATTTATATCAACGTTCCTTCTGAGGCTGTAGGTGACAGTGAGAATCTTAATCTAGGATTGAAGATGAAGAATGCTCAAAGACCAATTGATGTAGATCCTGAGAAAAAAGATACTCGTCTTCTTGGACTTGCCATATCCAACATAACTATTTTTGGCTATGCTTTGGAAGGATTCGGTGAAGAAGAGGATGCTGAAGAATAATCTAATGTATTATAAACATATAAATTAAGAAAATGATGAAACGTATCATGTATGTTTTGGGAATGGTTTTCGCTTTGTGCTGCTGTTCCTCAAATGGAGATAAAGCATCTTCAGATGCGATTAATGATAATGGGTCAAATGTAAATTATTTGTACTCTTACTATGACTTCCGTCAGGAAAATCCTGGCTGTGATATTTACGGTTTTTGCAGTAAAGAGGATTTCGGACGTTGGTCGAACGGTGATACTGTAATCATTGATTTGATGGCAGCTCCTATGGCAGAAATTACAGCCAGATTGGATATCGACAGAGTTGTCACTCCAGATGATATTCCTTTCGTTTTTAATGTAGAGGTAAACGGTGAACGTGTTGCTCACATCTCTACAAGTGGAAACAATTCTGTTTATGTGAATGTGCCAAAGGAAAACCTTGGCGCTGATGGTTCTGCACGTTTGATTGTTATATTTGAGAATGCTGCATTGCCAGGCAAGTATAATCCAGAAAATCCAGATCCAAGAAAGTTAGGTTTTGCTCTTAGTGGCATAACTGTATATGGATATAGCTTGAAGAAATAATAATAGTAAGAGCGAGCGATGGATACAATATTCAGTCATATAGGTATGAGTTTGCCGGTAACCAATCCGGTACTCATATTTTCGCTCGTACTCTTCGTGATTCTTCTGGCTCCGTTTGTATCGGAGAAGTTAAAACTGCCGAACATCATTGTCATGATTCTGGCAGGAATAATCTTGGGTGAGCATGGAATAGGAGTGTTGACTCGAGATTCCAGTTTTGAACTTTATGGCACCGTCGGCATGGTGTACATCATGTTCTTGGCTGGTATTGAAATGGATATTACCGACTTTAAGAAAAACCGTAAGGCGGGAGTTTTCTTTGGCGGAATAACCTTTATTTTGCCGATGGTAATCGGTACGTTGAGCAGCTATTTTTTGCTTCAATACATTCCTCATCATGAGGTCCCGTACGACGCTACTGTTACGGAAGCGTCGGAAATGACGTCGCAATATTATCTGTTGGTGGCATCCCTTTTGCTTGCCAGTATGTATGCGTCGCACACGTTGATCTCCTATCCGATTGTCAGCAAATACGGAGTCAACAAAAACCGTAGCATCAGTATAACTATCGGAGGAACGATGATCGCCACTACTTTGTCTTTGTTGGTGTTGGCGGTGATTGTCGGTATGGCGAAAGGTCAGATCAACAGTTTCTTCTGGGTTCGCATGGGAATAGCTATATGTATATTCCTTTTTATCATTGTATTTATTTTCCCTCGTCTTGCAAGTTTGTTTTTCAAACGCGTAAGTGATAGTGTAGGTCAGTACATTTTTGTGCTGGCTCTTGTCTTCTTGGGTGGATATATTGCTCAACTTGCTGGTCTTGAGGCGATTATCGGAGCTTTCTTGGTGGGAATAGCGATAAGCTCTCTTATCCCGAGAATCTCACCTTTGATGAACAGATTGGAGTTTGTGGGTAATGCGATTTTCATTCCGTTCTTTTTGATAGGAGTGGGAATGCTTATCGATTTAAGGGCGGTGTTTGCCGGTCCTAACACTCTTATCGTGGCTGTAGTGATGTGTATTGTTTCGAATTTGTCGAAATATTTGGC
>CACZOA010000036.1 GCA_902782665.1 uncultured Bacteroidales bacterium
AAACAAATCGGTCCTCGGCATATCATATAACCCCTAAAGGGGTAATGTGGGGAATCCGTCATCATGTTTTTCCTACCGACATTTAACGCCTGACGGCGTAAATATAAAGGCGACCACATCATTCCAAATATTGGGCGACCACAAGGGTTCGCCCCTACGGCAAATACCAATTACACCGATGTATTTCCCAAACAATTATGAATTACGAATTATAAAGACCCACCGTCGGCACTAGACAAACAAAAAAGAGACGCCGCATTGCGACGTCTCTACATACAGAATATTTTAAAATATCATTATCCTACCTCACAACCATTAGCGACTTCTTTGCTAGGAGAAATCACCACTAGCTTGCCATCGCTGTTTACAGCAGACATGATCATTCCCTGACTTTCAAGACCCATCATCTTTCTTGGCTTGAAGTTCGCTACGAAACATACTTGTTTTCCGACAAGTTCCTCTGGATTAGGATAACTCTTCGCGATACCAGAAAGAATTGTACGTCCGCCCATACCGTCGTCTATCTTAAACTTGAGCAATTTGTCCGACTTAGGCACATTAGTACACTCAAGAATCGTTCCGACACGGATATCAAGTTTCTCGAAACCTTCAAAATCAGCATACTCTTTAACTGGCTCTGGCTTCCATGACGCTGATTTCTCCTTCGCTTCTGCCTCGGCAGCAGCAGCCTCATTCTGAGCCTTGATGTCATGCAGACGTTTTACCTGTGCGTCAACCAAAGCATCCTCTATCTTCTCAAACAATAATTCTGCCTTGCCCAAAACAGATCCTTCTGGAAGCAAATCAACTCTTCCAAGCTGATTCCACTCAAATGTCTGCATGTTCAACATCTTACGAAGTTTCTCTGAAGAGAATGGCAAGAATGGTTCAAACGCAATCGCCAAGTTAGCAGCGATCTGCAATGCGATATGAAGAATAGACGATGTACGGTCCATATCAGTCTTGGCAAGTTTCCATGGCTCAGTCTCAGCCAAATACTTGTTTCCGATTCTGGCCAAATTCATAGCCTCCTTCTGTGCGTCACGGAACTTGAAGTTATCGAGCATCTGCTCAAGACGGTTCTTCACATCAGCGAACTCCTTTAGTGTTTCCTTGTCGTAATCTGTCAACTCCTTCAATGCTGGCACCTTTCCGTCGAAATACTTAGAAGTAAGCACCAAAGCACGATTGATAAAGTTACCATATATAGCAACAAGCTCATTGTTGTTGCGAGCCTGATAATCTTTCCATGTGAAGTCGTTATCTTTTGTCTCAGGAGCATTCGCAGTCAAAACATAACGAAGCACATCCTGTTTTCCTGGGAAATCAACCAAATATTCGTTTAGCCAAACTGCCCAATTGCGCGAAGTTGAAATCTTGTCACCTTCAAGGTTCAAAAACTCATTACTTGGCACATTGTCTGGAAGAATAAAGCTTCCTTCTGCCTTTAGCATTGCAGGGAAGACGATGCAGTGGAACACAATATTGTCCTTACCGATGAAATGAATCAAACGAGTGTCTGAATCCTTCCACCACTTCTCCCAATTACCGTACTTTTCCGGATTAGCGTCACAAAGTTCTTTCGTGTTGCTGATATAACCGATTGGTGCGTCGAACCATACATATAGCACTTTTCCTTCCGCTCCTTCCACTGGGACAGGAATACCCCACTCCAAATCACGAGTCACAGCACGCGGCATAAGGTCCATATCCAACCAGCTCTTGCACTGACCATACACATTCGGACGCCACTCTTTGTGATCCTCCAAAATCCATTTCTTCAACCAATCCTGATGTTTGTTCAAAGGCAAGAACCAATGTTTTGTAGGACGTTTCACTGGTTTTGAACCAGACAACTTACTTACCGGATTGATCAACTCCTCTGGAGAAAGTGTGCTACCACACTTCTCACACTGATCTCCATAAGCTCCAGCGGCATGGCAACGTGGACACTCACCTACAATATAGCGGTCAGCCAAAAACTGCTTGGCCTCCTCGTCATAGTATTGCTCACTTGTCTGCTCCACAAACTCATTCTTATCATACAATGTGCGGAAGAAATCAGAAGCCAATTTATGGTGAGTCTCAGAAGTTGTTCTTGAGTAGACGTCGAAAGAAATTCCAAACTCAGCAAATGAATCTTTGATGATTTTATGGTAACGATCCACAACATCCTGTGGTGTGATACCTTCTTTTCTAGCACGAATAGTTACAGGAACACCATGTTCATCAGATCCTCCGATGAAAATGACATCCTCTCCTTTCAAACGAAGATAGCGCACATAAATATCCGCAGGAACATAAACACCGGCAAGATGTCCGATATGCACTGGTCCGTTGGCATACGGAAGTGCGGATGTCACGGTCGTTCTCTTATATTTCTTTTCCATTATATCTTAAATTTCTTATTTCCATATTAATCAAAGAAGACGGGATATAACACCGTCTATTCTTTGGATTGCCATACATCGGGCAACCACGAGGATTGTGCCTCCGTTTTTTAATCCACGTAATTTAATGAAGCGTTTGAGGCATCGACAGTCAATCTAACACGTCTTCCCAAACATATAGCATTGTTAGGCTGGTCGTGACCTACATTCACACCATACATAATAGGAATATCCTGATCAGCAAACTTGCTTGCGATGATTTCCTCAACACTTCTGTCATTACCCTGGGACATCTTGATAAACTGACCAACTACAACACCGACAATATTATCAAGTTTGCCACTCAACTTCAACTGAGTAAGCATTCTGTCCAAACTATAGTTGCTCTCACCTGTGTCTTCAATGAAAAGGATGGCTTGCTTTGTGTTCAAATCATAAGCAGTACCTCCAAGGCTGTAAATCAATGAAAGGTTTCCTCCTACAAGTCTACCCTCAGCGACTCCCTCCTTACAGTTTTCATTAGTAACGATTTTCAATCCTTCCGCCTCACCAAATAAAGCTCTGCGTAGACTCTCAGCTGTAGTGGCATTAGAAAGATTCTGTGCCATACCTCCGTGAATAGATTCCACACCTAGATTATTGACAGCCGCATGAAGTGCAGTAACGTCGCTATAACCTACAATCCATTTCGGACGATCCATCAATGACTCCAAATCTAGGAACGGAAGTGTCATCGCAGCTCCGTAGCCACCACGTGCGGCAATCATCGCCTTGACACTAGGATTGTTTATCAACTTTTGAGTGCCGTCCACTCTTTCTGCCAAAGTTCCGGCATATCTTCCGTCTACTTTGTATAGATTATCCGCCTCAATCACATTCAAGCCCCAGCTTTTAAGAGTGGCTATTCCAGCCGCCATATCAGACTGAGATACTGCATTCGACAATGCAAAGACAGCCACAGTGTCGCCCTTTTTCAAAAACGGTGCACGAATATCTTCAGTAATCTCTTTCTGGTTGGAAAGAACAGTAGCGTAATATTCCTTGTTATAAATATTAGTGTACTCGTTTGTGACATACTCATTAGTGATTTCGTCTCCACACGAGGACAACAACACCAAACCACCACAAACCGCAAATAATGTTGACAGAAATCTCATAATACAATCCAATTATAATTATTTTGCAAAGGTACTATTTTTTAGTAGATAATCCACTCGCTTATAAACATTTTGTTTTCCGATTCATTGTTGTCCGACAAACGTAGGATAAATCAAAATTCTTGGTTGAAATGATACAATACGTGTCCCCAGATCACAGATTTTTGAAAATCATGCCAAATATTATCCATATTCCTATCTCATTATTATATATAAAAAATAAGGGCAGGTACAAGACCTGCCCCTACTGATATTACAAAATGATTTTTATTCATTAATCAGAGTGAAGTGACCTACATATTTCTTTCGGATCTCGTCAATCCAAATTTCATACCAATAATCGGTAGAAGGCATCTTTTTGCCAAGATAAGTACCATCCCACGATTCACTTCCCTTAATCTCGACTAGTTTCTTACCGAAACGGTCGAAAATAGTCACCACAGCATCTGGATAAGCCTCAGCAATCACATCTGAAATGAATGCGTCATTCTCTCCATCTCCATTAGGAGTCACAACAATTGGAATCTCGAAATTCGGAGCTTCTGTCTCAAATTCATAACTGCTCATACATCCATTCTTGTCCTTAATGACCGCTGTATGATGGCCATAAGTAACATATACCTCTTCTGAAATCGAGAATTCATTAGCATCAACCTTATACTCATATGGAGCTTCACCATAATCTGTGTTTGGTACGATCTCAACATTATGATAGTCTATCTTAGCAACTGTGTCAATAACTGGCACACTTACAATTGTAACCTCGATATCATCTGTTACAGACGGACAAGCATCAGAAATAAGTTTTGCTGTATACTTATATGTTCCAACCTCCTTCTCACTGAACTTTAAGACACTACTTGTAGAAACAACTTCATCTTTGTCATTCTTCCACTCATAGCTCAACACATCACCTTCAACGATCTTCAATCCGAATTTCAAGTTTCCGACATTATTCTCACACACAGTAGTGTCGTTACTACTGATCTTGAAATCGATTGGTTGTGCCACCTTGACAGAAATTTTCTCTGTAATCTTACAACCTCCGTTCTGGCTGATTGTGAATGAATATGTCTCATCAGCTTCAGGAGTCACAACAGCTGTGTTGCCAGTGCTTACCAATGATGGACTTGGAGCCCACTCTACCTCTGCTGTAGAAGGAGAAAGTGATTCTAGACCGATCTCTTCCGACTCACCTGCACAAACCACATCCACATCTTTAATAGTATAAGTAGGACGAGGTAAAACTGTCAACGTACCGAATGTGCCAGCTGTTCTACAACCTCTGTTTGTTGCTTCATAAGTATAGTCGCCAGCCTCAGCCGATGTCACCTTTTTCAATACAAGTGTTGCGTCTGTACTGATATCCGAACCATCCTTCTTCCAAACCACATCCGGAGTCTCAGTTCCAGCTGTGATATCCAAAGATAGTGTCACATTCTCACCCTCACAAAGTGTTGTGTCGAACGTTATTGTATTATCGACAATAGGGTTTGGAGTGATCTCAACATCAAATCCAGTCTCACATCCGTTAGCATCCTTGTATGTCAACTTATAAACGCCACCCTTCTTTGTGATTGTATTGCCAGTAGTTCCATCCTGCCAAACGAAGTCTGATCCGACCACATCAGCAACAATAGTGACATCACCTCCACAACTATGGAATTTAGCACCGTCGGCAGATGCGTTCATCTTAACTGGTGAATTGTCGTTGTCTTCCTCGGATATCTCAATCTTACCGTCTATCACACCATTGTTGATTTCGACTTCTTTTTCATATTTCTTAGTACAGATACCATCAGAAAGAGTCACCGAGAATGTTGTGCTCTTCTTAATCGGATCACTGATGAACTCTCCTTCCACAGTTGAATTGTTTGGTTTGTTCCAAGTATAAGTCAAAGTAGAATCAAAGACTTCAACATTATCAGTCATAACTTTCAACTCAACAGCCGAATTAGGACAGACAGCATCCGGACCATCAATAGCTACAGTTCCCAAACTGTGGATCTGTATTACAATTGGAGCTTTCTCCGATTTACACTCCTTGATATTTGGAGAGACACCAATCTTGAATCCTCCCTCCACACGGTATGTTCCAGATTTTGTCACAAGTTCATCCTGACCTAAAGTGCTTCCAAAAGCGGTGTAGAATGTTGTGAACTCAACCTTCTTACTGATATCAGACCACAATCCGTTGATATCTATTGGCTCACCACATGACGCACTGTCTCGAGTGATAAGTTGTGGATTAGCGAAAATGTGAACTTCCACAACGTTTGCACTACTTGTCTCTGTGGCATTACCTTGAGCCACATAATATTTTCTTACAGTCTCTACTTCTCCTGGATTGACTGTCGCATCAATAATAGGAGCAGAAGAAAGTGTTGTACCACCCTTCTTTGGATCATCATCATACCAGATCAATGAATAGCTGTTGTCAGTGACATTCGCAAAATCAACAATTGGATCAGGAGTCTCTCCATCACAATAGTATGCGATAGTAGTAGTCGGGATAGGTGTCTTTGTTATGATCACAGTCACTTCCTGCAATTCACTCTCACAACCATTCTTATTAACCTGCTTAACCTTGTATGTCACAGTAGCATCTTCAGTCACCATGTCTGGCGACGGTGCAGTCTCGCCAATCAGATTGTCATCAGCGTCATACCATACAAGTTTATTGCTTGATGATGGAACGACAGCAGTAGGATCCTGTTCTGTCAGAGTAGGGAACTTGCCTCCCACAGCATCCGACAATGTATAATGGATAGCATGGTCTGGCATTACTGCTGGCACAAACTCCACATTTACCTCCACAGAAACCTTCTTGCCTACGCAAGTGTGTCCCTTAGAAATCTCAAACACTGGCTCTACCTCATAGTCATACATTCTTGTACTCTTGACATCTGTCTGAGGAATCAGATCAGTTATACTCTGACCCTTCAAATACCAGTTGTATGATGTAGGTGTCTTGCCTGACGAACCAGTATTGACAGTTGCTTTCAACTCAACAGCCTTCTCACCAGCACAATAATTTATCACATCATCTTTCAACTCAGCCACCTCAACAGTAGTGACAGAGAAAGTCGACTTCTCGCTGACTGCTGTTCCATTTGTCTGAGCCACTGTGAATTCCTTCACACCTGCCTTATCTGAAGTATAGATATCAGGAGCTGTAGTCTCATTTCCATCCTCGTCGTACCAGATAAGAGTATTGCCATCTTCCGCCTTCACAAGAGTAGTGACATCAATCACCTCATCGATACAGATTGTTGTGTCATTAGGATTTGGTTTCTGACTGCTTGTGATCACGACACTGACTGGAACGATATCTCCGATACATCCCTCTGGTGATTTCTCACGCACATAATATGTCACCTTACCCTCATTGCTCAAATCAACAAGTATAGGAGCTTTGACTGAATCCTTGATTGCAGCTGTTTCATCCTTATACCACACCACATAGTTGCCACTACCAGTAGCAGAAGCCATATTGGTGATGTTTTCGCTCACACCATCTTTTAGAGGCAACTCTTTCTCTGGTTTAACTGTCGGAGTAGACGGTACATCATTAAGCACCACATCCCATTCTTTTACTTCACCCTTACAACCTGTAGCGTCATCAGTAAGCACATAATAATATGTATTGAGGACATCATCAGCAGGAATATCTTTTGCGTCTACTTCAATCGCCTTGTTGATATCAGCAAACCATTCAATAGTATGATCCTCGACTTTCACATCACCAAGTTTCAAGTCTTCATTCTTACATATAACAGCCTTATCTGTGATTTCTTCGTCTGGAAGAGCGTTCACAGTCAAAGAAACAGATTTAGAAGTCACAGCACTAGCTGAAGGACAAGAAGGATCTGATATTTTCACCTTATAGTCACCCATCTCCTTCACAACAAAAGAGTCGACTGAAGAAGCAGTACCCAAACTAGTGTTTCCAAGGAAGAACTCATACTCATACTTGTTGCTCTTTGGAGAGCCGACAGCAGTAATCACAGTGGAATCGCCCGCACAGATCTCCGCATCCTTAATAGAAATCTCCGCTTTCTCCACACCCTCACAAGATTCATCGATACACTTGTTAACGATATAATCACCAATTTCACCATCTTTATAACTTAGCAATTTTGCATAAGCTACATTGATAATAGACTCCTCGCATTCATCAACCGTACCCTTCCAAGAAAGTGTATATTTTGTACCCCATGGTATTGGTTTATCAATTCCATGCTCGAACTCCCATACAATCGAATCTCCCTTCAAAACACCTCCATTATCAGCAGATTCAAAAGAAACCTCCGCCGGCTTACGATCCACAATAGTCAAATCATAAGCATAATCCGTATGGATGTATATATTAGAGTACGTACCTGACTCAATAGAGAAGAAACCAGAAGTAGGTTTCAATTTTTCAACTGTAAAGTCAGCCAAATCCATAGTGTCTTTATCCATCCAAATACGAAGAATATCATCAATCAATTCTACCTTCAAATTGAATGCACTAGCATTAGAAACGATAGATGCTTCATATTTCTTTGTGCTTCCCTCATAACATACGAATGTCATTGTCGCCCAATCTTTTTTGACTTCTATTTTAACATTATCTCTTAGAGAGAACGACAATCCATTGTAACCTTCACAATCCATTTCCAAATAGATATTGGATGCATAGGAATAATTATACTTTGCCTTTGAGCCTGTATTTCCCGTCACCTTCCCTCCTGAAATAGATGCACCACCAGACAAAGTCCAATCTGAAGGTTTTTCAGTCGCATCCTTTGTAATATATCCATGAGTTTGTTCATACTCAATAGTATAAGTAATATCATCTCCAATCTCATATCTTTCCTTATCGGAAATCTTCACCATAGTAGTTTGGAGCATTGGGTCTGGCACTTTAGCACAAGTAACTGTCACATTAGATGTATCAAAAAATGCAGACTCGTTTTTAGCTGACATCCACGCATAATTTACTGTAAGCTCGTCATCCGTCTGACATTCTTTGCCTGATGGGAACGATGCTTTCGCATTGTATACAATCTTACCCTTCTGATCACGTTGCAAATATGGGATTTGCCATTTCACAACCCAACGTCCATCCGCAATCTGATAACTATCCCAAGTAGCTTCGAATGCCTCCAAAGGACATTTTCCTTCAAATCCTACAAACTCCATTCCCTTAGGCAAAGTATCTATAATCATGACATCTTCATACTCACGTCCCGCAGTCGGACCAGTTCCTAAGATACGACGCCAAACATAACCATCATACTCCTCTACCAACACATTGGAAATTGTATGACCTGGAACATCACAAACATTTGGAAGATATTCATTTACAGGTGTTTCTATTGATTCTCCCGTCGCCGGATCTATTCGTTGGTAAGAAGGCGTAATAGGATAAAAAGATCCATCCTCTTCGTCTTGTGCCTTTGCATCCCAAGACCAATCATCAGAATAATCAACATCCGCCTGAGGAACCGGAGCTAGAGAATAAAGCAACCTAAATGGGACTAGAACACCCTTATGTACACGACCTTCTTGATTATTTTGATTCAATAGGTGTGCGGTTGTTGTCACTAGAGCATCTGGAAATTTAATAATAATTCTTTGATTCCATTTTTTTCCTGTATTTGGATCCTGACCATTTACAATCTTCTGCAAAGAGACATCTACACCACTTCCAGAATCTCCATTTTTTCCAAACTCACAAATTTGAGTCATATATTCCCAACCTATAGACTCATTATTGTTTTTCAAACGAGTCATACTTGGATCATACATATAATATGAAATACGATAATTTCCATAATTGATATATGGTTCAATCGCATCACTATATAATCTTACACCAAACTTTTCTTGCTGCTTATTCAATCCATTGTTACAAAAGGCAACATTTACACGTGGACGACCACCATCCAACCATCCTTCCTTAGAAGAATTCTCAAAATTAATTGTGTATTGAACCAAGTTGCCTGGATTCACCATTTCAAGATTAGCCTTCTTCTCCATTTTCAACGAACGGTTAATGACATCCACGCAATTACGTTGCATAGTAGCCGTAATATGATTAGGATATTCATTAGAAGTCCAACCAGAACCATTCGAACAAGATATTGTCGCTGTAGTACAATAACGGCCATTCGCTTTGTCACTAACTCTCGCTACATATGAAACTTGTCCAACAGTCTTCGCTAAATTTCCAGAAGTCAAATCCATTCCAGGTCCAGTGACATCATCACTCCTAAAACCAGCCACCTTGTCTATCTTCCACTTAATCGTATGTGTTGATGAGTTATATACTCCTCCATCGGAAGCACTTACAAAGACAAAATCTTCAGGCACATGCTCAACAATCTCTACATCCTCCGCATCAACAGAACCATAATTTCTGTAATCTAAAATATAGTTTACTTTGTCACCCACATAAGCAAGCGTCATACTATCCTTCAAAGATCGATAAATCTTCAAATTTGGTTTTGCATCAACCATTTGAGATGGTGCGATGTGATTACCCGTCGCCACCAACATACCTAACAAGCGAAACCATCCATGAAAATATACTGGTACACTAGTCAAATATCCATCTCCATTTTCTTTAACATCCCACTCAATATTACAATGACGATACAATATACCTGCCAACTCCATATCCTGAGCGGAAATGGCAGATGGTAAACCACAGGCAGGAGTCCAGTTCAAATTAAATTTACTATATGGATAAGATCCATCTGGTTGAAGATCCCAATGCAAAGTGGCTGGACCCTTATACGAAAGCGGATTTGTACCATAGACCAAACAGTCTGAATTACCCGAAGTTTGCGGATCGTTCATAAAGTTAGCAAAACGAACACTACCATCATATTCGTAAGTATTGCCACCGTCTTCCACTTGGTGTGTAATAGGATTCCATGTATAATCTGGATTACCATGCCACATATAATTCAAAGCTGTACGCCAAGAAGAACGGAAACGTCCACCCTGATTACCGGCTTCCAAAGAAACCTTATCTCCTTCAATTTTTGCCTCTTCTCCAACAAATATATTTTTAGGAGCTTGACTTATCCAATTACCAACAACCCAATCACATGAAGCTGCACATCGCTTAAACTGATTGATCTCATATTCAGAAAATAAAGACGGTTTTAATTCGTTCAATAATTCATAAAACTCATAAAAATATGCAGGAGCCAAATAGTCCGTATGCATGACACATGGTCCAGCAAATTCAGGAACTACATTTGTTCCGTCCATATTAATCGGATTATTTGTCACATAATCTGTGATCTCACTCCATGTGTCTCCATTCTTCAAGTAGCCGTCGAATCCGATATCTCCAGAAAGAGAACGCAAAGGATTTTCGTTATTAAATCTACTGGAAACAGCCACCATTCCCTTTATGAAATTAAAGAATTCATTTTTATAAGATATTGGCTCCCCTGAAAAATCTTTGATACCCATATCATCACCCCATTGCCTCCAAGCAATATACAGAGCTATGGCCATATCCACATCACCGTCTGTTGCAGAATTTTTATTGTCTTTATTTGAATAATCTCCATATTCGTAATTGGGTTCAAATACGACACCATCAATATATCTTTTTTGCTTTACACGTGACTTATCATGCGCACACATCCACAAGCCATCGAATGAAACCTTATCACCCATAACTGCCGCAGCAAGCAATGAATAACCATCTCCTTCTCGACAATCATAAGGGCAACCTATGTTACCTTGAATATATTTTACTCCTCCAAGTTCTTCTCCTGTATATTTCCACTCATTCGCAAAAATCTGATAAGCATCACGAATATCCTGCTCCATCTCCGCATGGACTACTCCCTCAGGATTGTTTGTCGCCAAATTTTTTAAACTATGACTCTTACCATAAGTATATTCCACAAATTGAGGAAATGGAAAAGCCGGATCTCCAGAGTTGATATGAACCGGCACTGCATTCAAATTGAACGCAGTGGCCACCGTTATGAAAGCGGAAAAAATTGTTTTCCTTAAAAATATATTGTTATTCATGTGTCTATATTTTTCCTATTATACAATTATCATAATGCAAATATACAATTTTCCAATTAGATTAGTGTTTTATCATCTTTTTGTTTCCTACCATATAGATACCTGGATCTAATCCGTCCAAAGCAGTGGAAACATGAACATGACGTTTTACTAATGCACCTAATGTGGTATATACATTTACATATTCATCTACTTTCTGAGATTCCAAACTCTTAACGCCTGACACTTTTTTATCTGTGATCACCAATGGAGCAGCACTCACTTTCTCCTTGTCGGAAGAGACGTGACAGCTTGCACTCATTGTTGTGCCGCCTCCCTCATACACACACGCATAAGTCATCTCATCCTTCTCTCCCAACAGTAATGCTGAGCTGCGACGGTAGGTGATCACACCTGCGTATGGCTTACCTTCTGCCTTTTCATAAACGACGTTAGCGTTTTCCTTCAACTGTGTAAGACGGAATCCCAATGGAATTGTGTCTGTCACCACAACATTCTGAGCATCCTCTCCATTCACGAATGGTGTGTCACCCAAAACCTTTCGCCAGACATATCCGTCGAATTCCTCCACCAATACATTCTTTGTCAACTTTGAGACTTCGTCACAAGCTGTACGCAACAATCTATCAACAGGCTGTGGTTCTTCTCCTGCCTGATATGAAGGAGTAACAGGATAGTAGTAGCCTTCATCACTGTCTGTCGACAATATAGACCATCCTTTTGACCAGTCTAGTGTTTTCCAACTTGAATCATAGAAACGAGCCACCACTCGCAATGGATATTTGGCTCCATCACAATTGAACTTCGCCGCTCCTGCCATCTCATTCAAATAATACGTGGAAGCTGCCAACGCATGTGGAAACTGGACAAAAAACTTATGTGTTCCATCTGCCAAAACCTCATCCTTGAAATTAAAATCAGTGGCATTAGTACCCATCGTCGCTCCATTCTGTGTGCCTTCCAACAAATCAAATGAGCACTGCAAACCTTGCGCATCCTTCAAATCCTTGAACACCGTCACACGGTAGTTTCCATTATCAATATATGGCTCCACCGCATCATGATATATCTTGAACATCAGATTGTACTGAGCGCCCTTGTCAATATCCGCAACAGCCACATTGACATGTGAACGTCCGCCAACCAACGCAGGGATTGTATCATTTGAGATTATTGTTCTGAAAGAGACCGTATCTCCCTCTGATACAGATGTGACATCTGCTGTCTTCTCCACATTCAAACCAGTAGGCACAACCTCAATATTGTTGCGCTGCATTGTAGCAGTCACGTAGTTTGGATAGAAATTCGTCTCACCACCCAAACCATTTGAACAAGATATTTTTGCAGTTGTCTTATAGACGCCCCTCGCTACATTTTTAGCTTTACAACGATAGCTTACACCACCGATAGTCTTCGACAAATTCGGAGCAGAAAAATCCAACGCGTCACCGACAATATCATCACTCTTGAATCCTGCGATATTGCTCAACTTCCAAGTCACGGTATGGCTGGCAGCATCGTATACTCCATTGTTATCAGCATCCACAAATAAGAAGTCTGCAGGGACATTCTCCACAATCTTCACATCCTTGGCATCCACCGAACCATAATTACGATAAGAAAGAAGGTATGTGACTGTGTCTCCAGCATGACAAACGGACATGCTATCCTTCAACGCTCTATAAATCTTCAGGTTTGGCTGAGCCACCATCTTTGAAGGGGCAGGATAATTACCTGTCAAAGCCATCAAACCTGTCTGGCGGAACCATCCGCTCATATAATTACTAACCCACTCTCCATCATCAGTCGTGCCACTTGCATCCCAATTCTCATAAATGACAGTGAAAAGGTCGCCCATCAAATCGTAATCTTGCACTCCAATAGCAGCGAATGTGGAAGCTCCCTTCGACATTCCAAGAGCAGAAGTGTTTTTATCGTCTAATGTCTCTCCTGTCATCGGATCGATTTGCCAACCCATCATTCTTGGTCCAGAATATGGGATTTTCTTATCTCCTTTAGTGTAGCACTTTGAATCTGCCGTCCAATGGGCAGGATCACGCATATAATCGGATAGTTTTACAGCCGCATCATATTCGTATGTGTTACCTCCCTTTTCCACCTGATGGGTTTTAGGATTCCACGAATAAGTAGGGTTGCCATGCCAAGCATAGTTGCAGATTGTACGCCAAGGGCAACGGTAATCCTCACCATCCTGGAAATTGCTATATGTTGTCTCAGATCCGTCTCTGCTGACAGTGTTCCATCCTGCAGTAGGAAGAGATGTCTTGTTTTTTCCGATCAAATCACCGATAAGCCAATCTGAAGAAGCCTCAGCGCGACGGAATTGCTCCGCCTCCCATTCAGCAGTGGCGCCGACAGCGTCAGCCATCTCTACAAACAGATCGTGGAACTCACGGAAATATGCCGGAGCGCAATAGTCGATATGCTGTTTCTCTCCATCTGGATTTGCAAAAAGAGGATAGACTTTGACTCCGTCAACAGTGATATAATTCTCCTCCTGCAAAGCCCAGTCTGTCTGTTCCTTCCATGTGTCTCCTCCACGAGGGTATCCATCAAGACCGATGATACCAGTGTTGACACGGGCTGGATTCTTTCCCGGATCCACATTTGTCAACGCAACAAGACCTCTGATCACATTGATCATCTCCTGTTTGTAGCTGATTGGGTTACCACATGCGTCCAACACCTTCTCCCCTTTTTCATCAAGCATGAATTCACCCCACTGTTTGTAGGCGACGTAAAGAGCCAACGCCACATCCACATCTCCATCAGCGGCAGTGTTTCCACCCTCGTCTGCTCCATCACTGATCGCAAACTGTCCGAACTCGTAGTTAGGAGCGTTATCAGAACAATCCGAATAACGTTTTGTATGGACACGTCTTTTATCGTGAGTAGCCATCCAATAGCCATCGAAAGTCACCTTGTCGGCCATATAGGCAGCCGCCAACAAAGCATAACCGTCTCCCTCCGAACAATCGTAGGCAGCCTTGTAAGGAGTCCAAATATATTTGATTCCCTTATACTCTTCCCCTGTGTATTCAAACTCATTGGCGTGCTGCTGGTAAGCTTTACGAATGTAACGCTCCATTTCGGCATGAACCAATCCTTCCGGATTCTCTGTTCCCAAATTTCCACCACAAGCATATTCCAAAAACTGTGGGAACGGATAAGCAGGATTTCCTGAATTTATATGAACAGGCACAGCATTAGCCATACTTGCTGACATCAGTGAAGACGCAATTGCACCAAAATATATTAAATTACGCATTATACCTTTCATGCGATTTAGATTTAAATGTGTGTACCCTATTATTAATTAGTGTTTTTGTTATAGAATTCAGCCTACAAATTTCTAAATTTTTCTCCGTAAATACAAATAAATACAGTATTTTGTAGGGGCAACCCTTGTGGTTGCCTATGAATGATCCCTTGCGGTTGCCCATGGAATAAGGGCAACCACCAAACATATAATTGGCGATCTTCCTATTAATCTTGGGCGACCACAAGGGTCACCCTACATGACATCATGCATTCCTCTATACACCATGGGCAACCACAATGGTTGCCCCTACGGATTACGATTCTAAAAATCAATGTATTATGAATATTTCTGTAAAATATTTTCAAAAACGCTTGCATATCATTGAAATTCCATATACTTTTGCACTCGCAATTCAGAAATGAATGCCCAGATGGCGGAATCGGTAGACGCGCTGGTCTCAAACACCAGTGGGGCAACCCATCCCGGTTCGATCCCGGGTCTGGGTACAAAGAA
>CACZOA010000037.1 GCA_902782665.1 uncultured Bacteroidales bacterium
AAACAAATCGGTCCTCGGCATATCATATAACCCCTAAAGGGGTAATGTGGGGAATCCGTCATCATGTTTTTCCTACCGACATTTAACACCTGACGGCGTAAATATATCCTGGGCGACCACGGCATTCCAAAAATTATGGCGACCATATTCAAATATCCGGGCGACCACAAGGATCCGCCCCTACGGACAAATCCAATCCCTCAGATGTATTTCCCAACAATTATGCATTATGAATTATAAAGGCCCACCGTCGGCATTGGGAAAACAAAAAAAGACGCGATTGCTCGCGTCTTCCTTCTTTAAGATACTAATTTTACTTATACAAACACAAATACGGTGTGTCTTCCGTCGCTCTACAACGGAATTTTACTCCTTTCTCAACGACAAAAGTTTCAAACTTCTTATATGTCTTCCACTCTGTCTCTCCTGGCATCAACACTTCCAACTTTCCTGATGTCACAGTCATGATCTCAATTGTTGATGTACCAAACTCATACTCTCCTTTTGCCATAACACCAATAGTGGCACGGCCTTCTGCACTCTCCAACGCAATGCTCTTTACATTGCCGTCGAAATACTCGTTCGTCTTAAACATGATTATTTTGCTAATAAAATTTTCATACATTTCTCAAGAGAGTCTGTCCAATATGGAACTGAAGCTCCAGCCTCAGCAATCTTTCTCTTGCTCAATACACTATAGGCAGGACGCTCTGCTGGAGTTGGATACTCATAGCTCTCTATCGCATGAAGGTTGGCCTTGCAACCTGCCAATTTGAAGATCGCCTTTGTGAAATCAAACCAACTTGCAACTCCATCATTAGTATAATGGTAAACCTCGCATCCCTTGATACCTTTGTTTACCAAATGCATAATCGCCTCAGCCAAATCTGTGGCGTATGTTGGTGTTCCGACCTGATCATAGACAACAGAAACGTCTTCACGCTCATTGCCCAAACGAATCATCGTCTTGACAAAATTATTTCCGAACTCGCTGTAAAGCCATGCTGTGCGGACAATCGCAGCGTCGCAACCGACCTCTTTAACAATTGTCTCACCGCTCAATTTTGTTCTTCCATAAGCTCCTAGTGGAGACGTAGGGTCACTCTCCTTCAAAGGTGTGTTTCCCTTGCCATTGAAGACATAATCTGTAGAAACGTGAACAAATTTAGCCCCCATCTCTTTGGCAACAACAGCCAAATTACCTGGGCCAACCGCATTAATCTTATGAGCTATATCCTCATTCGATTCTGCCTTGTTGACGTCTGTATATGCGGCGCAGTTGATGATGACATCAGCTTTTGCGTTTTTCAAGATTGTACGTAAGGATTCCAAATCTGTGATATCCACTTCCGGCATATCCGTAAAAGTGAAACAATGCTGTGGATAATTGACAGATATCTTTCTGAAAGAGTTGCCTAACTGGCCGTTTCCTCCTGTTACAAAAATATTCATATTCCCGATACAAATATATTAGAACACCTCTGCGTCCTTCAACAAAGGATGCTTTGTGTCTTTTTCCGACAATAAAAATTCACAATCTAATTTAGGCCATTCGATTCCAACCTGTGGATCATTATACATGATACCCGCATCTGCCTGAGGAGCATACACATTGTCCACCTTATAAGTGAAAACAGCCTCATCGCTCAACACCAAAAAGCCATGAGCAAATCCGCGCGGAATAAAAAGTTGACGATTGTTTTCCTCACTCAACTCGACAGCTACGTATTTTCCGAATGTCGATGATGACTTTCTTATATCAACCGCCACATCAAGAACCGCACCCTTGACAACACGCACGAGTTTGGCTTGCGAAGCGTCTCCCTTCTGATAATGAAGACCTCTTAGCACTCCCTTTGACGATTTCGATTGATTTTCCTGTACAAACTCTACATGGTGACCGATATGTTCATCAAACTCTGCTTGTTTGAACGACTCATAAAAATAGCCTCTGCTGTCACCAAACACCTTAGGCTCTATTACAAACACTCCTTTTACCGACTGTTCAATATAGTTCATATTAATTTATCAATCAAAATTATTGTTAATCAATGATATGATATACTGTCCGTACTTTGTCTGCTTCAAACTGTTTCCAAGCTCCAACAACTGCTGATCTGAGATCCAACCATTACGCCATGCGATCTCCTCGATACATGCCACATAAAAACCTTGACGGTTCTGGATTGTCTCAACAAAATTGGAAGCTTCTAGTAAAGAATCGCAGTTACCTGTGTCAAGCCATGCGAATCCACGTCCGAAAAGTTCCACTTTAAGAGTTCCCTCCTGCAAGTAAGTCTTGTTCAAATCTGTGATCTCATACTCACCTCTCGCACTTGGCTTAAGTTCTTTAGATCTTTTGCAGACGGTGCTGTCATAGAAATACAATCCCGGCACAGCATAATTGCTTTTAGGTTGAGCGGGTTTCTCTTCCAATGAAGTGACTTTGCCATTTTCATCAAAGCCAACCACTCCGTATGCTCGTGGATCTCTTACATAGTATCCGAAAACCATCGCTCCAGACTTGATCTGTGCGGCTTTCTTAAGCATAGATGAGAAGTTTTGGCCATAGAACATATTGTCGCCAAGGATCAAGCAAGCATCATCGCCTGCTAGAAATTCCTCACCAAGGACAAATGCCTGTGCCAAACCATTAGGTTTTTCCTGCACCTTATATTCAAAACGCATTCCGAGCGACTTACCGTCTCCAAGCAATTGCTCAAACATCGGCAAATCTCTCGGTGTGGAGATAATCAAAACTTCCTTGATTCCTGCCAACATCAATGTTGACAAAGGATAATAGATCATCGGTTTGTCATAAACAGGCATAATTTGCTTGCTTATGGCTTTAGATAATGGGAAAAGGCGGGTAGCACTGCCACCCGCCAAAATTATACCTTTCATTTCTTCAACAAAACCGTTTTAATTGCATTTTCCAACTCTGCTTCTGGCAATGCTCCTCTGTTTGCCTGAGGTTCTCCATTCACTGGGACAAAGATCAAAAGAGGAATACTTGTAGCGCCAAACGCCTGAGCCAAGTCTCTGTTCTTATCCACATCGATCTTGTAGACATCAATCTGATCCTTATACTTTACTGACAACTTGTCCAAAAATGGAGAGATTGTACGGCAAGGTCCACACCAAGTAGCGTAAAAGTCAATCACGCATGGTTTCTTACCCTTGTACTGCCAAGTAGCACTCTGGACAAAATCACAAATCTGTGCACGGAACTCATCCTGATTAATGTGTTTTACCAAAGAATTCTGTGCTGCCGCAAAAGAACCTGTTGCAAACAACATAGTCAATGCAGCGAATATTTTAATAACTGTTTTCATATCGTTTTTACTTTTTCAAAAATAACTCTATTTTTTTCTTCGGGCTCAAAGATAGTGTTAAATGTTCAAAATGGATTATAATATTTCATTTTTTTCTGCTTTCAAAAACAAATAAATGTTAAAGGTTTGGAAAATGTGATTGTTTTTCAACAACTTAAAAAACGTAGCAGTCCACAGTTTTTTTTAGTTAACTTTGATATTTTCAGATTTTAACAAAAATAGTATATTTGTAACAAAATTGTAAATTATGAATACAAAATCATTTATTGCCGGTTGTATAGGTTTTATATTTGGTGGACCATTGGGTGCCGTCATCGGCTTCATACTTGGAAAAATCATATTCTCCAACGATAAAGACAAGAACGACAACGAATTCAATGAAGACAGCAATATGGGCGAGAACAACTTCAAATACTGTATTCTTGTGTTGCTTGGTGAGGTGATGAAGGCAGACGGCAAACTGATGAGCTGTGAATTAGACAGAGTAAAGGCCACAATACGCAGATATTACAAGTATGAAGATGAGCAGAAAGCTGCACTCAAGCAATTCCAGACTATTCTCGACAACAAACATAATATTGAAGCTATATGTAGCAGCATCAACAAACGTCTCAACTACATCGCTAAATCAGAGCTTATCATGGAGTTGTTGGCTGTAGCCTATGCCGACGACCATCTAGACAGCACCGAAGAGGCAATTATTCAGAAAATCATAAAGAATCTGAATATCACCTCTCAGGAATATAAAAGTATCTACATGCTCTTCATGAAAAAGTACAAGCAGGGATACTATAACGGAGAACGTTCTCAACAGTCGTCTTACTACAACAATAACGAAAGCAAATACAACAACAGCAATAGCGGTTCAAACAGCAACAGTTATAACCGCAGCAGCAACTCAAATAGCAACAGCGGTTACAACAACGGATATTCCAACTCTAATTCAAACAGCAACAATTACCGCAGATCCAGCGGCATTTCAGTGAATGAAGCATACGAAATTCTTGGTGTGGCAGGCAATGCGTCTGATGCGGAAATCAAAAAAGCATACCGCGTCCTGGCCATGAAATACCATCCAGACAATGCGGCGGCATTGGGTGAGGAGGCTGTTCGCCAGTCAACAGAATCTATGAAGAAGATCAACGAGGCTTGGGATGTGGTGAAAGTGGCAAGAGGAATGAAATAAAAATGCTAAATTAAAAATGCGGAATGCAAAATCATGCCATAGGTTTTACATGTCGGTACGAATATGGATATTGATCACAAACCAGGTTGTAGTGCTATTGCTATATTAACAGTATTGATAGGAATATTGTTCACTTTACTACAATTCGAATTAGGAGTCTATTTTATATTTGCAGGAATTTCCATTTTGATTCTATCTTTTGGGGATGACGATGAAAACAAAGATGAAGACAAAAAAGACCCTGACCACGAAAATCTATCCGACTACAGATTCTGCATTCTTGTCCTACTCGCCAGAGTGATGATTGCCGACGGGAGACAGATGAAATGTGAGCTGGATGTCGTCAAGTCAGCAATACGCGAATACTATGTCACGGGGAAAGAACAAGAAGCCGCACTCAAACAATTCCAGTCTATCCTAAACGATATTGACAAATATAAAAAGTATAATCTAAGCGAAATTTGTCGTCCAATAAACGACCATTTCAAGGACAATTACTTCGGATACGACAACTTTGATAAATCCAGACTTATCGAAAAGTTGCTGGAAGTGGCCTATGCCGATAGTAATTTTGCAAAGGAGGGGTTATTCAGTGAAGAAAGTGAAATACAAATAATTGTCAACTGTCTGGGAATCTCATCTTACGGATATGAAAAAATTCTGAATTTCTTTAAGATAAAGTACGAACAGGAAGAAACAAAAATGAATTACAAAGATACCATTCTCCATCTGCTCGCAGAGGTGATGAAGGCTGACGAGAAACAGATAAAATGTGAGTTGGACAGAGTGAAAGCCACTATCCGCAGATACTATTTAACAGAAGAAGAACAAAAAAACGCACTCAAACAGTTCCAATCCATCCTCAACGACAAGAAAAAATCCTACTTAAACAAAATATGCCGCATCGTCAATCTACAATTCGACTACGCCGCCAAATCTGAGCTTATCATGGAGCTGCTGGCGGTGGCTTACGCTGACGACCATTTTGACACCACAGAAGAGTCAATAATTCAGGAAATAGTAAAGAATCTCAACATCACGTCGCAAGAATATAAAAGTATCTACATACTCTTCATGAATAAGTATAAGCAGGGAGAGTATAAATACGAAAACTATAACGAATACAACAAGAATTGGGAAAATGAAAACAAGAATAAAAACAGTGGAAATTCAAAATCTAATTCTAATCGCAGCAGATCTGGAAGCATTTCTGTGAGTGAGGCATACGACATTCTCAGAGTCGACAGCAACGCATCAGACGCAGAAATCAAAAAAGCATACCGTGTGTTGGCGATGATGTATCATCCTGATAAATTCTCCTCGTTGGGCGACGAAGCTGTCCGCCAGGCAACAGAGTCGATGAAACAGATCAACCAAGCCTGGGATGTCGTGAAGGAGGCAAGAGGAATGAGATGAGAGAATTAAAAATGAAGAGTGAAGAATATATATCGTAGGGAATTAAAACAAATTTTAATCCATAAACAAAAATAACTGTTCAGATACAATTATCTTTGTGACATTTATTGAATTAAGAACGACAAAGTTTTATGGAATTATTTTTTATTTTACTAGGTTCAATAGTAGTGGGACTATTTCTATCACCAAGAAAGAGAATAGAAGGAATAGAAGAAAGAATAGAAGAAATGAAAGAGGAAGAGAGTATAAAAGAAAAATTGTCAGACTACAGATATTGCATTCTTGTCTTGCTCGCTGAGGTGATGAAAGCCGACAGAAAACCGATGAAATGTGAGTTGGACAAAGTAAAAGCCATAATCTGCAGATATTTCGATACCGAGTATGAACAGCAGGAGGCTCTCATAGATTTTTATACTCTTCTAACCAAAGGTTATATTTCAGCACAAGAGATATACGACCGTATAAAAAACATTGACTATGCTTCAAAGTCGGAACTGATCATGGAGTTGCTTGCTGTCGCCTATGCCGACAACTATCTATTCCACGACGAAGAAGACACTATTTTATTTATCGCAACCGAATTAGGGATATCACAAAGAGAGTACAAAAGTATCAAAACAATATTCAAGGAAAAGAACGATCAGGGATTTTACCAAGAAGAAAGTAAACAAAATTCATCAGAGTCAGATTCTCAAAACAATACATACCAATCGGACAACGACAATAAGAAAAACAACTCCAATAACAATTCTGACTCTAGCGATAAAAGCAAAAGGGTCAGCCATTTATCCATAACTGACGCATACGACATCCTCGGTGTGGAAGGCGACGCATCGGACGAAGAAGTCAAGAAGGCATACCGTATTTTAGCCATGATGTATCATCCAGATAAAGTTTCCTCATTGGGCGACGAAGCGATCCGTCAAGCCACAGAGTCGATGAAACAGATCAACCAAGCCTGGGATGTTGTGAAAGAGGCAAGAGGAATGAGATGAGAGAATTAAAAATGAAGAGTGAAGAATATATACCGTAGGGAATTAAAACAAATTTTAATCCATAAACAAAAATAACTGTTCAGATACAATTATCTTTGTGACATTATACTATAAATAACATTTCTATGGAATTTTTTCTTCCAATTATACTTGTCATCACGTATCATGTGATTAGGCTTCTAACCTCGACTGACAATTTGGACAGAGAAGAAATTAAAGCTAGAGAATTAAGAAAAGTCAGAGAAGAAAGAGAGGCTAAAGAAAGAGCTGAACAAGAAATCAGAAAGGATGACTATAGATATTGTCTTCTTGTGTTGCTTGCTCAAGTGATGAAAGCAGACAACAAATTAATGAGTTGCGAGTTAGACAAAGTGAAAGACACAATCCACAGATATTACCAAACTGAGAAAAAACAAAAAACGGCACTCAAACAATTCAAAAAAATACTAGAGAATAAAATATTTTCCAAATACCTAGAATATGGATCCATTTCCATATATGAAATATGCCATTACATCAAACAAAACAAAGAATACAATTATGCGGCAAGATCAGAACTGATCATGGAGTTGCTTGCTGTCGCTTACGCGGACAACTATCTTAGCAACGATGAAGAATCCATAATTTTATTTATCGCACATAACCTTGAAATCACTACAATACAATATCAAAGCATCAAAACTATTTTCAAGAAAAAGAACGACCAAGGATTCTACAAAGAAGAAAGTAAACAAGATTCATCAAAGTCAGATTCTCAAAACAATTCTTACAAATCGAATAACAGCAATAAGTCGGACGGATACAGGTCAAACAACAATAATTCTGGTTACAATGGGAACCATTCCGACAACGACCACAAACACACTAGGACCAGCCATTTATCCACAACTGAGGCTTACGACATTCTTGGAGTGAGTGAGAATACCCCAGATGCGGAAATCAAAAAAGCCTACCGTGCGTTGGCAATCATGTATCATCCGGATAAAGTCTCTTCATTGGGCGACGAAGCTGTCCGCCAGGCAACAGAGTCGATGAAACAGATCAACCAAGCCTGGGATGTCGTGAAGGAGGCAAGAGGAATTAAGTAAACACCAAACATAATAATCGGAATTAGATAAAAGATGAAGAATTCAGAATTTGTTTTCGGCCTGCTTTGGGGTATAATATGCATATTGGTCGGAGTTCTCCTTATTTCCTACAGTGAGTTTTGGGGCAAATTTATAGGATTTGTATTGTTTGGATTCGGAATTTCTCTGATTTTTTCCAAGGAAGACAAAAAAAGCGAAAAAAAAGAAAGTTCTAATGACAGACGTTTCCACAACGATGATTATAATAGTAAGTCTGACAAAACCGAATGGGAGAGGACCAGCAGCAACAGGGCCAACAACAGAAATAACAAGAAGAAAAAAAACAGAAAAGCAAACTACGAGCAAGATTCAGACGAAAACGACAGAATAGATTACAGAATCTGCATTCTTGTTTTACTCGCTGTGATGATGAAAGCAGACGAGAAGAATATGGTATGCGAGCTAGACAGAGTGAAAGCCACAATCCGCAGATATTATAAGACGGAAGACGAACAGAAAGCCGCACTCAAAGAGTTTCAATCTATACTCAACAATAAAAGCAACCATAAAATAAGCACCATCTACAACAACATAAACAAACAGTTCAACTATGTCGCAAAATCAGAACTTATCATGGAGTTACTGGCGGTGGCATACGCTGACAACAAATTCACAAAGATCGAAGACACAACCATCCAAAACATACTGACCAAACTGAATATTTCCAGAAAAGAATACAAAAGCATCAAAAACATATTCAGCAAGAAATATAACCAAGGGGAATACGACCAAAACAAAAAGCAAAGCGATAATCAAAAAGGCAACAGCGGTCAATCTAAATCCCAAAACAACAAACGTCACAAATCCAACGGGATTACTGTGGATGACGCATACGATATCCTCAAGGTCGACAGCAACGCATCAGACGCAGAGATCAAAAAAGCATACAGAGCATTGGCAATAATATATCATCCGGATAAAGTCTCTTCTTTGGGCGACGAAGCTATCCGCCAAGCTACAGAGTCGATGAAGCAGATCAACCAAGCCTGGGAACTGGTGAAAGAGGCAAGAGGAATGAGATAAAATTAGAAATGCGAAATTAGAAATGATAAATCAGGAAAATTCTACGTCGTAGGAGTTTCATGCCGGTAATATATATTTAGTTTATTCCGACAGCCCTAAAAACAAATCTCAATATAAGTTTCATACATTCTTACGTCGGGGTCTCCTTCTTTACGATAAGTTAATGGGAACTCCCCCTTCTGGCTGACCAATGAATATCCGAGTCGTTTAAGATTATTCACGACAGTCACACGTTCAATAGACAAATCATTCAAATTCACCTTTTGGGCTTTTTCATCATATGATGGAGAAATCAGTCTCACACATGCGTCACCAGATGAATACAAAGAATCCAAATAAAACGGCTTCAGATTCTCCGTCAATTCTTCACTTAAAATTTTCGATGAAATATTTCTGAATTTAGGATAAGTGATGCGACCAGAGAGGGATGACATCTGCTTTCCTTTATAGTATGCTAATCCAGAGTAACTTCCCTTAAATAGAAGGGTCTCAGTTCCATTATTATTTTCTTTTTTTTCTAATATCTCATAAGTATTAGGAGCAGGAGGGTCAATAAATCCATAAAAAGTGGGTCCACCACCCCCTCTTGGCTCTCCATCCCCAAAATATATAATCAACTCTGGCGTTACACTCAATCCTTTTGGACCAAGCACATTAGCTTTTTTATCAAAGACATTTTCTATAATAATGTTTTTTATCCTATACAAAGACTCTCGACAATGACTCCAATTGAAACGAATTCTTTCCAAACCAATAGTTTCTACTTCCCTTGTCTCATCTGTAAATACGTACTCTAAATATGAGTCTTGAGCCTCCGATGGACATAGAAACGTCATCAAAAATATCATTATATAGAATAGACGAAATTTCATAATGCAGCGTCGATTAAACATTTAATTTTTCACAAAAATAGCGATTCAACATTATCAAGCAAATAATTTCCCCGTCATACCAAATAGAAATGCCTAAATTACTACGTCGTAGACGTTACATGTATGTTGGGAATTTGTTTGTATTCCACATTTAGCATTTATATTTTTATTGTATATTTGTAACAAACAAATAATTAATCATGTTTGAAAAATTTCTGCTTGACAGCGTCTCCTTTATCATGGCGTGGATGCCGCTGATTATCATAATCATATTTGGAATCATTATAGTAAAGTCTATTAACAAGACTCCAGAGAATCCAAAGTTTAATTACGAATCTGACTTCAAATATTGCATCCTTGTATTACTGGCAGAGGTGATGAAAGCCGACGACAAACTGATGAGCTGTGAGTATGACAGTGTAAAGTCTACAATACGTAGATATTACAAAGAAGAAGGTGAACAGACTGCCGCTTTCAAGTTATTCCAGTCGATTCTTGACAAAAACGATATCCCATTAATCGAGATTCTCAACCGTATCAACAAAGGATTCGACTATGCCGCAAAATCTGAGATCATCATGGAGTTGCTAGAAGTGGCTTACGCAGACAACTATCTTCGCAGCGTCGAGAATTCAAAATTGGAATTCATCGTAGAAAAACTGAATATAACGCAAACACAATACAAAAGCATCAATGCCATTTTCAAGGAGAAAAACGATTGTGGATGCTATAAAGAAGAGTCATTCAGATACACAGGATTCAGCGAAAATTCATCATATAATTACTACGACAAAAGCGGGAACAAATCAAAAAACAAATCTGAATTCAATTATTACATTCTTGTTTTGCTGGCTGAGATGATGAAAGCCGACGGCAGAAACTTGACTTGTGAATTGGATTGTGTCAAGGCTACAATACGTAAACTTTACAAGACGGAAGAGGAACAGAAAGCGGCTCTCAAACAGTTTCAAACTATATTGGAGGGCAACTACGACATTAATGAAATCTACCGTCGCATCAATGAAAAATTCGATTTTTCCGCCAAATCAGATCTTCTCATTAAGTTGTTGGAAGTGGCTTATTCTGACGATATATTCTCCAATATCGAGGATTTCATATTCACTCAAATCAGACATAATCTGAACATCTCACGTGCGGAATACAAAAATATTTTTTTGTACTTCAAGGCTTTACTAAAAGAGAAGAAAAAGAATCATAACAAACAGTCGAATTCGTCTAAATCAAAAAAGTCATCCTCCAAATCAAACAATAATAAGAAGACAAAAGACGAGGACAACAACCATAACGAAAGCCGTATATCCAACGACAGTTATATCAATAATGCCTACAACATTCTTGGAGTGAGTGAGAATACCCCAGATGCGGAAATCAAAAAAGCCTACCGTGCGCTGGCAATAATGTATCATCCAGATAAAGTTTCCTCATTGGGCGACGAAGCTATCC
>CACZOA010000038.1 GCA_902782665.1 uncultured Bacteroidales bacterium
AACCCATCGTCGCAATACAACTCTGATCTAGGAGCCAATTTAATCGGAGAAATTGAGGTGACACAAAAATCTTCAGCAAAAAACATCTGCCATTCCACCGAACCTGTATGCTTTATCAATGGCGATGAACTGCATGCTCCAGCTTGCGACGAATTGGCAATCTATTCCGTCGACGGGAGAATTCTTTTTACCCCAAAAGCCTTGACTGGATCAGATAATATAATCGATTTAGGCGAATTATCCGGGAAAATCGTGATTATCAAGATAAAAAGAGATAACATTCATGAAAATTACAAGATAATAAAGATTTTATAAACGTCTCTTTCTATTTAATGCACACTCAACATACTCGCATGGATGAACAAAACAATCATCTTTTAGAGCCAAGACTAAACTTTATAACCATTTAATAAACAGGAAATATATGACAAAAATCAAAACAGAAACAGCATATAATGCTATAATAGAACGAATTAAGGAATTAAATTCTTTAGTAAATGACGACACTCCAATCACACACAAGAATGCCATTGAATTAGATCTTCTAATATCTCTGGTGATAGAATATGAGAAAGATCATTTCTCAACAAAACACCAACACGAAAAAAAGACAAAACAACCGACAAAAAAGGAAGAGATAAAACATACTTATATGCAACTGGGAGAACTTTGTCATTTGTTTTCTGTCGAATTAGACAATGTTATAAGTACTCCTGACGAAATAGAGGTAGCACAAATGTTTAGCAGTAGATTTGAAAGTTTTAGCGATCAGATAAAAAAGACTCAAGAAATTGATACGGACAACATAAAATATATTCTTGATAGAATATCTTATACCTACGTCGAGATGGGGAAAGGTTATGATTTTCAATGCCGTCCATTCTATTGTGGATTCCTAGAAATGTGTTGTGATGAAATATCTAAAGTCCATAGTAAATTGAAAAAGCTGTTAGAAACTGCTTAAATTTTGGGGTAAAGTTTGAGGATTGTTAAGGGCGGAACGCCCTAACCCATTCTCTTCCGCAAACCCAAAGGGCGAGCGGTAAAAAAAACGTCAATTCCCTTAACAATACGAAACTTCTATAATCAAATTTTGAATTAAATCTAAACAGATTCTTATTATATTTAATTAATTTTGCGATAATGATTAAGTAAGTACTAAAAGCATCCTACTATGAGCAATAAAAATAATGTAACAGGAAATGAATCAATGATGGTAAAAGAACCTCAATTCACCTATAACAATGTAGATACATCACCTGTATTTACAAAATATCAAATGCAGATATTAGAAAGTATCGCCAATGTGCAAGACGAAGAAGAAATGCAAGAAATTCGCAATCTGATTGCAGAATATTTTTCAAACAAAGCACTAGACGCAATGGATCAATTATGTAATGAAGGTACGCTATCTACACAGGATATTGAATCCTGGAATAAAGAACATTTGAGAACACCATACAAATATTGAGATGGAGAATGTCGTATTGGATACCAATTGTTTAGTATCTTCATTAAAGAGATCTAGCATTTATTTCCCTATTTGGAGAGATTTTATATTAGGAAAATACTGTTTATGTTTCACTGATGACATATTGCATGAATATCAAGAAATTATCGAAAAACTTACAGGTTCGCCAATGATTGCTCGCAATGTCATTGCCGCCATACTAAACAGAAATAATATTCTTCATGTCGAAGTATTTTATCATTTCGAACTTATCACTGCAGATAAAGATGACAATAAATTTGTTGATTGTGCTATAAAAGCAGATGCAAAATTCATTGTATCAAACGACAAACATTTTGACGTACTCAAAACTATTCCTTTTCCTCGTGTCGAAGTCATTGATATAGATAAATTTCTTGAAGAATTAAAGAAATATTAGGAATAACATACATCGCTTATGGAATACATAATAATCATAATAATCGCCATTATTATCTTTCTATTAATCAAATACTTTAACAAGCGAAAACTGACATTTACAGTTTTGGCTATATCATTTTTACTTTCAATTTTTCCATGTTCTATGGGAGTAATTGATATTGGCGATGGTCCAGGTGATGGATTTATAATTTTAATTATATATATGTTTGTTATCATTCCTTGGCTGACAATGTTGATGATGACAATCATATCGAATTCCCACACATTTTATGTATTAAGTATCGGTTTCTTCATAAACATGGCTATTGTATTCGGCATTATTTGTTTAGAGACGAGGTTAAAATCTTCCACCACCGCTCCACTCATATTTATAGCGAACACCGCATTTTTTATTCTCTGTGCATACATTATAGAGAAAGCCCAAACTACGCCAATGAAGATTGCGGCAGTCGCTTTGACGCTGGCATCCCTAATTGTGCCATACGGTTTTATTGGGCTATATATTAAGTGTGTATAACAGACGTTGCTTATGGGTATAATATTCTTACTGGTATTTATAGCTTTTTTAATTTCCGCAATTGTCACAAACCACAATTTCACAAAGCGTAAACTGGCATTTATTGGTTTGTCCACATCTTTCGCATTAACCATAATACCATGCATTGTCTCTGGAATTTCAGCGAAATATCCATCAGACGGAGATGCTTTAGGAGGTGGCTTTTTAATGCTCTTTGCACTTTATATAGCCATATTGTTATGGTTGACATTGGTTGTCATTGTGCTGAAATGCCATTACCACGTATTATGTTACGCATTCGCCATCATAATGGCCGTCTGTTTTGCGTTCAATTATTTTTCAGTCGGATTCTATGACAAAATTCTGTTGTTGTTAACGGCTAACGCAGTATACCATATCATCAGTGCTATACTTATTGAGAAAGCCAAATCTATGCCTATGAAAATCATCGCCGTCATATCTGCTATTTTGGTTCCTCTCATTATATCTATCTGGATTTTCAGATGAATATTTTATGAAAATCAGGCCACGGTTGATATCCATAAAAACAAAAAAGCAATGACTTGCGTCATTGCTTTTTATAAAATATATCACTCGATATTTTTATTGTCTCTTTGCGACTGATACCCAATCGTTTTTCTCATGTGCGAAATTCTCAAACGATGGTTTTATCATGAAACTCTTATTAGATGCAAAATTACTGATCGCTGCAAACAACGCATCTTTGTTTTTGCCATCATAATACTTCGCCAAATCAACATCAAGTTTTGCTATCATCAAACTGTCGGATACAGAAAGGATATTAAGCGGCTGGGAAATCTTCAACTGTGGAAATTCAAATTCTGCATCAACTGTCTTCAAACCATCCAGTTTCAAGTTTGAAGCTATCTGAATCTCACAACTTAGTTTCAAATCTCCGTTTTGCAAACGATTGGTAATAATCGCTTTCTGAGCATCAGTAAATGAGAATCTATCGCTCTCAATGTTCATAAGACGAACATCACATATAGAATTCAAATACCAATTTCTCTCTTGTATCTCTTCAATCGGATCCTCCACATTGTTGGAAAACAACTCTCCTGCGAAAAGGACTGTGATCACAAGAGCCAACAGAATAGAAATAGTAAAACTTATCTTTCTCATAGTTTAAACCTCCAATTGACCGATAATATCGGTGATTGACGAATAATTATGTCTGTCCAAATATTCATTTATTCCGTCCACAACCTTGACAGTTGTCTCTGGATCGATGAAGTTTGCTGTTCCGATCTCGATTGCTGTCGCTCCAGCCAAGAAGAACTCAATTGCGTCTGTAGCGTTCATGATTCCGCCCAAACCTACCACTGGTATCTTCACTGCCTTTGCCACCTGCCATACGCAACGCAATGCCACAGGCTTGACACATGGGCCGCTCAATCCTCCCGTCACCATGCTAAGCAATGGCTTTCTACGCTCCGCATCAATAGCCATTCCCATCAATGTGTTGATAAGGGATACGGAATCTGCTCCAGCAGCCTCAGCAGCTAAAGCGATATCAGTTATAGATGTCACATTAGGTGAAAGTTTCACAATCAGAGTCTTGCCATAGGCTTTTCTCACAGCAGACACAACCTGCTCCACTCCCTGAGTAGTGGTTCCGAACGCCATACCTCCCTGCTTCACATTAGGGCATGAGATATTCAACTCTATAGCCTGCACCTTGTCCATTGTACCGATGATTTCAGCAGCTTCCGCATAATCCTCAACCGTACTTCCTGACAAGTTTACAATAAGGCATGAATCTATATCCTTGATATTAGGATAGATATGATCCTTCAAATAATGAACTCCCTTATTCTGCAAACCGACACAGTTCAACATACCTGAAGGAGTCTCAGCCATACGTGGGTATGGATTACCCTCACGTGGATTCAACGTTGTGCCCTTTATAATGTAGCCGCCAAGACGCGACAAATCTATAAATTCTGAAAATTCAGTGCCATAACCAAATGTTCCAGATGCAGTCAACACCGGATTCTTTAGTGTAAGACCTCCTATTTTAGTTTCTAATTTTGCCATGGTAGTTCGTTGATATTAAATACTGGTCCTTCTGAACAGACGCATCTGTTATGACCTTTATTATCCTCAGTAACACAACACAAGCAAGCTCCGAGTCCGCAAGCCATCTTATTCTCAAGAGAGACGTAGCACTCGATATTCTTAGCATATGCATACTTGGCCACAGCCTTCATCATCGGAGTCGGACCACATACAAAGATCTCGTCAAACTGCTCTTTCTCCAAGATTGAATGGTTTGTGACAAAACCCTTCTCTCCCACACTACCGTCTTCTGTAGTGAGATATAGATTTCCGAACTTCTTGAAATCATCCTCAAGCATCACACCGCCAGCGTTGCGGGCTCCAAGAAGGAACGACACCTGATGACCTGCCGCCTTCAGTCTGTCACCAAGATATAGAAGCGGAGCTATTCCAACACCACCTCCTACCAACAGGCACTTGGCTCCTGCCTTTGTCGGCATTGGGAAGCCATTTCCAAGCGGAAGCAACACACTTACTTCGTCGCCAACTGAAAGAGTAGCCATCTTACGAGTACCGTCGCCAACAAGAGCGACAAGCAAATCAAGACGCTGCTTCGCATAATCCACGAAGTGAACAGAAATAGGGCGACGCAAAAACACAGTCGGAGCATTGTCTACCTTGACCTCGACAAACTGTCCTGCCTTTATCTCTGGCATATCACCATTGGGAGCAACCAAACTCAATAGGATGTGCTGCTCTGTGATCTTCCTTAAATTCTCAACCTTGAGATTTAACTGCTTTTTCATTACAAGAAAAATTTTGGGCAAAAGTAACAAAATAACAACAGAATCGGAATTGTTATTGAAAATTTAATCCTTTCTACCCATATAAACTGGGTCAGAGCACCAATTTATACACAAAAAGGAGATACTCACGTACCTCCTTTTCAAAACACATAAATAATTTATTTATATACTCTAAACTCTTTCGAAACCACAACGTCGCCATTCGTGTAGACGGTGCGAACCATATTCACTCCTTCAAATGGCTGACTGCCAACCATTCCCGTTGGCGACACATACTCAATACTCAAAACGTCTCTATCCTTTTCAATATCCACGTTTCCTGTTGGATCTTTCACTAACTCAATAGACCTGATCTGCACACCATCACCGCCTCCGTATGTCCAGAAACCTGCGATATAAATGTGTGACGGGTCTAACAATTCTCCACTATCACCCTTGAACGAATTCTTCAAGTTTATCTCTCCGACAGTCTCATTTGCATCAAAATCGAAAGCGTATGGAGTTGACCAATAATCATTTTTATCAAACAGACGGAATGATGCAGACCTGTCGCATGGCTTCTCCAATGTGACAACCAACTTATCATATCCGCTCAAATCAATCGGCTGGTCGTACGTCCATCCTCCAAATCCATACTGACCTGTGATCAATGTCTTTGTCTTATAGTTGTACGTACCTGTCTCAAATATACTCGGATTAAAGCATCCTCTCGTCAACGGGAAGAATCCCTGACAATCGATAGGCTCCAATTCTCCTTCACAAAACTGCGGATAATTCACCTTGGCATACTCTTTATACCAGTCCCAACATGCTTTTCCACACGCGTCTTCCGCTCCCTCCTTGCCATAGAAAGCATAACGGATCTCGCCTGTCTCCAAATAGTGGGCCATATCCACATAATCATCCGTTCCAGTCAGAGTGAGAGACAGATTATACTTATCCATCACCGCTTTGAAACGTACTCCCCACTTGCTTGTCGAACCAGTCGCCCAAGTTCCAAGGTTTTCCGACTTCAATGATCCATCGAAATTTGTGCCGACGACGTGTCCAGGACTCCAGTCACACTCAGTGACCACAACCGGATTTGTCTCCACAACAGGAACCTGCTTCTTGAACTGGTCGATAAATCCCTGCGTCGAACCATAATCATCGGCATTTCCATACCAACCAGTGTAGACGTGGCAAGCGTAGCCAAGATTATTCAGAGGATCCACCAACGGATAATCCTTGTAACCGCCATACTGCGACTGATAGCCAGTGCCAGCTCCCCACACAATACCTTTGAATCCATTTCTGCGGATTATATCAAGCACAGGCTGGAAGAAATCTCTTGGCGCCCATGGAGCATTGCCAGTCTCAGTTCCATTTTTGTCGTACAGACGGACAGGCTCGTTGGCAAGTTCAAGAGAGATGACTCCCTCATATTTCTTTATCGAATCGTTAGACGATACGATATCCCATACAGTCTTCAGATACTCATTGTAAGCATCCCCCACCTTTATCTCCTCTGGGCAGACTCCAGGCGGACGCATAATCACATACATTCCGTGCTTTATGGCCTCCTTAGCCAAAGGAAAGTAAAGATTGTCGAGGAAATATCTCAAACGATCAGCAGAAAACTGACTGATATTGTGTTCACCTCCATTGCCAATACATTCCTTATTCGGGTCGTTTGTCCAGCATGGATCCATATGCAGACGGAAGACGTTGCAATAGACACCTTTATCCTGCGATCCTAGGACAGTGAAAATCTTCTTGAAGTATTCTGTCACGTTAGGAATCGCCGTAGGTGCATCATAACCCTTTCCCCAATCAAAATTCCAGCGGCTGAAATTACCGTTGAAATATCCGTTGGGAGTATCCATCACACCATGCAGCACCACCTGGTTGCCACACTCATCCATAAGTTTATTCCCCTCCACATGGATTGGAGGAGTCTGGCCGAAACCTTCTGTACGGCCATTCAAACATGTCGTCTGAGCAAAAGCAGTGGCAAAAGAGCCAACAGCAAAAGCGGACAACAGATATGATCTAAAGTTGTAAGAATGTTTCATGATAATGAGCTTTAATTGTTATACTATAGTTCCTTCCTAATACTAAATCTGAGCAACAAATTAACAAATAAAAGGACATTTCACACTAACATAAAAGACAAATCGCTTAACAAAAAGCCCCAAAACACCTTTTGTAACGCATAAATGTTACATTTGACTATTGTCTGAATATTTTTTTCGAATTGGAGGAATTTGTAAAAATGAAAAATAACACCTCAAAACACAGCGAGTTCAGGAATATGAAAAAACACAAAATTTAATTATTAGATTTCATCAAATCATTTTGCAAAAAAACACTATCTTTGTCAAGAAAATAAAAAACAGTCAAAAAGATTATGGCAATACCAGTAACAAACATACCTGTTTTAACAGGAGAAGTAGCAGAACAATTCATAGAGCAATGCGAATACAATGCTCAACATCTCGCAGGGGCAGAATGGAGTCAAGAGAAAGAAGACAAATTCAATGATTGGGAAGAGAAAAACCGAATTTGGGTTGAAGAATATCTAAAGAAATTGGAACAAAATCTATGATTTCACTCGATTCTCTATTTATGCTTTCTGTAGGTCAAGCACCACTTGATTTACAGTCGTTTGATTGTGGTCGCGAAACAGTGAACAACTTTTTTCGTAACGAAGCTCAAACCTACCAAGACGAACTATTCGGGAAAACATACTTTTATATTCATCCCAATAACCCTACCGAAATAGTAGCAGGATTCACAGTCGCTAATGCAAGTATTTTTACAAAGCATTTGGGTAACAGCCGTCAAAAAAAGATAGGTTACGAAGTCCATCACCAAAAAGGACTCATCAATTATCCAGCTATCTTACTTGCTCAACTTGGAGTTGATATCAAATACAAAGGGAATCATCTAGGAGAGCAAATCATTGAGTTTGTAACCAAATGGTTTACAAACAATAGAAATAAATCTGGCTGTCGACATCTAATTGTCGACGCATACAATGAACCTGAATTAATTGATTATTATCAACGCAACGGATTGAATCTTTTCTTTTCGACAACAGAACAAGAAATGAAATACCGTAATTGGAACAGCGAAAAAGACGGTGAATTAGAAACTAGACTTATGTACAGGGATCTAATCCTACTTCGACGCAACTCTTTACGCAAATAAGTGAATAAAGAGGACTCTTTCTTGCTAAGAAAATTCACACACACATCCGTGCATCTCTACGACATGTGATTCTATTTTTTCTTTTTTTGCTGATTCAATGTGTTTCGTTCCCAAAACACGCCATCATTATATCCTTGGATATTGGTGTCTGTTTCTGCTTTGTGTAGACGTTTGGCTGCCAGCAACGCATATTCTTCGTTGATTTCAACCCCACAATAGTGTCGTCCTAATTTTTTCGCAACTACTGATGTTGTGCCACTTCCTAAAAACGGATCGAAGACAATTCCGTCGACAGGACATGATGCCAGAATCAGTTTGGCAATCAATTTCTCCGGTTTTTGCGTAGGATGATCCGTATTTTCCGGCATCGACCAATAAGGGATACTGATGTCATCCCAGAAATTAGAAGGATATGTGAGACGGAATTTTCCTTCATCTGTCTCCTCCCAATCCTTGGCTTTACCGTCTTCTTTATATGGAGCCACTACTCTCCTCTTCTGCTTCACCGCCTCAACATCAAAGTAGTAATTGTTTTCATCCGCCACACCAAACCAGATGTCTTCCATTGCGTTCTTCCAGTTTGTCTTTGCCCCTCTGCCCTTCTCTCTCTGCCATGTGATACGGTTTTTAACCACAGCACACTCACTCAACACCTGATAAATGGCACTCGTGCATTTCCAGTCACAACAGACATATACACTGCCATTGGGTTTCAGCAACTCCATCACTTTCGGCAACCAGCTTCTCACGTATTCTATATATGCGGCATCATCCGTTTTTCTGAACTTATTTCCTGCGAAATTCTTCGACAGATTGTAAGGAGGGTCGATAATAAGCAGATCCACAAAATGCTTGGGCAGAAAATCCAACACTTCGAACAGATCCTGGTTGAATGTCTTGTCGACAGCACCGTCGACAGCACAATTATCCGAGAGAAAGAATATATCTTTTCTCAACTCTTCACGTTCTTTATCATTCAACGTCATTGTACGGTTTCTTCCTGCACGCTGTTTCTCCATAATTCTTTATTTATCGTCATCTTCTAACGGTTTCTATCGCCTGTTCTCCACCCTCACTTCTGCCTTGTCTCCATTCTCATCCACAACAGAAATCTTATGTTTTCCCTCCTCCATCTCAATCTGCAGTTTATGCTCTCCGACCGTGGAAGAAAGGTATCTGCCATCAATAAACCAAAACACTTCTGTCATTGGTCGTTTGTGGGCCAATTCGAAAAGCACTCCATTTTCAATGTCTGATGATTTGCCGACACACGACAGAACTGCACCATTCTGCGGATATATGAATCCAAGATTACTCTTGCTCTTTTCACCAATGAAAGCGTCGTTGTAAGGTGGCAATGTGACATATTCTGGATGATTCTTCTTATAGTAATACTCCATGTTGGCTGGCAATGTGAAATATGTGGCGTCAACGCTTGAATCTTCCATCTTGGCGACGCGATACTTGCCGTCCTCAGTCACCTTCACCACATGGTGATACTTACAGACTCCTGAGTTTACACCGTTTGCCGGCATCACTTGTGTGACCGGATTCGGGCATTCCAAACTTGCAAGCATTCCAGACTGTCGGCAAATTTTCATCTCCGCACCGTCGCTCACTTTAAGATTCGAAAACCATTTTTTGCCATCTTTCTTACTATATGTCAGATGGTTGAACACATCAAACATGACAGGTGATGCCGTATGTACTCCCGTCAGCTCTGCCACACCTTGGCCTTCCGCGTTTCCTGCCCACACGCCCACCACATAACGATGGTCAAAACCGACAGACCAGGCATCTCTCGCTCCGTAGCTCGTACCTGTCTTCCATGCGATATCTCGATAGCCACTGATTTTATACATATCCATATGGTCTAATCGCTCCACTCTCTTCATCGCCTCTATTGTGTGGAATAACGCCGCTTTATCCGTCAAAATAAAAGTTTTCTCAAAATCATCTATGGCTGCCGGATTATCCAGATCCTTATTCCTTGATGCGACGGAATACTCGTAATTCCTTGCCATTTTTCCATACGCGCGAGTGATGTCCAACAATGTGATCTCCGCTCCTCCAAGAATCAACGACAATCCATAGACATCCGCAGTACGGTTGATTGTGGAGAGTCCGCATCTGCGTAATACCTCGATGAAATGGTCTATTCCATAATCTCTCAACAACAGGACATTAGGGACATTAAGTGACTTGCTCACAGCTTCTGAAGCTGAGACAGCACCACGGAAATCCTTATCATAATTATGTGGGCGGAATCCGTTGATGTTTATCGGCACATCCGGTAGCAACGTATTTGGAAGGATATAACCATCCTGTAATGCGGCACAATACAGCAATGGTTTCAGCAAACTACCAGAACTTCGTCGTGATCTTGCCACATCCACACAAACACCTGCTCTTTTCAACGATGAATTGGCATTTCCACAATATGCGATCACATCACCACTCTGTACGTCAATCACAACAATCGCCAAGTCGTGTATGCCATGCACTCTCAACTCGTCATTGCGTCGCTTCGCAATCGCCTCCACATCCTTCTGAAGATTGAGGTCGACGGTGGTGCGCACATATTCACCATTGTTTTTCTGGGCATACCACTCCACCAGGTGCGGAGCGGCACTCGGAATTTTATTTGGATGAGACGGCAATGGTTCCTCGATCGCTAGTTCATAATCCCCTTTTGTGATGTCTCCACTTTCGTAAAGGGATTTAAGCAGACGGTTTCGTTTCTCCTCCAGCAACGGTCGTTTCTTTGCAAGGTTGATCATCGACGGTGAGTTTTGCAGCACAGCCATCACAGCAGCCTCACCCCACGACAGATTGTTTCCGTCGTGACCTAGATAACGCCAACATCCAGCTGGGAACCCCACCACATTACCTCCATACGGAGCATGAGCGGCATATAGCTGAAGGATTTCATGTTTGGAATACTGTGCCTCAATACGGAATGCCTCAAAAGCCTCAATCACTTTTTGTATGAAGGTACGTTCCTTTCTGCGACTCATACGCGCCACCTGCATTGTGATTGTACTGGCTCCACTCTTTATTCTGCCTGCCTCAAAATTCTGTTTGATAGCTCGTGCGATGGCCGACGGACTCACACCTAGATGATGGTAAAAACCTCTGTCTTCAAACCGCACCAGACATTTGACGTATTTCTCTGGCAATGAATCCTGCAACGGGAATCTCCACTGCTGATCCTGCGATATTCGCGCACCTATCAACTGTCCGTTTCGATCCTCCACAACCGTCGAATAACTGACATCTGAAAACAAACGGCACGGCACTATCCACAACCACGTTATGAATATTGCCAACAAACCAATTAATGAATATTTTCTTATTTTCTTACGATTCATCTACCAACATAAAACGTCTAACGACGTACTATTCTTTACGTTTGACAACGTATCATTCTTTATCGACATAAAACGGCTAACGACGTATTCATGCCAACTAATTTAAACGTCAAAAAAGACGGAGGTGACTCCGTCTTTTTTGCTTTTATATAACCTCAAATTATTCCGAGATCTTGACTTTCGACGATGCTGTATGAGCATTTATCTCCGCATCATACATATCCTCACAAACTGTCGATGGCACGATGAAATCTCCGCAATATGCCGCACGCAACTTCATCTTGAATGTCTTAACACCCTTGCTTGACAAAACAAAATGCCAGATCTTCTTGTCGTCACGCTGGTCTACATAATCACAGCCTTCACTATCAGATGCTATGTCACTCCATGGTTCAAAACCAGAAGGCCATGCATACGACAATGCCATCAATCGTGAATCCTTTGCCAATGAATTGTTCTTCACAACGATTCGTGCTGTGATCTCAGCACCCTGCTTCAAATTGGCAATAGAGCACTCTTTCTCTGACTCATCCTCATATACTACACTGATTTCCAAACCATTGTTTTTAGCAGGCACTAGCTCCTGTGCTGTTGGTTTATGTGTCTTACATAGTGTAGCATAAGAGGTAGACTGATTATTATTCTTCACCACACATTCTCCTGCCAACGGATCAAGATCAACAATAGACAACGTCTGGACAGTCTTGACTGTCTTACCCTTCTGAATAACAGATGTGTTAGCAACAGAAGAGATGACACTGCTCAATCTGTTCAACGCAAGCATTGTATATGCTGTCTCATATGTACAACATTTGTTTGCATTATACTTAGATGCGACGTTCTGTGCAACTTCAAATGCTTTCTTTGAATCACCACTCAACGCCAACGACTCAAGCCACAATGCTCTATCTCTCAATGATGAGCCGAATGTCCATTCTCTATCCCAATAATATCTGTAGTAATCCAACGACTTATCTTCCAGATTGCTTAGAATAGTTGTCGCTATATTCTTCTTTCCTGCCAATGAGTAGGCTGAAGCAAGAAGGATCTTAGCTGGAACATCCTGAGTAGAAATCTTCTCTTTCATCTTGTTCATAGCAGCGTCATCCGCCTTTTTAGCTAATGCCAAAGTATACAGACGGTAAGCCTGAGTTGTGCTTGATGTAGCCTCACGTGCTCTTGTCTTCTGATAACTCAACCATCTGTCTATCACGTCATCAGGGACACTATAACCTTTGCTTCTTGCCTCTAGCAACGCATGTCCTGCCATGTTGGTAATCCACTCATTGATATGGCTGTCTCCTGGCCAATAAATAAACGCTCCGCTCGACATCTGACGTCCATACAACACTGTCAAGAAATGGTTAACCTCACTAGACAACGCTGATTTCATATCTGGGTTGACAAACTTCTCTGCGTTCAAATAGAACAACAATCGGCTCGACACCTGCTCACTACAGCAATATGGATAGTGAATCATCTTCAAGAATGCAGCCTGAACATCAATGTTTGGCATTGGGCTGATTGTCACACTTGCCTTATTCGTTGAGCTCTTAGCAAATGGAGTCCAAGAGAATGTCGACTGGGACTCTACGACACGTGACTCTGTGTCAATAATGACAGGTTGAGGATTTCTAACCTCAATAGCGATCTCCTCACTTGCCTGCATTGCACCTGAACCCTTGATCTTCACATGTGCTATACCCTCTTTTGCAGGATCACACTTCAAATCGAAGTAGACCATCTTATCTCCAGCGACTGTGAAATTGACACTCTTTGTATTTGAACCAACAATAGAAAGCGGTCCATCAACAGTCACTGTCACTGTTGCATTCTGTCCTTGTTTTACAGATGAGAACACATTAACAGGCAATTTAACTGTCTCTCCATTTGTAAGGATTCTAGGAAGTGAGCTCATCACCATCAATGGAGCCGATACTGTAGTCGTCTTCTCTGCACTACCGTACGACTTTTCACCATCACATGCGACAACCATAGTTCGTACGCTACCAACATACATCGGCAACTGAAGTTCATGCTCCTTCGTCTCTCCTGCCTTCAAAGTGAATGGTCCGATAAACTTAACCACTGGCTTGAATCTCTTTTCTTTCTGAGCCGACTTGTTGACTGAAACGTCACCTCCTACACTCAAGATATTCTTGAAATAATCAGTAGATGCGCCCACAACATCAGCATACATATCATAAGTACGAACAGAAAGAGCCTCTTTTTCATTCATGCTTGGCCATGGATTAGGAGTCTTGAACGACGTGATATCAAGCAAACCTTCGTCGACGATA
>CACZOA010000039.1 GCA_902782665.1 uncultured Bacteroidales bacterium
CTCAAAGATGAAAAATTTGTGAGCGACAGTCGTGATCAAATGCTAAAATGGGTGGAAGCCTACAAAAAGTTTGAAGTGAAATACGCCCAACCCGCCTCGAAAGAGGAAGAAACAGATTGCAAATGAATCCAGTCAGTCGCCATTAATCATTTTGGAATCGGCTATCGTCGGAGATAAAGGGTCTACGACCCTTTGTAGGGGAGAACCCTTGTGGTCGCCCGCTTATGTCCGAACCCTTGTGGTCGCCCTCCTGTTTTCACCAACGGTAGCCGATTCCAACGAAGTTGGTGTCGGGAAACGATTAATGATTAACGATTAATAATCAATCGAAATTTTTTTTGTAATTTTGCGCCGTTTAAACGAAATTTGTACAAATGGCATTCATAGACGAAATCAAAAGAAGACGTACGTTTGCGGTAATCTCGCATCCCGACGCTGGTAAAACTACACTGACTGAAAAACTGTTGCTCTTTGGTGGTGCTATCCATATCGCCGGAGCTGTGAAATCAAACAAAATCAAGAAGACAGCAACGTCGGACTGGATGGAAATTGAGAAGCAGCGTGGTATCTCTGTCGCTACATCTGTGATGGCATTTGAATACAACGGTTTCAAAATCAATATCCTTGATACTCCGGGTCACCAGGACTTCCAGGAGGATACTTTCCGTACTCTGACAGCTGTAGACAGTGTTATTATCGTTGTCGACTGTGCTAAGGGAGTTGAGTCGCAGACACGTAAACTAATGAATGTCTGCCGTATGCGTAACACTCCTGTTATTGTGTTCGTCAATAAGATGGACCGTAATGGTAAGAATCCTTTCGACCTTATGGATGAGCTTGAAAAGGAACTTAATATCAAGGTTCGTCCTCTCTCTTGGCCTATCAACCAGGGTGAGAAATTCAAGGGCGTATACAACCTTTATGAGCATAGTTTGAACCTATATACTCCAAGCAAACAGACTATTTCTGAGAATGTTGCGATCGAGGATATCAATTCCAAGCAGCTTGACGATATCGTAGGAGAGCAGGATGCTATGCAGCTTCGTGAGGATCTTGAACTTTTGGATGGTGTATATCCAGAGTTTGACAGAAGTACATACGAGGCTGGTGAAGTGGCTCCAGTGTTCTTCGGTTCAGCCTTGAACAACTTCGGTATCAAGGAGTTGCTCGACTGTTTCTGTGAAATCGCACCGTCTCCAGGAGAAATCCAGACTGAGGAGAGAATTGTCAAACCAGAGGAAGAGAAATTCTCAGGATTTGTGTTCAAAATCCACGCGAATATGGACCCTAACCACAGAAGCTGTATCGCTTTCGTGAAGGTCTGCTCTGGAAAATTCGAAAGAAACGTCAATTATAAGCATGTGAGACTTGGAAAGAACTTCAAGTTCTCAAGCCCTACTTGTTTCATGGCTCAGAAGAAGGATATAGTAGACGAAGCTTATCCAGGTGATATCGTCGGTTTGCCAGACAGTGGAGGCACATTCAAAATCGGAGACACTTTGACATCTGGAGAGACAATCCATTTCAAGGGATTGCCAAGTTTCTCTCCTGAAATGTTCAAATATATCGAGAATGATGATCCGATGAAGGCAAAACAGCTTAATAAAGGTATTGAGCAGCTTACAGACGAGGGAGTCGCTCAGGTGTTTACAAATCAGTTCAACGGACGCAAGATCATCGGTACCGTCGGAGCATTGCAGTTTGAGGTTATTCAGTACCGTCTTCTTCATGAATATAACGCGCAGTGCCGTTGGGAACCAATCTCGCTCTACAAAGCATGTTGGATTGAAAGTGATGACGCTGAGGCTCTGGACACATTCAAGAAGAGAAAATATCAGTATATGGCAAAGGATAAGGAAGGACGCGACGTATTCCTTGCAGATTCCGGCTATATCTTGCAGATGGCGCAGAGCGATTTCCCTAAGATTCGCTTCCATTTCTCATCAGAATTTTGATAAATGCAGTAGACGTGATTGCTCGCGTCTGCTTTATATATCTAATTAGACCGGCCATGCTCTGGCTGGTCTTTTTTTCGTTAAAAAAGCAAAGAAACGACTTATTGACTTGCATAAAAGATTTGTGAAAGTCAGCGAAAAGAAATAAATTTGTAAGAAAAAGTAAGAAGAACAAGCGTAGTAATGCACTACAAGATAAAGCATATATTCTGTTTGTTGTTCACAATACTATTGTTATCAAATAGTTATGGACAAAATACAGAGCCAAAAAATGACAGTATCGACAGAAAAGAGGTGACTCTATCTGCCGACACTTTGTCTTTCTCTTTACCTAAAAATGATACTTTATCGGCACAAAATGACTCTGTCGCTGTAAAAAAGAGAAAAAAACAGAAGAAAGATCCTAAAACATTTGTGTTCGAACCAAGTAAGGATGCTATTGAGAGTGAAATCACCTATTCGGCTTCCGATTCAATCGTGTTTATAGGTGGAGGAGACGCATATCTTTATGGAAAGGCCTCTATCAATTATCAGACACTTGAGCTAAAGAGTGACAATATCAGTCTGGATATTGAGAACAGCACTGTCAAGGCTCGTGGAAAGAAAGACAGTACGGGAGCATTGGTAGAGACACCGATATTCAAGGACGGTCCTGACGAATATGAGAGTGAGAGTATGGATTATAATTACAAGTCGGGCAAGGGATTGATCCGAGGTGTGATTACTCAGCAACAGGACGGATATATCACAAGTGATAAGGCAAGAAAGAATCCAGACAACACTTTCTTGATGAAAGATGGTAAGTATACCACTTGTGACAATCATGAAAATCCACATTTCTATCTAAATTTGACTAAGGCTAAGGTCGTTCCGAAGAATTGTGTCGTTACAGGTCCTGCTTATTTTGTGTTGCTTGATGTGCCGATTCCAGTGGTGATTCCATTTGCCTATTTCCCATTCTCAAGTGCTTATAAGTCAGGTCTTTTGATGCCAACATTCGGTGAGGATTCGCGTCAGGGATTCTATTTGCGTAATGGTGGTTACTATTTCGCTATCAATGATTATGTGGATTTGGCGGTCCGTGGAGATATCTACACGAAAGGATCTTGGGGTGTGAACGGAACATCTCGTTATATCAGACGATACAAACATAGCGGTAACTTGTTGTTCAGTTATCAGGTGACTGGATCGGGAGAGAAGGGAATGCCGAACTATACTGAGATGAAGGATATGAAGATCCGTTGGACACACAAGCAGGATGCTAAGGCTAATCCGTTCAGCACGTTCTCTGCAAGTGTCAACTATTCAACGTCTGCCTACAACAAGAATAATACACGTTCATACTATAATGCCTCGTCATACGCTGAAAACAACAAATCCAGCAGTATCAACTTCGCATATCAGTTCCCAGAGAGTGTATTCTCTTTGCAGACCAACTTGACAATCAACCAAAGACAGAGTGACTCAACATTGTCGATCACATTCCCGTCTTTGACAGTCAGTATGAACCGTATATATCCTTTCCAGAGAAAAGTGATGGTCGGAAGCAAGAAATGGTATGAAAAGATATATTTCAACTATAATTTCAATGCTGACAACAGCGTTTCGATGAAACAGGATAAGCTGATGTGGAGTTCTGAAATTCAGACTGCTGACGATTTCTTCACTGATTTGGAAGCTTCTCACAGATTGTCGTTCGGAGCATCATACAATATTTTCAAGTATTTGGTTTTGAGTCCAAACATTTCTTATAATGAGAAATGGTATCATAAGACCCAGGATTTCAGTTGGAATGAGAATCTTGCAAAGGTCGACACTGCATATCATTATGGTTTGTTCTTCAGAAACGAATTTTCTGCAAGTGTGAATTTGAATACTACGTTGTATGGATTCTACAAGCCGTTGAAATGGATGGGCGGAAAGAAAATTGCGGCCATTCGACACATGTGTGTGCCAACGGTTGGTTTCTCATACAGACCTGATTTTGATCACATGATCACTCCGTTCCCAGGCATGAGAGATCCGTATTACGGCTCGTATATCCGTCCTGTTGAAGGAATGGAGTTGTCCGACGTGAAACCTATAGACTACGCAAGAATGCGAGGCGGTGGCACACGTTCAAATGGTCCGAGTGGTAATGTTAATCTGTCGTTGAGCAACAATGTTGAGATGAAAGTCCGTACAGACAGGGATACCACTGGCTATAAGAAGATTTCATTGATTGATAATTTGTCGTTGAGCACAAGTTATAATGTGTTTGCGGATTCGTTGAATTGGTCTGATATCAGTGCAAATGTGCGATTCAAACTGCCAGGAAACACGACATTCAGCGTCAATAGCCGTTGGACTCCTTACACATACCAGTTGAATGATTATGGTAGCCCGACAAGAGTGGATGTCACAGAGATGGAGAAAAACCACCGTCTTGCCAGAATGACAAATGCGTCGACAAGCTTGCACTATAATTTTAACAACAACACATTTAAGAAGAAAAAGCAGGAAGACCAGATCAAGGGTGAGCCCACAAGCAGCGACGAATATGAGGATACAGATCCGGATGTGCTTGACAAACAGGGGCCAAGACGTCTAAGGGATAAAAAGAAAGATAAATCAAAGAAGGACGACGAGGGATATGAGGCATTCTCTTTGCCATGGAGCTTTAATATCAGTGCGTCGGTCTCTTATGGAGATAAAAAGTTTAATAAGGAGAGACTGACATACGATCAGGATTGGTCTTGTATGTTGAATTTCTCAGGAAGTTTCACATTCACTCGCAATTGGAGTTTCAATTATAGCTCTGGTTACGATGTGATCAGAAAAGAGATCAGTTATACGACTTGTGGAATATCACGATCACTTCACTGTTGGAGCGCGTCTCTCAACTTGGTGCCATTCGGATACAACCAGTCGTTCAACTTCACTATCCACGCAAATTCTTCATTGCTTCAGGATTTGAAGTATGAGAAGAGCAGTTCTCCAAGCGATCATCCATCTTGGTATTGATTTTGACAATGAATATACTTTATATTTATTTAGCGGTCATCAATGTTGTCGCATTTGCCGCTTATGGCATAGACAAATGGAAGGCAAAAAATGCGAAATGGCGTACTCCAGAAGCGACGTTGATTATGTTTGCGGCGATTGGAGGTGCATTGGGTGCGTATGCCGGCATGAAATGTTTCCGTCATAAGACACAGCATAAGAAATTTACGATCCTAGTTCCTTTGTTTTTGATTGTATGGATAGTAGGGCTGGGGTGGATGATGATGCAATCCTAAATTTATATGGAAGACAAGTGCTTCCATTTTTTTGTTTGTTAAGACGTGTCTGAGTCGTATAAATTGAAAAAGGACACTAATCCTTAATATTTTTCATCTTTAACTATAGAATCAGCCAAAACATATAAGGATAGTATTCTTTTTGTACGATATTTGGCTATTTCTGTAAAAATATTCCGTAGGAATTTCTATCTTTGCAAAAAATTACAACAATATCATCAAGAGTTATGGTAAGAGATACAGAGATTTTCGACATTATCGAGAAAGAGCATCAGCGTCAGCTTAAGGGAATTGAGCTAATTGCTTCTGAAAACTTCGTTAGTGATCAGGTGATGCAGGCAATGGGAAGTTATCTAACAAACAAATATGCCGAGGGTTACATCGGACACCGTCACTATGGAGGTTGCGAGGTAGTCGACATGAGCGAAGGCTTGGCAATCGAACGTCTTTGTAAGCTTTACGGCGCTGAGTACGCTAACGTACAGCCACACTCAGGAGCTCAGGCTAATGGAGCTGTTCTTCTTGCTGTACTTAACCCTGGTGACAAGTTCATGGGCTTGGATTTGGCTCACGGTGGTCACCTTTCTCACGGATCTTTGGTTAATACATCTGGTTTGATCTACAAGCCAGTTCCTTACTTCTTGAACAAAGAGACTGGTCGTGTTGATTACGACGAGATGGAGAAGATCGCAAAGGCAGAGCGTCCTAAGTTGATCATCGGTGGTGGTTCTGCTTATTCACGTGAGTGGGATTACGCACGTATGCGTAAGATCGCAGACGAGGTAGGCGCACTTCTTATGATTGATATGGCTCACCCAGCTGGTCTTATCGCTGCTGGTTTGCTTGACAATCCATTGAAATATGCACATATCGTGACATCTACTACACATAAGACACTTCGTGGACCACGTGGTGGTATCATCTTGCTAGGTAAGGATTTCGATAATCCTTGGGGTAAGGTTACAAAGAAGGGTGTCATCCGTAAGATGTCTTCAATTTTGAATTCAGCAGTGTTCCCTGGTATGCAGGGTGGTCCGCTTGAGCACGTTATCGCTGCTAAGGCAGTTGCTTTCGGTGAGGCACTTCAGCCAGAGTTCAAGACATATCAGGCACAGGTAAAGAAGAATGCAGCTGTTATGGCTCAGGCATTCGTAGATAAGGGTTACGCAGTTGTATCTGGAGGTACAGACAACCACTCAATGTTGATCGACCTTCGTCCTAAGTTCCCTGAATTGACTGGTAAGATGGCTGAGACAGCTCTAGTTGCTGCTGACATCACTACAAACATGAACATGGTGCCATTCGACACTCGTTCAGCATTCCAGACTTCAGGTCTTCGTTTCGGTACTCCTGCTATCACAACTCGTGGTGCTAAGGAGGATATGATGGTTGAAATCGTAGAGATGATCGACACGGTTCTTTCAAATCCAGAGAGCGATGCAAACATCAAGGCTGTTCGTGAGAAGGTAAATAGCATGATGGCTAATTATCCTTTGTTCGCTTGGTAATCTAAGCATAAAGCAAAAATATAAGGCAAACGGAGTTCGCTCTGTTTGCCTTTTTTGTTTGATTGAAAAAAATGAATGATTGTGTAGCCGTACAGTGAGACCCTGTTTCGTAAAAAAGCATTATCTTTGTATTCCAACTGATTTAATGGCTGTTAGATAATATACCCGATAGAGATATTCCGAATAGGGTATTCGATGCCTTTGATTTTAGTTTCTGAAATTTGAAATTTATTATGATAAAAAGTGTTTGCGTGTATGGAGGATCAAACTCCAATTCTTCTGCCAAATATTCTGATGAAGCATTCCATGTGGGAGTGACTCTTGCCAAACTTGGAATCACTGTCTATTATGGGGGCGGTGCTTGTGGCGTGATGGGATCTCTTGCTGACGGAGTGATGAGTGTAGGTGGCACAATAAAGGGTGTTATTCCTCAATTTATGGTGGAGCGAGGATGGGCCTACGATAAAGTGGAGCATATTGTGGTGGAAGACATGCATATTCGTAAGAAGACGATGCTTGATCTGGCTGATATGGCGATAGCATTGCCTGGAAGTAACGGCACGTTTGAGGAGGTGTTGGAAGCCATAACCTGGCGTCAACTTGGATTGTTTAGTGGCAAGGTCGTGATCTACAACAGCTATGGCTATTACGACAATATGATACAGATGTTCAGAAAGGCAACAGAGGATGGCTTTATGAATGTCGGTGTGGATTTCTTTACTGTCGCCGATAATATTGAAAATATGACCTCTTTAATTGAAAAATAAAGACATATGACTCTCGACGAAATATATATGAAGCGATGCTTCCAACTTGCAGAATGTGGAATAGGTCATGCCGCACCAAATCCGATGGTTGGAGCTGTGATCGTTTGCGACGGTGAAATCATAGGCGAAGGTTATCATCGTAAGTGTGGCGGACCACATGCGGAAGTCAATGCGGTGGCATCAGTAGCTGATAAAACGAAACTTTCGCGAAGCACTATGTATGTAAGTCTTGAACCGTGTGCCCATTGGGGAAAGACTCCTCCTTGTGCAGAACTGATTATCAAACACCATATTCCTAAGGTCGTGATATGCAATGTGGACCCGTTCCCTAAAGTAGACGGTAGGGGTGTGCAGATGTTGCAGGATGCTGGTATAGAAGTGAAGACGGGAGTGTTGGCAGATGAAGGATGGCATCTCAACCGTCGTTTTTTCACATTCCATTCCAAGCGTCGCCCTTATATCATATTGAAGTGGGCAGAGAGCGCAGACGGATTTGTCGCTGGGAAAAATGGCAGACAGATATCAATATCTACTCCGGAAACGTTGAGATACGTCCATAAAATGCGTGCGGAAGAGTCTGGCATTCTCGTCGGCACACAGACAGCCTTGAATGATAATCCTAGTCTTACAGTACGTCATTGGAGTGGCGAAAACCCAACACGAATAATTCTTGACAGAAACCTTATTGTGCCGGTCGTCAACAAATGTTTTTCTTTGGATGCCAAGACAATCGTCATATCTGGGAAGGAAGACAATGGCAATTATCCATCCAATGTGAAGATTGCCACTTTGCCATATGACTCAAATGGAGTGATGATGGATGCTTTGATGAAATATCTGTATGAGTCAAACATACAATCGCTAATTGTGGAAGGAGGAACAAAAACGTTGCAGTCGTTCGTAGATGCAGGGTTGTGGGATGAGGCTAGGGTGGAGAAGAATCCACGTCTGCTCATAAAAGAAGGCATAGAATCTCCTGATTTGAATTCGTCTCCTGATAAGATAGAAAGTATAGATGGAAATGTAATCGTTTATTACAGAAACCAGAATGGTTGATAAACAAAGACGTATGTTTTGATATGAAGGCATCACATTTAAGTGTTGCCTTTTTCTATTTAAAAAGCAATGAGCTCAGCTTCTCACGAAACCAAGCCCATTATCATGAAAAACCTTACTACTATTTCAAAATTAACTTTATTACGTTTATTCCTAATTCAGTTTTAACGACAGCATTGTAGATTCCTCTGTTTAATGTAGAGATTCCTATTTCCGCATTGTTTCCAGAAATCTCTTTTTCCATTACTCTGGTTCCACTTGCTGTGTAAATAGTTATATTTTGTAGCTCATTGTCTGCTGAAACATAGATGCTGTTCTCCGCTGGGTTTGGAGCAATAGACAATGAATAGTCAATAGAGATATTTTCTACACTTTCAATTTCAAGCACATCCATGATTTTGCTTATGAATGCGCGATCGTACCATGTCAATTCTTCACGGTTAAAATGTCCGTGGGCTTCACCTTTGTTGTTCTTGAATACATTGTTGTCCCACAAGATTGCAGGCATACCGTATTCTTTAGTCACTGAGTAGTAAGCTTCTACCCATTTAAGTCTGTCCTCTTGGTTGTAGTATTCACCGTCGTCGAATCTTGCTGAACAAGACTCTTCTCCGATTATAACAGGAACGCCCATTCCAACTATGAATTTTTCATAAACATCTTTGAAGTATGTTTTGATTTCATATTTGTAACTGTCATACCACATGTCTGAACTACCTAAACATAATTCATATGGACGGTATGCGTGTAGAGATAGAGCAAGACGGTTTGGAGTCTCGTCTGTTGGCATCTGGAAGTATGAAGTCATACAACCTTCTTTACAAGCTGCGTATCCAGGACACATGATTACACGGTCTTTGTTTTCAGCAGAACCGTTTCCACGAATTTCGTTTACACCGATTTGGTTGAACTTGTTGAGCATCTCAAGAGCAGGAATGACATCAGCAGGCGGATCGGTTGGGTCGAAATACCATTCGTAAGAAGTTCCTACCAAACGAGGCTCGTTCATGATCTCAAAAATCAAGTGCTGGTCATAATCTTTGAAAGCTTCAGCAATCTGACGCCAAATTAATTGTATAAAGAATTCAGATTTGTTGTCATCCTTTAAAGTATAGATGATGTTGCCTGAATTGTTGTCATGATGGATGTTGATTATCACGAACATGTTTTCGTCATAAGCATAGTTTACGACTTCTTTTACTCGTGCCATCCATGCTGTGTCTATAACATAGCCTTCTCCGTCTTTGAATCGGCTTGCGTGTTTACCCCAAGAAACAGGGATTCTTATAGTATTGAATCCAGCTTTTCTCACAGCAGTGATCATTTCTGGAGTTGTTTTAGGTTGACCCCATGAAGTCTCTGCATCAAGAGAATTGCCTCTGTTGCTACCTCCTGTCGCGTCGAATGTGTTTCCGAGGTTCCATCCCGTTGTCATCATTCCTGCAATTTCAGTTGCTGTTTTCCCAGAAAGTATTTCAGCGGATGCGTTGAAAGACATTCCGGAAATCGCCAATGCGGCAATCACTGACATTGCTTTTTTTAGTGAAGTAAAAGTTTTTTTCATACGCTTACAATTTTTTAAGTTAATTTTACTAAAGTGTTTGTTTTTGTGTTAGCCTTGAAATATCGATAAAATACGTCATTTTGTCGACGAATTGATATTGCAAAAGTAATATTTAAATTTGTTTCTGCAACGTTGACATGGAAAAATTATAATATTTTTTTTGAACTAGATGAATAACCAGTAAAAAATCGCCAAAGAATATAGAAAAAAAAGTCATTGTATGTTAGCGAGCATGTTTGATAAAAAAACGTCAAAAAATAATTGTAATCACATTTTGCTTTAGCTAGCTTTAGGATAATATTGCAACCGTAAACGATTGTCATACTCTCGTCTACACATTATTACTAACGAAAAAAAACGCTAAGCATATGAAACAGAAATTACTTTTATCATCGGCATTGGTGGCGTCCTTATCTTTTGCGCAGGCGCAGGAGATTGCCACTTGGGAAGATTGGGCAAAGTCGGCGATTACGTTTACATTCGACGACGGTGCCAACGAGGTCAACTCACATAAGTGGGCTGCGGACCAATTGGATAAATATGGTTTTAAGGCCACTTTTTATGTGGTTACAGGATGGACAAATGATTGGAGTCCATATAAGAGTATAGCACAAAGAGGTCATGAGATAGGTAGCCATACAGATTCTCACAGTGGCAATTCTAGTGAGTTGGCTTCTTCTAAGTCAACAATCGAACGACAGATTGGACAGCCTTGTCTTACAATTGCTTACCCTAATTGTAATGAGATAACCAATACTCTTAATTACTATATTGGTGGACGTATCTGTGGAGGACAGACTAATAGTAAGTCTCCAAACAACTTGGCTCGTTTCGATTGCCAAATCTGTGGTACTGAAGGTATCAACAGCACTAACCAATTTACGAGTAGATGTTCTGGTGCTAACGGAGGTTGGATGGTTTTCCTAATCCATGGTATTCAGGGATATCAGGGAAATGGTAGCTATTCACCAACTAGCCAGGATGCTTTCACAGGAACATTGCAGTGGTTGAACCAGAACAAGAAAGATTATTGGGTATGTACAGCACGTGACGCTATCATGTATTTCAAGGAGCGTGACAATGCTAAGTTCACAAAGACCGGAGGTGATGCTTCGAGTGAGACATATTCGTTGACTGTTAATTTGGACACAAAACTTTGTAACTGGGATTATCCATTGTCGGTACGTGTCCCTATGCAAGATGGTTGGTCAGACCTTAAGGTTACTCAGGGAGATAATGAAATCGAATCTGAGGTCGTAGACGGATATGTTTATTTCAAAGCTGTTCCAAATGGTGGTGAGATTGTTGTAGGATCAGGAAAACCTGCTGTGCCAGAACCTGAGTTCAACATTTCAGCTTCTGCAACACAATATTGTAAAGACTCAACTTACAAAGTGTCTTGGACAATGAGCGGTGATGCAGAAGACAGAACATACTCTTTGAACTGGGGTACAGGTTCTACTTCAACAGAGGTTAGCATCTCAAGCGTGAAGGCATCTTCTGAGTGGGAGAATAATGGAACTCCTTATTGGACAATTGATAAGATTTTGAGTGATGATGGCAACCACGGTGGTAGCAGTCGTTGGGGAACAATGAGTGGTTCTGACGAGTGGGCAGAATTCAACTTTGGTAAAACACAGACTGTAGGTGGCATCAAAATTGATGAGTGTACAGAATACAGCACAATCACTGCATTTGAGGTTCAATATGATGAGAATGGTTCTTGGAAGACTGCGTATACTGGAAAAACTGTAGGTCATGATTTCAGTGCTACATTTGATCCTGTGTCAACAAGCAAGATGAGATTGTTCATTAAGTCGACAAACGATGGCGATGGATGTAATATCAACTATGTAGAGTTCTCTGGTGTTGCTGGTTATGTTATAAAGAGTGGTATCAATGCTGCTGGTTCTATTGATTGGAAACCAAAAGCAGCTGGAACAGGTATTTTGACAATCACTAACTCAAGAGGTAAGGTTTTAGCTCAAACATCATCTATCAAGGTAGAGAATTGTGGCGGTAGTGGTGAGGAACCATGTACAGATTGTGGTGGATCAGATCCTCAACCAATTACTGGAAGTGGAACTTTCTTCGATGAAAACGGAGCATATTTCGGACCTTCTTGTGATGATGGAAATGTACAAAAGTCTGGTGCATACTATACTGGTGTTTATCCTTCTCCATTCAAGACTTATCTTGGAAAAACAGATGAGGAGATTCAGGGAAAACTAGATCAACTTTGGAATCACTACTTCAAAGGAGACAACAACAGCACTGTTTACTACGAAAATGGAAATGAAGCTTACATCAAGGATATCAACAACAATGATGTACGTTCTGAGGGTCAATCGTATGGTATGATGATCTGTGTTCAAACAAACCATAAGACAGAGTTCGATAAACTTTGGAAGTTTGCTAAGAACCATATGCTTCATACATCAGGTCAATGGGATGGATATTTCAAATGGAAATGTAACCCAGACGGTTCGGCTCAGGATGCCAACTGTGCTCCTGACGGTGAAATGTATTTCGTGACTGCATTGCTTTTGGCAGCAAACCGTTGGAATGAACCTTCTTACTTTAAGGATGCTCAATACAGCTTGTCAAGATTCTGGAAGAATGGCAATGGATCATTGTTCAACGAATCTTATAAGATCATCACATTCCAGCCATACAACTGCTCGAACTTCGGTGACCCTTCTTATGACCTTCCTGCATTTGTAGAATTGTTCTCAAGATGGTCAGAAAGCAACAACGAAAAATGGGAGAGCTGCTTGGCTCCAACTCGTGGTCACTTGGAGAAATCATGCCACTCTTCATCAGGTTTGTTCGCAGACTATTCTGAATTTAATGGTCAGCCTACAACTGGAGGATTCAGTGAAAACTCTAACAAGTACATGTATGATGCAATGCGTTGCGCTATGAACGTAGGTATGGACTATTACTTGTTCGGTGCTGACAAGACAACTCAGAATGCCATGATGACACGTTTGATCAATCATTTTGAAAAAGACGGTTACTCTCACGCTCGTTTCAACTGGGACGGTACAGGAGGTTCTGAGCAATACACACTTGGAGAGTGTGGTGCAAACGCTGTAGGATGCTTTGCTTTGATGGACGACCCTGCAAATGATGAAAAGGTTAAGACTAATTTGAAGAAGGCTTGGAACGGACAATTGATGACTGGTCAGTATCGCTACTACGATGGTTTGGTTCACTACTTGGCAATGCTTCACTTGTGTGGAAGCTTCAAGATCTGGAAGCCAGCTCCAAGTGTTACTGAGATAACTGCACAGAACGAGTACAATGGTGTTAAATACGATGCTCCAACAGACTTCTATGATTTTAAGGATTGTAAGCTATATAAGGTGGCAATCGAGATCACTGACGTCGAGAATGTGAAAACAAATGGTATTGCACTTGTTCCAAACCCAGCGTCTACACAGATTGAGATTGTATCGGATGAGGAAATCAAATCTGTTGAGATCATTGACATGATTGGTAATAAGGTTGTTTCGACGAATGAGTCTGTAATCAGTGTCACAACACTTCCAGCAGGAGTATATATGGCTGTGATTTCTACTGAAAAAGCTCAAATTATCAAGAAAGTTATGATCAAAAGATAAAAAAAATGTGTTATGACGGTGAATTTCCCGTCATAACACTTATATTTGGAATTTGAATCAACTAACACTAATTAGCCATGAGACAAATTCCGACACTCATAATAGCATTCTTTTTTATCGTTTCAAATGTGGTTTCTGCATTTGCGGTAGATCCTTGTGAAATGAAGACGAAGTTGAGTGGAGGAACAGTCTATACCAAAAAAGATATATATCCTTTGGATAACGGGTTCAATTGTGAGCTTTGGTATAAGGGTATAAATGGTAAGGTTACGGTTTATGATGACGCTGATTGCGCATTCAAAGCCGAGTGGAACGAGTCGGGTGATTTTATCGCGAGAGTCGGGTATTTCTGGGGAAAGGAGGAAGAGAATACTCCATCTTATAAAGATTTGGATGGTGATATTCATGCTGAATATTCCTATACGAAAACAGGTTCGAGCTACGACTATTCTTTGATTGGTGTATACGGTTGGTCGAAGGATCCATTGGTTGAATTCTATATATGTGATGACTCATACAATCGTATGACTGATCCTTGGAATACAACTAAACTTGGTTCTGCAGTGATTGATGGCGCGACATATAATATCTACAAAGGTACGATGATGAACATGCCATCAATTTTGAAAGACACTGATAATTTCACGCAGGTGTTTTCAGTCCGTCAGGGTGGCACACGCCAATGTGGACATATCTCCGTCTCTGAACATTTCAGAGCATGGGAAAAACTGGGAGTAAAGACTGGTGCTTTATACGATTGCAAGATTGCAATTGAAACAGGTGGAGATAAAGGAACAATCGATTACCAATATGCGACAATGTGGATTGGCGACGAGAATGGTCCTATAATTCCTGAGGATAGGGCTCCTTTCAAGGATACTATAGTAATTCCTGGTGTTGTTGAGGTTGAGGATTATGATAAGGGTGGCTATAATGTTTCTTATTATGATTCTGACCGTAATAACGAAGGGAAGGCTTATAGAAACGACGGAGTAGATATAGTAGAAACTCCAGATGGTTATGCTGTCGGATATACCAAAAAAGGGGAGTGGTTGGAATACACGATTAATGTTGAGGATGATGATGAGTATACCGTTGAGGCAAGCATGGCAAATGGAAGTTCTGCTCCTAAAATTAATTTGATTTTTGATGATCAGGATACTTGTTCTTTGTCTGGCAAAAGTATAAGAAATGATTGGGACACTTATACGTTGGCTATGGGAAAGATTGTTTTGACAGAGGGTACGCATACGATGAGGTTGGTATTCAATAATGATTACACGAATATTGATTTCGTTGAATTCAAGTCGACAAAGGTGACTAATAGAATCGATGCCTCTGTTCCTGTATTCGAATTGGTTTACGATAACAACACTATTAAAGTGGTCTCTTTAAATGATGTTAAACAAGTTAGGTTGATTGGTATGACAGGAATGCCGATTGCTGAGAATGATGGAGACGTCTTGAATGTTGGAAATGTAAGGGCAGGTGTTTATGTTGTAGTTGCTGTCACATCAAATGGGGAGTACTACAAAAAGGTAAGCATCGCAAAGTAAAAACTCTATAATTGCCAAACAGAAATAATTGTCTGTTTGTGGATACAACTTGAATAAAATCGATAGTCAGCGGACTATCCTCTAAACTCTAAATAAAAAAACACAATGAAAATCAATTCTAAACGATTGTTTGGCGCAATCGCAGCTTCTCTTTTGCTAGCGCCGAACGCAGCTTATGCTGTTGATCCATGTGAGATGAACTCATCCATGAATGGTGGCCAGAGAGCTCAGAATGGAGGAACACACAACATTGCTGGTGGTTTCAACTATGAGATGTGGACAAACTCTGGTAACAACGCCTCAATGGAGTACACTTCTCAGGAAGGTCAGTTCCAGTTTAAGGCAAATTGGAATAATCCAGATGACTTGCTTTGCCGTATCGGTCTATATTGGGGTACTGGTCCAAAGCCAGATGAACTAGACGGAGACCTTCACTGTGATTTCAACTATGATATGACTGGTACTGGTGGTGGTTACAACTACATCGGTATCTATGGTTGGACAAAGGTTCCTAATGAGGTTGAGTACTATATCGTAGAGAACACTTTCTTCGGAAATACACAGAAGCAGCAAGGTTTGTACTATGGAGCAAATAAGGTGTCTTCATATAGTATTGATGGAGAGGGTTCTTATGATTTGTATATCGGTACTCGTACTAATGCTCCTTCTATCTCAGGTACATCTACATTCAAGCAGGTGTTCGCGGTTAGATCGACTCCACGTAAGTGTGGACACATCTCTATCTCTGAACACATGAGAAATTGGAAAAATCACGTAACATTAGGTCAGCTTTACGATTGCAAGTTCCTTTGTGAGGTAGGTTCTGGTTCTGGTAGCTTTGATATGAAGTATGGTAATGTATGGATTGGATCTGCAACTCAGGAGCCTCCAACACCATCTGAGCCAGAAGAACCATATGATGGCGTGATTGCTATCCCTGGTAAACTTGAGTGTGAGAATTACGACAAGGGTGGTAAGTCATTCGGCTACTCTGATTCTGATTCTAAGAACGAAGGCGATGGATACCGTAATGACGGTGTTGATATCGTAAAGGTTGGCAGTGGTTGGGCTATCGGTTACACTACTTCTTCTGAGTGGTTGAAGTATACTGTCAATGTTGAGGAGGCTGGAGAGTATAACGTTGGTGCTTACATGGCAAACGGAAGTACAGATCCAGAGATCTCTATAGAGATTGACGGAAAGAAAGCCACTTCTATTACAGGTACTGGAAAGGGCGATTGGGATACTTACACTATGGCTACTGGAAAGATCACTCTTTCAAAGGGTGAGCATACTCTAAAGCTAAAGTTTGATAATGATTACACTAACATCGATTATTTGGTATTCTCTAAGGGTGATATCACAGAGCCAGGTGGTGGAGATGAACCAGGTGGTGGAGATGAACCATGTACAAACTGTGGTTCACAGCCAGCTTCTGGAGCATCTACCTTCTTCGATGAGGATGGTGCTTACTTCGGTCCTGATTGTGATAACAAAAACTATGCTGGAGCATATTACACAGGTGACTACACATCACCATTCAAGACTTACCTAGGTAAGACAGATGAGGAGATTCAGGCTAAACTTGATCAGATGTGGCAGCACTACTTCGTTGGTAGCAACAAGTTGTATACTGATAAGGGTAATGGTGAGGCATACATCCTTGATACTGGTAACAATGATGTTCGTTCTGAGGGTATGTCATATGGTATGATGATCAGTGTACAGACTAACCACAAGTCTGAATTTGACAAACTTTGGAAATTTGCAAAGAACCACATGTGGCATAGAAATGGAGATGGATACTTCTCATGGCAGGTTGGAACAGATGGTAACGCAAAAGACCAGGGTTGTGCTCCTGACGGTGAAATGTATTTTATGATGTCTTTGTTGTTTGCTGCTAACCGTTGGAATGATGCTGGATATATGGAAGATGCTCAGGCTATTCTAAAGGCTTGCTGGGAGGGTAACACATTGTTCAATGGATCGTCTTATATTATTACTTTCCAGCCTTCGCAGGGTAATAACACATGGTCTGACCCATCATACAGTTTGCCAGCATTCGTAGATTTGTTCTCACGTTGGTCAAAAACTAACACTGATAAATGGCAGAAAGCAACTTCAGCTACTCGTACTCACTTGTACGTGTCTTCTAACAGTAAGTCTGGTTTGTTCTCTGACTACAATAATTTTGATGGTACACCTCATGGAGTATCATTCAATAGCAATGCAGAAAAGTACATGTACGATGCAATGCGTTGTGCTATGAACTTTGGTATGGACTACTACTTGTTCGGCGCTGATGCAACAAGACAGGAGGAGATGGCAAGAAGAATCATCGACTTCTTCGAGAAGGATGGTTATCAGCACGCTCGTTTCAACTGGGATGGTTCTAATCCATCTGAGTCTTACACATTGGGTGAGACTGGTGCTAACGCAGTGGCTTGCTATTGCTTGATGAATGACAGCAAATATCAGAGTATCGTAAAGGATAACCTTAATAGAGCTTGGAATGCTAATTTGATGACTGGTCAGTGGCGTTACTACGATGGCTTGGTTCACTACTTGGCAATGCTTCACTTGTGTGGAAGCTTCAAGATCTGGAAGCCAGCTCGTGAAATAGATGAGATCGTAGATCTTAAGGGTATAGGCTCTGTTGAGTATAATGGTAAAACTTATACAGAAAGTGTTGAATTTGATGAACTTGAGGATTGCAAGAAATTGAACAGAGTAAAAATCTATGTTGCTCCTTCTGATGTTGATGATGTCAATGCAAATGGTGTTGTCATCGCTCCTAATCCTGCAAGCGACGCAATCAATGTAATTGCTGAGGATCTTGAGTCTGTTAAGATTGTTGACATGTTGGGCCGCACAGTTGCAGTTTCAACTGAGGCTACTGTTAATGTATCTAATCTTCCTGCTGGTACTTACGCAGTTGTTGTTAAGACTTCTGCTGCAGAGGTAGTGAAGAAAATCAATGTATTGAAATAGAATGCGTTTTTGACATAGAAACAATCTTACAAACACGTTGTTTCAAAAGTCTAGTTAGTTTTAGATTGATAGAGTGCGTTTTCGGAGAGAAAGCGCACTCTTCTTTTTTGAAAATAGATTAATTCGTATTTTTGTCTGTATATATTTATTTTACCTTATTTGTTGAAGTATGAAAAAACTGTTTAATGCAATACGCTCAGAAAGTTTTGATGAAGTGAAAAAGATAATTGATTCTAAACCTGATTTGGTGAACTGCATAGCAAAACAACCGCCAAAAAAGGATGACGGACAATCTCCATTACAGGTGGCATTGAAAGCCGGTGCCTTTGACATTTGTGATTATCTTATAGATAAAGGTGCGAATTTGAATTTTATGGAAGACGAATCATCTTGTAATGAGTGGAGAACTCCTGTTGTACATGATGCCATAAATGCGGCGGTGATGTGTAGCAGATGGAATTCATATGTCGACAATAAATTGACAGTCTTCTCTACAGAAGAGAAAGCAGACAGAGCATTCTCAGTATTGAAACGAATACTAGATCTTGGAGCGGATGTGAATAAGGTAGATTCTTATGGAAATTCTGTTATTTGGAGATTCTGTTTGCAGGCAAATCAGATCCTGCCGACATATAATTATAACACTCATGTCGAAGGAAACAACAGATTGTTTACTCCAGCATTACAGTCAGATCTGTTTAGAATTCTAAAAGCATTATGTGATCATGGAGCGGATTTGAATTATGTACGTCCTAAAATAGAAAAAACTGTAAAAGAACATTTCTGCGGTGGAGCAATGGCTAAATTATTGGCAATGTAGTTTTGAATTGATTTTCTAAAAAAAAGTGGTCGGAATTTTTGTTCCGACCGCTTTGATATATTGTTGGAAGAATTACATCATTCCGCCCATACCACCCATTCCTGGTGCTACAGGAGCTGCTGCTGGAGCAGCCTCTTTCTTCTCTGAAATAACACATTCAGTTGTAAGAAGCATACCTGCGATTGATGCGGCGTTTTCTAATGCCACACGTGTAACCTTAGCTGGGTCGATAACTCCTGCCTCGAAGAAGTTCTCAAACTTATCTGTGCGGGCATTGTAACCGTAGTCTCCCTTGCCTTCCTTTACCTTCTGTACGTATACAGCACCTTCCTTACCAGCGTTTGCTACGATCTGACGAAGTGGCTCTTCGATCGCACGTTTTACGATCTCGATACCTGTTGTCTCGTCGTCGTTCTCTCCTGTAACGCCGTTTAGAGAATCAATAGCACGGATTAGAGCTACACCACCACCAGGAACAATTCCTTCCTCAACTGCAGCACGTGTTGCTGATAGAGCATCGTCTACGCGATCCTTCTTCTCTTTCATCTCAACTTCTGATGGAGCACCTACGTAAAGCACTGCGACTCCACCTGCCAACTTAGCCAAACGCTCCTGAAGCTTCTCACGGTCGTAATCAGACTTAGTTGCCTCAATCTGAGCCTTGATCTGAGCTACTCTCTGAGCAATTGCTTCTTTAGTGCCAGCTCCGTTGACAATAGTTGTGTTATCTTTGTTTACTGTGATCTTCTCAGCCTTACCAAGCATTTCGATTGTTGCTGATGCAAGCTGGATTCCTTGCTCTTCTGAAATTACAGTACCACCAGTTAGAACTGCGATATCCTGAAGCATTTCCTTACGACGGTCTCCGAATCCTGGTGCCTTAACTGCACATATCTTCAAAGATCCACGTAGGCGGTTGACTACCAATGTTGTTAGAGCCTCACCGTCGATATCTTCTGCGATAACCAATAGTGGACGTCCTGCCTGAACTGATGCCTCAAGCAATGGAAGGATATCTTTTAGGTTGGAAATCTTCTTGTCGTGGATAAGGATGAATGGATTCTCCATCTCACACTCCATCTTCTCTGTATTTGTCACGAAGTAAGGTGATAGGTAACCTCTGTCGAACTGCATACCTTCCACTACATCTACTGTAGTGTTAGTACCCTTTGCCTCTTCAACTGTGATTACACCCTCTTTTTTCACCTTTGCCATAGCGTCTGCGATAAGTTTACCGATCTCGCTATCGTTGTTGGCTGAGATTGTAGCGACCTGCTCAATCTTCTTGATGTCGTCGTCGACTTCCTTAGCTTGCGTCTTGATGCTCTCCACAATTTTCGCTACAGCCTTGTCGATGCCTCGCTTCAAATCCATTGGATTGGCGCCTGCAGCCACATTCTTCAAACCAACAGTGATGATAGACTGAGCCAAAACAGTTGCTGTAGTAGTACCGTCGCCTGCCTTATCGTTAGTCTTTGATGCTACCTCTTTCACAATCTGAGCACCCATGTTCTGGTATGGATCTGAAAGCTCGATCTCTTTTGCAACACTCACACCATCCTTAGTGATATGTGGAGCACCGAATTTCTTCTCGATGATGACGTTACGGCCCTTAGGTCCAAGTGTCACCTTTACTGCGTTTGCCAACTCATCTACGCCTTTCTTCAAAAGGTCGCGTGCCTCTATGTCGAATTTAATTTCTTTAGCCATTTCCGTTACTTTTTAATGATTATATTATCCAATTACTGCCAAAATATCGCTCTGGCGCATGATCAAATACTTATCACCGTCAAGTTCAAGTTCTGTGCCGGCGTACTTTCCGTAAAGAACAGTATCGCCAACTTTCACTACCATCTCTTCATCTTTAGTGCCATTTCCTATAGCTAGGACCTGACCCTTCAATGGTTTCTCTTTTGCAGTGTCTGGGATGATGATTCCAGCCGCTGTCTTCTCTTCTGCTGCGACAGGCTTTACAAGCACTCTGTCTGCTAATGGCTTAATGTTCATGATATATAATTTTTTGTTTATATAACTTTTTTTCTTTTTTCCTCTATATAATAATCAAAAGCTGTGCCAATCTGCATTGTCTGCATATTTGGCACAGCCTTCATGTATAGTCTTTTTATGATATGCCAAAATGGCGTATCTATGTAGTTTTATTTGAAGAATTCTTTTATTGTAGACGTGATTGTCTGGATGATTTTTTCGTCCAGTTCAGTATGCATCGGCAGACTCAGAACCTCTTTGCATAGCATTTCTGTGTTGGATAATTTGTCTGCTATACGATGTGGCGATTCAAGGTATGCTTTCTGCTGGTGGATAGGGTAGGGATAGTATATCATAGACGGAATACCTTTCTCTTCCAGGTAACTCTTTAGTTCATCGCGTCTTCCATCTTTCACTCTGATTGTGAACTGGTTGTATGTGTGGCGGCATCCTTCTTGCTCTGTCGGGATAATTATTCCGTCGACATCAGCAAGCATTCTTCTGTATGTAGACGCTGCATTTCTTCTACATTCCAGATAAGAGTCCACATGCTTTATTTTGACGTTAAGTATGCCTGCTTGCATTGCGTCAAGACGTGAGTTGATTCCTACACTGTCGTATGTGTATTTCACTCTCATTCCATGGTTGGCGAATGCTCTGGCATTGTCTGCGATTGTATCATCATCTGTGAATATTGCTCCACCGTCGCCAAAGCATCCGAGATTTTTTGATGGGAAGAAAGATGTGCAACCGATTCTTCCGATTGATCCTGCTTTCTTAGTTTTTCCTTCTATCTCACATTCTGCTCCAAACGACTGACAGAAATCCTCAATGATTTCAATGGAATGTTTTTTCGCTACTTTCATGATCGAATCCATTTCCGCGCTTTGTCCGAACAAGTGCACGATAATCGCAGCTTTGGTGTCTTTCGTGATTGCGGCTTCGAATGTTTGGACATCTATGTTGAATGTGGAATCTGATATGTCCACAAAAACTGGCTTTAATCCTGCACGTAATATGGCTTCTGCAGTGGCGACGAATGTGAAACTTGGAGTTATCACTTCACTGCCAGGTGCAAGGTTGAGCATCATAAGAGCTATATATAATGCGTCTGTGCCGTTGCCTACCGAGATACAATGCTTTGTGCCGATATACTCTGCCGCATTCTTTTCGAATTCAGCTACTTTGGCTCCTTTTATGAATGCTGAGGATTCAATTGCCTCTGCGATTGCACCATCAATTTCACTGCGTATTTTTGCAGTTTGATGCTTCAAATCGCACATCTCTACTATTTTCTGCATGCTAAATAACTGAACTGTCTTCTAAATCAAATCCGAAAAGTGAATTGCAAATGTTTTGCAACTGATGGATATATGTGAATGGTTTCCCTATTTCTGCACGAGACTGGGCACAAATAAGATGAGATCCACTTTTTTTGTAGCTGATGTAGATTTCTCCCAAACCAAACAGTGTATGATCTGTTGTCTCTGCAAGTTTTGAGAATTTGTATTTCTTCAAAGTATCTTCAGTGATGAGTATTGGGCGAAATCCATCAAGAGGCAAACCGAATCGTTCTGCCTGTTTGATGGTCTGTATGTCTGATGCGGTAATTTTCTGTATCTTGTTGCCGATATAGAATAATGAGCCGACATGTAATTCTTCTATTTTTGTCATGAGTGTTCTGTTTAGAAGACAGGTATATCTGCGACATTGTTTTTATCCTGCACATTGTTGAAATCGCCGACTGGATCATTGCCATCCAATCCGTAACCAACCTGCATGAATTGTGAGAATTCTCTCTCTTTGTCAGTCGCGATCATCTTTGCAAGAGTGTTTTCTGCGGTTTCGCCTTCGCTGAAGATATCAGCAATTGCGTCTGCAGATATGGCAGCTTCAATGTTGCCGTTGAATCTTTGTTCGAGTATAAATTTCAATCCCCACATTTTTTTCTCTTCCTCGTATCCGTTTTTCAGATCAGAAAGGAAGTTTGTGATGACGCTACTGTAATCTTTGCTGTTTGCTACTTTGTCGATGAATCCAAACAATTTTTTTCTGCTGCAGTAAGCTCCGGCAATATCTGCCCATTTGTCTATCTCATAGCTGGATGCTTTTTCATACAGAGTTTTCAAATTTGTTGTGTCGCACGATTTCAGCAAACGAACTGCGAATGTGGAAAGAAACATTGCGTATAGGTCAACACCTTCGTCGACTGCCACTGAATGCATTTTAGCTCGTCCGTATTTATGATAGTTCACACCTGCACGACGTTGGTGATGTTGCTTTTCTGTAAGATATTCGAACCCTTCTGCCACTTCCGCCACAATAAACGGACTCATTACGTCGAAGTTGATGATGTCGCTGCTATCATCTATTGTCTTTCTCTTGTCACGTTTTTTCCATTTGTTGATGTCGCGCATCGTTCCGCACGACTTCATGCTTGAACCTGGATAAATCCACGTTTCGGAATTCTGCTCTATCAAATAAGAGAAAGGCAATTTACGAGTGTCAAGATTGCCTCCGTGTTTTCCTTTAACTAGAGTGAACACACCTGTTACGGCTGGCCACAACACGTAAGAGCCACTCGCTGTTTTGCTTCCACGCTGAAGAACTCCTTCATGGTTTGGTCCAAGACGGTAGTAGTGGTTGCTTTGGTTTGTCGCACTACCTGCGTTCATGAAGCTGAACATTGCGGCAATAAGTAAAGTTGATTTATGGTGCGACACAGTGAATGGACCGGCAAACAGTGAACACGACTCTCCGTGGAATGCCTGACAGTTCGCACTGAAGAATGTGTCTGTCGCAGAGAATCCTAGCCCCACTTCTGTGTTCTGGCCGACGAATGTGTTGCGGATAATCGCACCGTCCATCACTTTTGCTCCGTTGCAGAGAATGAAGTTGTTTGCCAATACATCTGTTGTGATTGAAGACGGGTCAGAAGCAGACGATTTCACAATACCGTTTTCAAGAGAAGTACAATCTTTGACTGTCGCATTCTCTCCAATCCATACGTTTGCGATCTTCTTGTTTCCAATTACAATCGCATTTTTCCCGATATATCCTCGTGGGGCATCAGCGGAACGTGAGATATATTCTTTAGATTTTTCGTCAAGATAGGTGCAGATCTTTTCTGTAAATACTTTATAGTCGCGGAACATTACAGCCAAATATGCGAGCTGAGCAGTCAATGCTGGAGACAATGGAATTGATCGTCCTCCGTTCTCGTTGAGCACTGCTATCTTTGTATCTGTACCGAATGCAGTAGATCCGTTGCAGAAAATTTCACAGTTGTCGACCAATATCGCACCGTCAGCAATCTCATAATTGGAAATATATCTGCTTATTCCATCGATCACAACGTCGTTGCCGACAACGCAATTATGCAGGCGGGCATTGTTGATTCCTCTTTGGAATGGAACTCCGTTGATTTCAGTGACACCTGAATATGTTCCTAGTTGGCATTTGCCAGAGAATGAAGTTTTGCTGACTGAATTTGCATTGAATCCGTCTGCAACAGATATGTTTTTCCAATCGTCCGCATAACAACCGTTTGCTTGCAAAGACTCGATTTCTTTCGATGTTAATTGTCGCATACTTGTATAACTTTAATTACCGCGAATTTCCTAATTTAACATTAACAAAGATAAAGAATAAGGTTTGTAAATGCAAAATTTTACAAAAACGAATTTTGTTATAACCTACATAAAGAATAAACCAATACCGACGGATTTATGTCCAATACCGACGGATTGAATAAATAAAAAACGAAAAAACGACGGATTTTTAGTAAAAAGTGACGGATTATTTTGAAAATAAGAAAAAAAGAAATAGATTTGTGACGGATTTATAACAGAAAGATTATGGGAACAGAACAAACAAAAGTAAAATTCGACTGGAACAAACTTTCGGATTATAGAGAAAACCTACATATAGAAGCCAAGAAAGCACTTGGTGGAATTCCAGGAAGCATTTGGGAAACATATTCGTCGTTTGCAAATACAGACGGTGGTGTGATATTATTAGGAGTAGAAGAAACTGAAGACCTCTCGTTGCGTGCGGTCGGCCTAAAAGATATATATAAAATTGAAAAAGACTTTTGGAACCAAATCAACAACAAACAGGTGGTAAGCGTAAATCTTCTGACAGAAAGAATGGTGCATGCTGAATGTGTTGATGGAAAAGATATACTTGTGATTGAAGTTCCTCGTGCAGAACGTATGCTCAAGCCTGTTTATAAAGGATTAAACCCAAAATCTGGAACTTATAGAAGAAACGGTGAGGGTGATTATCTTTGCTCGGTGGAAGAGACGGCAGCGATGTATAGAGACGCTTCGTCATCCACAGTCGACATGAAGGTGCTTACACAGATGGATTTTTCTGTGTTTTGTAAAGAGACTGTACGCTCTTATCGTCAGATGTTCAAGACAACACATCCATCCCATATCTGGTGTGATCTTGATGATGAGTTGTTTCTGCGTCGATTGGGAGCTATAGGGCTTGGTGAAGACGGTGCATTGCATCCGACAGCAGCTGGATTGCTAATGTTTGGCTATGAGTATGAGATACTGCGTGAGTTTCCTCAATATTTTCTTGACTATCAAGAGAACAGACAAATGGCGACCACACGTTGGACAGACCGTATCGTCTCTTCTTCTGGAGATTGGAGTGGTAACGTCTTTGATTTTATTTATAGAGTGGTACCTCGTCTTTGTGATTCGCTGAAAGTGCCGTTTGTGATGAAGGGAATGCAACGAGTGGATGATACTCCATTACACAAACTTTTACGTGAGGCGATTACCAATACTTGTGTACATGCAGATTTCTATGGCAGACGTGGATTGGTAATCCAAAAAATGCAGGATAAATTTGTTTTTGCAAACCCTGGTGGCCTTCGTTTGTCTTGCTCGGAAGCGATAGGAGGGGGAGTGTCAGATCCTCGTAATGGAGTGATGCTAAAAATGTTGTCGATGATTGAGTATGGAGAACGTGCAGGAAGTGGATTGAACGGAATTTTTCATGTATGGCGTCATGTGTATAAATGTTCGCCTATATTGGAGGAGATGGGAGGAGTCGACCGTACAATCTTGACTCTCGACACTCATGGTCAACAACCAGATATAGATGCTATGATCAAACTGTATGGTAGTGACGGATTAAAAGTCATGGGTGACGGATTTGTAGACGAGTGCGACGGATTTTTCACAGAATCCGACGGCACAGATAAAAAATCAGACGGATCGCAACCGACTGCCATTAAAAAAGAATATGATTTGTCGATGGTGTTAAATGAGCCTGTTTTTCATTATCGCACAAGTGTTCCCCAAAATAAAGTCAGTGATTTTCCTGAGTTACCTCCAAAGGAACGTACTCTGATGAATGTTTTGGTGAAATTGGGAGCGTCACAAGTTTCTGTGATTGCATCTGAAATGGGTCTAGGAATTTCACAAACGAAATGTTACTTGCAGAAATTGATATCCAAGGGATATGTTTGTGCTCAAGGCTCAACTCGTGACCGTACTTATATGTATGTTAAGGATGTCCGTTACTGATTAGGAATTCTAAAATTTTTCATTAATAGGGTTTATCAAAATGATATGCCCTATTTTTTACATATGGTGTACTGCAATTACTATAAATAAAAATCCCAAGCCGGCATACACCGACTTGAGATTACCAACTTAAAAAATAAAAGATATGAGAATATTAGAATTTCACAGCTACATATTTTCCATTTACCTTTGCCCACAACTGACCTTCTTTGTCAATGTAAACCTCTAGGTTGGAACGTTTAGCCAACGCATATCCGTCTGCCTTGAATTCAGAGATATAGTCGTAGTCGCAGCAAGTGATTGGAGAACCGAATCTGTCAACAAGTCCGTATTTGCCGTTTGTCTTTACACGTGCAACACCACCTTGGAAGTCTTTTGCCTCATCATACAAGAAGTCGCACAACTGATTTCCCTTGTTGTCGATATAACCATAAAGTGTCTTGCCGTTGATGTTCTTACCTACAGCGCAAATGCCTTCGTTGAACCAACCTACAGTATTGTACTTGTGCTGAACAACCAATCTACCCTTGTTGTCAACGAAACCATAAAGGTAATTTTCATCCTGACATGCTGCCAAACCTTCTTTGAAGCTCTTTGTGTCAAGGTAAGTAGCATCCTGAAGACGTGCTCCAGAAGGAAGAATGAAATATGCCTCTCCATTCTGATCTTTAACAGCTGCTACACCGTAGTTGAATGATGATGCTGCTGTATACTGCAATGGAACTACCTCTTCGCCAATCTCATTGACGTATCCATACTTGCCATCCTTACCTACGCGTGCTACACCGTCGCTGAAATCAGTAGCATACTCATACTTTGGCTTTACAACGAATTTGCCGTTAACAGTGTAACCATACTTTCCGTTTTTAAGTGTACGGATAGGTGCAGGCCATTTTTTGTTCATCTCTCTCTTAGCCTCAGCTACTTTCTTGCCATAAGGATAGTCGTAGATGAACTCCTGGTATGCAGCTTTTGTTCCTGTCTTTTGTGCATTTGCATAAGCTTCAGCTTCACGCTTGTCTTTTGCCTCAAGCTCACTTGCGTAAGCAGCTCTTTTTTCAGCAGCCGCTTTCATTTGTGCCTGACGAGAAGCCTCTTCTGCTGCCTCACGTGCTTTTCTTTCGGCCTCCTGTGCTTCCCAAGCTGCAGCGTCTTCCTGTCTCTTCTTCATCTGAGCCTGGAAGTACGACATTAAGCTTTCCTTGATGGCAACCATCTCATAATATCCCTTGTCTTGTTTTGGCATAGACTCGAAGTATGCCTTGCAAGAGTTCTGTGCCAAATTGTAATCATTAAGAGCGTAAGCTGCCTTTGTACGAAGATAGTTTGTGCGGGCGTTACCCTTACCTAACAATTTGTCAATCTCGTTAACTTTGTTAATAGTTGCCTTATACTCCTTAGCATTGAATAGCTCCATTGCCTTTGGATAAAGTTCACGCGCTTTTGCATCATTATTCTGAGCGCATACAGAAAGACTTAAACTGCTTGCTAGCAGTAGATATATTGCTCTTTTCATTTTGCTTATCTTTTTTTATTCATCCTGGCAGATGCGGAAACCTACACTATTGCTTTTGTAATCTGGTTTTAACTTCTCTTTTGCTTCGATAGCACAGTTAGAAGCTTCGTCTGCAAATGAACCTCCTTTGACGAAACGAGTTGTCTTGTCATACTGGTTGTTCACCCACTCTGCTACGTTTCCTGTCATATCGTAGATTCCAAGTTCATTTGGGGCTTTCTCGCCTACACCGTGTGTTGTCTGCTCTGCGTTGTATGCGTTCCAAGAAACCTCAGTTAGGTTGTCACCACCAGCGAATGCTGATTTAGAACCGTTCTTTCCGCCCTTAGCTGCGTACTCCCACTCTTTCTCGCTCATTAGACGGTACTTAAGTCCAGTCTGCTCGTTAAGTTTCTTGATGAACTGCTGAACCTCATCCCAAGATACGTTCTCTACAGGACATGTTCTACAACCCTTGAAGTTTGATGGGTTTGTTCCCATAACTCGAGCCCACTGCTGCTGAGTTACCTCAGTCTTGCCAATGTAGAAACTCTTAACTTCGTGGTTTCCTTCTACATAGATCATATCGATAAGACCTGTTACATTTCTGTTGTTCTTGTAATCGATATACTCCTGAATCTTGATGGCTTGCTGTTTAGGGTAGGCCATTGTTGAATCATAGTTGTATGCTTGGTTGTAGTAGATACCAGCCTCGTTCCACTGTTTTTTCTTGTAGTATGTGTCAGCCTGGTTAAGTGCCTTGTCGAAAATCTCACATGGAGCACCTGTAGTCTTCCAGTATGTTGGAGACTTCATGCTGATGATTGGCTCGTATTTTCTGTTTGAATAGTAAACCTCACTTGCCTTCATAGAGTCCCCCTTTGCCATAAGTGCAAGAGATTCCTTACGCTTTGTAGCCTCGTATACAAGGAAGTCGTAGTCGTCATCGTTCCAATCTACAGAAACGATCTTTGCGTCAACAACGTCAATTTTGTCTGCATTTGTGAAAATGTTACGTAGACGGTAGTTGTAACCACGTTGTGAAGGATCCATCTTAGTTGTGCTCTCTGTCAAACGCATAAGATCCAAGAATTCCTTCATAGACTTGTCTGGAGTGACTACTCCTGGCTTAGATTGCTTACCTACGTATATGTCAGTAAGTTTGTCTGACCAATCGTTTATTGTGTATGTCTCAGGAGAAACTGTTGCACCAGCCTTTTCCAAATAGTTGACTTCGATAGTTGTCTTTGCAGAAGCAAAATATGTCTTGGCTCTGTCGCTGTAGAACATCAATGTCACTGCGAATGTCGCTTTCTTAGGAGTGATCATGTCAAATCTCGACACAAGTTCCTCATAGTTCTTGTCTCCTTTTAGCTGGGCTCTGTCAACCTTGATTTTGTTGTAAGTGAAATCAGGGCGTGATGTCCATTCTACATCAGTGTGAACTCCCATTTTTCCTACGATCTTTTTGATGGTGTAGTTTACCTTACAAGAATCCATCAAATAGATGTTTTTTCCTTTCGGATAAGTAGCCTTGCAAGTGAAGCTTGTAGACAACTTCTCTGTTTGCTGAGCACTGATACTCGCTACAGAAGTAAGACCGAAAGCAAAAGCCATTAGAAATAACTTTCTCATTGTCTTTTATATTATATGTCTTATTTTATTTTGTTTATTCAAACCAAAACCAAGTATGCCGTGGACTATTCTTCAACCTTTTACGGCATACTAAGGGATACACATTGCAAAACTATAATTTTTTAATTAAAAAGCAAAAAAGTGACACTATTTTTCAACATTTTTGTGTTGAAAAATGGATTTTATCAACAAACGTTCTGTTTTGATTGTCTTTGCTTGATTCTTAACAATTGAGTATGTCGCTTTTTGTTCTATACTTCAGATGTTTTAGCTGGTTTTGCTTGATTCTTAATTTTTAACTCTTAATTCTTAACTATTTTATTATATGCTTCATTGATTTTAGCCATAATCTCCTCACATTCTTGGATGCGGTCTGCATTCTTTGGTAAATCAGGATGGTGAGTCAAAGCCAAACTATGATATGCTTTTTTTATCTCTTCGTATGATGCGTTGGTATCGACTCCTAAAATAGAATAATAGGGATTCAAATCAAAGTCGGACTTTTGTGTCGTCGACGAACTGGATTTTGAATCTTCAAATTCTGTGCGCAGGGCGTAATATCGGGTTATAAAAAAATTAATAAAACTGTTGCTGAATCTCAGTTGAGACATAAGGTTAATCATGAATTTCCATTCGTCGTTGTGGATTCCGTCTTCCAATATTGTTAGTTTATAGAGATAGTTCACAAGCATTTTCTTATCAGAGATATTCCTCTTCTTCCAATATTGGATAGCCTCATTGAATTGAGAATCAGAGAAATTAGTTTCAAATACATCTTTTATTCTCTCAGCAGGGTAAATGTTCTGTAAAAAAATCTCTTGTGCGTTTCTTGCATCAAGATTCATTATACATAATCTTTGGATTATGGGTGACACAAATTGTTTGGATGCATTAGCAAGAATACGTTTCTCTTCTTTAAGATATTGGATTCTCTTTAATTCAGCTTCTTCTTTCTTTTTACACGACTTTATGTATTCTTTAATTTGTGATTCAGTCATTCCCCATTTCTTTTTGTAATTTAAGAAGAATCGTTTTGTCAAAAAAGCGGTTGGAGTGTACTTTTCAAAGAATTCGGAGTTTCCATTCATCAAAGTAATAAGAGATATGTAAAGATATGCACTATAAATCATCAAAAGTATAATTGGCATTTTGCTTTTTAATATTTCTGAAAAATAAATAGTGATTATAAAAGGCAGGATGATCCACAGAACTAATATTTCCCAAAATTTAAGAATCGGACGCAATATTACCATCAATTTATATTGCTTTACTATTTTGTCTATATCCATATGGTTTTTTATTGCAAATATAGGGAATGTTATGATAACTAATGAAAAAAGGAGACCGAAGCCTCCTTTTTTTGATTGATAATAGAATTTAGTTTGCTACCGTTGGACCGTTTCCTGTGGAGCAACCGCATTTCTGTTCTGTTATGTCTGTCTTTGTGAATTTGATTCCCATCATAGGGCCAAACATCACAAGCTGGGCTATATCTGCTTCATTTTTCCACATGTAATCAGGTTTGCCACCTCTTTTCTTAGTTGGTGAGTTTTGGAAATCAACTTTCCAACATTGGTAAAGTGGCTCTTTACCAATTCCGTCTCTCTTTAATATCGTGATTTCAGAACCGAATTCATTTCCATTTCTATGGATTAGAGCTTCTGCGTCATCTTTAAGATATATTGTTGCGATTCTGCCCTCATCGTCTTTGAAAGTTGACTTTTCTTTGAATCCTTTCTTTTTCAATTCTTTTTCAACCAAGATAGTCTGATTCTGATCGACAGTTAAAGTATAGAATTTTGTTGAGTTCGACATGCCCAAAAGTATGTCGTTGTTTATATTTTTGGTCAGATATTTGGGTAGGTAATCATCATTTATGTAGTTTTCTATATTCTTGATGCCGATCTTTGCAGAGCCGTAAACATAAATGTCGTCAAGTTCAGCATCTTTGTCATTATGAATACTCTCAGTGGTTAATTCATAGTCGGTCTTGAACATAAAAGAGTCTCTTATTCCATTTCTAATCATACTATTCATACTATAATTGTATGCTTTGAATTCATTTGACACTACAAGCACCTTAAGTCTATTGTAATCCGAATATTTTTCTGAGTTGACTTCAAGAACCAATGTGACATCAGAATCAGGATTTTTATACCATGCTTGATATTTATACATTATTTCTTTCCTTTTTTCTCTTCTTATCTTTTGGACCCTGTTTGTTATTTGTAACATTTCAGTATAACAATCTGTCTTAGTATTGAATTTGATAGTTTTATCTCCAATTATAGCATAGATACAATCAGGATCGTTTTTTTCACCTGTACATAGTTCAATGCATCCTATTTCAATGTCTTGGTTTTCAATGTCGAACTTTTTGGTTATTCTTTTTCCTTGACAATTGATCTTTAATTTTGCTTTTGAATTAGCTAAAGATGCTGGGACAGCCAGATTAAAGTATCCATATTTTGTTGATTGGCTATAAGTCCTCTTATTCTTGCCTCTTCCTATCACAATTGACACGTTAGCTTTTGATGGCCCGCATGTATTAATAATGGAACCACTTATTGACAGTCCTGAAGGAACGACAATCTGAGGTATACGTCTTTCTTCTGAATCTGTTAAATTAATCGATTCTCTGTTCGATTCTATGCCATATCCATCTTCAGCCTTTACATATACAGAAACATCTTTTGTGTCCTCTGATACGAGTAATGAATAATAACCATTCACATTTGTGGTATACTCTTTATTGTTTATGACAACAGTAAGTTTGAATGGATTGTAAAATCCTCTACTGGTATTAGATTCTCTGACAGTACCCCATAGATAAATAGGTTTGTCAATCATAAAGTCATAACTTGTATTCAAGTCGATTTCTGAAGGATCCTTGAAATCGTATCTCTGGCTTGGCTTTCCGTTTAGAATTTTACGTGTATCAGCCGACAAAGAAAGCGATTCATTTTCACTGAAGTAGATGAAGTATTCACCATATCTATCAGTAACCGTCTTTGTGTTTGAAGCACGCACACAAACACCGCTAACCTTAGAACTGTCTCTATACATTACTTTGCCGTGAGCACAAGGCACTACAGGGAGCACAACATCCTGAGTGAATGTTGTTTGTGCCTCTAATCCGGGCACCTGATATATAGGACAATTAGGGCAATTTGCATAGTCTCCCGGTCTGACAGTTACAAACACAGGTGTGTTTTTGGGTACGTAAGCACAATAATTACCATTTCTATCAGTGCGTGCGGAAGTCTGAGAGATAGTCACCAACACATTAGGTAATGGAGTTCCATTCTTGTTTGTTACACGTCCGCATATATTTGCTCTTCTTTCTGGATAATCAAGGTTGTGCCACGAGAAGTGTTTGATATTTCCTGAATAAGAATCTCCATTCTTTGTGGCAACACCTTCTTCAACCCATGTGCCTTTCTCTTCATCGAAAGACCATAGAGGAATTTCATTATATTTTTGTTCTTCAGAATAACCGTTAGGAACTGGGAATGACAGTGTGCTTTCAGCTCCATTCTTCAGCTGTAGTTTTCTATTGAGAGAATCCTTAAGAGAGACTTCTACCATACCATACGACAGAAGGATCACATCTTTTCCTTCTGATGACACTCCACTCATGTCTCCTCCTGGCATCTCTTTGGCAAAGTTTTCTGAATTAGGATTCAGGTAGTATACGCTTGCACAAACAGAACCGTTGAATGCACTGCCGTCGCTCTCATAAGCCAATGAGTTTGCTGGAATAGTCACAGACATTTTGCCGACTTTGATTGTCGCACCTTTACTGTTGTGGAAACGCACAATCTCGGTCACTCCTTCTTTTGAGTCCTGAGGCATCAATATAGCATCGACTCTGGCATCGCCATCAGCAATATCTGCAGTACGAATCACAGAGAAGTGTTCATTGCTCTCAAACTTCACCACACATCTTCCGTTCACCGCACGACATCTGTCAAAAGAGTAGATTCCGTATTCGTTTGAAATGACGGTGTCCTTACCTGTTGTGATTAGCACATTTGCCAATGCATTTCCATCAGGATCGCTAACCAACCCGTATATATGAGAGTTAGAAATAGAGTCTGATATAATATAGTCCTTGCAATCGTTCAAATTTTCTTTTGGATTACTACAACTGCCAAACATCATTGTGCATGTGGCAATTGATCCAAATATCCAGTTTTTTATTTGTTTCATAATTTGTTAATTTTGAATTGTTTGTGTATTAGAATCCAAGTGCATTTTTTAAATTGTAGAATTCATTGCGAAGGTTTTGCTCCTTCTTTTTTGCAGCATTCTTAGCTTTCATCTCTTCTGGAGAACGGACCTGTAATCCAAAAGGATCACATCCCATGTCGTTGATCAAACTTTCCTTATCGGTGATTGGTTTGCCATCTAAGGTAAAGTAATAATATGCTGTATCTTTTCTACATCTGAATAGAGTATTATCCATTATAAACTCCTGATATGTATCCCTCTTTCTTGTATATGGATTATTACATTCATATTCGTATGGAGGAAATTCATCAAGATCTGTACCGGATTTTTCATATTTTTTTGATTGTTTGATAATAAATTTCGGTACAATGATTTTCTCATTTGCTCTTTTTTCTGGATCAGTGTCAAATATATCTTTGTCTACTCGTAATGATGACTCCCATTTTAGTCTATTTCTTTGATAATCTGTTGTCCATTCATTATAAATGTTATTCCCGACTGAATATCCAAACTCTTGTGGCAGCGCACCTCTATTTGAATGAAATGTGTAGAATTCTGGCAAAGACTCTGTATTTTGAAAGGTATTCACGTATTTGGAATCACCTAATAAAAAAACTTTTGCTTTAACCCCATCAAACACATTAGCTTTCATCTTATCTACATGTGGAACAAATAAAATTCCATTTGTCAATTTCATATTGCGAAAAGCTTCATCGCCGATGAATTTTAATCCATTGGGAATTACAAGATCCTTGAGTTTGGCTCCCTCAAAAGCTTTCTCACCGATTCCTAACACATTATATCTACATAGTTTACGAATTGATCCTTTAGAATCAAAAACAAAATATACAACGCTAGGAATCGTCACAACACTATCCTCATCGGAAAAAGTTATGCCGCTTACATAAACATTTCCCTCTCGTTTTAGCATATGCAGCCCATAAACCAAAGTGTCTGGGGCATTGGGATCTATTTTTTGTTTATTTCCAAAACAATCTGTATAAATATTCGTTTCAATAGAATAGTTTTTTGTCACATATTCAGAACCGATTGTGTATATCAATCCGTTCTGTTCGAATGTGGTTCCTCTTCGATCTGCATACGTGATTATGTAAGATGCGAAGGCAAGCAATAGTAATAAAATTTTTTTCATTATTTAATCAATTTGCCATTCAACTTATATTTCACTTCTTTCCCTCCTTCTAAATCCACAAATTTCACATACCAGCCTTCTTTCAAGGTGGCATCAGCGACAGGGATGAAGTCATCATAAATCACTGTGTTTGGTCCTTTTCTCTTCTTTTTTTTATTGTCAACGCGATATTGACATTCTCGTAAGTAATCATTTGTCAGAGTGCCCCATGGAAATTTTAGTTTTTTCTCATTAACCACATTTGCAGTGATGTTAAATCCTTTTGGGTTGTTTCTTGGAGTTGTGGAATACGATTTCTTATTTTGATATGCGTATTTGTCTTTAAGGGCATTCTTTTTAAACTCATCATCATTGTTGAATGCCTTGTCAACCCAAGCTTTGTATCTGACTCCTGAAGTGCTATAGCTATTGTCGTATATATAAGTGTGATCGATTAATCCAAGCTTGTCTGAGCTGACCTTGATAATGCCATTGTTTTTGCTTGGCACAAGAGTCGAGTCGTCTTGTCTTTTTTTGAATGCCATTTTACAATTGATTGGTTTGGTCATTTCAAAAATCAGATCCGCATCAAGATTGTCAAACACACTCTCGCCAAGATTTGTAATGTCATGTATCACTAAAGCTCCGCTTCTCATCTTCAGTTTGGCGAAGCATCCGTTTCCTGCAAAAGCAAGGTCTGGAAGCCATATCCTGTCGTGCTCATGCTCAAAGAACAAACTGTCTGTTAGTCCGACAACCTTGAATCTGCCTACAGCTGGAGGAATGACCACATCATTTAATCCTTCGTCTATCTTGATGACCATCAGTTCTCCTGCCTGATAGAATTTGTCAGGTCCTTTCACAGTATCTGGAGACTCTTTTGAATCAACCACAAGATAAGACACTAAGACCTTGTATGAAATACCATCTTTTTCAAAGATGGATCCTGCTGAGTATTCTTGTGTGAAAAGGTTAAATGCATTTAAGATGAAGGCAAAAATAAACGTGTAAACTTTGCGTGTCATTCTGTATATTTTTTCGTTTGTCTTTGCAAAAATAGTCATTATTCACCTGTGATTTTCATCATTAGGTTAAATGTTTAGTTAAAAAAACATAAACGTTTTCAGTTAGGTTGTAGGTCTGTCGCCGATTTATTTGGATCTGTATTTTTGGGGAGACATGCCAAGATGTTGCTTGACGTACTGGCAGAAAAAGGAGTGGTTTGCGAAGTTGTATTTGTCTGATATTGCAATGATAGGGAGGTCAGTCAGCTTCAGGTCGATTTTTATTTGTTGGATGGCGAAAGTGTTTATTACGTCAAGCGCTCGATTGGAGGTCTTCTCCTTGATTATTTTCGATAGATGTTTAGGAGAGACGCAAAGGAGATCTGCATAGTACGACACAGTGCGGTGTCTTCCTCCGTCTTCATTCAGCTTTTTTATGAACTGATTGAATAATGAGCTTGCACGGTTGCTCGTCTGACAAGAATTTTCAGATTCTTTTGTTGTGGCATGGGAGCAGCTATTGTTCAAGACTTCAAAAAAAAGAGTGCTGAACAGATGGAATAAAGAGTTGCTACGGAATGGCAGCAGCGGGTTTGTGGCATGTCGACGTAGCAAGTCGAGCAATATACTAATGTGTCCGGATGGTGTTTGGTCTCCGAAATGCACAATTGGGGTAAAGTCGCCTTCCAGCACTTGAGAAAGATTAAGTCTGGTAGGAAGCAGGTGGTCGGCGATGCGTGGGGTATAGAAAAGCACGAAAGCCTGACAGTCGCTGCTTGACAACACTTGATGAATGGTTTGTAACGGTTTGCAAAGAATTGCGTCGCCGTTTCCTAAATGTTGGATTTTGTCGTCCACGGTCATTTGAAGATGACCATTCAAACAAAAAAACATGATGAGCATTTCCGACTGGAAAGCGGCGTTTATATGTGGCACATTTGACAGATGGTCACAGAGAACAAAGTCGTTTTCCAGACAACACATTCCGGAAGTCTCCTGTAGTTGAGATTGTGTAATAGAATAAATCATAACACAAATTTATTGTCTTTTGTTTGAAAACGGATGTCTGAAAGTTCGTTATTTATGTTTTATATTGCCTATATGATGTTTTGTGGCTTTTTTCTTTTGTTGAAATAGCGAAAAAACAAACATTATCAGACGAAAATGCCACATTCTCTTTTCTTATTAAAAACATAATTTTGCACCTCGAATTTCAAAAACGATCCAAATTTCATGAAGAAAAAGAGATTATCAACGCTGGTGTTCCTCTGTGTGTTGACGCAGTTGAATGCTCAGCAGAGGCTTGATGTCGGGTTGGATGATATATTCAACATCGCCGACCAGAACAGTCATCAAATCCGAATCAGCATGATAGGTGCTGAGGCTTCAACAGAGGCCGTCAAGTCGGCAAAAAGCAATTATTTGCCTGACGTTGATTTTAGTGTCAGTGGTAGCTATATCGGCACGGCAAGTTTGCTGAGCCGTGGGTTTAGCTCCGACGGACAAACCGCTGTCCATTATGCCATAGGTGAGGGAAAAGTGCAGAATGGATCTCAGCCCACACCTCATTGGGGAAACGATTTTGTCGCGCGAGTGTCGCAGGTGGTTTATGCGGGTGGAGCAATCAAGACTGGAGTGCGTTTGGCCGAGTTGGAAGAAAAAATGGCTGTTTTAGATGTGGAAAAGAATCGTCAGGAGGTTCGTTTCTTGTTGACGGGTCATTATTTGGAATTATGTAAGTTGAAAAACCAGCTTGAAGTTGTAAAGAAGAATTTGGAACTTACGGAACGTGTGTTGGCAACAATGTGGGCGAGCCATGTGCAGGGCACGGTTTTGAAGAATGATATCACTCGTTATGAGTTGCAATTGCAGAGTCTACAATTGAATGAGACTCAGTTGCGTGACGCTATCAGTATCATTAACCATCAGCTTGTGACGACGCTGCATCTGGATGATAATACGGAGATTGTGCCGAAGCAGATGATCTCTCCCGTCGAATCCCAACAACAAGAACATTGGCAAGACGCTGCGTCGAAGCAGAATATCATGTTGCAACAGGCACAATTGGTTTCGGAAATTAGAGAGTCGGAAAAGAAAGCTGTGCAAGCCTCTTTGTTGCCGACAATAGCTATTGTGGCTGAGGATCATTTGGGAGGACCGTATGTAAATGATTTTATCCCGGTTGACGCTAATGTCAATGCGTGGTTTGTGGGAATAGGCATCAAGTATAATCTCTCGAATTTATGGCATAAGAACCATGATGTCAAGAAAGCCATCCTTAATTCTCGGCAGAGTGAAGAGCTTGTGGCGCTTGCAAGTGAGAGAATTAGGAATGCAGTGCAGGCTGATTTCGTTAATTTCCAGACTTCATTTGTTGAGGTAGAGACACAGCGAAAACAGGTAGAACTTGCGACTCAGCATTATGAAGTGACGCAAAATCGTTATAATAATGGTCTTGCTCTCCTCACAGACATGTTGGATGCCAGCAATATGAAACTGTCAGCAGACATGATGCTGGTCAACGCTCAGATAAATCTAATGTATAATTATTATAAACTAAAGTATATAACAAGTTCGCTATGAGAAAATATATTTATAATACAGTTGTCGTTATTCTTCTTATTGTCGGTGTTTTCATTGTCATATTAAATTTCTGTCACTTTGGAAATGTGGAATTCACAGACAATGCACGTGTCCGTCAGCATATCACACCTCAGAACACCCGTGTACAGGGATTTATTAAAGAGGTGCGGTTTGAAGAGTTTCAGAAAGTTAGCAAAGGCGACACTCTTGTGGTTATAGAAGATGCGGAATTCCGTCTTCGTCTGGCGCAGGCGGAAGCAGATTTAGCACGTGCCATGGAAGGAATAAAAGCAACTGGAAGCAGTATTGCCACAACTGAAGCTGGTATGCAGGTGACAGAGGCCAGTATTGAGGAAGCACGAGTGAATTTAGAGAATGCAAAAAAAGAAGATCTTCGTTTTGAAGCATTGCTCAAGGATGACGCTGTGACTCGTCAGCAGTATGACAATGTACATACAGCATATCTTGCGGCATGTGCAAGATATGAGCAAGTGTCTCGCTCGCACACCACACAATCGCGAGTCAAGGCAGAGCAGGGGCATCATTTGTCGGCAGCCAACTGTACGTTGGAACTTGCACGTGCGGCAGTGGCTCTTGCACGTCTCAATCTTTCATATTGTTATATTGTAGCTACTTGTGATGGAGTGGTCGGCACAAAAGATATTCAGGAAGGAATGCTCGTTCAGCCTGGTCAGACGATGGTGAATATAGTCGACGGAAATAGTCTTTGGGTAGAGGCAAATTATAAGGAGAGCCAGTTGTCAAATATTAAAGAAGGAAATGAGGTTAGAATGACTGCAGACGCTGTTCCGGATGTCGAGTATAAGGGAAGGGTGGAGCGAGTGAGCGACGCTACAGGCAGTGCATTCTCATTGATTCCTATTGATAATGCGACTGGAAATTTTGTGAAGGTGGAACAGCGTGTGACGGTGCGTATTTCGCTTGAAGGAAATGATCCAGAATCACTTGCCAAGTTGCGAGCAGGATATAATATGGAATGTGAGGTGATATATTAATTTGTAAGGTTATGCTTCCTCTTCCACCACCTCCTCCTGCGGGCATGGGTTTTATGATGCCTATGTTCCGCGATTGGGTTCCAAGACGTATCCAGCCGTGGATATATGTTGTCTGTGTCTTCTGTATCCAGTTTTCTGGAGGCATGTATTTGGGTGCCCTAGAAGACATTCAGGGATCAACGAACTTTATGATAGAAGACTTGCTGATGCTGCTATATGCGAATTTGGCAGGAATGGCCATTTATTTTCCTATGTTGTTCCGTATGAAATTCCGTTTTACGAATCAACAGTTGCTTATTGGCTCGGCAATTATCATAGCAGTGTGTAATCTTATCACCATGCATTCCACTTGTATGCCACTTCTTCTGGTAGTCTGTTTCATAGAGGGTATGGCTAAAATACAGGGCACTTTTGAACATATGAGCAACATACAATTATGGATTACACCGCGACGCGATTTTGCCGTGTTTTTCCCGGTGCTTCATATTGTTTTGCTTACTGCTATTGAAGGAAGTGCTTTCTTGGCTGCATGGTTTGGATACCATTTTTCATGGCAGATGATGCATGTGTTCACCGTCGGGACTATGTGTCTTGTTGTTGCTGTGCAGTTGTTCTTGTGTCGGCCTTTTTGTCCGATGCCGCAACGTCTTAGTCTGAAGGGTATCGACTATGGCAGTGGCTTACTGATTAGTCTTTTGATGTTGATTATTTCTTATATTATGGTTTATGGCGACTACAAAATGTGGTTCGACAATCGTAATTTGCGTATTCTTGTTGGTGTGTCCATTTTTCTTTCTGGGGTCATTTTGCATCGTCTGCTGCGAGTCCAGAATCCTTATGTTGATCTTCGGATTTTCCGTTTGCGGAATGTGATACCTATATTGGCGGTTGTCACAGTTGCAGAGTTTCTTTTAGGTTGTGAGCATACTATGGAAGAAATTCTTTGTTCCGAGGTGTTTAAACTAGAAGAGCACACAAAAGAGGAACTGTTTTTATGGACTCTGCCAGGAGTATATGTAGGTGTAGCTATCGACTTGTTGTGGCTGAAGGTCTTGAAATGGAAAGTGTGGAAACTATTGGCAATAGGTTTTGGATTCATATTGGTATATGCTATGCTTATGTATTTCACACTCGACATGCAAGTCAACATCGAACAGTTCCGTTTGCCGATTATGTGTCGTGGAGTGGCATACTCTATTTTGGCAGCAACGTTGATGTGGTCGTTAGATGAGTCGATCCCTGATTTGGAACAATTTTTCATGGGATTGTTCATCTTCAATATTTTCCACATGTATCTCGCTGGTGCTGCTGGATATGGCATATACACCACTATGTTTTCACAGTTCTTGAATGATGATATTGTACGTTACGGACAACAGTTGACTTTGACTCGCATAGATCCTACTCATTTTGATTTCCCGTATTTTATGGAAAATTTTGTGCAGAGTATGATCAACACTGCTGTCAAGCAAGTTTATGGAATTGTCATATGGATAAGTGGAACGATGACTGTACTCTTCTTTGTCCTTGACATCCCAGCTGTACGTACTAATTTCCGCAAAGTGCCTATATGGCCGGTTTATGGTATTGAATATCTTGCAAGAAAAGTGAATCGGTCGTGAAGCCGAGACATAAAAAGTGTTTTAAAAACTACGCCGTTTCAGAGAATACAATCCTGAAACGGCTTTCAATTCTTCATTCCGCATTCATCATTTCTAATTTATTTATATTCCCCCCTTATAAAAGCGGTCAGGAACACCAGTGGGGCATTCCAGTTGATGGCAGGCTCGTTTGTAGAGTAGCTGCACTCTTCGTCAAGATAGGCTCTTGCCGCAAACCTGTTTGTGGGGTACATAGATCTTCCACAGTCTGTTGTCTGTTTCACATTTGGTCCGCCTACCATGTAGCCAGGGATCGGTTCTTCGATGCCGTCAGTCGCACAGCGTCTGTCGTGGATGTAGTGGGGCGACAAACTGCCGAATCCAGTCACGAAACAATATCCTGTGCTGTTGCAGCCAAGGATGTAGTCAAGACAGTATTGTGCGGCTTCTGTATATTTGTCGGCTTTCATAACTTTCTTGCCCAATGCAAGTATCATTCCGCTGTTGGCGATTTGTCCGTTGCTTCCCCAAACAAATTCTCTTAATGGCACTTTTCCTGTTTGGTATTTGTACATCGCTAACAAGTTGTCCGCCAATGCTTTGAATCTTTTTTCGACTGCGTTAACATCAAGTGCTTCTGATATTGCATCTCTGTTGAGCATCAGTGAGATGAGGCCTAGTGTCGCAACGTCGCCCCAGTATGGCACATTGAAAATCTGGAACAGATTGATGTTTTCCGCATATTTTTTGTCTCCTGTGAGAATCAACAATTCACATGAAGCCCAGAATCTTTCGTCATCTACGCTTTCTGAATCATATGTTCCTGTGTTGCAGTCTGATGGATTGACAAATGGACGATATTCAGAATGTCTTGACGCAAATTTATATGCGTATAATGCTGCGTTTTTGGCTTTCTCAGAAAAATCTGGATAATCTTTGTTTCCTTCATACACTCGTGATGCCAATGCCATGGTGGCTGCAAAATTATAAGCGCAGTCTATGGTTTTTCCAATCATGTATCGGTCGGCCTTGTCGTCAGCAGGCATGAGAAAGCCTGGAAATTTCAGCGGTGTCACTTTGTTGTAGACACCACCGTCATTCGGATCCTGCATCGTCAGCATCCATTTCAATTCATACATCACCTCGTCAAGAATGTCTGGGGTTGAATTGTTGCTTTCTGGAATGTTGAAACTTAAGGTGTCGTATTGCTTATATTCTGTAATATAAGATGTTAGCAAAGTGTGGACCGTGATGGCCGCATTGGTTGTATATTTGGCGTACTCTCCCGCGTCATACCATCCTCCATGGCTGTTGAGTTCTGTGTCTGCCGGACGCTTTGCAGATGTCAGAGATGCGTGAAGGTAGACGGTGCTGTCGATATGTCCTGCCTTTCTTGCGTAGTTTATGCCTTTCCATGTGGCATATTCAGGAAGAATGTCAATGCCACTGCGCCAGAAATAAAAACCTTTCACGGTGGCTGTCAGCAGGTCGTCGTAAATCTTGCCATTCTCTTTGATTTCGAATGTCTCGCTTTTGTCTTTGCCTATTTTTATAAAGTATTTGCCTGGCTTTTTCAGGCTGGTGAAATCAGCCCATGAGATGGTCTCGTTGCTCTCTCTCCAAAATTTGCCTGTGGAGACGGTACCTTTCATCACATCGTTGTGACTTACAGCATCTTTCACGAAGAAAGTTTTTTCGGTGAGGTTGGTTACAAGAGCTTGTTTTGTGGCTGTTGAGGGATAGCCTATTTGGTTGACGTATATGAAATTCTGGCTCATCAGCGTCGCACTGATGAGAGACAGCAATACTGATACTATGATATAAATTCCGTGTTTCATTTAGCATTTTTCATTTACCCATACATCATTTCCAGATATTCATCTATGTCAATGTGTCTGCCTCCCATTGATTTCAAATGTGGGGTTTCGAACTGGCAGTCGATGAATTTGTACTTTTTCTCCTGCTGACACATGTATATCAACGCTATTTTCGAACCGCTTGGCTCGATGGAAAACATGCTTTCTCCAAGAAAACAGTTGTTGATCTCTAATCCGTACAGACCGCCAACAAGTTCTTCGTTTTTATTCCACACCTCATAGCTATGCGCGTATCCTAGTTGGTTGAGGCGTGTGAATGTGTTGATTATCTCTTTGCCGAGCCATGCACCGTCTTGCTTGTTCCGGGAATTTGATTCAGCGCATTTTTTTATGACTGCATCAAAATCTTTGTCTTTGGTGACGGTGTATATCTGTTTGTTGAGCAGGGATTTCATTGAATGAGATATGTGGATCTCATCCGGGAAAATCACGAATCGGTCGAGTGGGCAATACCAGTCGATTCCATATTTCAGGTTTTTGACGGCGGTCCACGGCAGTGCTCCTTGGCTATATGCACTCAACACGAATCCTGGATTCAGGTTTCCTCCTATTGCATAAAGTCCGTCGGGACTTCTGTTCTCATCTGGAATGAGAAACGGATGGGGGAAATCTGTGGCGTTTTCGGGCAGTTGAATCACCTGGTAAGGAGTGCCTTTTATTTGATAGACCCAATATTCCTGCTCAATTTCTGAATTCATTTCTTCTCAATTACAAGTTTCTTCTCTGCATCGACGGTGATTACCGCGTCTCCACCTTTTTTCAAGCAGCCGAACAGCAGTTCTCGAGTCAACAGTGGCTTCAACTCTGCAGTGATGACACGGTCTATCTCACGTCCGCCAAACTTGACAGAGAATCCCTTGTTGAGAAGGACTTCCCTTGCGGAGTCGGACAATGAAAGGTTGACTTCTTTTGCCTTCAATTTGTCAGTCAACTCTTTGACCTTCTTGTCAAGGATCAGACTTGCCATTTCTCTTGTCATTCCGTTGAAGAGGTTGATGGCTGTAAGACGGTTCAAGAATTCAGGTTTGAATGCTTTGTTCACACCTTTCATGATTGCGTCTCCTTCATTCAGATTCTCCACGAATCCGACAGTCGATTGCTTGGCATTTTCCACACCTGCGTTTGAAGTCATGATCAGGATGACGTGGCGAAAATCGGCTTTTTGTCCACGGCTGTCAGTCAGTGTGGCGTAGTCCATCACCTGCAAGAAGATATTGAACACTTTTGGATGTGCTTTCTCAATCTCATCTATCAGCAGAACGCAGTGAGGAGTCTTGCGGATAGCGTTTGTGAGCAAACCTCCGTCTTCCGAACCGACATATCCACGTGAAGATCCGATAAGGTTTGATGTCTTGTACTCTTCTGAATACTCACTCATGTCGAAGCGGACCAGCGGGATGTTGAGCTCTTTAGCCAAGACTTTAGCCACCTCTGTCTTTCCGACACCTGTCGGGCCGACAAACAGCAGGTTCGCCATTGGTTTTGTGTCGTCAGCAAGTCCTGCGGATGCGGTAAGTACAGCCTCCGATAAAAGTTCAATGGCCTTGTCCTGACCATAGATTTTATCTTTGATTCGGTCACTTAAGTTCATGAGTTTGGCAGTGTCATCATCGTCGTCGGCAAGAGAGTCGATCTTGCAGATCTTAGCCAACATTGCAGCCACCTCTGGCTTGTCAACTATCTGTTTGCCATCTTCCGATGGATGAAGTTCTCTCCATGCTCCCGCGTCGTCGATAAGAGACAGAGCCTTTTCTGGCATGAATCTGTTTGTGATATATTTCTTCGCACCGAAGATGGCGTATTTGATAGCCTCGTCGGTGTATTCAATATTATGAAACTCTTCGTAATCGTCGAGTCTTCCTTCGATGATTTTTCTGTTTTCCTCATCGTTAGGCTCATTCACTTCGATTGTCTCAAAGTGAGAATGGAATTGACGGTTGCCGACGGAAGCTTTTTCCAATTCTTGTGCGGAAGATGTTCCGATGATATGGATATTGTAGTTGTCGACGTGTTGCAAAAGAATCGACACCATGTTGCCCATGCTCTTGTCTGATTCGGCAGGAGTCATAGTGTGAATATTGTCGACGCAGATGATCTTGCGTTTGTCGTCGGTAAGCATAGAAAGGACCTCTTTCATTTTGCCCTCCACCTCACCATACATTGTGCTTCCTGCAATCAGCGACGGGATGTTCAGCTCATATACCATAGTGTCTTTCAGACGTTCAGGCACGTCGCCATGGTTGATGGCTGTCACAAGACCATGTATGATAGCGGTCTTTCCGACTCCGCTCTCACCTACGAAAATCACATTGTTCCTGTTCTTACGGCAAAGAATCTGCATCGCACGGTTCATCTCATCCTCACGTCCGATTAGATTGAATTTGTTTTTCTCTACCAAAGTGTTCAGGCAGGTGATATACTCAGATTCAGGAGCCGAGTTGTTGCCGCGCTTTGTCTTTATATCTTCAATGGCATCAATGATGATTTTGCCATTTTTCATGAAACTCTCTATGTTGTCAGGAGATATCTCGTAGATTTTGCTCTCGGTGTTAGCGATGCTTTTTGTCTCGTAGTCATCCTCTGTACGGTATTTCTCAAACGAGTTGCACAGACTGCGTTCCAAATCATTTTGAATGTTTTCAGGGATGATTTCAGACTCATCCTCTGTCTTCCATGGACATGGAGCGTCGAAAGTCTCGTCGTCTTCAAGGAAATCCTGATATGAGAATTCCGACAATTCGCATGCGTCCTGGTAAGTTGATTTGTAGTACTTATCCAAGAAGAAGAAAATAGCCATACGCTTGTGGACGTTGAGCGACGATTTTTCTCCCAGCTCTGGCGGCAGTTTGCAACCAGCCTCGATAAGACCGATCACCATGTGGGGCACACCGACAACGAGTAGGGTAGCCTCGTTGTCTTCAAGACTAGTCTGCTCGTATTTTTTATATTTTTCATCATTAGCGTAGTTCTTCAAATTCAGTTTGAACGCACTTTCGCTGATGTTGTTTTTCTGTTCAAGCTCATACACCAATGCTTTTGCGTATTCAAGAGCGTGTTCAAGATTATAAGACGGAATAGGTCCTGCATAGTCAATGAAGTCTGGAACCACTTCTGCGTATTTGTCAAGATATTCGCGCATCTTCTGCTCTCCGTATTTGCCGTATGTCAGATAGAATGGCACTTGGCGAGTGAGTGCAAGCATCACATGCTCAGGCATAAGAAATTGATGACGGTGACGGGTTGCGAACTCTTGTGCAAAGCATAGTGCTCTACAAAGCATTTCAGTTACGAATCGTACATTTAGCATTTTGCTGCTCCTAATAAATTATTATATCAATTGTGTGAATATAGTTCAATCCTCAATGGAAAATTCTCAGCTCTTGCCATTCTGTCGGCAAGTGCTTTTTTGGATTTTGCAATGTCGATGGTGTAGGTGCCAGCCACAGCAGAGCCCTCCTCGTCAACTTTGAATGTTAATTTCACAGCTTTCTCTTTCGGCAAGAAGAAAACAGTCATTAACACTTTGATCACAAATTCCACAGTGGTGACATCGTCGTTGAAAAACACGACGTCGACCATCTCTTCTGTATCATTTTCCGGGATTTCGAATCCAAGCGATTTACCTTTGCTTTTTCCTTTTTTTTCTCCTATTGTAGCCACGTTTTTGATTATTCAGCGGTTAATACATAGTTTCCGTTTTTGAATACATAATACTCATGCATCCATTCGATAGTTGTAGTCTCAACGCAATCCTCATCTTCCTCCACATGTTCAAGAAGATAATCGTCGAGCTCTTCTCCAGAGAGACTATTTTTGTTCAATTTCTCTGTTTCAAGTTTTTTTGCGATTGAATCAACGTTGACACTGTCTATATTGTTCATTTTGTCGTGCATGTAGAGGTTGTTCATGCTGCCCTGAGTCACCACGTCTCCATCTTTGTATTTCACTACGGCTTTAGAGACGATTTTAGCCTCTTGACCTGTAGACGGTGCATCTTTGAGGGCGGTAGAATCAGCTTTCGTTGAGTCGGCGCCGGCGTGGTTGATGAAGTTTTTCACCGATACCACACGGTTTTTGATGATCAGGTCGCGATAGGTGTTGCCCTTTTTTTTCTTTCGGCTCATAACAACGATTTTGTTTTCAGTGAAGTGGTCGCCTTCGCAGTTCTGCAGGTTCCACTGGTCGTTGACGCTAGAAATCAAGAGATTGTCGAGCACCTTTAACAGTTTGTTCTTGTCAGGAGCATAAAGAGTCATGTATTCGTTTTTGGAAATATAGACGTCAGAGCCGATACTGTCTGTCATACGAATACCGAAAGCCATCACATTATCGTTGAGTTTGAACTTAGCGAAGTCGAAGCGGCGTGAAGTGTATTTTCTTTTTCTGCCGACATCAATCTTGCTGTCGTCTTTCACGTAGCAGACGACACTTCCGTCGGCACATTTGACTTTTGCCACATAGAGATCATACACATTGCGTGCTGAATCCACTTTGACTGGGATTGCGACGATGGCGTGGGTTGAGTCGTAAGGAATGACAGAATCCATAACTAAAGATTTGAGAATCAAACTGTCTTTGATTCCCATGGCATCTAATGTCATCTGGGATATTGTCGCCGCAAACGCCGAAACGTATCCTATGGCGGCGAGCAAAATTGTAAATATATATCTTGTCATTGTATTCTTCATTTTGATTAATTGTGCTAATTTAGTCAAAAATTGGTTGTCGTTTGCAATCAATAGCTTGAAAAATTTGGCGAATTGTAAAAAAATAAAAAAAAGCGGAGAAAAAACTCCGCTTTTGATGTCTCGTATAGGTTTATGTTATTTGTTTTCTTCCATTTTGGCCTCCACGGTAAGTGTAGCGTGGGGCACGATTCTCAAACGTTCTTTCGGAATCAGTTTGCCTGTCTTTCTGCAGATGCCGTAGGTTTTGTTCTCGATTCTTACCAGTGCGGCCTCAAGACATTTGATGTATACCATCTCTTTTTGGGCAAGCAGTCCGTTGAGCTCTTTGCTCAATGTAGTGGCACCTTCTTCAAGCACTTTGAATGTTGGGGCAGTGTTGCTTAAGTCGTTGCCATCAGCGTTTGTTACACTTGCTTTCAACTCCTCATATATCTTTCTCGACTTTTCAAGTCGCTCAAGGATTATTTGCTTGAATTCCTCCAATTCTTCGTCGGAGTATCTAACTTTCTCTGTCATAATTCTTGTGTTTTTCAAATGGTTTCGCAAATATAATATTAAGTGGTTATTTACGTATTCTTAAATTAAAAAAAACGAGTTTGTAAATTGTTGTTGTATAACATAGTTTATGTATTTTGTTGTGTTTTAGCTAGTTGTGATGGAAGTTTTGGGTTCATATTATAGGATTTGATTAGTATATATTGATCTGCTTACGGTTTACATTATTATGTAGCTAATTTCTGTTGTGTGTGGTGTCGATAAATAAAAAATCCTGATTCGTTCGATATCTCGTATGAATCAGGATTATGGTCTGTCAGATTTTTCTTGTCGTCCCATGATTAGATGCGGTTAGGCTGATTATGATTATTATTTTTGTTTAGTTTTTTACAATCGTTTACTGAAAATGCGATTTTTACTGCTGATGCTACACAAAGTAGCGCTAATGTTATTCCCATAGTTGTATTTTTTTAATTGTTAGTAAACTCTTGTTTTTTGTTTTGTCAGATTTTGTTAAGAGTGAAGAGATTTCTCAACTACCCAAACTTTTGCTGCGAAAGCGACTGCCAAACATGCGATCATAAATGTAACCATAGCTGTAAGTTTTAATTGTTAATAAACTAATTTGTTCAGTCCGTCAAAACGGTTTTAAGCGTGAAGTGAATCTTTAACGACCCAAATCTTTGCTATTACTGCGATTGCCAAAATTGAAAGTACCATAGTCGTAAATTTTAGTTGTTATTACTTTGTTTCTTTCTTTACACTTGCAAAATTACAACAAAATTTCATTCTGCAAAAGAAAATGTGATTTTTTTTGACAAAATGCTTAATTTTTTTTGAATATTACTTTTTGAGCTTTTTGTATAATATGCGTTAATATTATGTAAGTTGCTGAAATATAATATTATGTAATTTGTATATTAATTTGTGTTTATTGCATATTTTATTAAGTTTTTAATTTAACTTACTGAAATATAGTGTTATGTGTTTTGTATATTATTACATTTATGTAAAATGTCATATTTCTATTGTTTTGTCTTGATATTTGACATTTTGTTATATTTGCTATGGTATTTTGATTCAAAAATATACAAAATGGGTGCATATATGTGAAAAATATACGTGTTAGGTTTCTTTTTGTTACTAATAAATGGTGATTATTTGTTACCTTTATACTTGGAAAATAAAATTTTGAGTATTTTTGCTATGCTTTTATGACTTTTATAATTTATGAATACTCTAATAAACTTATGGATACTCTAATTTTTTATTATATATCTTTACCTATTGTTTATTTGATTCATGATTTTGAAGAATTGCTGACGCGAAGAAAGTGGGAAGAAAAGCATTATGATGATTTGGTTTCTAAATGTCCGAAATTTACCTCTCTCTTTTCTGCGGTAAAGGAACTCAACCAGGTTAAATATACTATTGTGATTTTCGAGCAACTTCTGTTTTTGGTTATTTCTGTGATTATGGCTGTTTATGCTGATCCAATGCCAATGTATGCTTTGTTTTGGGGATTCGCTATACACACTGTGATACAGCATATATTATCGAGCATTGTATTTCGTTCGTATTTCCCAGGAATGATTAGTTCTGTTTTGCTTTTGCCATATTTCGCCTATGGAATTCACTATCTGTTGGGTATATATAGTGTTGTGGAGAATATTGTGATGGCTGTTTGCGGATTGGGTGTCATTTCTCTTAATTTGGCGTTGATGTATTGGTTGATGAAGAAATTTGGAGATCTATAATCGAAGATCTCATTATTCATATAATAAAAAAACGGGATTTCTCCCGTCTTTTTTTATATCGTATTTAATTTTCCGGTTTCACTATCCATAATATAACCGCGGACAATGATGTCTTTCGGCACAAGCGGGTGATTTTTCACAAGGTCAACTGTTTCCAGTACGGCGGCTTCTGTGTCATCAAAACCATGTAGCCATGAATCAAGGTCGATGCCGCAGTGTTTCATCAGGTTGATATGTTCGTCGTCGATACCTCTTTCACGCATCAAGTGCTGCATTTCCTGGCTGTCCATGCCTTGCACTCCACATCCGGTGTGGCCGATAATCATTATTTCATTCACTCCAAGTTCGTAGATTGCTACAAGAAGAGATCGGACGGTAGAATCAAATGGATTAGTGATGGTGCCTCCTGCATTTTTTATGATCTTCACGTCTCCGTTCTTGATTCCAAGCGCGGCAGGAAGAAGTTCCACCAGACGAGTGTCCATACATGTTACAATAGCAATCTTCTTGTCGGGATATTTGCTGGTCTTAAACTGTTCATAAGCTTTCGTCTCTACGAATCGCTTATTATATTCAAGCATCTGTTCGATCATGATGGGTCTTTATATTATTTGATATGATGTTAGTAAACTTAAGAACTGTTGCAAAAATAACCAAAATAATCAAATATTATAAGTTGTTTTGCTTTGATAGAATAAATGTCGTATTCAGATGGGTCTGATTACATAACGATCGCTGTCATATTTAAGTATGTGCTCATTTTTGTTATTTTTGTGACAAAAATTGTAAGAATCTGTTTTTGTGGCACAGAAATTCCTTTATGATATGGGAGTAATATATAAAGACATACATGAGTTTGGAAAGGAAGATCTGGAATCTTTGTTCCTTTCTGTAGAATGGTCGTCTGGCCATTATCCAGAAAAATTGGTGGTGGCAATGCGGAATTTTGAAACAGTCTATACAGCATGGGATGGTGACCAACTTGTCGGGCTGATATGTGCGATGGACGACGGTGTCATGACTGCTTACGTCCATTATCTGCTTGTCAGACCAACGTATCATCATCAAGGAATCGGCCGACAGTTGGTTGAGATGATGAAGAATCATTATAAGGATTACTTGCGTATTGTTCTCGTCGCATATAATGAGGAACTTGATTTTTACGAATCATGTGGTTTCAAGAAAGCAGACGATGCAAGTCCGATGTTTATAACTAGTCTGTGGACGTGATAAATGTGTTAATATTGTGAGATCTATGAAAAAAAGAATTTTAGTTACATATAAATTATTGGAAGAGAGCTTTGCTGAGGCTCCTGATAATTATGAGTTCATTTTGCCGACATCTGCTTCTTTCACAAAGGAGGAGATAGTAGAGCGTTTGCCGGAATGTGACGGATTACTATCTATGTTTAATTTCCCTATAGATAAGGATATCATCGACGCTGGGGGCTCTAGACTGAAGATCATCTCTAATTTTGGTGTCGGGTTCAACAACGTCGACATAGATTATGCTCAATCAAAGGGGATTGTTGTTACTAATACTCCAGATCCAGTGGTCGAGCCAACTGCGGAATTGGCATTCGCACTCATGTCTGCACTTTCCCGTAGGATTACGGAATGTAACCGTAAACTTCATTATGGTGATGACATCCGTTGGGGGGTGATGGAGAATTTGGGAACAGGTCTGTATAATAAGGTGCTTGGAATCGTAGGTATGGGACGCATCGGCCAGGCTGTGGCGAAAAGGGCTGTCGTGTCTGGAATGAAAATACTATATTATAATAGGCACCGTCTTCCTGAACAAATCGAGAAGAGATACTCGGCTGAATATGTTTCTCTGGACACTCTTTTGTCTCAATCCGATTATATCTCTTTGCATACTCCATTGGATGAATCCACATATCATTTGATTGATGCTGAGGCTATGTCTAAGATGAAAAATGGCGTTTTCATCGTGAATACTGCCCGCGGACCGGTTGTGGATGAATCAGCATTGGTGGCATCTTTGGATAGTGGTAAGATAGGTGGTGCCGGGCTGGATGTCTTTGAGAAAGAGCCCCAGATTCATGAAGGATTGTTGGAAAGAGATAATGTTGTTGTCGTGCCTCATATCGGTACGGCGACGGTGGAAGCCCGAATTGCGATGGGCAGATATGCAGTGAAAAATATCACTCTTTTCTTCGACGGAAAGTCTGTCCTTAGTAGAGTTTGTTGAAATCTGTGATACGAAACATTGAATGCAAAGTGTTGAATTATGATTTCTTAATTTGACATTTTGCATTCATTTTTTTTTTAAATCCTCCATTCTACCGTGTATTTATATGTAACATCGAAGGTGGTGATTTATACCAAAATTAATAAATGATAAGAAATTACCGTTAATTGAGAATCTATTTCGTTGGAACTACCAATATATTTGCTATGATTGCAAACGCAAACAGAGTGATAAGTGGCGATTGCAATTCAATTAGACTAATTTTTATGTGAACAAACAAAAGGTAGTTATCATGAAAACACATTTACTTTACAAACTAACTTTATCAACACTTGCATTGATGGGCGTCGCATCATCTGCCGCACAGGATTGCACTGTGAGCCTGTCAAGTGTCAAGCAGAAAATACAGGGATTTGGAGGTATCAACCATCCTTGTTGGCAGGGCTATGATCTTACTGACAATGACATAGACAAACTTTTCGGTGTCGGTGAGAACAAGCTTGGACTTTCAGTAATGCGTATTTGGGTTGCGGAAAGTGAGAACAATTGGAGCAGGGAACTTACTACATGTAAGAAGGTTCAGAAAATGGGAGTTAAGCTATTTGCTACTCCTTGGAACACTCCTTCTGCAGACATGTGTACTAAGACAACTGCTTTTTGTAACAATAACTCTTGTCAGTATCGTGCTAATGAGAAGCAGATCAACACAAGTGCTTTTGAAAGATATACTAACCATTTGGTTAAGTTCAACAATTATATGTATGAGAATGGTGTAAGCCTTTACGCCATGAGTTATGCTAACGAGCCTGATTACGGACATGACTGGACATGGTGGAGCACAGATCAGGTATATGAATATGCGAAGAATTATGCTGGTAAACTTCGTGTTAATGGCACAAAGGTAATCACTGCTGAGAGTTTCGCATATAGCAAAGGAATGTACGACAAGATTCTTAATGATGCTAATGCTCTTAAGAATATAGATATATTGGGAACTCACTTCTATGCAAGTGGAGCTTCCACTAGTGACAACTTTTTCAAATACTCTCTTGGCGATCAGAAGATTGCAGCTGATCCTGACAAGGAGTTGTGGATGACGGAATATTACACGTCTTCCAATGCTACAACCGGATCTCCTTGCCGTGCCAATGTTTGGCCTGAGGCTTTGGAGGTGGCTTACTCAATCCATCGCGGTATGGCTCTTTCTAATATGAGTGCGTATGTATGGTGGTATTTGAAGAGAAACTATTCGTTGATCAACAACGGAGATACTAATAATGATAACGCTAAGGATGGTCAGATCACAAAGCGTGGTTGGCTTTTCGGTCAGTTTGCAAGATTCATCCGCCCTGGATATTATCGTGTAGATTGTACTGTCAATCCAACATATAATGTGTATACATCTGCCTACAAGAATGGTGATGATGTTGTGATTGTCGCTGTCAACATGAGTACAGAGGCTAAGACAATCAATATTTCGGTTCCAGGCACAAAGGTTCAGCAGTGGAATGTATGGATCACTGATGAAACGAGAAACATGAAGCAACTTGATGCTATCAACAAGAGTTCTTCATTCTCTGTCACTCTTCCTGCTAAGAGTTGTGTGACATACGTGGGTGAGGGTAGTGGTAAGATAAGCTTGGATATCGCAGCTGAAAAACTTGTAATTGAAGAGGGTGACAGCGTGTTGATCACACCTACTTATAAGAGTGAGTCTGAAATCAAGAATATCAAATTCTTCGAGGGCTCAGAGCAGGTTAAAGACAAGTGGGTGGCTCCGTTCTCATTCTATTATGGAGCTGATGCATCTCTAGGAAAGCACACAATCAACGCTATCGCTTACGATGCTAATGGAGAGTCTGGTGAGTCTGCTCCTATCACAATCGAGGTTGTGAAAAAGGCGGCTCCTTTTGGTGGCGTTGCAGCTAAGATTCCTGGAATCATTGAGGCAGAGAATTTCAATGAGGGAGCATCTGGTATTTCATTCTATGATGCGAAGGATGAGAATAAAGGTGATGCCACTTACAGATCAGATTCCAATGTAGACGTGTATGTTTGCGACGGTGGTTATGCAGTGGGTTACTGTGAGGCAGGCGAGTGGTTGAAATACACGGTTGAGGTTGAGAAAGATGGTGAATATATTTTGTCGGCAAATGTTTCAGATGAAGGAGGCGAGTCTACATTCTCTGTAATGTTTGACGAAGATGAGTCGACAAAGGTTGTGTTTGATACTGAAGATACTGGAGCTTGGACAACTTATAAGGAGTTGGCGTCTGATAAGATTGTCAAACTTTCGGCTGGCAAGCATGATATGCTTGTTTCGATCGAATCTTCATGGGTGAATATAGATTGGATCAAAGTTAAAAGCTCAGATCCTTCAAAAATAGATGATGCAGTTGCTGAGATCCCTTCTGGCGAGTACAGTGTGTGTGACGCTAATGGTAAGATTCTTGGCAATGTCACTATCAGCACAAAAGCTGACTTTGATGCAAAATTTGCTGAGTCTGGAATTTATATCCTCGTCTCTGCAAACGGAAAATCAATCAAATATGTAAAATAAAACAATAAAAATACACAAATATCATGAGAACACTTTACAAATCAGTTGTTGTGTCTGCTATTGGCGCAATGCTTTCGGTATCGGCTGTTGCTCAATCACTTCCTGGTGTTAAAAGCACTATCAGTGTGAACGGAAAAAACCGTACTATTGATGTGTATGCACCAAGTGGAATGGGAGAGAATAGACCGATGGTGATTTCTGCTCACGGTATGGGTCAGGACATCGCTTATCAGAAGGAGAATTCTCGTTGGGATCAGGTAGCTGACACTGCGAAATTCCTTGTGGTTTATCCTCAGTCGGATGGCTCTACTTGGGATTTGTCTGCTAGTGGTGCGGATATCGCTTTTATCAAGGCTATCATCAAGGAGATGAGTTCTAAATATAAGATCGATTTGGACCGTGTATATATGTCTGGTTTCTCTATGGGAGGTATGCTTACATATTCTGTGGCTAACTGCATGGCAGACCAGATTGCAGCTTGTGCTCCAGTGTCAGGTTATCCTATTGGAGATCTTACTGCAAAACCTTCACGTCCAATGCCAATCATCCATACTAATGGTGATAAGGATGATGTGGTTCACTATGAACCTTGGAAGGGTAATTTCAACGGAATGTATCAGGAGCAGCAAGGTGCTTACGCACAGGCTGAGGCTTGGGCAAAAGCAAATCAGTGTGACGGAACTCCTGTTGAGTCTGTGATCGACGGTGCTGCTACTCGCTATCTATGGAAGAATGGTAAGTGTGGTGTTGAGGTTTGTTTGAACAAGGTCTATGGAAAAGGACACTGGCCTTCAAACGACAAGTACCATTCTGTACGTGAAATCTGGAAGTTTATCAGCCGATTCTCATTGAACTGTGGAGAAGTTGGTAATGGCGGAAGTAGTAGTGGTGGTGGATCAACTGTTCCTCCTGTCAATGAAGAGGCGGGTCCATACAATGGATCTCCTGCGACTATCCCTGGTACTATTGAGGCAGAGGAGTATGATTTTGGTGGACAGGGTGTCGCATACAACGATAAGGATGAGGAAAACCGTGGAGAGGCATTCCGTAATGATGGAATCGACATCTACAAGGGTGGATCAGGATTCGTTATCGGTTACAACCAGAGCGGTGAATGGATGAACTATACTGTAGATGTGAAAGAGACATCAAGATATACAGTCACTGTTTCTGCAGCAACAGATAATGCGTCTGCTTCATTCCAATTGTTGATCGATGGTAAGGAGATTACTGGTGAGATCGCCGCTCCTAACACAGGAGACTTCTCAAAATTCTCTACTGTTATCGCTCGTACAAAGGAGATCTCAGCTGGTAAGCACACTCTTCAGCTAAAGATTACAAGCGACTGGGTTGATATTGATAACATGAAGTTTGAAAAATATGAGTCGACTGGTGCTGAACCATACGATGCAAACGGTTGTGTGATTGGTGACCGTGACAATGCAGAATTGGCTTCTGTCTTCTCAACTATCAGTCTAAGCAACGTCAATCCAAAGGTTAAGCCTACTACTAACCATAACCCAATCATGACTCAGCGTTATGGTGCTGACCCATGTGCAATGGTTTACGGTGACTCTGTGTACATCTATATGACACATGATATCTATGAGTATAAGAATGGAAATATCACTACTAACGGATACGGTACAATCACTGAGATCGTTTGTGTGTCTTCTGCTGACCTTGTTAACTGGACAGACCACGGACCAATGAAGGTGGCCGGAAATGGTGGTATCTCCAAGGCTGTTAACTCATGGGCTCCTACTGCTTGCCATGCTAAAATAAATGGTAAGGATCGCTTCTTCCTATATTTCGCTAACAATGGTAATGGTATTTACGTGGTGGCTTCCGATACTCCTTACGGACCATGGGAAGATGTTAAGAATGGTCAGGGATTAATCACTCGTCAAACTCCAAATTGTGGTAATGTGGAATGGTTGTTCGACCCTGCTGTCCTTGTAGATGACGACGGTACTGGTTATATCTATTTCGGTGGTGGTGTGCCTAATGGTAAGAATGCAGATCCTGGAACAGCTCGTATCGCTAAACTAGGAAAGGACTTCATCAGCATCGATGGTACTCCTACTACTTTGAACCCTCCTTATCTATTTGAGGATGCCGGTATCAATAAGATTGGTAATAACTATGTTTACTCATATTGTACTAACTGGAACACAGGAGGAAACAATATCGGTATCAGCAATGCTGTTATCTCTACTATGATTTCAACTAATCCAATGACTGGATTCAAGTACGACCGCAAGGTGTTCGATAATCCATCTAAGTGGTTAGGCTCAAATGGTAACAACCACCATTCTTTCTTTAAGTTTAAGAATAAATGGTACATCACATACCACAGCCAGTGGATCCAGAATCAGATTGGTGTTGAGGGTGGATATCGTTGTTCACACGTCGACTATGCAAATGTGGATGAGTCAGCAGGAAAGATTATGGGTGTAGACGCAGGTACTACTAAGGGTGTTAGTCAGGTTGAGCCAGTAGACGGTACTAAGACAATCCAGGCTGAGTGTTTTGCATGGCAGAATGGAATTGAGTCAAACTATGTAGGAAAGTCTACAAATATGGCAGTAAGTGGTAAGAATGGTTCTTGGATCGGACTATGTGGAGTTAAGGCTCAGGGAGTTAACAGATTCAAAGCTCGTGTTTCTGCTCCATGTGGTGGTGCTATCAGAATCTCAACAGGTTCAGCTGGTGGTCCTGTAATCGGATATTTGAATGTAGAGTCTAACTCTTCATTTGAGGAGTTTGAGTGTAAATTGACTTCTGATATCCCTACTGCAACAGATTTGTTCTTCACATTCAGTGGTGAATTGAAGTTCGATTCATGGAGCATGTACTACAATGATCCTGCAGATGATGAGATTATTGACGCAGTTTCAAATTCACTTATGATAGAGCCAAATCCAGCTAAGGATGTGGTTAAAGTAAGTGGTTTGACAGACGGTGATATTGTGACAATCACATCAATGAATGGTGTAGTTGTTAAGGCATTCGTCGCTGAGTCTGACGCCGCTGATGTTGTTGTATCTGATCTTGCATCTGGTATCTACGTCGTATCAAACGGCTCAAATTCAGTAAAACTAATCAAAGAATAATCAAAACAATGATAGTGGCGATGGTAGTGATACCGTCGTCACTTATATATTTATAGATTTGCTTTGATCTTTGAAATTTTTTATATTTGCTTCTAAACTTAAAACACACAAATGACATGAAAACTTTACTAAAAAACATTACAATTGCGGCATCTATAGTCACGTCGTCGACTGTTTTTGCCCAGAACACGATTTACGTCTGTAAAAAAGACGGTAGTTATGTGGAGTATGCTATAAGTGATATCGACAGCATCTCTTTAATTAAACCTGCGTTGCAGGAGCAACCACCTGTAAAGGAAAAATCTTTCTTTTTGTATGGTGACAATGTTGATGATAATGGTCCTCTTGCATTTAATTGGGACGAGAATGTAGGACCAAGCGGTAATGGTGTTGTCGCATATCCAAAAGAGTTGTCTAACGATCCTAATGTGCTTCATCCTGTTGCCATTTTCTGTCCTGGTGGTGGTGAGACTCCAAATTCTCAGCCTACTATTCCAAAGCGTTTGGCTTCTATGGGATTTGTGGTATACTCTCAGCCTTCTACTTGGGATGGCAATGATGCTAAGAAAGCTTTCGACTGGCTGGAGCAGATGAACAATGATCCAAGTGCAAGATTCTATGGAAAACTAAATATGGAGCGTGTGGCTATCTGTGGACACTCTCAGGGAGGAGTGATGGCAGAGGATTGCGCGAACAAAGATAGTCGTGTGGCGGTGTTGATGCTTCTTAATAGCGGTAGCTTCTCTCACGACGGTGCAACCAATTTGACAATCCCTGTTGGTTACATCACAGGTCATACTGATATGGCTTACGATAATGCAGTAGGTGATTACGGTAATTCAGCCAACAAGGCTCCAATGTGGCTTGGTATCAAGGGTAATGAAGGTCACGGTTACGGACCATGGGGCGGTTCAAACTGCTGTGTCGCTTGGATCAGATGGCACTTGTGCGGAGAGACAAAGTGGCAGAAAGAGTTTATGGAAGGCGGCGGTAAATTCAACAGAGCTGGTGGTTGGGAAGTTAGTACCAAGAACTGGTAATCAATCAGTGATTTAGCTAGTTTTATCTTGATAATTATTAAAATGTAGGTGTCACTTCGTCATTTGAAGTGACACTTTTTTTGTGACAATCGGATCGCCTACCAAATGAATTTATATCGGACAGCAATAATTAAAAATGCTGAATAACTATAGATATCTATTTGTATAAACTGTGTAAAACGAGTAATTTTGTGATAAATATCAAAAGTTGGTGAGAATATGAACATGCTCGACTATCTTGAGTGGCGTGGAGATTTGCCGTTTGAAAGGGATCCGTTTAATGAAGTGGATGCCCTTATCTTATCGTTGATTTCTTATTATGAGTTTGAACGGTTCTATCAGGTTGTTACAGATGTTCGTGGCTATACATTAGCGGAGTATGTAAAGTTGCATGAAGATAATGTTCAGATTTTCGGCGAGATAGATAGAGTTATTGATATTGAGAATGATATTGTTCCTAGAAAGACAGCACCGTTTGTATTATGTAAGGCGGTTACGACAGAGAGGTTTGCTAATATACGTATTGTCGATTTCAGGAATATCTTCGATGAAGAGAGAGTGATACAGTTTGCTGCTGTAACATTTGAGTTGTCTGATGGTATACGTATTGTGGCTTACCGTGGCACAGATTCGTCTATAGTTGGTTGGAAAGAGGATTGTATGCTTTCTTATCTAAGAGAAATACCGGGTCAGGCAGAGGCTGTAAGGTATATCAACGAATCTGAAATAGGAAGAAAATACTATATAGTAGGCCATTCAAAAGGAGGAAATGAGGCTTTGTATGCGTATATCAAGATGAAAGAAGAACATGTTGATGATGTGATTGCCGTTTATAATTTTGATGGACCTGGCTTCCTTGACAAAATTCAGGAGACTCCTCGTTATTTGGCGACAAAGGAGAAAATACATACATTTGTTCCGTCATCTTCAATAGTCGGTATGCTTTTGGAACATGTGAAGGATTATGTTGCTGTCAAGAGCATGGGTTATGGAATAAAACAACATAATCCGTTGTTTTGGGAAGTGTGTCGAGCTAATTTGGTTTCAGAAGTTGACAATGTATGGGTAAGGGATGTGGCAGACCACACTTTCTCTGAATTTTTGAAGGAGATGACACTGGAGGAACGTAAGTTCGTGACGGAGAATGTCTTTTCTATTGTCAGCAGTTGTGGGGCCAAGAGTTTTGCGGAACTTTATGAGCATCCCATCAGAAATACAAAAATTATTGTGGCTACTTATTCCAAATTGCCCGAGGAACATAAAGACAAATTGATAAAAGCGTCCAAACTACTTGGTTTTTCGTGGGCATCTAGTTATCGTTTTGGGCTTGGAGAGGTAAAGCCGACAGATAAACAACCGTTGCTGAAACCATTTTTTAGCTTTGGAAAGAAAAAATAAATATTAAAACTTAATAATATGGGATTATTGGATATGGTGCTCGGCAATTCCTCAGAAGTGTCGCAGCAAGAAATTGAAAAACATTTTGACGGAGTCTTGTTTAATGGAGAAACTGTAGAGAAAGGATATAAGGTTATTCGTGATATTTGGTTGTTCACGTCGCACCGTCTAATTATCCTTGATATTCAGGGAATCACAGGGAAGAAAAAGGAATTTCATTCAGTTCCTTATAAGTCGATCCGCCAATTTTCTGTGGAGACGGCTGGAACGTTCGATGATGATTGTGAGATGAAACTGTATGTCGCAGGTATGTCTATGCCTTTTTCATATGAATTTAAGAAAGGTATTGATGTGATCGGAATTCAGCGACAATTAGCAGAGCATATTTGCCGGTAAAAACGGAATAAGTTCAAAGAAATAGAGACGTGGCACGCCACGTCTCTATTAGTTTTCGTCCAGTTGTTGATTAATGGTTTTCAATTTTTTGTTGACTATTTTGATCGCATCCTCGTAGATTTCTTTGAATTCAAGAGGGCGTCTTGCATAATAAGAGACGGCAGAGTCGAATTCAGCGGCTGTGACCTCGTGCTTGTTAAGAAAGTCAACATATACGAGATTCATGTCGAGACTCTTAACCTCTCTCAATTCATGTTTTGACACTGCATCAAGTATGTAGTATTCCGCTACCATTTGTGTCATTTTCTTTTTGTCTATAGGAGCTTTCTCTTTGCAGGAAGAGAAAATGCATATTGCAAATAGTGCGAGCACAGTCGCCAAAATATTAATCTTTTTCATTTTTCACTATTACTAATTGAATTAGATTCTGTTTCGACGGGATTGTTAGAATCTTTATCTTTTCCCTTTTTGTCTTCGTCTTCTCCCATGAATCTCGACAACTCTTTATGTTCAAACACAAGAACACTGAACACACCAGTGCAAACGGCGCTGTCGGCTATGTTGAACACAGGACGGAAGAAAATTTCGCCGCCGAAGAAAGGCATCCATTCTGGAATACGGAACAATGGGAAATAGAGCATATCCACAACCTTGCCATAAAGCCATGTCGAATATCCACCTGCAGCAGGCATGAACTCAGCTACTTGACGGTGGCTGTCGCTGAATAGCACTCCATAAAATACACAGTCGATGATGTTGCCGAGGGCTCCTGCTGTAATCAGCACCATACATACGATAAACCCTGTTTTATATCCCTCTTTGATGAGTTTGTTGATTATATATAGTAGGCCGCCGACGGCAATGATTCTGAACAGAGTCAAGAATATCTTGTTGCCCATTTCGATGCTGAATGCCATTCCGTTATTTTCCTGGAAATTGATTTGAAACCAATCTGTGATCCAAATACTTGATCCCAAAGACATGTTAGTTTTCACCCAAATCTTTGAAACTTGGTCTAATATTATGACTGCTATAAAAATTGCGATATAAAGAAATCGCTTGCTTTTTAGAAAATTGTTCATTAATAATTATAATTTTTTACAAAAATAGGAGAATTTCTTGTATTTTTGCATATTAATTGATGCAAATGTGTGGATTTCTACTATGGTGTTTTTTCATATAATCGCATAGTCACGTATTGTTAGGTCCGATTTTTGGAAAAAAATATGTTTTTTGATATGTTGTGTAAAACCTTATGAAATCACATTTTTTGGCACACTTTTTGATGGAAACTTTAAGGAAAAAATATACAAGTGAAAAAAATGAGCTCTATTAACATTAAACTGAAATCACTCTTAGTGTTTTTAGTATTTTCTTTTGTCACGCTATCAGTTTCGGCGAAAGATGTTATTTATGTGAAGTCAGGGTCCAGTGGAGACGGTAGTTCCTGGAGTAAGGCAGTTGGAAACATTCAGCAGGCTGTAGATTCGGCTGCGAAGAAAGGTGCTGATGTTTGGGTAGCAAAAGGAGTCTACAAAAGTGATTCCTCAGCTGTCGTTTTCCTAAAACCTGGAGTAAATCTTTATGGTGGTTTCGTCGGTAATGAAACCTCATTAGCAGCAAGAGATACTGCGACTAATCCTACTGTTTTGGATGGAAACGGAAAAATCCGAGTTGTTAATCAGGAAAAAGATTTTGCTGATGCGTCTGCGGTTGTGGTGGATGGTTTCACAATTCAAAATGGAACAGCTGATTATGGAGGTGGAGCATATTTGCGTAAGAATTCCACGATAAACAACTGTATTATAAAAAATAACACAGCTACGAAATATGGATTAGCAATTTGTGCGTCTTATGCAAAGATTAAGAATAGCATTGTTTGCAATAATAGTTCGAACAATGCATATCGAACAATTTATTTGTATAATTCAGAGATGGATAGTTGTGTTGTGAAAAACAATACAGCTTATTATAGTTCAGGTATATGTGTTGATTCATATTCTAAGGTGTCAAATTCAAAAATTGATGGCAATAAGAATGTGTATTATTACAATGAGGCCCCATTATATTTGTACAATCATTCTAATGTGATCAATTGTGAAGTCACAAATAATTATGGACGTAATGGAGGAGTCTATGCTTATAACAATAGTGTTGTCAAGAACTGTTCGATTTCAAACAATGTGAGTACATATAATAGTGCTGTACATATTGATTATTATTCAAAGATTGAAGATTCTGAAGTATATGGTAATAAGGGAACTGATTACGAAATAGTGTATGTGTATAATTCGTCTTCAATGAACCGTTGTAAGGTGTACAATAATGTGGTTGAGAAGAATCATAATATTGTAAATATCCTTAGCTCATCTTCACTTTTAAATTCATTGATATATGGCAATAAAAATGTTAATGCCTCTTCTACACCACTTCGTATTCACAATTCGAAGATGGTGAACACCACTTTTGCTGATAATGAGACGGGTGCATCGTATGCATGTGAATTTAACAGTGTCTCTGTGACGAATTCGATCATTGTCGGTACAAAGTTCACAAAGGCGTTCCAAAACTATTTAAGTTTGAGTGGAACAAACACTTTCTCATATTCTATGATTGAAGGCGGCACCGCAGGCGAAGGTAATATTACAGGTTCAAAGGAGTTTGCCGCATTTACAAATCCCGACAAAGGAGATTATTCACTTTCCAATAAATCTTATTGTGTAAACAGAGGAAAGAATGTTGAAGATACTATTGATTTGTTGGGAAAATCCAGAAAGCAGGGTGGAGCTGTGGATATGGGAGCGATAGAATCTCAGTATGAAAAAGCAACAGTACCATCTTTAGGTAAGGTCATTTATGTAATGAAAGGCTCGAAAGGTGATGGTACAAGTTGGAAGTCAGCGTTCGGAGATATCAGTGAGGCCATAAAAGTAGCAGCATGTGATGGTAAAAAACATGAGATCTGGGTTGCTGCCGGGACATATTATGGAGATACAGTTTCTGGAGCATCTGCAATATGTTTGGAAAAAGGTGTAAGTCTGTATGGAGGTTTCGAAGGAAAGGAGACAACACTGGCAGCAAGAGACACTGCGAAGAACCCAACGATTTTGGATGGAAAAAACGTAAGACGTGTCATCACCCAGAACTATGGATTCGCGGATTCAATGGCGGTCATTGTAGACGGCTTTACAATCCAAAATGGAAATGTGGCAAACGGCGGTGGAGCTTATTTGTCAACGAACACTACTTTGAGCAATTGTATAGTAAAGAACAACAAGGCTTCAAGCAATGGATCTGCTATTTTTGCAACAAATGCTACAATCAAGAACTGTCAG